>NZ_QBUY01000009.1 GCF_003121405.1 Paraburkholderia sp. C35 | reverse complement strand
GAAATGTGGTGGGGGTTTGTCTATTTTGGAGAAGTTGCCCGTTGACCCACCCTTATCGACGACATCCCCTACCCGTTCTGCCTCGCCCGGTGGTTTTTTGACTCCCTAGCATCGATTCGGGAGCCGACTACCGTTTGGCGCAAAAACGAGGACAAGGGATGAATCAAGAAAACGCCGTTGAGCTGATGATTCGGGAGCGATACGAAGCCTGGGCAACCGCGCTGCGGGTACACCACTTCGAGTGGCTGGATGAAAATCTCGCATCAGACTATTGCTTTTCAGCTCGGCCGTACCCCAACCTGCGGTTGAACAAAGAAGAATTCATCGAAGCAGACAAAAAAATGCAGAGCGCGGAAATCAGCATCGAAAGCGTCACCGCCAAACAGGTGGGGGAAACGATCGTATCGCTGACAATTGCAAACGTTGCTGAATCGTTTGAAGGCGACATGGGCGCGCATATGCCCTCTCTCGAAGATATTAACGGTCTGGTGGGCGGTTCGCGGATCGCTTATGCCTCCGCATGGCGCCGTACTGGTGACCGCTGGTTGTGTTTCGACCATCATATGATTGGCCCCGTATGAACAGCTTTCCCAATGCGCCACAGCCTGCCCTCTTACCTGAGGCTGGCGACATTGGAAGAATTGCCTCACACAATCTTCAAAACACAGGAGTGGCAAGTGAATCAATCAACGGATTGGAACAATGAAAACGATTTGCGGGACATACGGGCAGCGTTTGATGCCTGGGCGCACGCTGTCATCGCTAAAGACCGAAATGCTATCGAACCTTTCCACGACGACGGCTTCCTCGTCACGCTGCCCGACGGCACCCTCCTTGACAAGGACGGTCACATCGCCCTGGAGATTGCCGCGGGAATGAAGGTGATGGACACACTGAACTTGAAGACCCGTCGTTGTGGCGACCTGATTCTGGTTTGGGCGCGACGGTTTCTACGAGGCACGATCTCGCCTACCGTCGCGGGAACCACATTGCACGAAGGATGGGTCGAAGCGTCAACGATGGATAAAGGCTTCGAGCAGGCGGACTTCTCAGTGTGGCGTCGCGCCAGCGACAGCACTTTAAAGTGTCTGGCGTTTGAGCTGACCATGCTCGGATGACCGATGGTCGACCGCTTGCCTAGCGGCCCACAATGTAGGCGTCAATACTGGGAGAGGATCGCGCACAGCGACTCTCCTATAACTGCACGGTGGTCGCGAGACCCCGTCCCTGCCGCTTTTGGTCTCGGTTTGACGCGTAAGCCAACTGCACTTCAGTTACGCATCGTCCGGCGCCCATCCGCAGACCGCGACGGTCTCGACAGGCCACCCAACCTTCCGGCAGCGATCACGAAACGTCGCGAGCGAGTCGTTTTTCCCCGCCGCTACTTTAATGGTGCACAAATCTGTTCATGCAGATTTGGGTCGCAGGGGTAACGGTGGTCCCAGCTGAGGGGCACGGCGTTGCCACCGTGACCAGTGATGCCCAACGCACTCCGGTGCGGCTTGCCGCCCCGGGTGGCGAGCCAGCGCTCGTGCATCGCACCTCTGTACGCTGCATGAATGCTGCGCCAGGCGGCCACACGCGAATCTCGGCTTTTCCTGCAGGTAGCTCGAGGGCATGATGACCACCCCGCACCGGAACCCGTACATCGATTCCAGTGCGCGGCAGACGTTCATTCAGCTTCTGTCCGCGTCGGGCGATTACGCCCGCTGCAGCAGCATGCACACTCCAGCCTCGTCGCGCTGCGTATTTCACCGCACCGATGGTCGACGTATAGGCCGGGTCAATCAGAATCAGTTCGACACCTGCCCGAAAGCACTTCGCTTCAAGCAGTTGCCGGTATTTCGCGTAGAGCAGCCCCGAAAGCATCCGTGCGCCCTTCGGGCCGAGCTGTGCCATCGTCTTCTTCTTCGCCATGAAGTCTAGATCTTCTGCGACGATGGGTTCGAGTTCGTCCTTCGCCCACGCCACCGCCGCCGACTGCGCATCCGATATCTCCCGTGTGATATCGGGTGTAGTCACCCTTTTTAAACGCGATGATCAGGTTTGTGCAGACTCAACGATTACTGCTAGAAACCCGCCATCGCCCGTCGGTAACCGTTCGCTCCCGTTATTTCCGCTCAGGTCTCCAAGTTCTTAACCGGCCGCCAAGCCTCCGGAACCTACGACAATCCGGTGGCCGATACCGGAAAGCGCCCCGGGCATCGCAGTGAACTTCGTTCGTAAATTGCATCAGTGAATTGTCAAAACAAGGGTCCGCATAGCGAACCATCAATACAAAATCGTCTGTAATTGACGCGGATCTAGCCGATCTATATATCGGCGACGTACATGAAAGGCCCATATATCAGGGAATTTTTGCAGACGAATCAGCAGTTTTTGTCGAATTTCACCTAAAAGTGAACACATACAATGGTCTGCATGGCGAACCATCATCGACAAAGATTTGACATGATTCGTCGGGGTATGACAGGATCGCTTCAAGCCATCCGCCACCCGTGTTCCGGACGCCGCCCAAGGCCTTCGCAACATAAGGTCGGATCAAACTTGTGCAGAACGCGCACAAGCAGGCGCCGGGATCATGCACGGAAAGGCGGGCATCGACCGTGTGAGGAGCTATTGCTGGCTTAAGCGTCGCTTGCGCGTTATGGCCGAAGATGACAACACTACATTTGAGACTGACGTACCCGACTATGGCTGGGAAATATCGATGATTCGCGATCAGGAAACACTAAACATCCTTTTGGACTCGCTCGCTCGTTTCGTTCGGGAGCGCTTGATGCCCGCTGAAGAGCACGTCGCCGAGACAGACGCTATCCCCTATGACATCGTAAATGAGATGCGGGAATTGGGACTCTTCGGATTGTCGATCCCCGAAGAATTTGGCGGCCTTGGTTTAACGATGGAAGAGGAAGCTCTTGCGGCGTTCGAGATTGCCAGGACGTCCCCTTGCTTTCGCTCACTGATCGGGACTAACAATGGAATAGGCTCGCAGGGCATCATCGTCGACGGCACCCCTGCTCAAAAGGAATACTATCTTCCGAAGCTAGCCTCGGGGGAATTGATTGCCTCGTTCGCCCTAACTGAACCAGGCTCCGGTTCGGATGCCGCGTCGCTTTCCACGACCGCAACTCGAGATGGCGACCACTACGTAATCAACGGCACGAAACGCTTCATCACAAACGCTCCTGAAGCCGGAATGTTCACGGTAATGGCACGCACGAATCCGGCCGTCAAGGGAGCGGGTGGCATCTCGGCGTTTATCGTCGAGAAAGGCACGCCAGGTTTGTCGTTGGGAAAGATTGATAAGAAAATGGGGCAGAAAGGCGCGCATACGAGTGACGTCATTTTCGAGAATTGCCGAGTTCCTGCAGCAAACCTTATCGGCGGAGTCGAAGGAGTCGGTTTTAAGACTGCAATGAAAGTGCTGGACAAGGGACGTTTGCACATTGCTGCGATCTGCGTGGGAGTTGCAGAGCGAATGCTTGAGGACGCGTTGCGGTATGCGATGGAGCGCAAGCAGTTCGGTAAGCCGATCGCCGAATTTCAGCTGATTCAAGCACTGCTCGCTGATAGCAAAGCCGAAATTTACGCCGCACGTAGCATGGTTCTGGACGCTGCAAGGCGGCGAGACAACAAAGAAGATGTTTCGACGCTTGCGTCGTGCTGCAAAATGTTTGCATCTGAAATGTGTGGTCGAGTCGCTGACCGCGCAGTCCAGATTCACGGCGGAGCTGGGTATGTATCTGACTATGCTATCGAGCGATTCTATCGGGACGTCCGATTGTTTCGCATTTACGAAGGCACTACGCAGATCCAGCAGATCGTCATCGCGCGAAACATGATGCGAGATTTCGCTAGTTAAAGAGTGCCGTTGCCGGGGCATGGAATGTCAGTATGCTCCGACGACGTTTGCCGGAAACTACGGTTACAAGCCGTGCATCGCGCGATGCACCCCTCGAAGCGCCGCTAATCCAGCACTCCGAGAGATCTATCTGGCCTGCTGACCCGAGACTGTCAATCCCGAAACTCAAGACATGGG
The DNA here is from genome assembly GCF_003121405.1 of Paraburkholderia sp. C35. Lineage (GTDB taxonomy): Bacteria > Pseudomonadota > Gammaproteobacteria > Burkholderiales > Burkholderiaceae > Paraburkholderia. The sequence continues at coordinate 145,687 of NZ_QBUY01000009.1, read as the reverse complement.
CGGACTCGGCAACGTGAGACGATCCTTACATGTCAAGCATCTTCCCAGGCGCCAATCCGGGCATCCCGAATCTTGAGCCAATAACGCTGCCGCCCTACCCGGCAGCACGGGGAAAGTTGGCTTCGCCTCTGCCCGTTCTAGCATTTTCATCCGACTATGAGCACGAACACAGGCTTCTCCGTCATCTCGTCTTATGCGTCGACGAACGGGAATTACTGCATGGGGCGCCGCCTGCGGCCCGCTATCGTGTCTTACGGTTGCAGAAACCTTCGGTTCGCGACGATATTGTCAAAGAAGCAGCTAGCGCGCGCCCGGAGCCTTTCGATGCGACTTGATACCAAGAGGTAACAAACCAAGTTCAAAATAATTCATACTAAATAGGTGTGAAGCCCCTTAATTTGTCATCGCGGTGGCCGTAAACAAAGTGGTTCCCATTCGCCTATGTCCCGAAATGACGCTCAATAGAAAACTCGTACTTCTGATCGCAGTCACATGGGTCAGCCTTCTTATGATCTGCGGGTTCGGGGCATGGCACAACCGTGTTTCAATGATTGAGGACCGACGCGAACAGCTCGCTTCACTAGTCGAACAGGCTCGCTCAGTCTCCGCCCACTTCTACGAGTTGTCTCAGCAAGGCACTATCAGCGAGGCAGATGCGAAGAAGCAAGCACTCGAAGTCCTCGCATCCATGCGATACGGAACCGACGGATACATGTCCGTGATGTCGGTTGCTGACTCGAAGCTGATCATGGTGATGCATACCTTTCTGAAAAATATCGTCGGAAAAGATGTTAGTGGGTTCGCCGATCCGAACGGCAAACACATCTTTGTGGAGATTGCGCATGCCTCCGAGGACTCTCACGGAGGTTTTGTTGACTATGTGCTCACGAAGCCCGGTAGCGACGTACCCGCGTCGAAGACCAGCTACGCTTTGCGGTTTGCGCCGTGGGACTGGGTGATCGTAACCGGTATGTACACAGACGACGTGCAAGCGGCGTTTTACCAGAATCTGGTTCACTGGTTTTTAATTACTGGAATCATCGGTGCCGCGACAACGACGCTGATGTTGCTGGTTTTGCGTAGTATCCGGTCAGCGCTTGGCGGCGATCTGGAGGTAGCCGTCGCGACCGCAAAGCGCATTGCAGGTGGTGACCTGTCACTGAATGTCTCAGTACGAAATTCGGATGACTCTAGCTTGCTGCTCGCTCTCGCAACCATGCAATCGGGACTTGTCGCTGCTGTGACCCGTGTACGGGATGGTGCAGAGAGTATTGGCATTGGAGCAACCGAGATTGCTGCCGGCAACACCGACCTTTCGCAACGGACGGAAGAGCAGGCAGCAGCCCTGGTGGAAACTGCATCCAGCATGGATCAGATGACGGTCAACGTAAAGCAGAATGCTGAGAGCGCTCAACATGCGGCCCAGCTTGCACAGCAGGCAGCGGACAACGCGTTGCGCGGAAGCGAGGCAGTAGACGACGTCGTGCGCACTATGGGCGAGATCACAGAAAGCTCGCGTCAGATCGTAGAAATCATTACCGTCATTGATGGGATCGCGTTCCAGACGAACATACTCGCGCTGAACGCGGCCGTGGAGGCAGCTCGTGCTGGTGAACAAGGACGTGGTTTCGCCGTGGTCGCGGCAGAGGTGCGCAACCTGGCCCAGCGATCCGCGGCGGCCGCGAAGGAAATCAAGGCACTAATCGGGACATCGACAACAACTATCGAGACTGGTGCAACCCAGGTTTCGAAGGCGGGTTCAACTATGGATGAGATCGTGAACTCGGTGAAACGGGTGACCAAGCTTCTCGATGAAATCAACTATGCATCGCAAGAACAGAGTGCAGGTATTGAGCAGGTCAACCGGGCTGTCGGCGAGATGGACCAGGTCACCCAACAGAACGCCGCATTAGTCGAGCAATCGGCTGCCGCCGCCCATTCGCTGAAGGACCAGGTAAGCCAGCTTCGCGCGGCAATCTCCAGCTTTTCGCTACCGGTCGAAGCCAGTTAGACGGCGCGCACGTACCATGCGATCGAACAGCATTTTCAGACCATCTCAAGTTGACCTCGTGCTAGTACGGGTGGAGCAGACGCAGTGACAGACTTCGATCTGCACTCGCCTGCCGATTCAGATGAGCTAATGAATACTCAAACGCGATGCAGGAATTTGCGAGCACGGCAAACCCGCGGTCATGGTTTGTTGTTTCGACATAATGAATCGCATTCGATACCTCTAGCGAGGTATCGAATGCTTTGCGGCATGAATCTGCTGCGCATGCCGGCTCAAACGGAACGGTCGCCGTTCCGATTCTGATCGTCAACGGACATCGACTCGTGCGGACATAACTTCTCCCCGACTTTCACCAAAGCCGATTCTCGCGAACCCCGGCTTCTGGCAATAGCCTCGAAGTGTTATTTCATCTCCGACCTGCACAAAACTCCGCTCCTCGCCCGACGTAAGCGCTACGGGATTCGCGCCGTTGCGAGCAAGTTCGATAAGCGCTCCGGCCTCTCCCTCGCCGGGTCCGGAAATCGTTCCCGACCCGAGCACGTCGCCCGCCCGCAGATTACATCCGTTGATAGTGTGATGGGAGACCATCTGGGCTATCGTCCAATACTGGTGCCGGAAGCTCGTCGTCGACAAACGGGTTGCCGCGAGTTGTGCCGCCCGCTGACGCGCACTACGCATCCAGACTTCCAACTGAATATCCACGCCACCGAGACTGGAGTTGCGCTCAGATGAGAGATACGGAAGTCCCTCAGGTTCTCCCTCAGACCGTCGGAGAGCAGTTCGGAACGGTGCCAATGCCTCGAACGTTACGACCCACGGAGAAACCGTGGTCGCGAAGCTCTTCGAGAGAAACGGACCAAGCGGATTCATTTCCCAAGACTGGATGTCGCGGGACGACCAGTCGTTGAGAAGCCCGATTCCGAAAACATGATTCTCTGCATCGTCTACGCTTATCGCATGTCCTCGTACGTTGCCTCGACCAATGTATATCGCCAGTTCGAGTTCGTAGTCGAGCTTTTCCGATGGCTTCAGGGTGGGTTCAGAACGGCCGCTCTGTAATACCTGCCCAACAGGGCGATAAAAGGAAGTTCCTGAGATATCGATACTGGACGCTCTTCCGTGGTATCCAAGTGGTATCCAACGGAAATTGGGTCCGACACCATCGAAGCCGAACAGCTTCATGATGTTCGTCGCGTGGTCGATAGACGTGTAGTAGTCGGTGTAGTCGCCAATCTGGGCGGGCACGGCGAACTGGGCTTCAATGGCTGGCACAAGGCAGTCTTTGACTACAGAAACCATACTGTCGTTAGCCTTTTCATGGAGGAGAGCAAACAGGGTGTGGCGCAGCGAGCGCCACGCGTTCGGGCCCATCTCCATGAGGCGGTTCAGCACAGGCTGCGCGCCCGCGCTGATTGCAGCCCTATCAATTTCGTCAGGGAACGTCGCTTCCGATAATGCGCCCAGATCAACAATCTGGTCACCAATCGCTACGCCGCCCCGAAATGCCTTCCCTTCCCCCTGCCTTCGAAACACGCAAAGAGGCAGGTTTTGAATCGGGAAATCAGTTCCGTCCAGGTTTGCCGCTGCTACCCAACTGCGTGCTGCAGCATCGTGAGTGTGGTTAAGCTGGCTTTCCATTCTTGCTCCTGCGTACCAAGTCATCTAACGAATCAATCAAAGGCCCCAAGCGGGTTACGTCTGCTCAGCAAAATCTTGCGATTCCTGAGCTCAGCAATCGCTGCATCGTCCAACCCCTCGTCTCGCAGCACTGCGGCATTGTGCTCGCCTTGAAAACCCGGGAGACCGGGCGTCGGAAGGGTCGACGCACTAAAGTGCCAGGGAGCTCCGGGCATGCGTACCGTCCCGCCAGCGCGGTCATCGACATCTACAAGGGCGCCCCACTCTGAGACCCAGTCCATCTCAGCGAAGTCGCTAGTGCTGCGGATCACACCAACCGCAAGCCCAGCTTCGCTCACCTGCGTCTGAAGATTGTCAAGGTCTTCAAAAGTTGCGAGCCATGCCTGTATCTCTGCAAGGAGTGACCTCAGATTTTCACGACGCAACAGAGCAGTGGCATACCGCGGATCCTTCCGAATATCGTTTCGACGCATCATCGCGCAGAAACGCAGAAACATCGGAGTGAACACGGGGCTGCCGGCAATCGTGATGCGCACGCCGTTGGGCAAAGTGTAAATATGCGAATCTACCGCCGATAGAATCGTCGGTTCGCCCTGAGTATCTACATCGGAAAGCTGGGCACCCAAGCGCTCATTTACCGCCAGCATGGTTGCAGCCATCGCAACGTCGACATGCTGTCCCTCTCCAGTACGGTTGCGATGTTCCAGTGCAGCGAGAATGCCAATCACACCCTGCATGCCGGTATATACGTCCGCGTGACTGCACGCGTCGTTTCGGATTTCGGTCAGCGCATCACCAAAATGCTGCTCAACAATATCCGTGAGGCCCGATTCGGCCTGTACCGTGGGTGCAAAGGCAGGCCGATTCTTCCATGAAGTGTTCTGGCCATATCCGCTTAGCGAGGCATAGATGACCCGAGGATTTCTTGCCCGAACCTGGTCATAACCCAAGCCGAATCGCTCAAGCGTGCCTGGCCGAAAGTTCTCCACGATGATGTCCGCGGCGTCACACATCCTCGACACGATTTCGCGTGCTTCAGCATAGTTAAGGTCGATACTCAGGTTCCGCTTTCCAGCGTTCTGCTGGATGTAATAGACCGACAAGTCGCCGATCAACGGAAAGCCAGCACGACCAACATCGCCAGACGGAGGTTCGATCTTGGTGACTTGAGCGCCCAGATCGAGCAGCGTCTTTGTGCAAAGTGGACCTGCCAGAACACGGGTGAAGTCGACACCGCAGAGCCCTTCGAGTGGTGCCGACATGATCAATCTCCTTCGAAAATGCTGGTGCCCGGACCGGTAGTCACGAACGCCTCAAGACCACGCTTGCGGTCCTTTGCATCCCAGACCGCCCGATTGGTTTCAACCTGTACGGCGTCCGCTGCTTCTACGCCTTCACGCGCGGAGATGTTCGCGAGTCGCTTGATACCGCCCAATATCTTTGTCGGACCGGAGGCCAGTTGACGTGCGAGGGACAGCGAAGCCTGCTGGAGCTCGGCTTCGGGGACGACGTGATTGATAATTCCCCACTTCTCGAAAGCCTGAGGCGGAAAGCGACGACCAATCATCGCAATTTCCTTCGCGCGAACAACGCCCGCCCGCTGCACCAGTCTCTGCGTTCCACCCAGCAACGGCAGCACTCCGACCATGGATTCGACCTGGCCGAAATACGCAGTGTCAGCAGCTATCGCCATATCGCAGGTCATGACGAGTTCCAGCCCTCCTCCAAGCGCGCCGCCATTCACGGCAGCTACCGTCGGGATGGGAGTGTTTTCCATGACATCCAGATACTCGGCGAGATCTTTTTCGTTGTGTTGTATCTCGACTCGACCATCTTCAAATCCCTGCATCTCAGCCCCAGCGCAGAAGTGGCGCATATCGCTGCGCAACAAAATCGCCCGGCACTTAGATTCGACAGCGTGTCGATAGACGTCGAGAAGCTCGCGAATCAGAGCGTCGTCGAGCAGGTTGTGAGGTGGCTTCGCGAGCGAGACGACGCCTACTGCGCCATCAATAGAAAAATTAACTGAACTCACTTCATGTCTCCAAGTTTGAATGAACGCGCGAAAACTGCTTACTGCATGAATCGCTTGCTACAACGCGTTAATAAAACTATGCTGTTTTTCACCACGCTCAACAACGGCCTATCCTGCCAATATCAGGGGTTCAATAGTGCCATCCACGGCTCTCTGCAATATGCAACACGTCAGTCAATCAAACAGGTAGATGCGAATGACAACCTCATCATGGCCACTCGCGGAAGCAGGAGACGAAAATCACCCGCAGCACACCATGCTCGGCCTCGCAGCCCTTGCAGCAGAACTTGCCGCAGAAGGTGTATCTGTCGATGCCCTCTTCGAAAGGTCTGATGTGGCCGCACGAGCACTGGAAGACCCTAATGCGAGACTTTCCTATCATCAGCGGCTCATCATTTTTCAGAACGCCATCCGTTTGGCGCCACGCGCAGACATTGGCCTTCTTGCCGGTTCCCGCCAGCGCATAAGTGACTTCGGCATCTATGGGTACGCCATGTTGAGCAGCCAGACATTTGCCGATGCCCTCAAGATCAGTCTGGACTATCTGCCGCTGGCCGGCGCAATGTTTCAGGTTCGGTATTTAACCGACGGCGACGACGTTGTTCTTCGAAGCAGCGGGTATGAAAAACTGGGCCCGCTTCTTCCGTTTGCTGCTGAATTCTGGCGAAGCTCGATCACAGCCTTGTTTAGCCGCGTCCTTGAGGCACCCTTCCCATCTAAACGAATGCGCTTAACGTATTCCGCGCCCCCGCATTGGAGAGCTTACGAGCGGCTATTCAACTGCCCCGTCGAATTCGATTCAGCGTATATGGAATGGCGGTTCGATTCATCGGTACTTGAGAAGAAGTGTCCAAACGCGAATCCAATCACCGCACAAGTCTGCCAGCAATTGTGCGAGCGAATTCTGTGTGAACGCGTCGACATGCCCGACCTGGCAAGGCGAATACGCACGGAAATACTCAACGCGTCGGGCCCATTCCCTTCCGCGATAGATGTTGCCGCACGAGTCGGCATGTCTGTCAGGTCGCTGCACCGTCGGCTGTCCGAACTCGGCTTTCCGTACCAGTCGATACTCGACGATGTTCGTCAATCACTGGCGATTGAATTTCTTCGGGATACACGGCTTCCAATGGAGGAGATAGCTCAACGTGTAGGCTTCTCCGATGCAAAGGCTTTCAGGAAGTCGTTTCGCAAATGGACGGGTAATACACCTTCCCACTATCGGAGCGGTGATACCTGACTTCCTTTTACTTCCTGCAATAGCCGATGTTTTTGCTCTTCGATCCGCCACTTCCGCAGCGCAGGGAACGCTAGATTCGCTCAAGCGAAGCAGTGTCCCGGCTCGCAAGCGGATATTTAACCTTTTCTTTGGGATAAGTTATGCAGCAAATCAAAGCTATCGCCTTCGACCTCTACGGAACGCTTTTCGATGTGCACTCTGTTGCGACACAGTGCGACATCGCATTCCCTGGACGAGGCAAAGAAATTAGCCAGATGTGGCGTCAAAAGCAACTTGAATACTCGTGGCTTAGAAGTCTCATGAATGACTATGTTGATTTTCATAAGCTCACTATGGACGCATTACTGTACACGACGCGCTCCTTGGGATTGGCAATGTCGGAAGAACTTCATAAGGAGTTATCGAGCACGTATCTCAAGCTCGACTATTTCCCAGAGGTTCCAAATGCGCTCAGGACGCTCCGTAATCGAAACGTTAAGCTGGCGATTCTGTCTAATGGGTCACCCGACTCAATCAAATCCGTCATCAGCAATGCCGGACTAATCGAAAAGTTTGACTATCTGTTGAGTGTTGATCCCGCGCGCATCTTCAAACCTCACGACAGTGCCTATAACATCGCCGAGGAGGCACTCAACCTTCATCGCTCGGAGATTCTGTTCGTTTCATCTAATGCGTGGGATGCGACCGGCGCTCGACATTTCGGTTTCCCGACCTGCTGGATCAACCGCACAGCGAAAGTCTTCGAAGAGATGGGGCAAACGCCGGATTGGGAGGTCAAGGGAATCGACGGCGTAGTGCAGTTGCTGGAACGCGCTTGATAAACCGTAGGTAATTCTGATACGAAGCTCTTTGGTATCGGTAAGAGCTTCGCCTGATGGCAACTCCCTCGGAATGTGACGAATAAGTCACTTAATGAAGTGTTCACGCGCTCGCACATCACCGAACTATTCATCGCCGAACTACGCTGTATGGGCTCGCAATTGAAAACTGACTTCGCGGAGCTTCTACAGCATCCCTTTCAAGGCAAACGAAAAAAAGCCGACCATAGGGCCGGCTTAAAAGCTCTGGTGCATTCCGAGGGCGACACCAGAACCTGAGAGAGGGTTGGTTGAATACTATCCGTACTTCTATTTAATAAGAAGTCCTTTATATTTCAAAATGCTTTCTGAAAATAAAATCTGTCGCAAGTCAGCATGGCCGCATGATAGACCATATAGTCCATGAAAGATAGAGGGTCACTAGTTACTATGGATTACTGCGACGCGACGGTACAACAGACCGCTTTGCGCGACGGCTCGATAGGTCTCAAGTCGGCAAACTATAAGATTCAGAGTCGGAGAATATTTTCGTGAGCGTGACCAGACTACTGATTAACCTCGACGGGTTGCGCCTGCCGTAAGAGTATTCGCGAAACGATGTGTTGACTAAGGTTGCGCCTACTGAGGTTCGCACACGATCGCTGTCATCACCATCGGAACAACTTGATGAACTGTCGCGTGCAACTTGGCGTCTTGCAGCTTCGCGCTAACGGCATCGACCGACGCTGAGACAACGACGCCGTAAAGCGGCCTTTCGATCGGCCGACCTTTCCCGCTGCGAAACAGTGGGTCGTTTGCCTGATAGCCTACGACGGCGCCAACGTTGAAACCCAAGGCTGATACGTCACCGCCGTCCACAGTCCTAAACGCGTTAACCGAGTTCGACTCGACATGAACAGGCGTTGGCGCGATTTTGTGATCCCGCATCAGGTCACTGACGAACGCATGCGGAGTGGCCTGGCAATCCAGCGCCGAATCAAGCGATTGGGCATTCGCGCTCAAGACGGGTGCACTGATCAGGCATATGCTCGCAAATATAGACAGACTAGTGATCTTCGTCGACATCAGTTCTCGCTCCTTCAGTGCTTGCACATGTCACTGATACCGGATCACGCGACCACTCTCGCTAACGCCGCCTAAGCAAGCCGCAAAGGTAGATGGTGTAAAGCGGAATATCAGACCACATCAAATCTCACAACCCGGCGACATGACGTAACGCTGCGAAATTTTCCACTATCTTGCAGCTCCCATATGATTGTATAAACAAACATTGGGTCGCACGAGAATCGGAATCGTGAAACTGAATTGCAGATTTGATCAGCCGAAGCGTTTAGCTGGCCCCTGACGTGACCAGCCTAAACGGAAAGCAACGAAACCAATGCGTGCACGATACTTCGGGGCATAGCGGAGAACAGCTCGTGGTAAAGGAGCGCTGTTTCAGTTGCACTCAAAGCAACTCCGATTAGCATCCCCGCAATTGCCGATAGAAGGACTATTGACCAACCTCGCGTAGCCTGAGGCTCTCGGCGATTTATCCCAGTTCCGTTTCGTGGACTACGCCGTGCTGTGATCGTGCATACGAACGACGTTAGGGCGCGCGTCAGCGCAGTGAATATCCAGCTGATGATTTGCTCCATTCTCGCAAAATCCGAGCCGCGATTTTAAGAGAAGTAGCATCGCCGAATGTTGTCAAAAATAGCAACAGACTGATGCGTCTCGAAGTTCGGTTCTCGCACAGCGACGCGCAATATTGACGCCAGCGATTGCCATCGAGTCAGCTTCTTTGATGAGGCGCGTTTCATCAAATTGATAAGCAAACACAAAAAGACCGGGACGACTGACAAAGCACCATCCCACCGCAGGTTCGCAATCTTTCCGTCAGAGCTTCGGTGACCTCGTGAACCCTGCAACGTTTTCGGTGCATCATCAATGATCAGCATTGCAAACCATATCGTAATACAATGCCTATTACACGAGCTGACTCATGGAAAAACCTTATTTCGTATGGCATTGCGTCTACATAAGCTACCGACATGAACGCTAACTCTTCCCTGCTCGACGACTGCAACTGCTTCGCTTTGCGCCAGGCAGCGAGGTATATCACTCAACTATATGAGCGCCGTCTCGGACAACTCGGTGTCACTGCCGCTCAATACACCATCCTGGGCAAGCTCAAAGGCAGTTCGAGTTCGACAATGGCCGAACTTGCTGAACATATGGTCATGGAGCGCACGACACTGTTACGTGCACTCAAACCATTGCAACGGGACGGCTACGTCACATCGGGAAAGAACGCGAGCGACGGCAAAGCCTTTGGTTTCCAACTGACGGAGGCCGGGCGAACACTCTACCAGCTTGCGTCAGTTGAATGGAAAACTGCGCAAAGCGGGTTCGAAGCTGATTTCGGACGCGCGCGTGCGAAAATGCTCCGCAAGGCATTGTTCGAACTGACGGATGCCGTCTAGTACAGACTGACCGTTCAGCGGTTAGCACAAGGTTCGCTCTAGCTCCCCCTCTCTTTCTTCGAGCAATTAAGACATCGGCGGCACGACCGAGTCCTTGCACCGCCCGAAGCCTTTTCGCCCGCTATGTATCGGGCAACCTACCTCAATAGCACCTGGCCAAAAAAAACCGGCCACTCGGGCCGGCTGTTCAATATTCTGGAGCACGCCAAAGTTCGCTGCCAGAATATGGGAGTCGACACCCTTGGACCAATCCGCTTGGCCCAACCTCATCACGACAAACATCCCAGTGGCTAGTGTAGACTATATGGTCTAGAAAAGGCAAGTTTTTTATCTGATCGCGCTCTTCGCTCCGGAACTCATTTCTCGACTGTACTTTCGAATGAAAGTCGCAAAGAATTGCCCCGGACGCTGAAATGTGCAAATGCACAATTCAGGAATAAACTCCATTCGCTATCTTTTGTAAAAAAGTTCTGAATCTGCAACAGTTCACAGTAAAGAGTTTGTTACGATTTTTGGGGGGAGAACTGTTATCGAGGTAAGCCTGACACAGAGTCCTGTGTCAGGAAGGTGTCTACGACACATGATCACCAGAAACGCTACACCTTGGCCTGCGTCTCAAGCCAGCGTCAAAGGCTTGAACAACGTGCCGACGAGGAGTTCTTCGCGCTCGCACGAGCCTTTCTCGCAGGGGAAGCCGGTTCGGGATTCGTTGTCCACGACATTGGGCAACTGGCACACTCAGCCACCGTGGCCCAAAACCGCGCTCCATCGCGCCAACCTCGACGCTTTCAATACCGCTTGTGAACTTCACTCTCCTCGCGAGCCCGATACCACGGCAACTCAAGGACCAGATATGAATGATGCGGTTATTCAATGGAAGGAACAACTTGTCGAGGACTATCCTGAAGCGTTGATTCGCCTGGCGACCGCGCGCGGCGACAAGAAGCATTACCTCCTATTCGCATGGGTCGAACTGTTCCCGTTCGATATGTCAGCTCCTTCCGGGTGGTCAGCTGGAGCAAAACCATGGCCGATCCCCGGTCACAAAGGATGGACATGCGGATTCACCGCCCGTAAATGCAAAACACGAGATGCGCTCGATTGGTATGAAGCCGCCGCACGGGGAGACGTCAGGCTGGACCTCGAAGGGATGGTGACCGCGGAGGCGGTGGCGTTGCTTGCGGAACCCGCATACGGGCAATTCAGCGTGGGCGTCGCTTTGCCGTTTGCCTTCCCGTGGCACGACGGTCCCAGAATCCAACGGCAAGTTCCGATGGTGGAAGTACCTCTGTCAATCCGTGCGCTGGGGCGCTCGCCGGCACTTCGCGACTGGCTGCTCAACAACCTTAACTTCGATCCCTTTGAGCACGATGAATGGTTGGGAGCCCTCGCGCTCGTGGCTCCCGACCCGGTGTGCTCGAAGGTTGCCACGTTCCAGTCAGAAAGTGATGACGGGGGGAACGAAACTTTGACGATATACGGCTCGCCCAGACGCAACGGCCAGCGAGGCATCGCTGACTTGTCGACGCTGTCGGTTATCGTCGCACAGCGACGCGTCAGCGGCTGGTCATCACTAGAGGTATTGAAACTCGATTCCACTGGGTATGCCGCGATTCGGTACCCACAACCATCTGACCAGGTTGGATACGCCGTGATATGCGCTCGACGTGGGCTTCTACGTCTCGTCGAACCACTGCCCTGGTTGAATCAGGTCGGAGTTGACATCGGCCTCGTTACCAGCCAACGTGAAGTTCGTGTGCCTACGGGTGGGCGAAGGAAGCCTAAAAGCTCTTTCACCGTAGCGAATCAGACAAAAGGGCCAAGCATCCTTGTTGGCCAGGCTGCGACTGATTCAGCTCGCATCAGACTTTTCAGGCTACGCGAACGCACACGCCTACGCAGAAAGAGATTCGATGCTCCGCAAAAGCTGTTTGGCGTGACGTCTGTGAATCCTACGAACCAGGAAAGGGTCGATCGCCGGCAGGAAGCCGAAGATTTTGTGGCTCACCTTGTCGCTGGTGCTCGCAGGCGAGTAATGCTGGTCGATCCGTTTTTCGGACCACGGGAAACGAGGCAGTTTGCGTTGCGCAATCCGCACCAGAGTGTGAACGTCAAGATACTGACAGGCCTGAGGGGTCTGCTAGGAGAGGCGCCCGACGCTTCCGTACCTGGGACGCTGTTAGGTGATGTGTTCGCTGCAGACCTCCAGCACCTTACAAAGCTCCCGAACGTCTCGTCGCCACAAGTAAGGGTGATGCCCGGTGGCGTGGACTCCATCATCCACGATCGCTATCTCATCGTCGACGATACGGTCTGGCACTGTGGCCCCAGCTTCAACGAACTTGGAGAACGAATCGGCGTCATGGTGTTGTTGCCAGCCCCCCTCGCAATACGCCGCCTCGTAAGCAAAGTCTGGAGTCGGTCAACCGCACTGGGCGATTACTGGAAGGCGTACAAAGAAGCGGCGGCCAAACGACTGGAGCCGCCACCAGATGAAACCTGAGAAGCAGTTCGCATCAGCGCAATTCAATTCTTGCAGGAATTCGTGATGCTCCGAGGGAAAAAATGAAACTATATGGAAGATTGGGCGAAGACGGAATTGCGGCGGCTCGCGCTCTCCTTGATTCGGCGCCACGAGAGAAAATCGATGATGCGCTCTCAAAATGGTGGGTAGCCGAGTTCTCGTCTGACGATGACGGCGTGGATTCAGGCCGAACAGACACGTCTGAAATTGCGGCCCGTTTGCGTGAAGCAGGCCTCACCGACATGGCCGAATTCGTGGAAAGACCGGTCTGGCTTGAGGAAGGTCCGATTCACCCTGGCCAGTGGGGCATAGCGGTCTTGCTCGGTCAGTCCATCGTATCTGTGTTCCTGACGACACTGGCCAGCGGGAAATTGGTCTGTCCCCGATTCTATGGATTGGACAAGCTCGGAGCTCAGGAAGCGTTTGAGGAACATCTTTGCCAAAGATTGCGCGAGGACGTCTCTGGCAGAGAGGCCGCACTTGCACACGTCCGCAGAGGGGTCGACGAACTCAAAGCCGACCCTGACCTGGCCTTTTCTTTTGCAGGCAGGTATGCACGAAGCATTCGTCGGGATTGCGAGCTGTTCGCCTCAGCCCCGTCCATTGATGTCGCCTGGCAGCACGATCTCGATAACTGGGCGAACATCCGATGGTCGTTTGTTGTCAATGCCTTACTCAGAGCAGAATGCACGGAGATCCTCGCACTGCTGACGGACCTGCCACATCCCTCGTTGGTCAAGCGCGCGTTGCGACCCGGTGAACACGGACGGTCGCCCGAGTCCATCGCCTTGATGCTCCGGGCGTCGCCACCTGCATTCGACAACGCCGGAACCTTCCTCGTGTCGGGTTCGCTCGCTGCCGTAGCCCTTGAGCAGGCCTATTCTGCGATCGACGCTACTGTGCTCGACGACGAAGGATATCTAAAGGTCGCTCCAAGAGGCCAGCCCAACGAACTCGATTCCGATTTCGCAAAACTCCGTTCAGCAGCACACCAGATTCTGGATGCACTTTTCTCAAGAACTGACGCGACTTCCCTCGCCTGGGCATGGCTGGAGAGGAGCGTGATGGTTGGAGGAGCTCGAAAGCGCTTCCGCTCATCCAAGGAAGCGTTGGGGATTTGCCTTGATGTGCGGATGTTTCTGATGGAGGAACTGTCACAACGCGTTTCACCGCGCGAAGATTGGCGGGAATGGGTTGCTGCCGCCGGTGGATCAGAACGTGTGTACCGAGCAATCGCCGCTTCAACGGTACTTGCCCATCAGGTTCAGCCAGAACATGGCCAGGTAGCAGCACCGATCGAATATCTGTTTGAAAGTGAAATCGACTACCCGGGTGTTGGGTCGATGTTGACCGAGCAGATGCATCTCCTGAGCAGGCTCTCCGCACATATAGTGAGTAAAGTCGCGGCACCAGATCGATGGATTCTTCGCCTGTGGGAAAGCTTACGACGAACGCGGGAGAGAAACTGGCTCCGACATTCCAATGGTCATGCCGAGCACAATGCGGCGCAATTCTTCGTTGCCATAGCCGTGGCCGCAGTCAGGGTCCAAGTAGATTGCCATGAGCGGACAAATCTTTGGCATGCGGTCGAGCGATGTGTCCGCGACGCGATACAAACAGAGCCGTCGACACCTGATTTCTGGAGCAACGCGCTTGTCACGCTTTTTGCACACGTTAGCCCATGTGAAGCCGCGGAAACCAGCGTTTGTTTGGGGAGCCAGCTTTCCGAGGCATTAGTCCACTACGTCTCTCCCGACCGTCGTTTCATGAGTGTCCTTCTCACACTGCACAACAATGGCTTCACGATCGATGCTCTTAAAGCCGCGTGCATTGAATACGGCTTCGACCTCCGACACGTCATCAATCATTATCTTGCGATGATCAAGCGTCATGAATCATCGAGACACTTCGATTCAGACCACGCAAAGCTCGTCAAGAAAATACTGGCAAGCTGTTGAGGTACTCTCAGGTGATGAGCGACTATAACGAGCGCTGCTCTCACCTGGACGGAAAACGTCATGGTGGACAGGCTTCACGCTCTTGTACTGCTATACACACACGATCTTTAGGGATGCCGGAGTACCACTCTTGCTCCGCTTCCGAGTGCTACGCGCATCGCTATCCCGCGTTAATAGCTAATAAGAGGAACTTCTGATGATGTCGCCGCACAATTCCGCCAATATCGATACCTTCCTGAATACGATCTCCTCCTGGAAGGAAGCGTATCGTGCGGCAACACTTTCATTCGTTGCGCTAAAGCACGAAGGCTCGCTGGATTTGCTCCACGGACACCTGATCCTGCCTAACGGACCGGCATCACGGCCAACCTTACATTTCGAGACGGACTCGATAGTTGCAGGTTGTTTTAGCCTTGAACCTGCAAACATCGCAGTTGACCAACTGGTTCGCGACCTGGCATCGAAGCGTGTGCAGACTCCGTTTGGCGAACTTGGCTTGCGTCTCGAAACCGAAGAAGAGATTTCGACTTACCTGCAACTATGGAAGTCTGGTCTCAGTGATGGGGAATCGCGCACAATGACGCTCGAACTTTCCAGTTCCCGCCAACAGCTTTACCTCGACGAGTCGCCTCTTATCGCCGAGCTGCGTGCGTGTTCGACACCGTTCTCTTCAATGGAAGAGCTCGCAATAGTGGTCAACAACGTCCCGTTGCGACGACACACATCTCTCCTCGAAATCACGGCTCACAACTGCGTGCAGATCGACTTCACCAGCCTCGTCAAAGGCACTGTTGCCTACCCGGCGGTCATCGTATCACCTAGCATGGACGTTTCAAAAGTCTCACTCGGTCTATCAATCGCCAACAAGAACGGGGGCGCGCAGCGCATACAATACACTGGCACACAGTTGACCTGGCAAAACGACGAAGCAGGATTCCAGCGAGGTAGCTTGATGGTGGAGATCCCGGAGAGCAGCGTGATCCGGTGTTTTGCCAGCTACGACAAAATACCTCAGTGCATGGGATGGATTGGCGATCCGGGAAGCGTGCCAAATCTTCGCTACGCCCTACATGCTACGTTTGATCCAGGATTAAACGTCCTGCGCCGCTATCTCTGGGACGAAGATCATCATCAGAAATTTTCCCGAGACTTTGAGACTGGAGTTGCGGCGTTGCTGTTCATGCTAGGGTTTTCAGTCGAGGCTCTCTCCGGCAAACCTCTCGAAAACGGCCCAGATCTGGTCGCATCGACTCCTGCAGGCGAACTCATTCTTGTTGAATGTACGGTCGGACAGTTGAACAAGGATGGAAAACTCGGAAAGCTCGCTGAC
This sequence comes from Paraburkholderia sp. C35, assembly GCF_003121405.1. GTDB lineage: Bacteria > Pseudomonadota > Gammaproteobacteria > Burkholderiales > Burkholderiaceae > Paraburkholderia. Next base: position 129,668 of record NZ_QBUY01000009.1, on the reverse strand, counting down.
CGCGCCGCCTCTGTGCGTCAGTCTTTACAGGTTGCTGGCCACAACCCGGTTCGCGTCCTGCCTGTAATCGTCTCCGCACGCCCATTGGCTGTACTCGCCGACACTTCGCTGGCGCACTCCCTTGGCATCGGAGTTCTGACGCGCGAAGACCTTCAAACAGCTCTTGAATCGGCAAGAACGCCACAAGATGCTGATCGCATCGTGAAAAGGCTTTGGGAAACGCTCGAGCTGAAGCAACGGTCGGACGAGAGCTGAAGCCGGACGACCGGCTTTTCCGCTTCGATGGTCTTGCCTGGCAGCTTCCTGAAGACTGACCTCGCTGCGATTCAGGACGACGGCACACGTCGCCCTGAATCGTCCAATAAATCGGACTCTACGCTTGCGACGATACTTCTGCTGCCTCGGTCGCCGCTGCCGAGACGGGCGTATCTGGCGTCACTGTGTTTCTCGCACTGACAGCCTTACGCGTCCGAGCAGCTTTCACGGATGCACGCTTCGCCACCACCTTCTTTGCGCGTTTTGTCGAAACAGGCACCGATTTGGTCGTCGCAGCTTTTTTTGCTGCCTGCTTACGCGAAGCCGCTTTAACGGGCGACGCCTTTGCTGCCGAACCCTTTGGAACTTCTGGCGCCTGGGTTGCGGTTGCGTCGATAAGAAACGCATCGCGGTTCTTTACACCAGCGAGCCAAGCCGGTGCGCGCCCTCGACCACTCCAGGTTTCACCGCTGGCAGGGTCCCGATACTTTGCCGGCTGCGGGCCCCGAACGTAATTCCCCGCCTTTTTCGCGACGGACGTGGCCTTAGTTATCGCGACTTCGGACTCAGCGATCAGATAACGGCTACGATCTCTCGCCGAAGCAATCCAGCCAGGTGCACGCCCACGCCCGGACCACGTCGCACCAGTTTTGGGATCACGATATTTCGCCTCGACAGTTCGCGTAGGCGCAACCGTGACACTCGCCTTTCGACCACGCTTCTTTCCGACATATGCGTCAATATCGGCAATCGTCAGTCCGTGGTCTGCCATCAAGTCCCGTATCTTATTTAGCGCACCCGTCGATTTTGTAGACATCAACACTTGGGCCTTCGCTTCCAGTTTCTGGATCTGCGCCTGAATTTTCTGCTAGGTGGTCACTTTCCTCTCCCGTTTTTAATCGTAAGTAGCCGAACTATGCCACGCCATGCGCCGGGAGAAAAGAAAAAACGGCGCAGCCACACTTACCGTTCTACATTCAACGGCTCGACTAGCCATTGACATTTGCAATTTCACAGTCGCCGTGTGAGCTTTGAAATGCGACGTTCCAGTTGATGGTTATGCGGAGTTGTTCATCGCTCAATTTTTCCCAATTGGCTCGAATTGCACTGGATGCATCTTTTCCGGTCACTTCCAGCGTCGACAGATCCAGCCGCGGGATCACATAACTGTCCGCATTCGGAGTCTCTAACTCATATATTGGAACATCGTTGATATAAGCGAATCCCGTCTCGCCAGCATCAGGATCACGAGGTCGCAAGAAAATGTCCGGCGGTAGTGCAAACTGATTTCGAGTTGCACCCCATCGATAAGGCCGCAGGTATGAACCGACTGCAGACCGTCCCACGATCACGACTGGTTCAATACCGGCAGCCATCAACTCCTTACAACGCTTCGCTATCACCGACACCAACTCCTGCGTCTCTTCCGCCGTAGCCTGGTAGTTGTTACGAATAGCGGGCGAGTTCGTTGGCGCATAAGCATGCGCGTCGAGATGCCACCATAGTGCAGATGCAACTGACTTCATGGTGATGGACGCTCCGATCGCTTTCGCCATTTCGCCATTTCTCCGTTCACCGCTCGCATCGATGAACTGGCTTTTGGGAACATCTACGAAGTATCCGAGCGAATCAGTCGTCGCCTTCGTTACGAACGAGAGACGGGTGCCCAATGGCAAAGGCCATCCATCACTTCCGAACGACGCAACCGCGATGTTCTCCGCTAATCGGGCGATTTCACGCTGATCAACTTCGCGAGACCTCAGCGTTATCAACCTCTCGTGCCGCGCAACCTTTCGCGATGTCTTCATTGCACGCGCTACGGCAACTCGCGCACGTTTGAACGTCTGGGCGGTGCCAAGCTCTGCACACAGCGCGGAAAAGATCGAGGACGCCGTGTTGAACTCGTCCGACAAGACCTGCTGATAGCGGTCACCACAGTAGGTAGCTACAACCTCCAGCTTTTCGAGGTCTCTCCACCAGCTTTCAATGCGCTGGGTACTTTCAGGGACCCGCACGGTACGAGACGCACTTAAAGCAGCCAATAGAATGCATGCTTCGCGTCGCATGGATGAAAAATCCGTCGAACCGCCCGACCATCCGTAGATCCAGCCAGGAACTTCCGGCGGTTCATCGTCCCAGCGCTGCCGTTCCGCAAATGCATCGATCCTGCGCATGTCGCCGTAATCGTCAAATTCCGCGTCAAGGAGAGCTTTCAAGACCGAATCGATACTGTTGAGCTCCCAGCTTTCGACACGTCCCCCACGCTTCCGGGCCTCACCCATCAGAAGCGCTGCAGCGAATCGCAATTCTCGCGAGTGGTCTCCCTGCGCCTCTCCTGCTTTGCTGATGAGCAAAAGTATGAGGTACAACCTCATTGCTTCCCAATAGCGACGCAACGCGAGATTTAGCGCGCTTTTAGCGCGGTCTGACGTTACCACCTGTTCGTAGTCGTTCAATAATTCGGCAACCTCACCCCAGCTCTTCGATGCTAGAGAAAGGCCAAACTTCGGGCGGGAAAAGCGCTCCATTTCATCGAACGATAACTCGTCACCCCTGTTTCCCCACCACTTCAGGTAGTTATCGAGAAACCATTCGGACGCAGCATCATCTCCGCGCGAAACTGCTTTCAATAAAAGCTCAGCTGAATGTTCAATGTGTCTGGCGTAGACAGACGTCCGGGCACCCAATGCGGACCAGATTTCCTCGTCAGTCGCGACGTCAGTTTTCGGGATGTTGACGCGCAGGTGACCCCATCCTCCGATGAAAGCAATCAGCGCCTGCTCGTACGGCTTTCCGTATTGGGGAGGCAGAAAACCGGAAAATCTCCCGGGGCCATGGGGAAGTGATTCGTCGGCCTTGCGAATCCACCACTTATTCAGATGGTAAGCGAGGTTCATGCTGATGAGCATCGTATCGATGATCAGCTTTTCGGGTTTGGGCGATACCTGCGAGGCAATGCGCGCCGGCAAAATCCCAATCGTACTAAAGACAGAAAGGTCCTCAGCAAGAACATTGACCGCCATGCGGGAAATCTCGCGATATGGCTTTTGCCATTCGACATCGAAGCTTGAAGGACCCCAGCCATAGGGCGACACACCAATCGTGGCAAGACTCTCGTTCTCCGGCCCACCCACTGCACTTGCTGACAGGAGCGTTTTGTGAAGCTCAAAGACATCGCGCAGAGTCGCCGCGGCGGTCTCGAATCGTCTTGCTTCGACAGCGGTCGTTACGCCGCTCGCGATCTCTTCAAGCATCCTTGTCGTAGTGAGGGACAGCGTACCAGGTTGGGAGCGACGGTAACTGAATGCTGCCCTGACCAGCACGCGCTCAAAGAGGTTGAGAGCCGGACCGTTCTCAACCGAGCACAAGACGACTTCGTCAGTATCGACCTCTCCGACTATCGGCGTGAAATAGAGCGTGGGTTGCCGACCGTGTCCCGAAGACTGATGTCGACTCGCGCGACGGGCCCAAAGGGCTGCAACGACCCTCAAAAGGTTCAGATGCACATCGTGGAGCACGCGTTGCTGTCTGATACGCCTCTTGACCGACGGACTTCCCCTCCCCCCATCGACCATATGGACTTCCGGCTTCGCTGTTCGATCCGAAGCCGGTATCGCGAATCCCCAGTCCCGATACGGGGCGTCGACGATAATATGCTCCTTGAGCGTCGACACGAGATCCGCGCGTAACGCGATGTCGACTGCGACGCGCGTATAAGCGTGCTGTTGCTCCTCTTCCTGAATGAACCGAATCGTTTTACCGAGAAAAAATCCAGTCAACAGGACGTTTGCCGCAAACCAGATTCCATCGAAGAGCAACAAAAACAGGGCATTGTGAGCGAGAAATTTTGATGTGCTGTAGGGAGACGCGAAGTACTGCACGCTCAACGCGAGCAACAATCCAATCGAACTGGCGCCTGCCGGGACGACAGCACAATCGAGTACATAGACTCGCAGCGCCACTGCGGAATGTGCCTTCCGCTGAAGTAACAAAGCGATAAATGAAAGAACGATTGGGTACACCATCGCCACTAGCGTGGCCTCGACGCTCCACGGCACGCCCGCGAACGCGGCAGGATCAAACTTCGGGTCGAGGTCGGGCCCTGCCAAAACGGGTAGATGGAGCCAACCCGGTCTTGACCAGCAACGGCCGGCAACAATACACGCGAGGATCGCTGAACACGTACCAACAAAGAACGCAAACAGGATCGGATGCTCCGTTCCTGCGATCAGGAATCGACGGAATTTCCCGTAGCGGAAATTCTTGAGCGTAGCGTTTTTTCCTGTCCATTTAGCCAACTCGCGCCGTGCTCTCGGCTCAGCACAGCCCGTTAGCCGACCAGAAAGGAAAGTCAAAATTGTCCTGAACATCCTTTAGTCCCCATCTATGCTTTTTCTGGTTGTGGAGGCCCAACGGCGCGCGACTGCTGCAAATCGTAGCTGCTAATGAATGGGTTCGCGCCTGTCCCTTGCAAACGAAGTGGTCCCGCACAAAAAATCAGGCGATGTATGGCATGCGGAGCCTACATACGAACTGGCAAGCCGCCATGTCTCGATATAGCGGGGAATCAGGTGTCACCAAACGCAAAGATGAAAACTGTATGGGCCGAGTCCGGATGAACCGAGGCCCCCTGTCGATCGCGACAGCAGCGCCGATCCTGACGGACCATCAGACCTTAAGCAAAGGCATAGCCTCACGCGCCAACCTTGATGCTTGATGTCTTCATACCTCTGGCAGATACCAGCTCGACGGACCTTCAGTGGTAATGATCCAGTTTTTTCTGCCAGTCGCATTCGCGGCATTTCGCGCCTGATCGCTCACCTGACTCGCGGTTCCTATGAACGAAAGGCTATACGTCGCCGTCGGCAGCTTGTAACTTGTTCCGTTTTTTCCGGATATCGTTCTTTTGAATCCGCGCGACTCCATCTCGGAGTGAAGCCTCTCATAGTCCTCGGCTGATGCGTTCTGAAGTTCGACGCGCGTGATGAAACTGGCCATGCCTGCTACTCCCCATATTTGTGACCTGATTTTTTGGCACACATCGTTCTACGAGCGTGAATCTCCCACTATCACATTGTAACTCGCCGGCGATTGGTTCAATCATATCGAGTTATCATCTCCAGCTGGATCCTTCGATGGTGTTTTTGCACTTCGACATATTGAGCATTTATCGCAGACACTCTAAAATTCATGCAGCTAGGGATTGGCCAATACACTAACATAATCGACGGTCAGAAAATAAAACGCGAGGATTTTGTGACTAAAAATGAAATTCCGGAAATCGATTTGGCAGAAAATCGAAAACACAAGGTTCCGTATGATTTTAAAATCAACGAGAACGATAACGATAACGTCAAAGTTGAGAAAATATACTCAAAATTCCCGGAATTCGTCGTATATCGAACGAAAACAGTCATCCGAATCGATATCAATGACAATCATGAGAAAAATCAGGAGCTGACGGCACTGCATCAAAAACTCGGAGTGGATCTGGCGAAAATATATTCGTTGCTACCCGACAATATTCGGAGTATTGAGTCCATCAATCGATTGATAGGGCGCGCGATTACTGTAAACATCGGAGGCGATGCGGAATCTGCCAAAGCGATTCTCGCGCATGCCGTCGAACGAGTCGTGAAATTAAAGACCATCAAGGGGCGTCTGCAGTACGCAGCGAGCGCAATGGCCGTGGTGTGTCTGATTTGTGTGCTGTCGTGGGCCATGGGCCTGCAACAGGCGCCACTACTGCTGAACATGGCGCTATGCGGCGCACTTGGCGGAATTATGTCTATCGCCTTGAGCTTTTCTTCGCTTGAAATCGATGTCGACGCCAGCGCGAAAGTTAACTGTCTAATCGGGTTTTCACGAATACTGATTGCTGTTACCGCATCAATATTTGCGTACTTCGCAATCAAATCCGATGTTGCATTCTCCTTCGTGTCAAAAGCACCCGAGAATGCAGGTTTCTATATGATTGCCATGGTTGCAGGATTCGCCGAAATGCTCGTCCCGAATATCATGAGCAATATTGGCAAGGAGAATAGAGATGCCGACATCCCAATCATTCGAAAGAGCGGGAACGAAGCCGACTGAGAATTTGGGCCCGTCGCTAACGCGACGGTTGTGCCGTTAGCTGTGCCTGCGTCGCCTTTGCTGGCCGCGACGAGCAGATACCGCTGATACCCGATGAACAGGCCATCTCAAGGATAACGGACTCGATTTAGCGCAACGAACGGTTTGTCCCTGGATGCCTGCTGTGAGTTCGTCTGACTGTCAGTGCTCAATTGCTACACCGACACAAAGTTCGCGAAACACATCCGCAAGGATGGCGCAATTCGCATTGGCCGGCGAATCCAATCCACGTCGATACCACGGCCTGAATATGGCGTCGCCTCGACGGATTGGCTTGCCGGACACAACGCAGCACCCCATCCGTCGCGCGGAACAGAGTTTCCATACCTGCTCACCGTAAACTCCGCTCGTCGACGCTTTCCATGAAAGCAACGCGGAAGTTTGATCTTCCCATTCGATGAACGATATGGTTCCAGTGCCGGGGCTGGCGCTCGCCGCCCCAGACGAGGAAGGTCGAGGCCGACTGTCTCGGCGGCGCCCTGAATGTGGTCCGACCAGATCGGCCACGACTCTTCCCCACACGCTTGCTTCCAAAATACAACCCACCATGCCTACCTCACGAGCCAACGCCGTCGCTTCCTCATTTTCAGAAATGCGACCGCCCGGCCCGTCGATGCATCAGACTTATGTTTGGTAGCGCCCGCAATCAGGCCCGCTCGATCGCAAGTGCCACCCCCATTCCACCGCCGATACACAGCGATGCGAGACCTTTCTTCGCGTCGCGCTTCTGCATTTCGTGTAGCAACGTGACGAGAATCCGGCAGCCCGAAGCGCCAATAGGGTGACCGATCGCAACTGCGCCGCCATTCACGTTGATTTTCGATTGGTCCCAGCCCATTTGCCTGTGCACGGCGAGCGCCTGCGCGGCAAATGCTTCGTTAATTTCCATCAGGTCGAGATCGTCTATGCTCCATCCTGCGCGCTCCAGACAACGGCGCGACGCCGGCACAGGACCCATACCCATCAGTTTCGGGTCTACGCCTGCAGTTGCGTAGGCCTTGATGCGCGCAAGCGGCGTCAGGCCAAGTGCTTCGGCCTTTTGAGCTGACATCACGACGACGGCTGCCGCGCCGTCATTGATACCCGATGCGTTCGCTGCCGTAACCGTGCCTTCCTTCATGAATGCCGGTTTCAAACTTGAAAGTGACTCCGCCGTCACACCGTGACGTACCTGCTCATCCGTCACGAATGAAACTGGATCGCCCTTTTTCTGTGGAATCTGGATGGGTACGATTTCGTCATCGAAGCGCCCCGCCTTTTGTGCAGCTTCTGCCTTATTTTGTGACAGTGCCGCAAACTTGTCCTGGTCTTCGCGTGAGATGCCGTATTCCAACGCGACATTCTCCGCAGTCACGCCCATGTGGTACTGGTTAAACGCATCCCACAAACCATCGACAATCATCGTGTCCACTAGCTTCGCGTCGCCCATGCGAAAGCCATCGCGCGAACCCGGAAGCACGTGCGGCGCGGCACTCATGTTTTCCTGGCCGCCAGCAACGACGATGTCTGAATCACCAGCGATGATCGCATTGGCTGCCAACATTACGGCTTGCAGGCCGGAGCCGCAGACCTTGTTGATGGTCATTCCCGGAACGCTCACGGGCAGGCCGGCCTTGATCAGCGACTGGCGTGCCGGATTCTGTCCTGAACCTGCCGTCAATACCTGACCGAGAATGACATCGCTGACCACCTCGGGTTTGAGACCCGCTCGCTCCAGCACGGCGCGAATCACCGTCGCGCCCAGTTCTGGCGCCGCAATCTTCGCAAGCGACCCACCGAATTTGCCAACAGCCGTACGGGCGGCCGATACGATCACTACATCCGTCATTTTCAGTTCCTCAAGACATGCCAGCCAGTGGACTCAACTCGTTACGCCGAAACGCCTGACGCTCCGATGCTTGCCCACACCAAGACTGGCCGCATCTGTAAGCGGTGCTTGTGAGGCTAGACTCGCAGTTCACGAAAGCAATGCGTAAAGTCCCACATCCCGCGGCGCAGTCTTGGACATGAATGACAATATTCAAGCCCATTCGCGCCCGACGGATTCTGCGGTCTGGTCGCCGCGCACCGTTAGCGGCAGCATCATGTTAGTCGTTCTTACGCAGCCGTGCCCGCGAGAAGCGCACCAGCACCTGGAACAACAGGCTCCAGTTCCAGATGGTCCAGCATGCGCCGGACTGTGCATACCGCCGAAGATACCGTTCTGATGCCCAGCATGTCCTGGATACGCTCAATGGCGGGAAGTGAAGGCATCTGCACACATGCCGATGCAACGACCACGTCAGCACCGTCGGTGTTCAATGTGCGAACGTCATTGATGAGTTGAAGCGGGTCGCGCTTTCCAACTTCCAGGTTGTCGGGAATCTCGAAGCTGATAGAGTCAATGACCTCAATGCCTTCGCTCTCGATGTACTTAACCACGAGGTCAGTCAACGGACGCATATATGGAGCCATGAGCGAGATGCGGCGAGCCTTGAGCATCTTCAATCCATCAATCAAGGCCCCCGCCGAAGTCATCACTGGCGCGAAACATTGATTAGCCCGCGCAATTTCAGCCAGTTGCGTCTCAGTCTCTCGGTGGTAACCCGGACCCATGGCCATAATTGCAACCAGGCAGGCGGTGCTCATCACGTCAACACGTGCATCGGCCAGTTCAGCTGCGCAGCGCAAACCTTCCCGGTTCATCGCCTCCAGTTCTTCCTTGGTCACCTTGTGCATGCGCATTCTGCTCGAATGGAAGGTAAACCGTTCGGGACGGATAGCTTCCCGCGCGCGAAACATCGCGGGAATCTCGGTCTCCATTGTGGTGTTAGAACTCGGAACAATCTGTCCAATGCGAAAACTCTTGCTCATCTTGATCTCTCGTTATCAGTTGCGCGTAGAAAGGACCGGAAATCCCTACGCGGCCGTTGTCTGGGCCAGCTCAGTAAGCTCCGATTGTGTCGCTTCATAGGCGGCGGCAAAGAGCGGATCTCGCGCCTTCAGGTCGTCGTGCGAAACCTGACCAGTGCGGCGCATGTAGTCGTATGCAAACGACACGGGGTCGAGGTGAAGCTTCGTGTCAACGTTTTCGTACCAATCCAGACTCTTGCTGGCAGCACCCTGAAAGCTTTTCGACGCAGGACGGCGCAGTTCCTCGAACGTGGCGAAAGCTGCAGGAATGTTTTCTGGATGCGCGCTAACCGCTTTATGGAGCGCGATGGCATCCTGCATCGCCATGCGCGTACCTGAGCCAAGCGAGAAGTGCACCGTACGCAGGGCATCACCAAGCAGAACGATATTGCGATGCGTCCAATGCTCGTTCTTAACGATGGTCGCCTCGAACCAGAGGGATCGGTTGGTCAGCAACTCGTTCGACCCCAGATCCGGACGGAAAACCTCCGCACAGTAACGACGACTTTCTTCTTCACTTGCCGTGTCGAGACCAGCGCGCTTCCACGTGTCCGGGTCAACTTCCACGAGGAACGTGCTCAGCTGTGGGCTGTACTGGTACGCGTGAGCGATAAAAGTGCCATGTTCGTTCGGTCGGAAAATGAGCGAGACAGGGTGAAACCGCTGGTGCGTGCCGTACCAGGCGAACTTGTTGCGACGTTTCTCGAAAGTCGGTCGGAAGTGGTCGGCGAACTGTGATCGCACGGCGCTGTTCCCGCCATCGGCTGCGACGACCAGATCGACCTGCGAAGCGAGGCTTTCGATGTCCTCGATTCGCTTGCCGTATTCGACACGTACGCCTTCCCGCTCGCACGCGTCCTGCAGCGTCTTCAGCATGTCAACGCGCGCCGTGCGAGAGAAATGGTTGCCGTGTATCTGCACATGAGTGTCCTGATGCACGACTTCCATATAGTCGCAGCGCTCATGATTCGCCGTGAATTCCTGGAAAAACTCAGGATCCGCCTCTTTGAGAAAGGTCAATCCGATATCCGAAAAGACGACCCCCCAGCCATATGTGGCGCCCTTCACGTTTTGCTCGAACACCTGGATTTCGTGTTCGGGATTGCTCTTCTTTGCAAGAAGCGAGAAATAGAGGCCAGCCGGGCCGGCACCGATGACGACGATTTTCATGCTGCATTTTCCTTACAAGACGGAGGCGGCGCAGGCCTGCCGGTAGTGCTCCAGCGCCGAACGGAACGACGGAGGTATCTCGATTGATTTTCTCTCCGACCGCGCGACGCACACTGGGGTCAGGCACGCGACGAAGACAATGTCGCCCTCAAGAGTGCGGCCTGTGACATCCAACACGTAAGACCTTGTTCGGATATCCTTGACGATAACGGTCATGTCGAAGTCGTCGTCTGGCCACAGCGAACGACTGAAGTCGAACGTCAGGCCGCGCGTCGGAGTACCGAAGCCGTGCTCACGTTTGACGCGCTGTGGCGTCGATTCGAAGAGCGCACCGTAAAAGAGTTCGGCGGCCGAGATCACATAGTCCGAGAAGGCCGCGGTATACACCACCCCTGCAGGGTCACATTCGCCCCACTTGACCCGACGGCGGATAACGACCGGCTCTTGGCTCAGCATCTGTTCAGTCGCGATCAGCGCAGTGCTCATGTCCGGACCTCGGCTTTCTCGACCGTCAACATGTCGGTGATCATTTTTTTCAACGCTGGCTTGTCGAGTTTCCCCACCCGGGTCACGGGAAATTCGTCAATTGTTTCGACGCGCTCGGGACACTTGTACTTGGCTAGCCCCTTTCCGACCAGGAACGCCCCTAGCGTCGCAACATCTGGCAGCTCAGTCCCCGGTCGAGTCACGATGAAAATGCAACCTTTCTCGCCATACATTTCGTCGGGCATCGCGACAAGCTTTGCGTCCGCTACAGAGGGGTGCTGGCACACGAAGGCTTCGACCTCTTCACATCCAATCTTTTCTCCGCCCCGGTTGACGTTATCGCGCAGACGGCCCTCGAACGTCACATAGGTCATCCCGTCGATGACGTGACGGGTGACCATGTCGCCCGTACGATAAAAGCCGTCGGACGTGAAAGCCTTTGCATTGGCTTGCGGGTTGTCGAAAAAGCCTCCAAGAGTGGACGGGCCGCGAAAGCAAAGTTCACCCATCTGCCCTGCATCGACCTCTGCCTCGCTTTCGGGGTCCAGGAGGCGGATTTCATCGTCCGGACAACCCGAAGCGCCTTGAGTGTGATGGCGGGCGAACGCGGGAGCATCCGCCGGCGAACCCAGCAGCAGACCTTCCGTGATGCCGTACAGGGTGGAGCACGGCACACCCAGGTGGGCTTCGAGAGCGTCCGCACGGCTCATCGTTGCGAAGAGCTGCAACGACGACAAATCGTGCTTGCCAACATTCTGGTAAGCAAGCAGTTGCGGTGCGATTGGCCCGATGGACAACGCGTGCGTGACACGATGTACCTCGATCAGCTCAAGCAGGCGCACAACGTCCGCTTTTGGCATCAGGACGGTCGTCACGCCGTGCACCAACGGAGGCAGCAATGCATAAAGTTGCCCCGCGTTATGAACAATCGGCAGCGGGTAGATAAGCCTGCTTTGGCTCGTGATGCGATAGCGATTCATCCACGCGCTTGAGTGCCCGATATATTCGGCGTGAAAACGCGGGATAATCTTCGGAACGCCCGTCGTGCCTCCGGAAAGCTGGAAGCTGAGAACGTCCTGGCTACCCAGATTGATGACGGCGAGGCGCTTTCTTGCCGCTTCGAGCGGCATGGTTGCCACGAGCGTTTCAATATCGCCCGTTCCAGGCACAGTTCCTCGCGCAACAATCAGGAATTTCAGACTCGGGGTACGGTCGACCATCTTCGCCGCAAATCCAACCAGATCGAAACTGCTGAAATCAGCTTGAACGAAATAACCTCGCGCATTCGACTGCTCAGCGAGTTGTCCGATTTCCACCTCCCGATGTTGAGGAAGTGAACATACAGGAACAATCCCTGCCTTGAAGCAAGCCGCGAGAATGATGACCGATTCGATATTCGTTCCGATCTGCAAGATCGCGCGGTCACCAGTTTTCAACCCGAGGTCAAGAAGCGCAGCGGCGAGCCGCTCCGTCTTTTCATCGAGTTCCCGAAAGGTTATTGTTCGCTCATCACTGATAAAGGCAGGACGGTCTGGAAAAGCCTGCGCGGTTGCACGCAGCGCATCCCCTACTGTCGAGTCCACCCATGCTCCGTTTGCAAACGACCTGGCCGCACGCGCGGCGGTTGGATAAGTGACGCCCTGAATAGGGCTTAAAGTGCCAGCCATTGTCTCCTCACTTTTTCAATCGACGCGAATTACTTGGTCGCCGGTGCGATGACGACCCGGTCTCGGTCGAACGTACTAATTTGACCTTGGACCCCACCCGTGAACAGGCCGTACCAGACCGCAGGCTTCAGAGCCAACTCCTTTCGGCGGAATTCGATCGGCTTGTCAGTTTCGATGCAATCGTAGGCACCCCGACGGACCACACGGCACTCGTCCCGCTTCTCAGCGTCTTCAACAATCGAGGAAAACTCGTCAAGATGAGGGACGTAAATCCGTACACCGTTTCCATTGATATGCTCACGCTCGTTGAGCAGCGTTGCCTTTCGCGCCCAGAATTCGTCGATGTTGAGGACTCTGCGGCCTTCAGCAGCGGCAAGGTCCTCCGCTTCCATCGCGGCCTGCAATGTCAACGCGGCATCGGCAGCGTCAAGCTCACCAAGCGTGCGAAGCTTGCGGGTGAATTCGATGAAATAGCCATTCGGATCGCGGACGTAAATGGATGCGATGACTTCGTGGCGCGTTTCTACTGATACGTTAAGCCCCTGCGCCTCCAGCTTCGCCTTCCAGGCGTGAAGCTCCTCTTCACCCTCAACAATCCATGCAGTGTGCGTGGCGTCGAACACGTGATCCTCGGGTACCGGCGCCCGCAACGAGCGATCGTTGAGCTCGCCCGGCTGGTCGGAGCCAAGGTAATAGAAAAAGGCGATGGTGCTTCCATTGCCACTGTCGAAGAAGAAATGGAGAAAATCGGGATGAGTCGACGGCCCCCAACCACGTGCCGAAATCACGTGTATCAGTGGCAGTCCTAATTTGTCTCGATAAAACTCAACAGTGTCACGAAGCTTCCAGGTGGGTCGTGCCGTATGGTCGACGCCATGGAGCGTAAGTTGACGCGTTTGTGCGTTGGCAGTCATGCAGATTCTCCAGAATCGATGTTATCTCGATGGGCTCAAAGAGCGGGGAAAGTTTCCTTGAGCCAAGAAGCGAGCTGCTTGCCCGCCTCAAGTCGACCCGGCTCTTCTTCCGGGGACAAGGCTCTTCCGTGATGGTCGCCTCGCACGCGAAGATGCCTTTTGTCCGAAGATGCGATCGATGTGTAAATCTTCTCAACATCGCCCGGAAAGCAAGCTTGATCTCCCGTGTACTCGACCACGAGTACGGGCTGCACAATCGAGCTTGCCGTCTTTTCGAGGGTTGCATTGGAAGATAAGCCCGACCACGTCGACAACCAGCTCTCTGGTGTACATTGGCGTGCAAAACCGACTGCACCGTAGTTCGAAAGATATGGGTCACTACCCCACAGTGAGCCGAACTTGCGGTCAGAAGGATCGATAGCGAGGTCGAAACAGCGCGGGTCTGCGTCGGTACGCCAGACGTTGATGATCGGGGTATGAGACGCGACGCGACGGTCCTCGACGGTCGCTGAAGCCCCAGCTTCCGCGACTCTCTTGCGAGCAGACATCCGGCGCTCAATAAGTTGCCTTGCAAGATCATCAATACGCGAAACACGTGCTCGCTGTGCAGCGCGATAGCGCTCAAGGAAGTCTGCGCTGTAATTTGTCTCGCGCGGACCTGCGAAACCATTCACTGGATTGAGGGGATCTAGCGCGGGATCGACTGCGAGCGGATTGTTTTCATCCGTTACCGACGGATCAATACAGTTCATCAGCAGCGCCCCCTGACCTGGATGCGGACCGACAAACACCACACCATCCACAACGGGCATCTGCAGATCCGCAAGGCGCGTCGGCTTCCCAGCTGGCGTTCGGCTCACACGTTGCTCTGGCAGGTAGCCGGACTGCTGTACATAGTAGGCGTATAGCCCGGCGCCTCCAGAGTTACCCAACAGCACGATGCGGCGAAATCCTCGCGATTTCAGATAGTTCAGCCCGGCGGCGACATCGTGGAGAGCAAATTCGTGCTCGAGCCGAAGGTCATTCCCTACCGACCGCGGCGATTGTGACCAGGCGGCGTATCCCGCGCCAACCACGTCGGGAATCAGATAGTGGCACGCCATGAACTCGCGCGGGTGCATAACGCACACTACCGTGTCGGTCGGCGTCGAAGGTTCGTAAAGCGAGCCTCCGGTAGCGGCGCCATCCGCAGTGCGAAGCACGACATTCGTCGTCTTCGCCCCTTCCGGGATATCTCTAGGATTCCAGTCAGTGTTCAGAAAGCCAGCGGTGGCGCCGGCCGTCAGGGTGTGGGTCTTGGTCATCTATCTTGCCGCGACGATGCGGCACCATCGTTTGATCTGAGTCGATCATACGAGGCATAGACACTTGTGTCAAATTTTCGACGTTCTCGTTAACCCTTCCCGGAGAGCACTCCTACGTGGCGCCGGATGACAAGTGACTCACCTGTCGCTCGAGCACGGCCATCGCATCCCGCAACTGGTTCATAGTCTCTGCGATGCTCATAGGGCGAGCTTGCGGCGTTTTGGCGTTCAACAGTCCACGAAGCCCAAGCTCCGCGATATTGGTTGCCACCTCACGCGCCGGCACTTCGCCACCTGCGTCAAACCACCAAGCGCACCAGTTGCACATCCCGATGATTGAGAACGCCGCGACGTGGGCGTCGATTGGTCGGAAGACGCCTTCACGAATACCGCGCTGGATTACGTGGACGAAATGTGCCAGTACCCCACGTCGCGCATCCTCTGCCGCTTTTCGGTGAGCTTCCGGCAAGCTGCTCTCGCTGCGCTCAACGACGCGAAACTGCAGAGGTAACGAAAGAATGAGTCCAGCATGCTGGATGATGAGTTGTTGTAGCGCTTCCTCAGCTGGGAGCTCATCTCGCATCGAGATCGATGCTGCCAGCTCGCTCGCCTTCTGCGTGACGTCTTCCGTCAGCGCTTCAAGCATCGCTTCCTTGCTACTGAAGTAGTGGTACACGGCAGTTCTGGTCAGGCCTGCGGCATCGGCGATGTCCTGCATGTTGGTACCGCCAAATCCTTTCGAAATGAATAGCAGACAGGCCTCCTCAAGAATCGCCTGCCGCTGTGCTGCGTTCCGTGTGATGCGTTCCCGCGTCGTTGTGTTGTCGCTCATGTCTTCGTCCATTGTTCGCGCCACCTGACGGCGCTGTATCCCGCAAGTTTACCTGCCCGATGTAAGCCTTCAAATAGCGACTGTCGCAGACTTGATCGCGGCGACTTCCTGCCTAACACCAGGGAAAACGATAGTGGTATTGACACTAACGTCAATAAGTTTGACTAGAGTGTCTAAAAGAGCCAGAATGTTTCCACACTTCCGCAAATCGCCGTGGGTTGGTTCGTCCGTCTGGCAAAGGATCTACGCCAGCAGAACCGTCAGGCGAGCACTTACATGGGTGAGACATGGCATTTCTTCAGAACGCGTGGCACATGGTCGGTTGGACCAACGAACTCAACGACAAGGGGTTCCTCCATCGCACCATTGCTAACGAGCCGATCCTCATTTACCGCTTGCAGGACGGTACGCCCGCAGCAATCGCAGACCGTTGCGCCCACCGCTTTGTACCACTGCACCTCGGTGAGCAGGTCGGTGACCTGATCCAGTGCGGATACCACGGCCTCTGCTTCGACAAGGCGGGCCACTGCGTCAAGAACCCGGTCGACGGCGCGCCTATTCCAAAGGCGGCCAAGGTTAAGGCGTATCCGGTGGTAGAGCGCTTCGGTGGGTTCTGGATATGGCTAGGCGATCCTGCTTCAGCGGACGAAGGCGCTCTTCCGGACTACGAGTTCCTCACCGACCCGAAACGTGCCACGGTTCAGGGCTACATGCTGACCAAGTGCAATTACCAGTTAGCCATTGATAATCTCACGGACCTCACACACATCCAGTTTGTGCATGGGGAGTATCAGGGCTCCGAAGCGTTCCCTCGCATCAAGAACGAGGTCAAGCAGGTCGGCAACACGATTTACACGTACCTGACGTTCCCAAATGGGAAAGTCCCCATGTTTTACGCCAACGCAGTCTCGGATCCGAACAAGCTCATCGACCTGGTTTACGAGGTACGCTGGGATCCGCCGTCCAATGCGAAACTCACTGTTCGCGGGTACGAAGTCAACGACCGTGAAAAAATGCTTTTCGAGATTCAAAGTGCACATATCGTGACCGCGGAATCGGAATTTACATGTCACTACTTCTTCTGCAACAGCCGCGATTACGCTGTCAATGATCCCGAAGCGGACCAGAAAGTACGCGACTGGCAGCGCATCGGCTTCGTCGAGCAGGACAAGCCGATGCTTGAAGCACAACAACGCTCCGTCGGCTCTGTCGACATCATGGACCTCCGTCCGGTCCTGCTCGGGACCGACGCAGGCGCGATTCGCGTTCGCCGCACCCTGGCGGGCCTTCTGAACAACGAAATCGCGGCAAAAGAGACGCCAGTCTCCGCGACCGTCTGATCGCAGATTTTCTGAACGCATGCGGCCTGGTTCCCGCATGCGTTTTCCGATGTAAATAATCCCTGACAGGAAACATCCACAACAAACATTACAACAACCTTTAGTATAACTAATCAAAATACCTGGAGACAGTAACAATGAAGCGGCTTCACGCAGCAGCGATTGCAACGTTGGCTTTCGGAACGTCTACGGCGTACGCACAGGTGACGACCTCGAGCGTTTCGCTCTTCGGCAGACTGGACGAGGGGATCGTCTACCAAACCGGAAAGACAGGGGGCTCCTCCGTAAGCATGGCAGCAAATATGTGGCTTCCTTCGCTGTGGGGTCTGAGAGGACAGGAAGACCTTGGCGGTGGTTTGAGCGCGGTGTTCAACCTCGCGTCGACCATCATTGTAAATACCGGGTCGTCAGCGAGCAGCCAGAAACTCTTCGACCGGAACGCCTATGTTGGATTGAGTTCAAACGACTGGGGCACGCTGACGTTTGGTAGACAGGTCAACACGCTCGCTGAGTTGTTCTATGTGACCGACCCGCTATACGCAAACTCGTCAGCAACGAACATGAATGTTCGCCTCGGCTATCTTGGTGGTCCTGGCACAACAATCCAGAACAACTTCGGTCCTAACCCTGGCGTTTCTGGTGCCAGTCTGGACCGGGTCGATAACGCGGTGAAGTATCAGGTCAAGAAGTACGGTTTCACCGGCATGGCGATGTACGGCTTCGGCGGTGCTGCTGGTCAGTTTTCGAATAATAGTTCCGCCGGCGCAATGGTGGGCTATGACGGAGGAGTAGCGACTCTGAGGGCGTCCTACATGCAATACAAGGACAACATCGGCACACTTTTCTTCGCATACGCGGGAGGTGCCTCCTACAAACTGGGACCTGTGACGCTTCGCGCCACGTTCACCCAGAACCGGATCGACAGCGGTTTGAACACGACCGCCAGACCTTACCGGAACATGCAAACGCAAGTCATATCCGGCGGCGGTGACTGGCTTATGTCTCCATCATTTGATCTCTACATCGCGTACTACCGCGGCAAGCGCAGCCAGGATGGTCTCCCCGACCAGGTCGCCAACAAGTTCTACATCGTGCCTAGCTATTTCCTGAGCAAGCGAACGACGTTGCAGATTGTAAGTGTGTACGAGCGGTTTAACGCGACTGGGGCAGCCCTTGATACCGGCACCCCGCTGGCAACCAATGTCCATTCTTCTGTGTACGTTGGTCTCGGTATGACGCACAACTTCTAGAAGTGCGTAACTGAAATATCGAAATAGAAAGCAGGAGATTGTCTTGAAAGTTACTGTAGTGCGAAAAGTGAAAGAAGCGACCGACATTTGCCGCTTTGAGCTGGCAGGTTTAGACGGAGCGACTTTGCCAGCGTTCTCGGCCGGCGCTCACATTGATGTGCATGTCAATGAAGACACTGTTCGACAATACTCGCTGTGTAATCCATCTCACGAAACGCATCGATATGTTATCGGTGTGCTGCGCGAGTCGGCCTCCAGAGGCGGCTCCGAGGCTATGCACCGGGACGTAAAGGAAGGTGACGTCCTGACGATATCCGAGCCGAAGAATCACTTTCCCCTGGCACACGATGCAAAGCGGACCATCCTTATTGCCGGTGGCATTGGTGTGACGCCGATTCTCTGTATGGCGCACCGGCTCTCACATGTCGGCGCGCCGTTTGAGATGCATTATTGCGCGCGCTCGGCCGATCGCCTCGCATTTTGGTCAACGATTGAGCAGTCTCCATTCGCGTCTCAGGTTGTGCTTCATCTTAGTGATGGCGACCGGTCGCAACTATTCGACGCGACGTCCGTGCTCAGCGCGCCCTCCCCGGACACTCATCTCTATGTCTGTGGACCGAAAGGATTCATGGACATGGTCATTCAGACCGCCAGGTCGCAAGGTTGGGCGGAAACGGCAATACATCGTGAGTATTTTGCCGGCAGCACGGTAGACACGTCTTCC
The DNA here is from genome assembly GCF_003121405.1 of Paraburkholderia sp. C35. Taxonomy (GTDB): domain Bacteria; phylum Pseudomonadota; class Gammaproteobacteria; order Burkholderiales; family Burkholderiaceae; genus Paraburkholderia. The sequence continues at coordinate 110,702 of NZ_QBUY01000009.1, read as the reverse complement.
GACCGTGGTTTTAAGGTAAAGCTTGCGAGTTCTGGCCAGGTCATCCCCATCGCTCCCGACGAATCGGTTGTCGAAGCATTGGCAAAGTGCGGGATCGACGTTCCCGTGTCGTGCGAACAGGGTGTGTGCGGCACCTGCCTGACCCGGGTACTTGATGGCGAACCAGACCACCGTGATGTCTTTCTGACGGATGCCGAACACGCAGCGAACGACCAGTTCACGCCGTGCTGCTCGCGATCCAAATCAGGGCTACTCGTCCTCGACCTCTGAGAATCTCAGACGCTCCAGATCTCATCGTACGCGCGGCGCACTCACAAGGCACCGCAAACCCATCACCACAAGGAGAAGGCATGCCAACGAATCGTGGAGTCGTGTATGTTCAGCCGGGAAAAGTCGAGGTCCGGTCTATCGAGTTTCCCAAACTGGTTACGCCCGCTGGAAAACGGGCTGACCATGCTGTCATTCTAAAAATCGTCTCCACTAATATCTGCGGTTCCGACCCGCATATGGTACGGGGGCGCACAACTGCCCCCGCCGGGATGGTACTGGGTCATGAGATCACGGGAGAGGTCATTGAAATTGGCAGGGACGTCGAAACCATCAATATCGGTGACCTGGTGTCCGTTCCGTTCAATGTTGCCTGCGGCCGCTGCCCGCTTTGCAAGGAGCAGCAAACGGGCGTCTGCCTGAACGTGAACCCGGCGCGTGCTGGTGGCGCCTACGGCTATGTTGACATGGGCGGGTGGATCGGCGGTCAGGCCGAATACGTGATGGTCCCTTATGCGGACTTCAACCTCCTGAAATTTCCCGATCGCGATCAGGCGCTCGAAAAAATTCGCGACCTCACGTGTCTGACGGACATTCTTCCTACGGGCTATCACGGTGCTGTCTCCGCAGGCGTACAACCGGGCAGCACGGTCTACATCGCCGGGGCTGGGCCGGTCGGCCTTGCTGCAGCTGCCTCGGCCCGGCTACTCGGCGCGGCCGTGGTGATCGTCGGCGACATTAACCCCGCACGCCTGGAACACGCGCGCAAGGTAGGGTTTGAAACCGTCAATCTCTTCCTCGACGCCTCATTGGGCGATCAGGTTGCCCAGCTGCTGCGCACGAATGAGGTCGACTGTGCTGTAGATGCAGTTGGCTTCGAAGCGCGCGGCCACGGTCACGACGGCGCTCGTACAGAAGCCCCCGCCACCGTTCTCAACTCGTTGATGGAAATCACACGAGCTGCCGGGAAAATAGGCATCCCTGGTCTTTACGTGACCGAAGACCCGGGCTCTTCTGACAAGGCGGCGCAAACCGGCTCGCTCAGCATCCGCTTCGGCCTGGGTTGGGCGAAGTCACACAGCTTCTTCACGGGACAGACGCCCGTCATGAAGTACAACCGCGCACTAATGCAGGCAATCCTCTGGGATCGGATAAACATCGCCGAGGTCGTGGGTGTAGAAGTTATCAGTCTCGACGATGCGCCGCGCGGCTACGCGGAATTCGATGCCGGCGCCCCCAAGAAGTTCGTGATCGATCCGCACAACCTTTTTACAACAAGCGCATGAGTCTGGTTTAGAGCTCAAAACCGCACATCTGGAGGAGACAACAATGGAACTGTCCGATTCGCCTGGCAAATCCATCGACGTAATATCGATTAGTGGATCGCAGTATGTAGTGGTAGTGTTGTGCGCGCTATGCATGGTCGTAGACGGCTTTGATGTACAAGCCATGTCGTACGCAGCCCCCACTCTTATCAAGGACTGCGGAATCAGCAAAGCAATGCTCGGCCCGGTGTTGAGCGCTGGCCTTTTCGGCATGCTCGTGGGGTCGGTCCTCCTCGCAGGTATCGCTGACAGGATTGGCCGCCGCCCCGCACTGATCGTGTCCCTGCTGTGGGTCGCCATCCTGATGGGGGCGACGCCTCTCGTTCATACAGTGAGTCAGCTCGTAATGATCCGATTCGTCGCAGGCCTGGGGATGGGTATCGTTGTCCCCAATGCCCTCGCCCTTGGAGGCGAATACAGCCCGCCTCGCCTACGAACCACGCTCGTGATGGCCGTTTCTTCAGGGTATGTGATTGGCGGTGTCGTAGGAGGCTTGATTGCGGCATTCGTCATCAAACCATTCGGCTGGGTAGGCGTCTTCTACTCTGGCGCGCTCCTGACCACTTTCCTCACCTTGATGATGTTGCGCTATCTCCCGGAATCATTGCAGTTCCGACTCCTTCGGCGCCCAGACGACGCGAGCACATTTGATTTGATTCGCAAGTATCAACTCGAGGACGACCTCAATCCGACCGAGAAGGTCGCGGGCAAGGAAAGTTCGCTGAAAGTGGTATTCGGACACGGACGCACCCGGCCCACGGTTTTGCTCTGGCTCGCAAGCTTTTGCAACATGCTCAGCGCCTATTTCCTTGCCGCATGGATCCCGCTGCTGATGAGTTCAATCGGATTTTCAGCCAGTGCCTCCCTGCTCGCCGGCATGGCTTTCTGGGGTGGTGGTCTTGTCGGGAATTATATTCTGGGGTATCAGATTGACCGCTTCGGATACGGTTGGGTCATGATCGGTAACTTCATTCTCGGCGGGCTGTCGATCGCGGGTCTAGCCCTGTTCACGCACCAGCCCGAGATAGCGACCCTATGCATTGTCTTCGCCGGCTTTAGTGTAATTGGCGGGCAGTCTGGACTCTATGGCATCGCAGTCATCTTCTACCCAACCAAGGGTCGCTCAACGGGCGCCGGACTCGCATCCGGTATCGGACGAATCGGTGCCGTCCTTGGCCCGATCCTGGGCGGACATCTGCTGACGCTTTCGTGGACCGCCGACCAGATCATTCTGGCCTCTGCAGGACCCACGCTGGTCACTGCCCTATCGATCGGCCTGCTCGGCTCCATTTCCCGAGCAAAGAGGACGGCTGCCCTATCTGAGCAGACCGTAGGGACATCCTCGTAGGCTGATGGCTCATCAACCGCGCTCGAAAACCGAACATTGCGCGTTATCCGGACGGTCAGCGAATCACCTCCCTGGCCGCGTCCAGCACGGTTCGAGCATCACTGACAGTTTCGGGCAGGATTCGCAAAAATCAGACTCGCCGCTCAAACCCTCGAATTATGCGTATTCCGTCCCACCAGAGACAACGCGATTCGCCGTCTCATCTAACCGTAGCAGTTTCTGTCAGTTTTGACCCGTAGTTCCCGTATGACCTGCCTGCGACGAACCCGCTGCCGGTACACCGTATCCCTCCATCTGGTTCGGTGCATTCCGAGCCGCGACACGTGCTTCGGCCGCCTGGTACTTTGCTGGGTAGTCGGGGTCCTGTACGCCGGGTTTGTAGCCAGCCTGTTCGATTGCAATAAGGTCCGCACGAACCTGCGCACGCGTGACTGTGCCGGTGCTCTGCGCCATCGCAGCAAACGGAAGAAAGAGCATCACTGCTGTAAGGATTGTCGAGGTCTGCGTCACATCGGACTCCAGGATTAGTCGAAAGGATCGCGACTGTTGTCGCTGTGTAGCAATAATCTCACGCGAGCGACGCCTGATTGACTACTCGTTTGTTAAAAATCTGTGATCAATTTCTCATCAATCTTTCGTGTAGCCTTCGTTACCTTGCCGTCACTTGCCTTGAATTCGACGACGTCCCGACTAGCCATACCCGACTCCAGCCCGCATCACGAGTGACCTGACTCACAAGAAAGCAATTGCGAAAGGTAGCAACGAATGGACTTGATACGCGCAATGCGAATGTTCGTGAAGGTGGCAGAAGGCGCGAGTTTTACAACCGCAGCCCGTCAGCTTGGCGTTGCGCCGGCACAGGTGTCGCGCACCATCGTCGAACTCGAAACACATCTGCAGACTCGATTGCTAAATCGCACAACGCGTCGCGTTGTATTGACTGAATCCGGAGACCGCTATCTCGCGCGCTGCAAGGAGATGCTCGAACTTGTTGACCTTTCCGAAGCGGAGGCAGGAAATGCTCAAGTGTCTGTCAGTGGCTCATTGCGTGTGCACGCTCCAATTACCTTCGGTCAGCACTATGTGGTTCCCGCCCTCACCCGATACCTGAACGAACATCCCCGCGTTCGCGTCGAACTGACGCTGTCGCAGCATCAACCCGATATTCTTGAGGAAGGATATGACGTCGTCTTGCAGATAACGGGATCGAAGCCTCCTGACTCCCTGCTCGTCTCATCGCCCATCTGCTCGATGGGAAGCGTTCTTTGCGCGTCCCCGGCATATCTGGAGAGTGCCGGTATTCCCCGAACCCTTGATGACTTGCGGCATCACTCGTGTCTGCGCTTCGCCAACGCGCTTTTTCCATCAGATCGTTGGAGCTTTATCGGATTGGAGGAAAACGTCGATATCAGCCTGCCGCCGGACCGGTTACGGGTAAATGCGGCAGACGCGCTGACGATTGCGGTCATGGAGGGACTGGGAATCGCGCCGGTGCCGATGCTGTCGGCACTCCCCTACCTACAGACCGGCGCGATCGTGCGCGTTTTGCCAGAGTGGGACCTGCAGCCGCTGTCTGTCTTTGCCTTGTACGCATCACGCCAGTATCTCGACGCAAAAATACGCACCTGGATCGATTTTTTAAAGACATTCGTGCACACACGACTCCAGTCCAGTTTGCCGCAGTGACTTCTAGCTTCTCTCGAACCACTCTCTCGAGCGGTTTGCTATTTTCCTGAGAGCAACGCGCGGGCAGCTGTAGCGGAGACTTCGGCATTGACCTCCGCAGTCTGGTCATTGTAAAGAGTGGTCTCCGCTGAGAGAGCGTCTTCCGTTGAAACATTTTTCGCACCCGCCTCAAGCGCCGCGAGCTGATTTTGCTGATTCAGCAAACCCACCTGAGCAGCTAGAGCGGCGCTCGGCCCCGCAGCAACCGCGTTCGCTTTGGCAGTGGCGAGCAGGTTTTTGGCGCTCTGAAGCCCGGTGGCAGCTTGTATCTGGTCAGTTTCGTACGCAGTGCTCGAAGTCGCGTTGAAGTTCGTCTGCGCCGTCTGTGCGGTTATCTGAGCCGAGAGGGCCTGTGCTTCGGTCAGATGCGCTGATGCCACAGCTCCTGGCACGGCTGCGGCAGCTTGAGCAGCTGAGGCAGCCGCACCAACCGCAGCTGCAGCTGCAGCAGTCTTCTCACTAACCTCAATTGATTGAGGGGAGCCGGATGCGTCAAGCACAATGGCAGCAGCTTCGTTTTTGAAGGCCCCACCCGCAGCACGAACGTTGTACATCTGACCTAGTTGCAGAACGGGCGCGTCCGCAGAAGCAGTTTGCCCCTTCGGCGGCATCCAGCCCACAGGCAACTCTGGTGGACACGCCGTTTTCGTGCAAACGAGCAGCCGGCCCATCTTCGGTATGCGAACGGGCACACCCACGTGTCCATTCGCTACAACAGGCGTGGCGAATACGGCACCGCACGATTTCGGCTGCGCGCCTGGCCCGGGCTTGGACCACGAACCATCAGTATTTTTGCAATAGAGCGCGAACCATACATTGAAGGAGTCAGATTTGGTGTCCTCCGGCAATTGTTCTGATGTGCATTCGGATCCATCCTTGCTGCTTGTCCACTGTTGAAAAACGCAACCCGAAAGCTTCGAAGGCATTTTCGATTCAAAAATGCCGCCGCTAGGAGGCCATGACACTGTTTCGGAATAGCTGACTTTCTTCCGATTCGCAGTAAAAGACGCCTGGTCCGAATCCATCGTCTTCTGCGCCTTTTCCTGTTCGCGAAGTGCCGCGTCAAGTTCGGCGAGATACTTCTTTTCCCTAGACGCCTGCGCGGTCAGTAACGTCACCGTCGCGGTCGGCGCAGTTAAGGCCTTCTGGTCGTCAGTCACCGGCTGCTGGAGACTGGATTTAGGTTTTGGTGGATGCAATTTTTCGATGGCTGCCTTCACCGCTGGCCCGCATTGCGTTGAAGCGGGTGACGGAGGCGGCGGGGGGGGGTGGGCCCCACCGTCAACAATTGGCGGCCCTCCAACTGGCACTGCTGCACCAACTGCCTCTACAGCACCTGCGGCGAACTGCGCGACAGAGGTGATGATTATGCCACCGGCTCCTTGCGACGATGCATTTAAGCTTGAATTGCTACCATCCGACGCCAGGTTGGTTGCAATATCGCTCGTCGCCCAGATACCTGAGGAGTCGAGCAGATAATGCTGATCAGGATCAGGTGCCTTCCCTGAAGTGAGTGAAACCGTAACCTTTCCGCTTAAGCCTCCATCGCAACTTGTCACCTCTCTGGTTATTACCACGCTGTACTGAGTCATCGGTAATGTCCAAGGGACGCCGGTCATTGGTTCGCTTGATGTATCCGCATCGACATGAGTAACCGTGATCTCCGATCCACAGCCCGCACAAAACAGAGCTGAAAGAATCACTACCTTCTGAAACCTATTCGAAAATATTCTCATGGCTTTTTGCTCAGCAGGCAGGGGTTGATGACATGCGAACGGGCGCTTCTGCGAGAGGCCTTTTAAGCTCTCGAGTAAGCGGAGGGTGACATCTCGTGCTGGATACCGTCAATTTCAGACATCTCGGTACTGCTCGCGTGGCATTCGAATTTTCGTTTTCAGCGAGATCAGACCATCTATTGCGATTATCGTGACACGTTGCTTAATATCGTATGTACGGAAGCGCACGTTTTCATAGATAACGGGACGTTCTTTGTAGATTTCATACTTCGACATCTAAACAGGTTCTTAACGAGATTTATATAGAGCTCTTAATTAAAAAGCAAATCTACTAAAAATTAGATTCACTTCGCTTGACCGGTCAGCTCCATCAATCTATTTTTACTATGTTGATCTTTGCTCGATCAGCCAAGACAACTCACGCACTGAAGATGAATAACTCACACTAACGATGTCAATTCGAATCGCCTGTTGAGCCATGGCAGCTTCCTGTAAGCGATGTGTCCTTGAACTCGATTTCTGTCGTCGCATCCCCGCACGCATAATCGCTGCATGCTCGAAACTCGCCCACTTCGCATGACTCTGTTTTTCTTCACAGCAGGAGCTGACATCATGCGTCGTTCCTATTCCAAGAAACGAGTGCATCACCTACTCATGGGTGCCGTGGGCACCGCTACAGCGATTTCGATGGCCGCCCCTCCGCCCGGCCCTAATCAGATCACTGGTTCCGGAACGCCATGCGGTCCAGGTACATCCGATCCGACTTGCAGCCTTCCAATTCAGCTGAACGCGAACGTATCGGAACTGCTATCGAAGCTTGAGTCAAGTTCCACGCTCCATCGAGCAACTCTCGCAGGTCGCCTCTCCACTCAAACTCTTTATTCTGAGGCTGCGAATCGGCCGTTGAACATATTGGGCATCTCCGCGGACATGAATCTTCCACAATCAATACAAAAAAGCCCTCTTCGAGACTGCAACGTCCCATTCAACAATCTGAAAGCTACGACAAACAACAGTACAGCGCGAATCTCAATACGTTATGCACCTTCGCAGTTTCCAGAAGTGGTACGTCTCGGCACAACGACGCAGACCTGTACGGGTACGGTCGTCGGGTCTAGCTGGGTTCTCACGGCCGCTCACTGCTTCGCGGTAGCGATGCCTTCAGACACACTCAAGCAACAGGCGGATGGCGATTTCACTTACACATCGCCTCAAACGGTTACAGTGAATGCGATTAATGCCCTCTCGTTGCCGGCTACGCAACGTATCGTCAAGCCCGACAGGGTCATCGTAATGGGCGGATTTTCGGGACCTCCCGATTTCCGGAACGATATCGCCATGCTCCATCTGCAAACAGGTTTTCCTGGGTCGGATGTCCCGCCCGCCGGTTTGGTTTCTCCAAATCTGGGCAGCTTCTCACGATTAATTACGCTTGCCGGTTACGGGTTCTCAGACGCGGATGGGGGAACCTACGGACAATTCAACCTCACGTGGCCACAGCCACTCGATGCTATTACGTCCACTACGGCGTCACATCTTCAATTCGATCCCGTGGCAGATAGCCGTGCATTTTGCCAGGGAGATTCAGGTGGTCCGGGCTTTGTAGGCCGCAATCGCGGCTGTGATTCCACAGACCCGGGCGGGGAACTACGACCTCGATTCGTCGAAGGAGTAATCGACACCATCAGTCCCGACGGGAAACCGAACCCGAGTGGGAACAGCATGGCGCAATATGCAGCACTTTGTGCGACGGCGACGAAGCTATCGCTGTCGTCGCTACTGGTACCTAACACGCACAACTGGATCTGCAAAATCACATCTAATGCAGCGGCCGGCTGTTAGATGTGCGATTTTCTGTGCAACGTTTCTTGCAAAACAAACGACACTCAAGGAGTAGCTGGCACGTCAGTCAGGTAGTGTCTTCCTATGCACATGCCAATGCGGCAAGGTCAAGTCGCAGTTCAGCTAGAAGCGCTTTGACCTCTGTTGATGATGGGTTGAACGTGTTACTCATCAGTTCGATCTCGCCGTAGATGTCAAAGCTGGTAGCCGGCGACGGCGCAAGTGCTGCCCCTCCCGTCGCGCTAGAAAAGTATTCCTCGACTTGCACAAGAATCCGCAGGAGCAGCGGCGCTCCCCAATCCGGATGTTGGTCGATGAGAGCATGCAGGCGTCCAGCCGTAAGCCCAATACGAATATCAGGAAGCGGGTCTACCAGATGCCAGCGTTGGTCTCCGTTATGGTTGTTAATAGCAAGAAGCGCAGCACGGTCTATCATGCGACTCAGCCATTCCGGCTCAGATTCACCTACCCCCCGTGCTCGCGAGGCTACGTCCCTTCTGAACGAACGCACGAGGTAGCGGGTGCTGTTCCGAGCTCCAATTGAAGTAACCAGCTTGAGCATCAAAAAGGCAAAGATCATTCCTACTAGCTCCGCAATTGCCGCCTGAAGAAAATGACCTGTGGGCTCCACATACGTGTTACCAAGTCCAAGCATTGGGAGAAAGCCGACCACCATACCCAACCCGGCGAGACTGGAGGAACGGTGTCCAACGAGTATGCCAATCAGAAGAAACGCCGGCGCAAGAGTCGCGAAGAGACTCACGTAATCAGACACAGTCGGCAACAGGCGAAGCACATAGAATACCGCTAGCGCCATACCTGCAGCCGCGCCTATTATCAACTTTGAGGTAGCGGGACCAGGTCTTTCCGAAGCAGAAAAAAGCGCGAAAACGACCCCGGCCAGAGAGACGGCACTTCCGCCGTCGACCCACGCTGTGAAGATCCAGACTGCTCCAGCAACAACCGTCGTGACGAATATACCGGCTGCGGCACGGGTCGCGTGCGCCCGATCAACGTGAAGACTTCGCTCGGGCAACTTTTTCATCAGAACGCGAAGGTCGTCGTCAAGTGGCTTCCACCGGTCGTCCAGATGAGCGTATAAACGACAGAGCCTGTGATAAACAATGACCAGTTCAGCGAGTGCCCCATGAAAGCTCACCGCCAGATCATCGCGATGGCCTGCCGGGCCTCCAATATTGCACTTCGCTAGTCGGTCCAATGCTTCCGCGACAGGGACAAGATTGCCTCGCTGGAACCCGTCCAGGATTTGACCTGTCGAGATGAGCGCATTTCTCTCATTGTCTCCCAGAGACTGTCGTTTCCTCATGCCATCCATTCGTTCCGACAACTTCGACAGAATCGGCATGAGCAGGAGCAACTGGCTTTCTAGCGCGCGAATGGCCTGACGATCCTGCGCTTTACGCGACGCATCGTACGGAAGATGGACCGCCATCTGATGTAGTTCGAGCAGTTCAGAAGAAAATTTGAGGATGTCGTCATTCACCGACGCACGAGACAAATTCAGGTCGATGGAATCATTTAAGAGCTTGCTCGTACGCGCCCGCAGGCGGGACGCGGTCTCGTTTATCGAGTCCGTAAGGCTTATCGGCAAAAACAGACCGTGTATGACCGTCGCGACCACGATCCCGAGTGAGACCTCCTCAACCCGGGAAAGCGCAACCGAAAACACCGTTTGCGGTTGCTGGACAACGAGAAATCCAATGGCGCTCGCGGTGTAGCCAGCAAGAAGAAACGCGTAAGAGCGAGCGGTGCGGTCAAGCGTTGACATATAAACGCAGTAGCTCAGCCATGCAGCAATAGCGGCGGTCATGGCGAACGGACTATCCGCGAAGAACGGGATCAGAACGACCATCGCAACCGCGCTCAGACACGTTCCTCCAAGCCGAAACACTGCCTTGGAACGGACAGATGCGGCGAAAGGCTGCGCCACCAGGAAGGATGTAGTCAACGTCCAGGACGGGCTTTCGAGCCCATTTCTTACGGCTATATAGAACGCAATCATCGTCGTGATGAAGATTTTGACCGCGAACAACGCCGCGCGCCTGTCCGCCTTGAATTGCGAGTCAGCGAAAATCCTGTGCGCTATCCTTCTTGGAAAGCCCGTTCCGATTGTCACGGTTCCCACCCTCCACCAAGCGAGATGAATACGTTCGTCTGGTCATCAGCAAGCGCGCTCTGTCCATTTGCGAGAGAAGTCTCAGACGCGCTTAATGCTGCTTCTGCCTGCAGGAGGCTCAGCAGGTCCGTGCGTCCAAAGCGGAAAAGCTTCCCAGCCTGACTCGCAGCCTTCTGGGCATCGTCGCGCGCAGCAGTGAGCTGTGCTGTGGCTTGAATCTGCTTGGCGTACGTGTCCAGGGCTGTCTCAACCTGTTGTAGCGCCTTGAGGACTGAACCGTCAAAATCAGCAGACGCAGCATCTGCTTCGGCTCCAGCTTCGTTGATCCGCGCACGCACCGCTACGTGATTCGGCCAGGACCATGAAAGCAATGGTCCGATGCTACCTCCCCACACACGAGGTGGACCAATCATCGCGATAGTCCCGACCAGCGTAATCTCCGGATACAGTTGTGCCGTCTGCACACCGATACCTGCAGTCGCTCCCGCAAGTTCCCTCTCAGCCGCCCGGATATCGGGTCGGCGACGGATTAGCCCAGCTCCATCGCCGACAGGCAGAGGTCTGCGAATCATTGGAGGCAGTGGGCAATCCTCCATCTCCCGAGGATATTTGGTCGATGGCTTCCCCATCAGCGCCGCAAGCGCATAAAGCGACGCCTGCCGTTGCGCCAAAATCGATGGCACGGCGGCCGCGCTCTGGTCTGCTGCCGCCTGAGCTCTCGAAACATCAAACGGTGTCGCTCTTCCATACGAGGAGAGCTTCTGGACGGCGTCAAGTGTTTGCTCCTGCACCATCACTACGCGCTTTACCGCAGCGAGGGAGCGGTTAGATGAACAAACCTCGACGTAATTTCGTGCGACCGCAGCCACGACGGTCAAACGAACGCTGTCCCTTATGGCGGCGACCGCTTCGTGGTTGGCTTTAGCTTGCTCGATCGCCCGTGTAACGCCGCCAGCGAGGTCTAGCGGATAGGCGACAGCCGCTCCAAGAGAGTAACTTCCGCCGTCCACCTTCTGGGTCGGGCTACAGCCGCCAAGTCGATTGTAAATGCTGCACCCAGTAATTTGCGTGGAAGGCAGTCGTTGAGCCTTTACTTCAGAGACAATGGCGGTCGCGCGAGCGAGATTGGCATCAGCTGCGCGGAGGTCGGCATTCGCTCGGAGGGCTTCCACGACATATCCATCCAGCCTCTCGTCTTCATACAGTCGCCACCAGTGATCAGGTAGCGGCAGCGTAGCGATGCCATCGGATGACGCACCGATAAACGGGCCATCTGCATTCTTACTTTTAGCGACTGCATTTTCAGGAATGGTGTAGTCCGGTCCGGACATACACGCGCAAACGGTGAGCGATGTTGCGATGAGCGCACAAACAAGCCTGAACATCACCCGTGCTCCCGCGGCGAAAAGACAACGGTCGCAGTTCTACCCATGATGAGCTGAACATTGCTCGGAACATGCTCGATTTGTACCCTGACGGGGATACGTTGAGCAAGCCGAACCCAGTCGAAGCTTGGATTGATGGCGGGTAGCTGGTTCGAAGCGGCACGGCGCTGGTCATCGGCTATCCCACCCGTGATGCTCTCTACGTGTCCGGTGAGCGGGGTATCTTCGCCCATGAGCTTGATGGTTGCGGTGTCACCGACGTGGACATACTTGAGCTTGGTTTCCTCCAGATAGGCTTCGACACGGTATGAACTGGCGTCGATTAGCGCCATCGCCTGCGCACCAGCGGAAAGCCGGTCACCAGGACGAAGGGAGAGGTTCACCACATAGCCGTCTACAGATGCCCGAATCTCGGTACGTGCGAGATTGAGCATTGCCGTGCGTTTCAATGCCATCGCCTGATGAAGCGCGGCCTCCGCGGTGCGCACCTTGGCTTGATCTTCTTCGAACACTTCTGTCGCTACCAGATTGCCTAGCGCCTCATCACGCACAACGACACGCCGTGCCTGCCCGAGAACTGCCTGTGCGTTATCGATCGCAGCATCTGAATTCGCGACAGCATCTTCGTACCGTGGGGTGTCGACGACAAATAGCAGGTCCCCTTTTCGGACGAACTGATTGTCGACCACGTCGACAGAGGTAACCATGCCTTGCACGTCAGGGCTGATCTTGACGACGTCCGCCAGCACATGCCCATCGCGTGTCCATGGCTTGTCTTCATAACGACGCCAAACACCTACCCCGACAAAAACAGATGTAACAAGTATCGCGACGGAAGTTACGTATCGTACAGCGTGAATGATGTAACGCTTCACAGCACCACCTACCCCCAGTGTTCTGCGAAGTAACAAAACACTGCCCAAAAGTTGAAGAATGCACACACTTCTATCAACGGCGCGAACGCCACAGATCCCCGCGCTCCGAAGCGCGAGACCACACGCAAAAGTAGGTACGCAGCAAAACCAGCAGGCACTACAAGCACGAACAGAAGCGGGACGTACACGCCGCTGATATCAATATCGTTGCCCATTTGATGTCGGGCGGTATCGCCCTTTGAGAAAATGACGAAATGAAAATGGCTCCCACCGACCCGGCAGACCAGCTTGATATGCGAAAACAGCTTGACTGAAGTTATTCACCTGATTGGCAGCAACCCAGAAAAGATGTCTCGTTCAGCTACCAAAGCTGCCCACAGCGTAACTCGCCCGATCCTCGCGATCCAATATCATTTCCCTACCCGGCATACCAAAATGGTATAAATGGCCTCGATCGCTCTGAGCAGCGGAGATAGAGAATGGATTTGAAGCGTCTTCGATATTTTGTCGAGGTTGCGAAGATGAGCAGCTTCACAGAAGCTGCTCGCTCCTTACATATGGCTCAGCCGCCGTTAAGCCAGCGGATTCGGGAAATCGAGCAGGAAGTCGGGACAACGCTGTTCAACCGGCAGGTTCGCCCCCTCGCGCTCACTCCTGCAGGCAGGCTTTTCTATGATCAGGCCGTTCATGTCCTGAGAACCGCGGACGCAATGGATACAACCATGCGGAAGTTTGTGGCGGCAGAGCGACCAAGATTCGTACTTGGTCTTGTTCCAGCGGCGTTTCACGCAAACATACCGAGGGTAATCGAGGCGTTCTGCACGCAGGCCCCCGATGTCGAGTTCTCGGTGCGAGAGTTGTCGAGCGTCGAACAGATTGTGGCGTTAAAGGATGGAAGAATTGACGCTGGGCTCTGTGGTCCAATCGCAGTGGATACGGATATCTCGCTCACCGAGCTGTTCGCGGAGGGCATCCTCGCGGCGGTACCCACCTCGTGGAACCCGGGCAAACGAATTTTTGACCTGAAGAGTCTGGTCAATCGGCCGTTGGTCAGCTATCCGAGCGAGCCGCGCCCAAGCTTTGCAGACGTGGTGCTCGATCTGTACCGTGAACACGGTATTCAACCCGGAGAACTGATCGAAGTCCGTGAACTGCACACCGCTCTCGTACTCGTAGCAGCTGGCCGAGGGATCAGCCTTGTCCCTGAGTCTGCAACTGCGCTGGCGCAACCGGGCGTGCGATATGTAAAACTGGCGCAACCCTTGAAACTGAAAATGATGTTGTGCCACCGAGGGGGAGATCAGTCTGCTCAACTTTCAACGTTGCAAGCGGCGCTCAAGCGAGTGATTCAAACAGGTAAAAAAGCAACGTAAGCTTTACGTCTGCCCAGCCTTGGCACTCACGAGCTTTCAATATTCTCATGCAATAGCGCGATCGCTGATCGACGAATCCTCGACCAACGCTATTCGCGGCACAGATTGAACCGGGTCGAGGTTCGCACAGTGCCGCAATTCATACATTTCACCCGCCAAAGACGGCGACGCGATGGATCACCATTTTGGCGCTGCACCTGCCAATTGGGCGATTCCGTGACCGAACGAGAAGTTTTCGATAGGGACAGGAACAAGCGTGACAAAGACATCGTCAGGCGAGATGCCAACGTCGCGTTGCAGCAGGCGCGAAATGGTGGCGAGAAGCTTTTGCTTGTCCGACAGCGGGCGATGCGCTCCGACCATGACGGTTATGATCATCGCATTCGCGGTGCGTTTCATGTCCATGAACGTTGGATCGATGAACAGTTCATCGTCGCCATGTTCGCTGATCGTGATAAACCGGTCGCCTTTCGGAATGTCGAGTCCCTCGACCAGCGACATGTTGAGAGCATTCCCAATCGCGACCTTCTGTTCACGACTGAATCGACCTTTCGGAATATGTGCATGAAAAACTGGCATTCGCGTTCTCCTATACTTCGATACATTAACGTGTTGCGAAACTACAGTTCACGACTGTCGGAGCTTTTGTTGCCCCACAGATGTGACCCAAACCATTCCACTGCTGCTCCACTAGCCATATCGAACTGAGCTTCGTATGGGTCGAAGTGATTTCCCTTTATCAACACAAGCCGCTTCGGTTCGAGCGCGCGCTCATAAGCTTCAAGTTCAAGATCAGTCAACGTAATCCTGTCGTCGTCCGCGACCACCATCAGGAGTGGTGTCGGCGAAATGCGGCTAACCCACACCCCGGGCTCATACATACCTGCTGCAAATGAGGAGCGCAACGTTACGTTGTTCTCCCATGAAGCGCCCACGAGCGGCTGGGAGTAAAACGCGATCGCTTCCGGCGCCCTGTAAGCGGCCGGAACATTCATATCCGCGCTGACAATCGCCTGCGTGCCAGGCTTTTCCCCGAGATGTTGCCTACGCATGTCCTCCATCAACGTCAACTGGAGCTTTGGTAACGCATCGGGCGGTACTCGACGGCGCACCTGCTCAAAGCCGCTGATCGTGGGAACCTGTGACACCACGCACTTGACGCGTCGGTCCGTTGCGGCGAGAACAAGAGCGTGCCCCCCGCTGTAACTCGTACCCCAAATTCCAATTCGAGAAGGGTCAACCTGCACCCTCGTTTCGAGGAAGGTGATTGCGCGCCGCCAATCCGCAACCTGTGCCCAAGGATCAATATCCTGCCAAGGGGCGCCATCGCTCGCGCCGAAGTTACGATGATCGTGAACAAGAACAACAAAACCGGCCTCGGCGAAGACAGTTGCAAACCGCTCTAGTCCGTGTTCCTTGACGGCCGCGAACCCGTGACACATCGAAATCGCCGCACATCGGTTCGTTGAATCCGGCGTGAACAGCCAGCCCCGTAGGGTAATGCCGCCTTCTCCTGCAAACTCCACTTCCGTCCTGCTGACCATCCGGCACTCCGTCTTCCAATTACGTTGATATCAACATATTATGACCGAGGACACAGTTTGACAAGGTAGGTTTGTTTTCCCCAGATGGAACCTCGGCTTCTGTCAAGCGTATAGTCTCGAGATTCACTCATTTTGTCGGAAGAAAATCATGGCGAGGGTTATTGCATCGCTGGAAAACATTGACGCGCGCTGCAACTGCCTTGCTGCCCGTAAAGCATCTCGGTATCTGACAGCTGCCTACGACCAGGCTCTCGCGCCAGCAAAACTCCGTGCAACGCAGTTTTCGATTCTGTACAAACTTGCGTCAGCAGGACCTGCAACCATCGGCGAACTCGCTCTCAATATGGCGATGGATCGAACGACGCTTACGTCGAATCTGAAGCCGCTGGAACGCGAGAGCCTAATCGAGATGGCTTCCGGACAGGACCGACGGGTGAAAATCGTAGCGATTACCGTAGAAGGAACGTCTCGTTATCACAAAGCCCTTCCGCTGTGGAAGGCCGTTCAGCTCGAATTCGAGACTCGCTATGGAGAAAAGCATGCAGCCTCGCTGCGGAACGCTTTGTACGACGTCCTTGAAAGTGGCTTTAGTCCGTGGTCAGAAGCGGATGCAGTATCGCTGTAAGCAGATTGTGGCAAGTTAGCGGACTTCACGCACGCGACGCGTCTGGTCCGAGTTTGATGTTGCCAATGCAACTCTCTATTGCGGCTGGCAACAGTTGATGCACTCAACATTTCGTGGCACTTTAATTTCCTCAAATTTGAGGAACTGCAATGAAATTTAACGATACAGCCCCCGTTATGCCAGCAACCCTGGGCGGACCTCCTTGGCTCGACAAGCTGGCAGACAACGCAACGATGGAAGCGACGGTCTTTCTTCGTCCGCTGGAAGGTAAAGAAAATATCCGCCACATGATCAATGCTGCCCGAGAAATTTACGAATTTCAGGACTTCATCTACAAGGGTGACTTGGGCGACAATTTCTTTTTCGAGTCGTATCGCAGCTCAGTTCAGGGCAAACCCATCGAAGCGATGGTAATGGTACACATGAACGAAAAAGGCGAAGCGGATTCACTGGTCATCAACCATCGTCCCATCGACGCAGCGGTGCTTTTCTCGAAACTGATGCATGAAAAGGTGAAGGACCGTTTCGGGGATGAGTATCTTCTCAAGCCGTGACTAAGTCGCTTACAGCGACGACGATACAGGAGTTGCTTCGAGCAAAAAGGTGGGATGAAAGTTTGACGCGCTTCTGTTTCCTGCGCACAGGATTTCGTGATGCGAGGGATACGGGTTTTCGTGCCTTCGAATCATGGCGCACCCCTGATGCGTGCATGTTGTCTGAGGGTCATTTGTTCTTCGCACCAGTCACGACGACATTTCGTTGTCGATATCCTCGCGATTGTTGCGAGACAATGGTCAGGGCGCTTCCTGACTTTCGCGGCATGTTCAAACACGAACTTAAAGCGATATTTTTTGCAAAACCACTTTGTTACGAATTGGTAACAAAAATTCATGTGATGTAGTGAGTTCGGCGTTGCGTTGCTTTCGCATGCATGAAAAAGTGCGTCGGATGCGATGCCAGGCCTCCTTGCATTAGTCGCTTTTCCCGACCTTGACCAGAAAGAGAAACTTCCGCCATGCGTTTTGAAGGCTCATCGCAATACGTCGCCACCGACGATCTGAAGCTTGCGGTCAATGCCGCTATGGCTCTAAAACGCCCTCTGCTCATCAAAGGCGAGCCAGGCACGGGCAAGACCATGCTCGCGGAGGAAGTGGCCGCAGCGCTAGACATGCCGCTACTGCAGTGGCACATCAAGTCTACGACCAAGGCACAACAAGGCCTCTACGAATACGACGCCGTCTCCCGGCTGCGCGATTCCCAACTTGGCGACGAGCGCGTGAAAGACATCCGCAATTACATTGTCAAGGGCGTGCTGTGGCAGGCGTTCGAGTCGGAGCAGCAATCGGTGCTGCTGATCGACGAAATCGACAAGGCCGATATCGAGTTTCCGAACGACCTGCTGCGCGAACTCGACCGAATGGAGTTCTACGTGTACGAGACGCGTGAACTCGTGAAGGCGAAGCATCGCCCGCTCGTGATCATCACCTCGAACAACGAGAAGGAACTGCCTGATGCGTTTCTGCGCCGGTGTTTCTTCCATTACATCAAGTTTCCGGACCCGTCGACGATGCAGCAGATCGTCGAAGTGCACTTCCCCGATGTAAAGAAAGACCTGCTCGCCGCCGCCATGCAAAGCTTCTTTGAACTGCGCAATGTCGCCGGACTGAAGAAGAAACCATCCACTTCTGAGCTGCTCGACTGGCTCAAGCTGCTGCTCGCGGAAGACATTCCGCCCGAAGCGCTGCGTTCGAAGGACCAGAAACAGATTGTGCCGCCGTTACACGGCGCCCTCTTGAAGAACGAACAGGATGTCGCGTTATTCGAGCGGCTTGTCTTCATGAACAGCAAGAACCGCTGACGCCGTTCCTACTCATTCCAGCTATAACGCGTACGCGCGCCCCGTCATATCACCGACACCGTGGAAAACATCGCATGCTGATCAACCTTTTCTATTCGCTACGCGACGCAAAACTGCCGGTGTCGGTCAAGGAATACCTGACCCTGCTGGAGGCACTCAAGCGCAACGTTATCTCTCCGTCGCTTGACGAGTTCTACTATCTGGCACGCATGACGCTGGTCAAAGACGAGCAACACTTTGACAAGTTCGACCGGGCTTTCAGTGCCTTCTTCAACGGTGTCGCGAGCAAATCGGAGGCAGCATTTAATCTTCCGCTCGACTGGTTGAAGGAAAAATTTAACCGCGAACTGTCTCCGGAAGAGAAGACACGGATTGAAGCTATGGGCGGCTTCGACAAGTTGATGGAACGCCTGAAGAAACTATTCGACGAGCAAAAGGGCCGACACGAGGGCGGAAATCGGTGGATTGGTACGGGAGGCACGTCGCCATTTGGCAACGGCGGCTACAATCCGGAAGGTGTACGCATGGGTGGTACCTCAGGCAACCGTACGGCAGTGAAGGTGTGGGATGCCCGTGCTTACCGCGACTACGACGACAAGGTTGAAATCGGCACGCGAAATATCAAGATCGCTCTGCGCCGCTTGCGTCGATTCGCGCGCGAAGGTGCCGCAGAAGAATTAAACCTGCCCGACACAATACGAAGCACAGCTGCAAATGCCGGCTGGCTTGACCTGAAGATGGTGCCAGAACGGCACAATAAGGTGAAAGTGCTGATGTTGCTTGATGTTGGCGGCTCGATGGACGACCACATCAAGCGAACCGAAGAACTATTCTCGGCTGCAAAAGCCGAGTTCAAACACCTTGAGTTTTATTACTTTCACAATTGTGTGTACGACTTTCTGTGGAAGAACAATCGCCGCCGCCACGAAGAGCGTATTCCGACCTGGGATGTGCTACGCAAGTTTACACCCGACTACAAGCTGATATTTGTGGGTGACGCAACCATGAGCCAGTACGAAATTCTGCAACCAGGAGGCTCAGTCGAATATAACAATCCAGAGGCTGGCGCTGTCTGGTTGCGCCGACTCGCCGACCAGTTCCCTCATCACGCGTGGCTCAATCCCGAACCAGAAGGTTTGTGGGCACATCGTCAGTCGGTAAGTACAATCCGCGAGATGCTTGGTCATCGCATGTATCCGCTTACTCTGTCCGGTCTGGAAAGTGCTATGCGCGTGCTGAGCAAGTAGTGCGCCGCCACGCGCACCTGTATAGCTAAACCACGAACAGCCTAGACTTGTTCGTTCAGCCGAAAAACGGAAACTGCGGCACTCAAATTGACCGCCTGCTCTTCCAGAAGTAACGCAGCCGCGGTCGCCTCTTCAACAAGTGCCGCATTCTGCTGCGTAACCCGGTCTATCTCGATCATCGAGCCATGCACCGCCTCAATGCTCCTGCTCTGTACTTCTGAGGCATTGGCAATTTCGGTGACCACTCTGGCGGCGTCCGACATCGACGAGCGAATGCTACTCATCGTCACCTGAACCTCGCCCGCCTGATCAGAGCCGGCTCGAATCTCTTCAACCGACGTCGCGATAAGCGCACGAATCTCCTTGGCCGCAGATGCGGATCGTTGCGCGAGGCTGCGCACTTCGCTGGCGACGACCGCGAACCCTTTTCCCTGCTCTCCCGCACGCGCAGCCTCTACGGCAGCATTGAGAGCCAGAATGTTCGTTTGGAATGCAATTCCTTCGATAACACCCGTGATCTCGTTGATGTCGGTAGAACGTTTGTTGATTCTCGCGATGATGGCGACCATTTCGCGCACAACCTCTTCGCCGGTCACCGCGCTCTTCGTTGCCTGCGCCGCGTACGCGTCTGCGCGATGAGCATTCTTCGCATTCAACGTCACAGCATCGTTCAGTTCCGTCATGGTTGCAGCCGTGCGCCTCAACGACTCGGCCTGTCTCTCAGTACGTACAGAGAGATCCTGATTCCCTGACGCGATCTCCTGAGTCGCAACTTTGACAGAGCCGCTCGCGACCTCGACCGATGACATGGTTTGACTGATTCGATACATGAACTTGTCAAACGATCGCGAAGCTTTTCCGAATTCGTCCATCCTTGGAGGCGCGGCGCGCTTCGACAGATCCAGCGTCTCGGCGAGATATTCAAACAATACGCCAATGCGGTTAAGTCCCCCGCACACCAGTCGGATCAGATGCCACCCGCCAGCCGCCACGACCGCGACTCCAAGTGTTGCCAGAGTGAGATTGACCAGAACAGGAAGAGGTATTCGACCGGTCTCTGCCCGAAGACGAATCAATTCCAACGCGGAGTTCGTTGCGATAGAAAGCAGCAGAAATCCAAGCGAGATGAAAGCCAGATGGAGTTTCAGCCGAACTGAAAAAGACAGATTGCGCACACCTTTTCCTTATGTTTATTCAGATGTCTTGATTCAGCGTACCTGCACCGAGGTAAACCAAGGTTCGCATATCTCGGCAGTGACGAAAGCGGCGTACGCTCCCGCTAAAAATCGCTCCCGTCCTTGTTGAACGGGAACGATCTAGACTTCAAGGTTTGAGCTTTTGCGTCAGCCTGTTTCTGCCGTATCAGAACAATTGTCGAAGGCCGACCATCATGCCGAGTTGCCCCTGTCCGGGAGCCGGCGTTGTGCCGCCCCCGCCGGAGCTGACTGAAAAGGCTGAGTGACTGCTATTCGTGAGATACGATCCCATCAGGTACGTCGCCGTGCGCTTTGACAAATAGTACGTTCCACGTACCACACCAAGCGTGGCGCGTGCATCCTGGCCAGATACGATAATGTGATAGACGCCGCCGTCAAGCGTAAATGCGGGGTCAAACTGATAGCTTGCGCTGGCGTAGTAAAGGTTTGATCGGAGATTCGGCCCCCCTGACGCGTCGGTATCGACCCATCGTCCAATCCATCCCGCAACGAGCTTCATGCCGTGGAGGGTGACGTAACCGTTCGCCTGGGCACGATCATCCCTGTCTCCAGCAGCTGTGAGCGCCACAGGCTTAAGTCCATCGAAAAAGCTCGCGGCAGCGCCCGCCCCGCCGCGTTGCTCTTCATAAGAAGCGGCGGCACCAAACCATGAGCCGTCGTACTTAAGCATCGTGGACCACGACCGGCACTCAGTCATTTCACCTGGAACCTGCCCTGCACAAATTCCCTGCCCTGGCGAATTGCCAGTTCCTGCAGAGTCCCGTCCGAACGAATACTGCGCGCCAACTGTCAGCCCACCGAATTTGCCGCGATAAGTGACGGAATTGTCGCTGCGGGCGTTTGGCAGGTACGAGTCCCGCGAGGCCATGCCGTACATGTTCGGCCCGATCACGTCCGCGTCAATTACTGCAAGGTACGTCATCGTATATTGACGCCCGAACGCAACCGTGCCGTACGGACTATCGATGCCAACCCAGCGTTGACGTCCAAACAACCGCCCGCCTTGCCCAGACGTGCCGGAGTTGACATTAAACCCGCTCTCAAGCGCGAACACCGCTTTGTAGCCATTTCCAAGATCTTCCGATCCCTTGATGCCCCAACGCGACGGTAGCTCTCCAGTAATTGAAGGCATTCTTACAACGCTTTTCCCCTCTGCATTCGCGTGAGACACATATTCCACACCCGTATCAAGCAAGCCGTACAAGGTCACGCTGCCTTGCGCGAACGACGTCGAACTAATCGCCAGGAGCGCTCCGCCGATCGCCACATTCTTCTTCATCACTGTCTCCGATAATATTTCTACTATTCACTCACGCTTGAACTGTCTTGTTTTGTATTTAGTATTACTAATTTATATGTTTTCACCTCGTTACGTTGATTTACTTATGCTTATCGACTTATACTTGTGACGAACGAGTCACTTATGAAGTTTTGTTCTTGCAGTGCACATTCGGATTGAAATACATGACGTGCTGCATCAATCATCAGCGGATTTCCACAGGCGTAAACTTCAAAACTCGAGAGGTCCGGGTTGTCTGCTCGTACAGCTTCATGGACGAATCCAACTCGTCCACTCCATTCAGGATCGGGATCAGACAGTACGGGGATGAATTTCAAGGTGCCGGCCGATTCAGCCCACGCCATTACTTCCTCTACCGCGTACAGGTCCTCCTTTCGACGGCCGCCCCAATAGAAAGCTGCGCCACGGCGCGAAATGGAATCGGCGTGGGTCCGCATCATTGACGCAATCGGGGCGTAGCCCGTTCCTGAGGCCAGAAAAATGAGGGGAGCGTTGGTATCACGCAGCGAGAAAGAACCGAACGGACCTTCGATGCGCAATAAATCGCGTGTTTTGAGATTCTCATACACGTGTTGCGAGAAGCGGCCACCCGGCATTGCTCTGACATGCCACTCAAGTTCCCCACCCACACTCGGTGCATTTGCCATCGAGTAGCTACGCCGAGCCCCGTCGCGAAGAACAACATCGACGTATTGACCGGCATCAAAAGAGAACCCACTCGTGGCCGGCGGCTGGATTCGTAAAATGGTCACGTCCTCGCTTACTCTCTCAACGGACGTCACCCGTGCGCCGACCTTGAGAGTCGGGCGCCCGGGAATCCCCGAGACTTCGGGAGAATCGAGAACGACGTCAGAGGCAGGTAACGCCAGACACGTAAGACAGTGATCCGACGCCAATCCTTCCGGCCGCAATCCCGACGCATAGCCGATCTCCCCCGAAACGATGCGTGTCTGACACGCACCACATTCCCCCCGACGGCACGAGTGCTTCGGGTGGAATCCGGCCGCCAACGCCCCCTCAAGAACCGTCGTAGTCGAATCGCACTGGAATTCGACGTTCGACGGTTCGAACTTGACAACGAACGATGTCATGCCTGGACCGCCTTACGAGACCTGGCCCGATGTGGGTTCAGCCTGTTGCCTCGCTTTCAGATCAAGTGCAACATCGACAATCATGTCTTCCTGTCCGCCGACCATCCGGCGCTTGCCCAGCTCGACGAGAATGTCTACCGTCTTCAGACCGTACTTCTTTGCTGCGACCTCCGAGTGCCGCAGAAAGCTGGAATAGACCCCCGCATAACCAAGAGCCAGAGTCTCGCGATCCACCCGAACCGGGCGGTCCTGCAACGGACGGACGATCTCATCCGCCGCATCCATCAGCGTGTAGAGGTCCGTTCCATGATTCCAACCCATGCGCTCAGCCGCTGCGACAAATACTTCAAGCGGCGCATTGCCCGCTCCCGCACCCATACCGGCGAGCGATGCATCGACGCGGTCGCAACCCTCCTCAACCGCCACAATTGAATTGGCCACGCCCAACGAGAGGTTGTGGTGTGCGTGCATGCCAGTTTGAGTCTCGGCATTGAGCACCGACTTCACGGCCCGGAACCGGTCACGTACGTCATTCATCGTCAACGCACCACCCGAATCGACAACATAGATACAGGTCGCACCGTAGCTTTCCATCTTCCTTGCTTCGCGTGCCAGGTTCTCCGGCGTCGTCATATGGCTCATCATCAGGAAGCCAACTGTGTCCATGCCCAGTTCGCGCGCGTATTCAATATGCTGTTTCGCGATATCGGCTTCGGTGCAGTGAGTCGCAATTCGCACAACACGAGCGCCGGCATCATAGGCAGCTTTCAAGTCATGGAGTGTGCCAATTCCCGGCAAAAGCAGCGTCGCAATCTTCGCGTGATTAACGACATCGGCAACTGCTTCAATCCATTCGAGGTCGCTGTGAGCACCGAACCCGTAGTTAAAGCTCGATCCTTGCAATCCGTCGCCGTGGGCGACTTCAATGCTGTCGACCTTCGCTTTATCGAGAGCTCGAGCGATCTCCTGGACATTCTGAATCGAGTACTGGTGACGAATAGCGTGGCTACCATCGCGCAGCGTCACATCCGAGATATAGATTTTTTTGCTCATCTTCATGCTCCTCAAGCGCTTTCGACGCTCAAGAGCGTGCGTGCAATACGGTCTGCAGTCGCGAGTGCTGCGGACGTCATGATGTCAAGATTTCCAGCGTATGCTGGCAGGTAATGTGCTGCGCCCTCTACCTCGAGGAAAACGGAAGTCTTCAGACCGTGAAACTTCCCGTGGCCAGGAATATTCAGTGGGGCGTCCACGGGAATTTCGTCAAACTGAACCTGTTGCTTGAGACGGTATCCAGGAACATAAGCACTGACGCCAGCTACGATCTCGTTGATCGAACGTTCAATCTGATCTCGGTCCGCGAGTTCAGACAGCGTATAGACCGTATCGCGCATCATCACAGGCGGTTCTGCGGGATTCAGCACGATAATCGCCTTCCCTTTGGATGCGCCGCCAACCGTGACAATCGCCTTGGAGGTCGTCTCCGTGAACTCATCGATATTCGCACGTGTTCCTGGTCCGGCAGACTTGCTGCTGATCGAGGCGACGATCTCTGCGTAATGAACCTTTGCGACACGCGATACCGCGGCGACGATTGGAATAGTCGCCTGTCCACCGCACGTCACCATGTTGACGTTAGGCGCGTCAATATGTGCTTCAAGATTGACGACGGGAACGCAATACGGCCCAATTGCTGCTGGCGTCAGGTCGACCATTCGAATCGAAGGCTTCTTCTCGCGCAAGAACGCATCATTCTTGACGTGTGCACCGGCAGACGTTGCGTCGAACACGATGTCGATGTCTTCGAAAATGGGGAGATTTGCAAGTCCAGCCACACCCTCGTGAGTAGTGGCGATCCCCAGCCTGGCGGCACGCGCAAGTCCATCCGAGTTCGGATCAATGCCAACCATCGCGGCCATTTCGATGAACTCGCTGTTGCGCATAATTTTTATCATCAGATCGGTCCCAATATTGCCGGACCCGATGATGGCTGCTTTCAATTTCATGTGAACTCCTGCTTCAATTGTTTGATGCGGCTTATCGCAAGTGAATGACCGCGTGATGATTCGAGTAAAGGCGTTCAACCTCTGAAGCGCGCAGCGTCAACACTGCCCGCTGATTGACGTAGCCCTTATCGGTAATCTCCCCGCTTTCGAGTGAAGGAGGCGCCGTGAGCAACATTGCGCGCGTTGGTCGCTGAGACGATCCCCAGCCGCTCCCAAGTCTCGTCAGGGCATCTTCGAGCTCCAGCCGGATCTCCTGACATGCCGCCAGTTCGTCACCACTCATCTCCGCCGTGTGGTCCTGCGCCAGCGCTCGTAGCGCCGCAGTCGGGAATAGCAGCAGCCCAACCTCATCACGGTCGTGCCCAGTAATGACTGCGTCCTGGATGTAAGGCGACAACGCTGAAATTGCGCGCACGCGCAAAGTGCCAACGGATACCCATGTGCCAGTAGTCAGCTTGAAGTCTTCCGCCACGCGGCCATCAAAGAGAACGCCGCGACTGGGGTCGTCAGGGTCGACGAGTCGTCCAGCGTCTCCGATGCAATAGAAGCGCTCCTCGTCGAACGCTGCCCTTGTGCGCTCCGGGTCGTCCCGGTAGGTCGAAAATACCGAAGGCCCGCGTACCCTCATTTCCAGCTTGTCCTGAGCCGGAACGAACTTGAGTTCAATGCCGGGTACGGGTACGCCGATGTTCCGTGCGTCGGAAGTAGCGAAGTGCGCACTGGTAACGACGGGCGACGTTTCTGTCGAACCCCACTCGGTCGTGAAAAATACGGGATCGTCGCGTACCGTCGCCGCAACAGCGGTCAACCGGTCGGCTGTTTTCTGAGGAAGCGCAGCAGCGGCGAAAAAGACCATATCCACGCGCTCGAAGAGAGCAGCAGCCGCCTCACGATCACTTTCTAGCCACGGGAGAAGTGCGTCGTAGCCACGAGGCACATTGAAAAAGAGCGTTGGACGGATCTCTTTCAGATTCTGAACAGTTCGTTCAATCATCCCAGGCATGGGGCGCCCGTCATCGATATAGAGGGAGCCGCCGTTACGCAAAATCAGATTGAAGTTGTGGTTCGCGCCGAACGTATGACTCCACGGCAGCCAGTCGAGAACAACGGGCCGCGAGTGATCGACGAAGCGCCAGCATTGAGCCATCATTTGCTGGTTCGCGCAGAGCATGTCGTGTGTATTCACTACGACCTTCGGCTTGCCCGTCGAACCGGACGTCAGAAGCAGGCGCGCAGGAGTTTGCGGCGTTATGGCGAAAAATGCCTGATCGACAGCGTCGGTTGGCGTAGCCTCCTCAAGACCTGAAAACGCGAGGGCGCCGGGGCGCACGTTCCTCGAATAGGCGATTCGACAACGACCCTGGAAACTCTCGGCAGCGCGACTGTACATTTGCCCGTCCTCGGCATAGATGAGGGCGGGTGATAACTGCTCCAGCATCGAATGCAGCTTCGTGTAGTCTTTCGCGATGCGCGAATACGCCGAGGACAGGATTGCGATTGGTGCGCCCACGTGCATTGCAGCCAACGACAATAGCGCGAGATTGACGCTGTTATCTGACAACGCAACAATTGAACCACCTGAGGGCAGGTTCAGGTCGAGCAACGATTGCGCAATCCGCCGAACCTTATCGAGCGCCTCTGCATAGGTAACGCTGCGCCACGAATTATCTGGGCTGGCGCCATCGCGCTCTGCGACGAATACTGCGTCGGGCGTTCGGTTTGCCCATTCCACCAGCCATTCACCGACACGTCGATGATAGGGTTGCAGCAACTCGGCCGACCGGAGTATGAAGCTGCCATCGCTTCGATCCTCGCGGACAATTTTCGGGACAGCCAAAGCGTCCGCACGCACAAGCGGCGATTGTTGGTGACCTCCGGTCAACATCAGTGTGTCTCCTCGCTTACTAAATTCCGGATGAACGTCGCAGATTCCACTGATACGCCATCCGTTCTGCTCATGTAGCCTCTTTACAACTCTCGAAAACTGCTGATGACTACGTCATCCGGCAAGAAACAGCTCCGAGACCAGCGATCTCCACGTCAATCGACGCCCCTGCAGAAACGGGCACCATGGGACCCAACGCTCCCGAAAGCACAACGTCACCAGCGCGCACGGGCTGGTTGCGCGCCGCCAGCGTCTTCGCCAGCCACCACGCTGCATAAAGCGGATTTCCAAGGCACGCGGCCCCTGACCCTTCGGAGGAAAGCTCGCCGTCCACACGCATATTCATCGCGCAGGAGACAAGATCGACATCAGAGATGCACCTTGGGGTATCACCGAGGACGTACAGCCCACAGGATGCGTTGTCTGCAATCGTGTCGACCAGCGTGATCTTCCAGTCGTGGATCACGCTATCGACGATTTCAATCGCAGGAATCACGTATTCAATTCCACGCAGGAAGCGCCCCCAACTAATGACGTCGTCGTCGAGATCTCGCGCAAAAACGAACGCAATCTCGGCCTCGGCTTTCGGCTGAATCAATCTGCTCGTCGGTACATCAGACCCAGTCAGAAACTCCATGTCGTCAAACAGGATCCCGAAGTCCGGCTGATCGACCCCAAGCTGCTGCTGCACTGCCTTCGACGTGAGACCAATCTTTTTGCCGACAATCCCCTTCCCTGCTTCTATTGCGGCTTGCGTGTTGATTTCAGCCACTGCATATGAAGCGTCGATACCCTTGATCCCAAACGTCTCGGAAATCCGGGGAATGGTCTTTCGCTGCTCGCGTGCCTCACGCAACGCGACCGCTGCCTGCTTGATGCTGTTGTCCACGATTCGGGAACTCCTTCGTTCAAGGCGTCGAGCACGCCCAAGATTCAACCTGATCCAGTTTGCGAGCGAATGCCACGCGTTCGGCGTGCAGGCTCTCGACATACTCCTGTGCAAGGCGATCCACAATCGATGCAACCGATTCGACCGCCTCGATGGAGCCCACACCGTGGCCGGCGGACCATACGTCCCGCCATGCTTTCGGAGCCGTGCTGATATCGCCTGAGAAGTCAATCTTCTGCTCTTCTCCAAGCTGTGTCTCGGAAAGACCCGCTCGCTCCAGCGTAGGTCGTAGCCAGTTGGCAAGGACGCCGGATACTGCTTTGGATGCCACGAGGTCTTCCATACGGCAATTGACCAGCATCTCGCGATAGTCGGGATGCGCCAGACTCTCTTTCGCTGCAATGAAACGGGTGCCAAGAACCGAGAAATCAGCACCGACCTGCTGAGCCGAATGCACCTGCGCACCGTTGGAAATTGCACCAGCAAGCCCAATGGGGCCGTCCCAGAATGCACGGACTTCGTCCACGAAAGCAAACGGATGGTAGGTACCCGTGTGACCGCCAGCGCCCGCACATACCAGAATGAGCCCATCAACTCCCGCCTCGACCGCTTTACGGGCCATCGTCGGCGTTGCAACATCTGCCATGACGAAACCGCCATACCTGTGCACGTGCTCGAGTACTCGACGGGGACTTCCGAGTGCCGTGGTGACAATCTTCGGCTGGTATTGCTGAACGAGTTCAATTTCCGCATCGAACCTGTCATAGCTTCGATGGACGATCATGTTTAGCGCCCAAGGCGCGCCGCCGGCCTTCTTCGTGTCAGAGGCGATACGGCTCAGGGCCTCGTCAAGGGCCGTAACATTGCGTGCATTCGGTGCCGCATAAGTTCCGACGATGCCAGCACGTGACGAAGCAGTCACAAGTTCTGGACTCGAAACCAGGAACATGGGCGCCGACATGACGGGTAAGCGGGTTTTCGCGAACAGTTCGCGAAGCTGGGAAGCAGTGGAATTCTCTCGCATGATGCTGAACTCTGTTAGTTACGTCACTTTTGCGTCTTGCGTGACTGACGGCCGCGAATTTCCCACCCGCAATCGCTTTGCAGAATGGCGGCCGTAGTTGCCGATGAATTCTTGCGGGAAGCGAGCAAGACGTAATGACCTGTGTGGTCTTCCGGTTGTGCGATGAATCCCAGGGGCATGGCTTGTGCCACTGAATCCGCAAACCCTGGAATATCGGACAGACGGTCGTTCTCACGTCCAAGTGCTTGCGGCCCCTTCAACGGAGTAACAGTTCCACCCGGTGCGACCGCGTTCACGCGAATGTCCGGCGCCAGCTCATATGCGAGTTGCTTCACAAGGCCGACGCCTGCATGCTTGGACGCAACGTAGACGGGTCCGCCACCGCCCGCATAGAAGCTGGCATTGGATAGCGTGAAAATCATACTTCCGTGGCTTTCGCGCAAAGCCGGGGCAGCGGCATGAGCAGCGAGCAGATAACCCAGCACGTTTACACCGAACACTTCTTCGAAAGTTGACTTCAACGAGTCGCCCTCGTACTTCCGTAGCCCCGCGAAATGGTCCCACACGCCGGCGTTGCCTACCAGCGTGTCGAGCTTGCCGAACTTGTCAACAGTCGCCGCGACCGCTTCCTGATTGGCATCGGGAGAACGCACATCGCCGACGGTGATGACGATCTTGTCGCCGAACTCTTTTTGCAGAGCGTCAACGTGCGCTGCACTGCGAATGAGAACGCCGATACCGCGCGCGCCTTCTTCGAAGAAACGTCGAACCACAGCGAGTCCGATTCCCGAGTTTGCACCCGTGACGAGTGCAACATGATTTTCGAGCCAGCTCATGGTCAGAAGAATGTATTGAGGTTTTTGGACATCAGAAGTGACTGCGTGATAACGATTTTTCGCTTGGCGATCCGTAGTTCGCCGTCCACTTCTCGAAGCACGTCCTCGCGACGACCGAGCAGAAGATCGTTGTCCGCCTCGCCGCGGCTGCGATAGTTCACAAACACGGAATGCACAACATACTCACCGCGAGCAAGGCCCTGGTAAGCCTCTACGTTGCTGATCACGTGCACATGGCGGGTCGGCGGATCCTCCGCCCAGGCGGACGGCTGGGCAAAACGAGCGACTCGTCGCTCGAGGTCGAAATGGTTGTCGTCGAAGTACGCGCCGCGTCCCAACGAATACGCACCCAACCGGTCGGCACGTCGACGATTCTCAATCGCCGGCATCCAGTAGTGGATATCAGACGTCGTCAGTGCGAGCCAATCCTGCCAGCGCTCACTGTCGAGAAGCCGAGCTTCACGAAAGAGGAACTGCTCGATTCGATGCAGCGTTTCGCGATCCACCGCCTGCTCTTCAAACGCCGCCATGACTTCGGGATTTGCATTTGCATTCATGCGTTCACCTTGCTTTCGTCGTAGTGAAGCGCACTTTCGGGCAACACCGCCTCGTCGCGGCCAGGGACTTCCTCCCATGTACGGGCGCCCATGAGGTCAGACCAGCGCTGGTAAAACGCGCGATGGTTCGCTTCATTGACCTGATTCCGATATACGTTACCCGGCAACCCCGTATCATTGAGCTGGCTACCAAGGCCAAGCCCCATGTACAGGTCCTGTTGCCGCGTTACGAACCCGGCATTTGTGCGTGTCGAGAATTCAAAATTCTCGCCGTCATCCATCTCGAAAACACCCGAAGGCGAGAACGTCAACATCGTGCCCTTGAGCCAACGTTCCTTGATGTCTTGTGGCGCGCTACGATTGACGATTGTCCACGTATGCAGCTCAATCTTGCCTGGACCGCGGGGGTGCCACACGCGGAACGTGTTCTGACCTGGCAGGAACGAAATATTCGGAAATATGCTGGCAGACGAAATTGAGCCAATCATCTTCGAACGGAATTCGCCAAGCCGCTCTGCCACTTTCGGCTGGATGCTGTACAGGTACTTTCGAATTTCCTTGTCGCCGAGCGTGGCGGCATTGCCGACGACGTCCTGGTTGAACTCCCAGCCGTGACCATTGAAGTTCACGTGATACGAATCAGGGTCTTTATAGACTTCAGCGACAGGGCCCCCGAGCATCGCGCGCGCTGCAGAATCGTGCGTCCACAGTGCGTGATAGATATCGCCGATGAAATTTTCGACAGGGATCTTCCAGTTGCAGTTGATCACCGATTTCACGCAGCTACCAACGAACTCTGTGCCCTCGCCCTCCATGTCAAGCAAAACGTCGAGATAGAAACGGAAGTCACCCAGCCACTCGGACAGGGAAGGTGCGTTCGCGTCCATGTTGCCGAACACGAGCCCTTTGTAGGTGGCGACCTGAGCTACCGGATGCAGGCCGTGCTCGCTGTTCTTCATTCCGCTTTCTTCGAAGAGCTCCTGGCCCGCCATCCCTCGCAGCTTTCCGTCGATGCCAAAAGCCCACCCGTGGTAGTTGCAAACGAAGCTACGAGCGCTACCGGCGTCGGTAAAATTCAACTTGTTGCCACGGTGCGGACAGGTGTTAAGGAACGCCTTGATCGTGCCGTCTTTTTGACGGACCACGATGACGTTATCTTCAGCCATGTACGTCGTCAGGTAATCGCCAGCCTTAGGCACTTGCGATTCGTGCCCCAGAAACAGCCAGCTGCGGGCAAAGATCTTTTCGAGTTCCTGCTCGTAAATCTGGTGATCCCAATACACGCGGCGGGAGAGTCGACCCTTTTCAAGGTCAAGCAGCCGGTCAAGGTAAGGAAGAGGCTCGCTTACTTCGTCGCGATTCAATCGTGGGCAAGCACCCGTGCAATCATGGGTCATCTTCTGCACCTCTCAGACCGACGAAACCGAGTCTTCTGACTCAGCGTCCAAATCGGCGAATACCTCGTCGCCTTCTTCAATAATCCGGTACGTTCGCAGGTCGACCGTGCACGGAAACGTAACGGCCTGGCCAGTCGGTATGTGAAACTGGCCGTCGTGGAGCGGACAGGCAATCAGGTCGCCGTCCACAATCTCACCACTCGTAAGCGACGCCGTCGCATGCGTGCAGGTGTCACTGGTCGCATAGAAGCGACCTTCGATGTTGAACACAGCGAGCGGACAACTGTTACCTTCAACCTTGCGCATCTCTCCAGGCGCGAGTTCTTCGCGCTTGAGCAGAAAAACCTTGTTCATGTGAAACACTCCGTTATTGCAGATGGAGCTGGACGAATCCGAGCCCTGTCACCCATTCGGGTACTGGTGCGTAATCAATCACTTCTCCGCGCGCTCCCTTTAGAGCGCCCATCGCGCAAGCCCAGTTTCGAACCTCCATCCCGCCGTTGCCGCCGTTCTTGAGGATGTACTCGTCACTTAAGCCAGCAAGTGAATCGACGTCACCGCGGGTCGCATAGTCAAGAATTTCACTGTCGAAACGCTCATTCACCCGCCCCAACTCAGCGGTGCCCACCCAGTGACTGATGCCGCCGCTCCCTATGATTGCGACGCGTTCATCGTCCGGCGATGCTTCGATGGCTTCGCGAATCTGGCGACCAACTTCGACCGCACGCTTCAATCGAATGTATGGGTCTACGCCGGATGCGAGGTACACAGGAATTGTCCCAACCTGAGCGCCAGCATCTCGCAATGGCTGCACGAGCAGCTGGTTTGGGATCGCTATGGAATGGTCAACGGTCAAAACCCGCGCAACAGCCCAGTCGAATCCGTTTTCATGTCCGTGCTGTGCAATGTGCTGCGCCATCTTGGCACTATCCGGAATCACGCCGCGCCGCAAGCCCGGGAACGCGTCCAGTGGCCCATCGACGTCTCCTGTTCCGATCAGAAAGCTCGGAAGGCAAGTTGTGCCGAAGAGCATGTAATGGTCAGCACCGACGATAACCACGCTCGTGGGCTTCAATTCGGCCAGACGCTTCGAGCACTTCTCGAACGCGCTCCACATGCGAACGCGGATTTCCTGCTTGGGTGCGTCCGGCGCGACAAACATCACCGGGTCATGTGGCACGAGAAAGCCACCTACAACTTTTGCCATGCTGGCTTTCTCCTACTGTTTGAGTGCCGCTGAGTGAACTGCTTCGTCGTCGCCTATCGGCCGAAGTTTTGCCATGTAGGCGCGCATGTCACGATTGGGCGATAGCTCCTGCCAGAATCCCATCGTCAACATCGGATTGACGCCGACCTGCTGCATCTCGAAGACATCGAAATCGAGAACCATCTTGCGTTCCGCTTCCGTAAGAGCAAAGCGTTGCAGGAAGCCTTGTGCATCGTCCCGAAATCGCTGTTTTGAGGCACGGTCGACGGATAGTTGGTGGAGCACACGCTCAAGCACGTTGCGACTCATGGCACTTACTCGCAGAAAGCCGTGACAAGACGCAGAAAGTCGGTGCGGCGCTCGGTTTGCACCCAGTGACCGCACTGCCCAAACATATGCAAGTCAGCACGAGGAATGGCTCGAGCGAGCAACTGGCCGCATTCCGGCGGCACCACGCGATCCTCGCGTCCGTGCAAGACAAGCGCCGGCGCCTGAATCTTCGAGACGACGTGCTCCGGGAAGCCCTTCACGATGGTCGGACCTTCCGCGTTCGGCTTCGGAATCAGCTTGCGCAACGCATCCTGCGCGCCCGGTCGGGCACTCGCCTCATAGCGCGACTTGACCATTTCGGCCGTGATAATCGACTGGTCGTAGGGAAACAGTCGCATCGTCCGCTCCATGTTTTCGAGCGACGGCTCGTATTCCCACGCCGACCGCAGTCCCGGCGTTTGCTCGAATTCACCGGCAGGCGTTCCGAGGAGGACAATCCGGTCCACTCGCGCCGGGTCAAAGACAGCAAGACCCAGAGTCAACGCACCACCAAAGGAGTTACCGACAAATGACGCTTTCGGGATTTCAAGCGCATCCATGATTCCCACGAGATGCCGAACCCAAAGCTTGATGTCGTACTGGCTATCCTCTTTGAACTCCGTAAATCCAAATCCAGCGATGTCCGGCACGATGACGCGGTGCTTCTGAGCCAGATCGCCAAGTACACCCTTCCAGTTCGTCCAACCCGAAACACCAGGCCCTGATCCGTGCAACAGGAATAGTGGCGTGCCACACCCTTCATCGAAATAGTTCGTTCGATGCTCAGCAGCAACCAGCTCCTTACCAACGCCTTCCATGACCGTCATCTTAAAATCTCCATACGCATACGTATGGGTATGGTATGTGCGACTTCTGCGTGCGTCAACAAAAATGCATCCTAGGGTAAACGCTGCTTTTGAAGAAATTCGATCTTGGCTGACGTTCAGCTTGCGGAGTTCATATACACAGGTCTAAAAACGATAAAATGGGCGTTTTCCGGAGCCAAAATGGCAGAGACAAAAGTCGTTCAAAGCGGGCGCGGACAGTTTGGTCCTGCTGACTGGATTCGCGCAGCGCATCGCGTACTGGAGAGTCGCAGCATTGATGCAGTTCGTGTCGAGGTACTCGCGAAAGAGCTTGGTGTGACCAAGGGAAGTTTTTATTGGCACTTCAAGGACCGCGATGACCTGCTACAGCGCATGCTCACTGCGTGGCGTGACGCCGCAACCGAACAGATCATCTTCAGGTTCGAGAGTCGAGGGCTGTCGCCGCGTGACCTGATACGTGATCTGCTCGCGTTACCTTTTCGCGGCGAGTCGGCAAAAGAAGCAGCAGCGACTGAACTGGCCATTCGAGCGTGGGCTCGTCGCGATGAAGCGGCAAGAAATGTACTGGACGAGGTCGACGCGAAGCGACTCTCCTATATCAGCGAGTGCTTTCGAGCTTTGGGGTTCAGCGCTTCCGAAGCCAAAGGGCGAGGGTTTGCGCTTTACAGTTACGAGCTTTCAGAGTCTCTACTCTCGAACCAGGGAACCGCGAAGCAGAAAGACGAGCGCCGCGCGTTCATGGAGAAGATGCTGCTGGCACAACTCAGCAGCGACAAGAAGGCCTGACGCGCGCAGTCTGATGCCCTTAGGTTACGACACGCATGCCCGAGCCAGACACAGCGCGGCGAATGACAGAACCGCGCCGCGGTTTGACCGTTTGCGAACGGCTGTCTTGACGGCGGTGTCTTCCGGCTGCTACACGAGCGCATACTCCAAGCTTTCCCGGACGCTGCGGTCGCTCGCTTGGGTGACAGACGCCATCGAGAATCGCCAGGCAAGAGAAGGTCAGATGCGAGAACAACTCGCATCTTCGCTATCAAATCCAGGTCCGGATAACTGTCACGCTGTAACTACGGCGTCTTTGAGACGTCGAACCTCTGCGGAATCACCAAACACTCCTTCGACGATCGCAAACTCTTCGGGAGTCAGACTTTTTGGCCCGAAAGACTTGAGAACCGCATCTCCGACGAGCGCATAGCACAGCTTGCAGATCTGGCCTTTGACGGTGGTACTCTTCGCTTCGGTAAATACGTCCATCAGAGCTCTCGAGAATCGCGAATGATTCTTGCGTTCCCCCAAAATTGCTTTGATACGCTGCTCATCTTCAAATACCGCCGGTCCTGTGAGTGCAAGGTTTGGTAGCACAATAACCTGCGGAACGATTTCAATGAAAAATTCTGGCCCCAGTCCGTCACCCCGCGAGACGGCTTGGCGCCATACCCGGCTTCTTTGCTCATCCGGGATGTCCTGCGCCGGCAGCGTATTGTGCAAGAGCACTTTGCCATCATCATCCTGAACGTCGAGCCAGACCCGCAAACACACGTCTGCTTCGCTCGTCGAACTGACTACTCCTCTGGACAGTATCGTGCGTAGCATCGCCACACGCGCGTCGGGACTCATGGCTTGTGAAACACTGCGCCAGGCTCTCGTCAATGCAGAAGTTTGTTGGTCGTTGTTGACATCGATCGTTGTGACAAGAACATAGGCCTGCTCGACCGAGAGATTCGAATACGTCGCGATAAGATCTGCTGTTTGTTTAGGCGCAGTTTTCCACACAACACAGATTGCTTCCAGCAAGTTTGCTCGCTCCGACGAAGGAACCACTCCGCGCTCAAACATGTCACGCATGGAGCGAACAACCTTGATATTGTCTGGCATCGTAAAGCCGTGCACGAAGGCCTTCGCATCAGTGAATATCACTGCCGGGTTATAAGGTCCGAACTCCGCCGACGGTGTCGGCCACAAACCTGTCATGGACTCATGCAACATAGGATAGTGAGCCGAGTGCCCTTTCGCCTGGATAAAGAGTTGCTGGATATGATGCCCGAAGACCGAAGGGGAGGCGCTCTGGAGAAGCCGTGCGACACGAGGCATCATCGATGCCAGATAGCCGTTAGGGTTGGAGAATCGAGCCGCAAGTTGCGGTAGCAGCAAATTCAGGTATTCCTGCAACGGTGCCACACTCCAGCAATCTTGTGGCACCGCATCGATGAATGCAGAGAATCGAGCATCGACCGCATCTGGGATCCGGTCGTTGTTGATCGTAAACTGCAGCGACGACTGCACCGCAGTCTGCACTCCATTGGTTTGCTCCTTGAACCGCGAAGCGAGCAGTCGAACGCAAGACATCGGCAAATCATTCAGAAGACGGGGCGCCCATTTCGACGTGATTGCAGCTTCGATAGAGGATCCAGACGGCAACAATCGACGCGTCAACTCGGTCGCGAGCTCGGCCGTCGCTTCAGTTGTGCTCCATCGATCAGTCAAGGCTACGAGCGCGCCCAGCGACTCTCTGTGTAGAGTATCAATGAACCGAGTAACGGCATTCGACAAGGGATTAAAAGCCTTCTCGGGGTCAATCGTCTCGCCCTCTGATGTTTGCAGCCTATGCGCGAACTGCTCAACGAAACTCGACACTTCGTCTTCGTTTGCTTTACCAAGCAGGGGCACTCCGAGCTCCCACGCGAATTCAACTGCCTGCGCGTACGACAGTCCAATATACGTAAGCAACAGACTCCACCCCTCATGCCGTTCATCACCGCCCGTCTCGATCGACCTCGAAACAATCGCTTGAACTCGCTTTAAAGCCGGTGCAAGGTCGAATTCAACCGTTTCATCGCTCTCTAGCCTCTCAGCCAGCGCCTTGCCATAGCGAACGCCCAGTGCACTGGCGACGTCTCCCGCGTCGCCCGAAAGCCATGCCTCCAGCTTCTCGTACGGCAATTGTGTCCCCTCACCATCTTCGGTTCTAACATTGCGCGTGATGAGCCAATCCAGCAATGAGCTTTCCGCGTCCTGTTCGAGCTCACCACAATCGGCCCTGGTCGCGAGAGCAAATGGCACGATGATCTCTACCATCTCAACCGCTTCGTCCAGACCAGGCGGACTGAGTGATTGGAGAGAGAGTGCTATCGGATGTTCGGTGCTCGTGATGTCGGACACAAGGCGTGAGGTGATCGATTTCCGGTCTGACTTGTTCGCATCTTCCAGTAACGCCACGACTCGCTTGGGCCCAAGCTGAGAGCGAAGACTTAAACTGCTGTCGAGATCCCGACAAAGCTCACCTAAGAGCATCGATGCGTGAGGAGCGGGAATACGGGGCATAAGGTCAGCGATGACTCGTGCGGCGTTGCTACGACGGGCCTCAGTCTCGCTTCTCATGTCTTCAAACAGTTGATACAGATTGCGCGCCTGATCCTGATTCAGCGCGGAAGTATCGATGTGGCGCCCCATCCCTTCCAGCACTCCGCGCGTATCGCCCGATACGAACGCGTTGTATATGGGCAGGATACTTGCGCCCAGACGACGGGTAGTCGGGTCCTCGGACAGGAGCAGAAGGCTTTGGAGACGGTCAGCCCAGCGCAATCCGCCGAGACTCGAAAGATATTGGCGCAATGGCCGATGCTCCGCTTTGACCTCGACCGTGCTTCGGCCCTCGGTTTGGGCGACCAGGTAGCGCTCAATAAGCTTCCTTCGCGAAGCCTCCGGCGTCTTGTCCAGTGACCGGCCACGAAGCACCACGTCCATGAAGGCCTGAAGAAAACTCGAGTCCTCCAGCAGGTCGCGGTAAAAGTCCGGGAAACTGACCTTCATTGCGCATATCGCGCCCAACGAAATCGGGTGTCGGGTCACCGCCCCTTCATGCAGACCACCTGGTCGTGCGCTACCGACGCCCTCTCGCTCGCGACGTACCGCAATCCACCATGCCTGTGCAAATGCGTTGACAATTTGCAGGGCATTACGCGGGTCGCTCACTCCGACGTGGATCATCCGGTCGACCAGAGGCGGGAGCTCGACTCCCCGTGCGGTAAGGTCGTCAGTGATGTAGGTCAACCGCTTCAACTGCCGGGTCGCGAATTCCCGCATGTCGTTGCGAGGCGGTGGTGGAATTTCCAGCCTGAATTGAAAAATCCGGTCGAGATAGCGACGGGCGTCAGAATGGTTGAAAACGGTTGCCGGCAGTTCACCGGATCGATTGCGCCCTTTGGCAAGAGCGTCGGCTACCTTCGCCTCGTCACAGGAGATGACGAACACCAGACCCAAGCCATTCGGCAGTCGGGATTTCGGGATTTCCATGAACGTCCTGACGGCGTCAAGACCCAGGACCATCTCGTCTGCAGACAGGCGGTCCAGATCATCAACGAAGACCACCAGACGCTCGCAACTCTTTCCGTTGCGGCCATCGAGCGAAACGTCCTCGCCCTTCTTGTAGCGACGCAGTTGCGCGAGCAGCATGTCTTCGAACTGCTCCGAACTTGTGCTCGGCAACGCCACCCGTGTTATCGGATGGGATCCTTTTATATCGAGCGGCTTCACATGTTTCTGGATGTAGAGCAACAAGCCGAAAATGCAAAGGAACAGAATTGACTGCGACGCCTCGCCAGGGTGCAAAAAGTGCTTACCCGCGAGAAAGAGCAAAAAGAGTACGACCACCGCAATCAGAAATGCGGGGAGCGGCGCGATCCACGCCCGCAGGGTTGACTTCGTCAATTCTCGCAGAGTCTTAGGTTTATCGCGGGTTTCACTTACCTGGCGAAACAACCGGTCCTCGAGATTTTCTTCTTTTCCTCCGAGTTCCAGAAAGACATGCCGTAGCAAGGCGCGCTTGATATCCTGGTCGCGCCCGCCAAAACGCCACGCGTTGAACGTAACGCAGTGAACTCGCTGAGATCGCGACTTTCCACTGCCAGAATCAGCGTCGTCGCGCAGATCGGCCGTATACAGTTCCTTGATACTGCTTTTGCCAGTTCCCCAACCTCCAAGCAGACCGATACTGAATGGCGGTGAATGTTCGGGCGACTCAATCAGGCTGCGTAATGCCTGCGCGAAGTGACGGTGGCCAAAAGCATCTTCGTTGGCACTTGAAATTTCCCTGTCAAGGATCGACGGCATAGCGTCGCCCTGCTGCATCTGGTCGTTCATTTTCATTGTTTAGTTGCGTCGGATATCCATGCCCCGTGCATACGCACAGCGCGCCATCCGCGCTAATAATCGTGGAAGTCTCGCTCGACAGTGCAGGCCCCCGCCACTGTCCAGAAAACATTCTATAGCCAAACGTGGACATATTCTGCGAAATCGACCGGCATGCGGAACGAACCGTGCCGATGGGCCTCTCTCTGCCGCCAATCGAGCTTCGCACATTCAGAGTATCAAAAAACTGGTATATGCCATAATGCAAGAAATTCCAGTGAGATAAATCAATGCGACGACAAACCGGGAAAACGTTGACACCTAGCGTGTGTGGTTCCGGCGCACTCCGCCGTGCAATGCGAAGCATGGGCCAACTCTACGATCAGGCACTTGCACCCACGGGAATCAACATAGCGCAGTTCAACCTGCTGCGCACGATTGATTTGCTTGGCACGCCGACCCAGAGTGAACTTGCGGGAGACGTGGTGATGGATCTTTCGGCATTGGGACATACGCTCAAGCCGCTGATCCGCGAAGGCTATCTGAGCATCGAGAAGGATGAAAATGACGGTCGACGTCGAATCGTCATCTTGACCAAAGAAGGTCGGGACAAACTGAAAGAAGCTATGCTGTACTGGAAGCCGACTCAGCGCCGTTTCGAACTGACGCTAGGCAGAGCTGCGAGCGCCCAGCTAATTGAGTTACTTGATCATCTTGCCTCGCCCGCTTTCCACGAAAAATTCATGAAATAGTGCTCCCCCTTTTGCTGCGAGCATGCCGAGATCGACAAACCGGCTAATGATTTTGTTGCCAATACAGCTATCAAGAGCTGGGCGACGCAAAAAGCACAGTACGGGTACCGCTGACAATCGAATATTCGTTCTCAGTCAAATGCCCGACCGGAAAGTGAATCGGATCTTTTGGCAACCCTGAGTCGTCTTCCCCTTGGCCAAAACGTTATTTGTGAAGATCCCCGCGGCTCTCAATTGTCAAGATCAAGGTGTGAGAGCGCAGGCAACCCGTGGTATCCACAACCGCGGATCTTTTCAATTCATTCTCAGCGGTAGGGTGCAGCAGGCCTTCTGCTATTCAGCGACGTCGGTCAGGTCGATATTTACAGCCGATTTGCGAAGCGCCTTCATACATTGAAGGAAGAAAATAAAAGTAAAAGCGCCGCGCGAAATCTTGTTTGCAATTGAGCGCTCTGTCTCTTCGACGCCTAGCCCCTCAAGCAAAACCGAAAGCTGTTTGTAACCAACCTGCTGACGAACGAGCTCGGCCCGGAGGACGCGCTTGGCCTCCTTGTTCCAGTCGATCATCGAAGAAAATCCTGAACCGAAAACGTGAGTATGACCGCGGCATCACGGTGTTTACATATTAGTCTCACATGTGGGATATTTACGTCTGAAGTCGGATTTTTGACCTTTGGTCTAAGTTGTTAGGCGATCCGCCATTGCGGCGTGTCTACACAGACGCAGACGTCCTGCATTCCGGTAGGACGAAGTCACTGCAGTGGGGATAGAGATGGGTCGCGGGCCGAAGAAGATGACAGAGGAGCTAATCGCAAGGTGGA
Organism: Paraburkholderia sp. C35; assembly: GCF_003121405.1. GTDB lineage: Bacteria > Pseudomonadota > Gammaproteobacteria > Burkholderiales > Burkholderiaceae > Paraburkholderia. The sequence goes on along the minus strand of NZ_QBUY01000009.1, from coordinate 70,167 downwards.
AGGCTGAGGGCCGCGGTAAGGGCGCAGGCCCAAACTACATACCGTGGGTGCAGGTGTTCGATTTCACCTCGAGAGGGCGCGTGCAACGCACAGATAGCCAGAAATTCGGCCGGACCATTCACACAATGTCCGATATCGAGACGAGGACACTACTCGCCCTTGAATGGTCCGCACGTGTAACCGGGGTGAGGGAACAGTACCCGGTCGACCGCGACTTGACGCTTGAGATCGCCGACGCCTTGAAGGTTACACACCCTTATTACCCGGGTACAAATGTCCCGACTGTCATGACCGTCGACTTTCTAGTCGACGTTACGGACAACGGCCAGACCAGTTTTGAAGCTATCGATTGCAAGAGCTCCGAAGAAGCGGAGGATCCTCGTTCAATCGAGAAGCTACAAATCATGCGCGTTCTTTTCGCCGGCATGGATATCCCTCACCGCCTCGTTTTCGACTCGACCCTGCCCATGCAGAAAATCAGAAACATCGAGTGGATACGCGGCGGAATCCTCAAATCGGGGGAAGAAGAACAATACCCGGGAGCGATTCGCGAGAGGTCGCTCATCATGGCGCATGAGTTACTGCACTCAACTCGCAACATGCCCCTCTCCGAATACTGCGCGAAGTTCGAAAGACGCCACGGGATGAGAGCAGGCGATGGGTTGCGGGTCGCAAAGCTGCTCATGCACGAGCGCATCCTGCTTTGCGACCTGAACAACCCAGACCTCGCCACTGCACCACTTGCAAGCTTCCGGTGCGTGCCCATTCCCGAGAGTCCAGCTACAGGAGCCGCCTGATGAGCACAGCGCAGAAGCATCTCGATACAGAGCTCACGACGCTCCGACACCCGAAAGTGGTGCAAAACCCGGTCAAGAATGACCTGCTCGAACGTGCAGGAGGGACGCGGTACCGCCTTCTACATGTCACCGAGGATGGACAGGCATGGGTAGTCAATGTATCGGACCCAAACTGCTGGCCAATGCAGTGTCAGTACGCCTCTCTCATATCATCTATCGCCGCTGACGAACTATCCATCGTCGTGGGCAGCGAAAGCCAACTTCCATTTTATTCGCATCACGCTGATGTTCGTCGCCGCAAGGCATGGGAAGTCATAGAGCCACTCGTCGCCGACACCGCAATCTTCGACTCGACCCTTCGTGGACCACTAGTGAAGGCACGTGCGGAAGAGACCGGCATATCGAAGACGACAATCTACAAGTATCTGAACACGTACTGGTGCGGAGGCCAGTCACAGCAGGCGCTGCTTCCGAATTTCCTCGACATCGGCACAAAGCAAACCGGCAATACGCACGGGCGCGGTCGCGTACCGAAGGGCGAGCGATACGAAATCTTTCAGATGGACCCAAAAGTCGATGTCCCCAACATCAAGGAGGCCGTCGAAAAGCACTACCTGAACGGTGAAGTCTCGACGCTCAAGCATGCATGGCTCGAGATGCTCCGCGAGAAATATTCCTATCTCGATGGGAATGGCAATCAGCTGCTCAAACCATCGGGCGAGCGACCTTCGATCCGGCAGTTTCGTACGGTTTTTAAAAAGAATTTTTCGTACGAAACGACCATGCGCCGGAAGAAAGGCAATAAAGACTTCGACCGCGATCACGGTCAGAACATTACAGGGGCTCTCTACGAAGCAATCTGTGTCGGCCACATCTACGAGATAGATGCGACCATTGCCGACGTATGGCTGGTAGCGAAGGACAATCGCGCAAAAATCATCGGCAAACCTACGATGTATCTGATTTACGACAGATATAGCCGTCTGTGCGTTGGATTCTACGTAGGCCTTGAACATGCGAGCTGGGAGGCTGCCATGCAAGCCATCCTCAGTATTGCCGAGGACAAGGAAGCACTATGCGCGAAATATAACGTTCCGTATGACCCGGCCGACTGGCTTGCTGACGGTTACTTTGGTCAAAAATTCCTCGGCGACCTTGGCGAGATGATATCTCGTAACAGCAACCGCATCTGTGACGGTATGCAGAGCACAGTCGCCAATACGCGCGCCCTGTCTCCACAGAGCAAGGGTACTGTCGAGTGCGGTTTCAAGCTTATCCACGCCTCCATTGCGTCGCTCACACCCGGCTACGAGCCACCTCGTAACGCAACGCGCCGGCGCGGCAAACACTATGACCGCGACGCAAGCCTGACACTTGATGAGTTCATCGCGCTCATTCTCGCCGCAATCATCAAGCACAACCGCAACCCGATGCGGGGCTATGACATGCCGCCTACGATGGCTCTCCGGGAATGCCCGCCTATCCCGCGAGAAATCTGGGCCGACAATCTAAGGCAAGGTGCAGGTGCGATGTCAAGATATTCCGCAGAATACCTTCACCTCCAGCTTCTCCCCCGAGACAAGGCAATCGTACGTGGCAAGGGTATCTACTTTAAAGGCTGTTATTACACCTGCCCGGAACTCGAGAAACTTGGCTGGTTCGTCATGGCGGAAAACAAGGGTACGTGGGACGTCGAGGTGTCCTACGACCGCCGCCTGGTTGACGAAATCATCGTCTATGACCCGAAAAATTCCCGTCGACACTATACCTGCACACTAACCGACCGGAATCTCTACTACGCAGGATATTCGTTCGCCGAGGTCAAATACGTCCAGTCGGAAGTCCAGGCGACCATCCTGCAGGGCGAAGACGACGCACTGCAGCACCGCGCTGACTTCCATAAATTCGCCGAAGCTATTACCAAACCAGCGCGCGATGCGGCCAGAAAAGCGACGAATGGCGCCTCCCGTGCTTCGCGTAAGGCCGACATCGCGGCCGACAGAATCGCCGAGCGGGCAACCCGTCGTCAGAAGGAGGCTGCAATCACCAAGCCCTCGTCGCGCGGCAAAGGCTCACCATCGCCAGCCACGGCGCCCAATAACGTTGTACCGATTCATGGTCACGGTGCCCGAGACACAACGCACCAGACGGCCACGTCGAACACCTCATCCACTGAACCGAAGATGCCGACAGGTGCACCTTCGGCGGCTCCGGCAGACACGCCTGAGCCCTCGCTTACCCTTCAGGAAAAACTACGATTGAAACGACAGGAGCTGATTAATGGAATCATCAAGTAACGGCAACGTGCATGCAGTGCCTGCGCGCTACACGGAGCAGCGCATACCGATGTACAAGGGGAATCGACTTATCGCGGCGCTTTTCCCCACGCCAGGCTTTGACGAGCTTGTCACTCGGCTAAACAGGCTGCCGGAATTTGACGAAGAGCAACGGCACTGGCCTATTCACGAGCGGCTACAGATGGTTGGCACGCTATCAAACTGCATGGTGGTATTGCAGCGCCACATCGAATTGGCATGGGTACTGGACACGATGATGCGGCAAGGTTACGTCGGCCGGGAACCCCGCACTCGCGAGCACACAATGGTGTATCAGAGACTCTACGAAGCGCGAAAAGCGGGGCTTCCGTTCGGCTCTCGTGAACTCGACGACGACGCGCCTCAACTCTCAAGTTCATTACTTGGCTTTTCGGGTATCGGCAAGACCTACAGCCTCAAACAGATTCTTCGGCTCCAGCCGCAAGTCATCTACCATTCCGAACTGGACATCACACAAATAACGTATATCCGCATTGAGACCCCTCACGACGGCACATCAATTAAGGGGTTCGCGCTGGCAATCATCCGGAAAATCCACCAGCTGATTCCCGACGGAAACTACTACGAGCTATATGGCAAGAGCACCAGTTCAAACGAAGTTCTGTTGGGACATGCAGCCCATCTGATGCACACTCACTGCGTTGGCCTCCTCGTCGCAGACGAAATTCAGAATCTCAAGAATGCAGGCGGAGGGAAATCAAGAGGCTCTAAAGGTGCAAAGGAAAGCAGCGCAGGTGCACGCAAGCTCATGGCTCTGTTTGTATCCGCCTCGAATGACCTGGGTATCCCAATCCTCTATGTCGGGACCAATCGCGCGGAACATGTGTTACAGCTTGACGCGAGCCCCGCACGTCGCTCGGTCGGCGGCGGAACTCCCAACTGGGAGCCGCTTAAGGCTACCTTCGACCTCGCGAAACCGGGAGAGTGGGAGGAGTTCATCAGCACCATCTGGCCGTTCCAATGGGTGCAGAAGCCGGTCCCGCTCACTCAGGCCCTCTCCGACCTCATGTACCACTACTGTCAGGGCGTTATCGACCTCGCAATCAAGCTCTTCGCCAGCACCCAGGGGGAAGCAATGCTCACGGATGCCGAGGAGATTACCGCTCAATTGATAGAACAGGTATGGGAAACGAAATTCGAGCGTGTTCACGCGATGATGGATGCCTACAGGTCGGGCGATACCGAAGCGCTGGAACAGTACGAGGACATCGCTCCGCTATCTGCGAAGGCTATGCTCAGCGAGAGTCTCTCCCGATATGAAGGCGTCCGCAGCCCGATGGCGAGTGTGCGCCCTGGTCACAGGGACTTCGTCTCGACCGTCTCGTCTACCTTGCAGGCGATGGGCGTCGACGCCGGGCGCGCTGAGGAAATTGCGACCTCGGTCGAAGAAGAAGGCAAAGTTCGAAACGTTTCTGATGGTGTTCAGACTGCCATCAACAAGATGAAGCCACCGAAAGCTCCCGGAAGGAAGCGAAGCACCAAGAAGGACGTTGAGTCGCTCAATCTTGCACCCGATGACTACCGCAATGCTATCGCCGCTGCGCGCGAGAAAGGAACCAGTGTGTTCGAACAGCTCGAACTGATGGGCGCCGTTACCGACCTGAATGACCTGCTCGAGCTCGACTAACTATGTACTTCCCCCGCCCCTATCCGGATGAGCCGACGCTGAGCCTCCTGATTCGTGCGGGACGGCACCTCGGCTTGGCATTACCCAAGCTCATCAAGGACATATTTCACGCGGATACAAAAAGCGTGAATTTCAATAGGCCGCTTTATCTCCGGTCCATCTCAGCATACACGCGGATTGACCAAAATTCATTTCTCTTTAACCACACATACTTTCCGTATGTGACAGCCTTTCTTCCACCGCGTTTTGTCAATGAGCTCCGCTCGGGAATCTTCGACGGATCCGCAGTCGCAAATGCGCCCTATCACTTTCTGGGTGGATCGAAACAAAAAACACAATTTCGCCTGCGGTTTTGTGTCGAGTGTCGCGAAAGCGACGTCCGTCAATATGGTGAAACTTACTGGCATCGTCGCCACCAGCTCCCCGGCGTGTTTATGTGTCTGACGCACTGCCGTCCCTTACTTGAGACAGACATACCGGCGGGCTCAAACAAAATGCGGCACTGTAACTATCTTCCGGCGGATACCGAAGGAAAAGAATTTCCGCTCCTTATCGACAATGTCAAGATGAAAAAGATAGCGCAAGCATCAATAGCTATGCTGGATGGCCAGGTCGTGAATGTCGAAACCCTGATATCTCGGTATCAGAAACTACTCCAACGCTTTGAAAAAAATGAGCGAAACTATCGGCTGGTCGATCACCCCGTCTACGTAAGCATGAAGTCATTTTACGGCGAGCGTTATCTCGCGGCTACCAACTTTTCTTGGTACCGCGGCACGACCCTCGTCAACTATGGCGACCCATGCGCTCCCGTATTCAGCACAGCCTTCCGTTTCACGACGTTCAAACATATATTGCTAAACGTCTTTATCCACGATTTGCCTGAAGACCTCGGCCTTCAGGCCGAGGATGAAAGGCGGGTGTAGACAGCGAAGCAGGAATACTGTGATTTTCCGCAGCGAAACCAGGACGTGCCTATACGGAGAAACAACCGTATCGGCCCATGCAGCATACTACCCGCGTTCTCCACCTCCGACTCAAAGACAGGTATACCCGCGCACTGCAGGAGCAGGCGCGCGCAGTCAATTTCCTGTGGAACTACTGCAATGAGCTTTCGGTGAAGGTGTGGGAACGCGAACGCCGGTTCCTGTCGGGATTCGATTTCCATCCATTTACGAAAGGCGCCGGCAAGGCTGGGCTCGACCTGCACTCGACAACCATCCAAGCCGTCGCCGAAGAATACGCGATCCGGCGAATGCAGGCACGGAAGGTGAAGCTGCGCTGGCGCTCGTCGCGAGGTGCGCGGCGTTCGCTAGGCTGGATTCCTTTCAAGACAAGCGCCATTCGATACCGCAACGGACAACTGTTCTTCGGGAAGATGGCGCTTTCGCTGTGGGACAGCTACGGTCTCGCGGACTACGAACTCGGCGCGGGCAACATCTGTGAGGACTCTCGCGGCCGTTGGTATATCAACATCTGCGTGAAGCTGAGTCCGCAGCAGTGGGCCGCGCCAAAGTGAGGCGACAAAGTCCGTTGGTATTGATCTCGGACTGAAGGATTTTGCGTCGTTGAGCGACGGACATACGGTGAAGCCGGCGCGCCACTAGCGCAGGCTGGAGGCGAAACTGGCGCAGGCGCAGCGTGCACGGAAGAAGGCTCGCATGCGTGCGCTTCACGCGAAAATAAAGAATTCCCGGAAAGACCAGTTGCACAAGCTTTCCACGGCTCTGGTGGAGGAGTATGGCGCCATCTTCATAGGCAACGTGAACGCTTCGGCGCTTGCGCGAACACGGATGGCGAAGTCCGTGCTTTGCGAATGAGGGAATGGGCATGCAGTGAGTGTGGCGCGTATCATCATCGTGACATCAACTCTGCACAGAACATTCTCGCGGCGGGACGTCGCCGTCTGGCAGTAGGAATCCCCGTCCTTCCCGCGCTTTGCGCGGCAGCCGCAGGCTGAGGTCGGGGAGGACGTCAACGATGAGTCAGCCTGAAACGCGAATGCCTCGAAGCTCGCGAAGACACGGATGGCGAAGTGTGAACTCAATGCAGGCTGGAGCGTATTCTGGACCAAGCTGCAATACAAATTCGATTCCCCGGCTGTGCGGTCCGATCAGGTCGATGAAGCATATCCAACCACACCTGTAATTGCTGTAACAGCCACGCAGGCCCGAACTGCCTCCAAATACTTGGAATAGCGGAATGGGTCGGTCTTGAGTATGGCGTGCATCATCGCTGCGACATTAACTCGGCACAAGAAATCCTCGCAGCGGGACGTCGCCGTCTCGGAAGGAATCGCGTCCTTCCCGCGCTCGGCGAGGCATGGCAGCCGATAGCGCTAAGGGCCGGGAGGGCGTCAAGGATCAAGTAATGCCGAGTGTGCGAAGCGAGGTCGATGCCGACGACCCGTAAGACAATCTACTGCCGAAACCCAATATCGATTCCTGACAGCGCCCCAAAACTTCGTGTCCCCTCCATTGCGCGCTACAAAAGCTCACGGTCGAATCCAGCATCGCCTCGCTTCCCTAGACGATGCAACGAAGCCGGCAATTATTCTATTTCACCAAAGCATCGTTCGCCATATCAGTTTGATTCCAATCTTCGCAAGCAGATCACGACTCAATTTTTAAACATCAATCGATTTGACCCGGACCATTTGATTCCTGCCAATTAAGCGCACACCCAGCAATCGATTCATCCAAAAATAAATACTTATCTATTTTCTTGATTATCAAATTTAAACATTGCTTTATACGTGAATTGTCAATATATTTTGCAGACTGATATGACATTTATAGTCCCACAAGCGGAAAACAGGTCTAGACGCTGTGACCAGCTCAAGTGTGCTGCATGTTCTACTAGCAATCAATCTCACGCTGATGAACGACAGTGATGGTTGCGTCGCCTAATCCTCAACCTGTGCCGAAGATTGTGATGACCAACACAAAGACCTTGTGTCCGCAGAGCCAAGAAAAATCCCATGACGTACCGCCCTCAAACAATTCAAATCTTCCTGCCCAACGGTGACCCGCGCGGCATCCGGGTTGCCGAAATCACGACTCGAATTGTTCAAGCCATCGATATTCCTCGTAGCCGCTTGGATGAGTTCCTCGCAATGCGTGAAAGCGAACAGCTTTCCCTTTATCTTCTCATTGGGGAACGGGACGATGGCTCCGGAAATCAGGTGTACATCGGGCAAAGTGGTGATATGCGAAAGAGGCTTCTGGCGCACAACAACGAGAAAGACTTCTGGCAACGCGTCCTCGTCCTGACAACTCGCACACAAAGTCTGACGTCAACGCACGTGTTATTTCTCGAGAACCTGTTCATTCAAGAGGCGAAGAAAGCCGGACGCTATGTGACCGAGAACTACAACGAAGGGATGAAATCGTATACTCCACTTCCACTCGTCGCCGACTGCCAAGAAATCTTTGAGACCGTGCGCACGCTTGTCACGTCTCTTGGTTACCCGCTATTTGAACCTATCGCACAGCCTGCCCTCGCAGAATCACCCAATGAGGTTCTCTACTGTAAGCGTTCGGGGTCATCCGCCCGTGGTACCTACACGGACGAAGGATTCGTCGTTTTCAAGGATTCCGTCGGAAAAGCAGAAATTGGCCGAAGCTTTCGCGACCACTCTTTCGCACGACTGCGTGATGAGCTACTGCAACACGGAAAGATATCGCTAATCGGCGGTACACTCGTCTTCAAGGAAGACGTGCTGTTCACTTCACCAAGCGGCGCATCGGCTGTGGTCTGCGGAACGACACATAATGGTTGGTTAGACTGGAAAAACGCGGAGGGAACGACGCTACACGAGCTGAAACGACCCAAAGTTGCGCCCAAAAGCGTTTTTGAGGAAGACGCACTCCATCGTTGATCGCCTCCATCTATCTTAGTCGAGTTGTAAGCGCTACCTTGGGATAAAACCAGTCGCTACATGTTTCCTGATATCAACGGAGACAGTTCATGTGGCTCGACAGATTCGAACGAATCAACGAACAATTGAAGGTAGTTGGAATTGATCGGACAGGACTCACCGAGATGCTGGCACCGGATCAAATGTACAAGATCAGCTTTGCGACAACAAATTCTGAAAAGATTTCACTGACAACTTCTTTCCAAGGGTGGCGTCGAGCTACAGCCCAGGAATATGCCTCAGCGTTCGGCATAACGTCCCATGTGACGGAAAATCATGAAGTATATACAGTGGATGCTGATCACACCCGGGTACTTATTCCCGCGTGGGAGCTTCAACGGTCGTTACTCGGGGCGCCGACATCCATCGCAAATTATCTCTATGCATCAAATAGTCTTGAGCGGATTTGTGCTCCTATTCTCGATGACGAAAACTTCAGAATTGAGATTCGAATTCCGCGAACTGGTTCTCGAAGAACAACAAGAAGCACACAGTTCTTGACCCGACTTGAGTGGTTTTATGCGTATCCATCTGCGTACCGCGCATGGCATAGCATCTACCAATTGGCTTGCAAGGGAAAAATCGGCATTGAACTTCCTGCCGTTGAGGCAACTATATCGGCACATGGCAAACATATTGACGATACATTCTACGTTAGCAGTCTCAATATATGGGACATATCACCGTTGGAACCTCCGATGGACTGGGCCAATAACGTCAGCCGGCGATACGACTTTGCAGGTCCTCGCGAGCGCTCGCTCCGCGGTCGTCAAACCAGCGATCACCGAATCCGACCAGTCGATAGCAGGTGGGAACTCGACGACTCTGAATGGAAAGCGATTGAGGAAATCGTCTCCCGTAAGGTGCGCTCAGACCGACCAGGACGGCATCGCAAACACTCCCTTCGTCAGGTCGTGGATGGCATGATCATCAAGATGGGGACGGGTAACGCATGGAAAGAACTAGGTTCGCACGATATCGATGCAAGCGCATCAGGAAGCCTCTATCATCGGCTGAGAATCGACGGTAGATGGGATCAAATCGCTGATATTCTGGCAAAGGCGCGCTCACATACATGATTGTTATGCTCTAGCGCGTATCGGTGCCTCCTGTCGGATAAATTCTTGCGCTTCCTTTGCTACATTGAAATGCAGGCGGTAGATTCGCATGTGGACCTTCCTGCGAACGAACGGCGAGCGCAAGTATCAGGCATTGAGCGACGTGGTCTTCAATCACGACCGCGTTGCGCTAAACACCGTACTAGAAGCAAGTATCGCCATGACTTCGCTTCTGCACTTTGACGAGCGTCACTGGCGCCTCTTCGTGTAGTTTGACAATGCCCCCGCCTGAAAGGTTACGCTGGACGTGCGACTTGGCATGGTTGTACTGCATATATGCGCTTCGGGAAGCATTGCGTCATCGACAAGCGATGGATAAATTGCCAGAGAGTTCAGCAAAGTTATTGCGATAGATCGGGGCGGCTCATAGCGACGATGGCAATCGCCGCTACCGTTTTCATCGCGTGAGCTGAACCCCGATACACGATGGGCGCGGCCCTTTGTTAAAAAGGCTTGTATGGAAGAAATTTTCCGTCGAGCGTGATCACTGCGCGGCTACCACCTTCCGGATCGCCCACTTTTTCGACATCAAGTTTGAAGTTGATGGCGCTGATGATGCCGTCACCAAATTGCTCGTGCACCAATGCCTTCAGCGTCGACCCGTAAACCTGGACCATTTCATAGAAGCGGTAAATGGTTGGGTCCGTCGGCACGTTTCCGGGGATACTTCCACGCACCGGGATTGTCTGCAGCGTCGCGACTGCGTCTTCATCGAGTTCCAATCGGCTACCGACAATCCTGGCAGCATCCAACGGTAGTGGATGCTGCCCAAGGAGCGCAGCGGTAACGTACACAGTGCTCAGACCTGTGCCTTCAGCCAGCGCTTCGAAGGACAAACCTTTGCGGGCTTTCGCATCAATGATACGGTCGGTCAACGAGACACGCACATCGTTGGATACTTGAGACTGCAACATGGTAACTCCTTTGAAGTGTTAAGTCACTCTGTCAGAAACCTGAGAAAGTCCGGTCGGCGGTGCCGCGCCAGAGCATTGTTAATCAATCAAAAATATAAATGTTCGACGCTGGGGAAACGTCGAACACCTCAGACCTTCGACTTAGGCAAACTCGTGAAGCAAGCTCCAGTTACGCCTTCAAATCGCCGATGGTCTCCCGGGTTGTACGTAGCGCGTGGGCTAGGAATCGATAGTTGATAAGCGCAGCGAGGTAACCGTCGCCTTCAGGGACGCGCGGACCTGCAGTCGCGTCGCGGACGACGAGTACTTCAAAGCCTTGCTCGATGAGCTCGCGCAGGTGCGACTCGATGCACAGATTTGCCGCCATCCCGGCAAGAATGACCTGTGATACACCACGCTTACGCAACTGCAGAATCAGGTCGTTCGTTTCAGGTCCGTAGACTTTGTGTGGCGAAGCAATGATGGTCTTGCCATCGAGGATGTAGCCTTTGTACTCTTCAAGAAAGTCAGCCCCAGAACCTTCGAATCCCTCCAGACTGGTCGGCCCCCTGCGGTCAAACATGTTGATGCTATGCATCGCCTTCTCCAACGGTCCACCGAACTGCCAATGATGGTCAGCCGGATAGTAGTAGTGCGGCGACACTGCGACAGTGAGCGACAGTTCCTTCGCGACCTTGAACAGCTCCCCGATGTTCGCGATGGTGTTGTTCTCGGTGACACATTCGCCGACTAGCGGCCAGGCGACGCCTTTGGGGCTCAGAAAATCATTTTGCGGGTCGATGACGACCAGCGCTGCCTTCGTTCGGTCGAGTTTGAATCCCGTTGTGGGAAGTGCCGGATTCGCGGGATCAGCATAGCCGGCACTGCTGTTCGCCGGAGAAACGTTGTCGGTACTCATAGCGTCCTCAATTTCAAAATTGACTACATGGAAATGCCCCTCGAAGAATGAGAGGATGGATTTAATACATGACCGGTCATTTTATTAAAACATGAAAAAAATTAGGTCAGAAGCCTCGGCAAGACAGCTCTTTCGAAACGTTCAAGCGCTGCGCCATTTTGCTCAACCTTCGCGCGCATGACCGCCCCTTCGTACGCTTCAACGATAATGGTTGCAAGTACACCTGGGTCAGATTTTTCCGACAACTCTCGACGCTCCTGCGCCTCACGGAGTGTTTCAGCCAGTGCGCTCTCCCACCGTGCCAACAATCCCGACAATTTCCGACGGGTCTCTGCGCTGTTATTGGAAAGTTCAAGCGACAGGTTGCCGATTAGGCATCCGAGCGCAAAATTATGCTGCGCATGATCGGTGGAAATAGCATGGAAGAAGGTAACGATGCGCTTCAACGGCTTCACGCGCGCGTCATACAGAATGGGGCCATGCCTGTCTTCGATCGACTGCCAGTATTCCTCCAGGATTTCCCCGGCGAACGCTTCCTTGCTGTCAAAGTAGTTATAAAACGACCCCTTCGGAACCCCGGCAGCATCAGTGATGTCCTGCACACCAGATCCATTGAAGCCAAGGTCAAGGACCACGTCTCGGCCTAAGGAAAGCAGGCGCGAACGAACTTCTGGATTCGGGGGTCTCGGCATCGGATAGGACAAGCATCGTTGAAAGAATGATAACAAGATAACTGGTCATCTTTCTTGTGTCAACGGCTACGGCGGTATATCGGCAACCAATGCGCCGCAGAACAATCCCCGATTCACGCGAACCCGCGGCGTCGGGGCTCTTCGGCGACGCAGCTAAAGTGTCCGGCATGTCGCCTACATCGGTTGAGGCTGACGGGCGGAACGATTCATGCCGGACGAGTTCCCAGCACTGAACGGTCCCTCGTACGTCATGGAAACGGGCCGCTTGGCTGCGCCAGTCAAGTTGGACTCTGCACGAGCCGAGAGGCTCGTCCGGCTCACAAGTAGCCGGTTTTAAACAGCAGCTCAGGAAAATTGGTGTGTCAGATGCTTGTTTGCCGCGTCGATTGATGACTCCGTCTGGGTCAAGTCCGGGTCGCGCGGCAACGAACGAGTGTGCTGGTGGAGTGTCGACACGGGATCAAGGATGCTTGATGCCCGAAAAAGGCAAATCCAATCAGGGGAATCCAGTTCCGCCGGATCGGATTCCAACAGCCAGTTCGTGCCGCAAAAACGACAACGAAATTGCTGAAGCAATACGGGCTGGCGTCTCATCGGGCGCAAGCTGATTGGACCTCGCACAATCAGCAAACCGCCATGTGGTTCGACGAAATCAGCCAGATGCATTCTTTCGCACGCGTCACAAGACATGGCAGTCGAGAGTTGAGCTGAAAGAGTGACTCACTATATCAACGTCAGACGCACGTGAATGAGGTGAGCCCGGCAAAAGAAAAAGCCCGCGCCGTCGCGGGCCCAATCCACATCATGGGGACATGGAGGAGACTAACCCCAGTATAAATCCTGAACTACGCTATTCAAGGCTTTTTTGCGCTGCACGACCCAGCGCGAAAAACCTCAAAGTCCAGGATTACGATGAGGGGCCGCAAAATATTGTGTGCAGTAGCACAGGTCGTTCTGGAAGGTGTCGTGACGATCAGCGCCAGAGCCCTCCCATTGATTGCCCAGCACACAGCTTGCATGTCGTGCCAACTGGCCCGTTAAATCGCGAGCGACTGAAGAAGTGGCATCTCAACGAGTGTAATTTCAAGATCTTCTCTCTGGAGACCGTAGTGTTCGAAACTTTCGTCTTTCAACTCAGCAATGAGTCCATTGTGGTAGGACGCCATCCAAAGATACTTCGCGGCAACAGATGAGAGTTCCGTCGCGCCTCCTGCGTTCTGAAGGATGATTTCTTTGTGTCTTCGAAGGAAGACTGGAATGTTGTCAGGGTCGTCAATCTCGCCAAGGAAAGACCGGAGATAGTCGATGTAGTGGATCCCGTCGCTGTCTCTTCTGATGTTCTTTTTGATGTACGAAAACTCCTGCTTGGGTGTGTGCTGCGCCGATGCCAGGCGCCGGTCCTTCCGCACCTGGTCAATCAGAATAGGATCAACGACAATCCGAGGATAGTTTGCATAGATCGATTCCAGTTCGTAAGCCCTGACGAACCCCGGTCCAAAAAGAATCTGATTGTCGAAATGAATTTGTCCGATTGACACCCCACCCCGAACACAGACGCCGTGGTTGATGAGCTCTCCTTGCATATGAACCAGGTCGAGCATCTCGTAAAACATGAGCCCATATTGCATCTCCTTGTTCGCGACCGAGTCAAGTGGACGTATACGGATGATCGAATCGGAAAACTGGATAATTTTCGGCTCAAAACCTTCCCCGTCCTCGGCTTCATTTAGGCCCGACAGCCGCCGAACCGTGCCCAACTTTGTAGCCACCTGCTCGTACGTGTTCGAACGGATCAGATTCTTGAACCCCAGGATATCCACAAAAGTGATAACTGCTTCTCTGTACACACAACCTCCTGATAAAGCCTATTGACTGCAATACTGGTACGCGAGACGTAGCTCGCATATCACAAAAACTGAGGGAGATAACCGTTATTGAACGGCGGTCGCCAATCGCAAGGCGTGGCTACCAGTCGTCGTCGCTCTTCTGAGTATCAGCGATACCATTATCCAAGTAACTCGACACTGCGCCGGAACCGCATCGTACAAGGACGGTCTGCGCCTCCACGCACATCAAGTGTTTGCACATTTTGCGCAGACACTTTTCGTGACTCGAAAGTCACATGGCGGGAAGATCAATCGGGCGCATATTCGATCCCTCGTAACCTGCAGGCAGCAACACAAACAGGTAGCTTGCGTATATTATTCTGAAAAGCGAAATCCGCTAAAAAAATCAAACGCAATAAACCGGGGTTGAGACCATGAGTATCGTAGAAGGATTTGAGCGCAAAGCTCTGTTTAACATTACGCGCGTCGTTGCACTTGTCTGTGTCACAGTATTTCTGGTGGGTATCGCGGTGGGGGTGCTCTACGGCGTATCCGTCTGGCAGGAAACCGTCAACACCAAGGTGACGCCGCAGGAAATCGTAGACCCTCTGAAGCCGGTGAAGGCGGCGCCAACTGAGCCCAGCCAGCCTCAAGGCACACAACCTCCGACAGACAGCGGACCTGCAGAAAGTCCGCTCGCAGGTTTCAAGATTCCATTCTCCCTGCAAAAGTACGCTTCGGGCGACAACGCGCAGATCATCCGCAACCACTTGAATGACGTCCCTGAAGCCGATCGTCAACAATACCTCGACGAGCTCGGCGCGGTGGTAGCTGCGGCCGAGTCGAGCAAGGTTGATCCGATCGAGGCCATCAATGCGTATATGCGCACGAAGAGCGAGCGTTATACGGCTGCAGCAGCGAAGACGGCAGAAAAATGGGTAACGCTCAAGCTGGTCGCAGAGGTCACGGCAGGCGGATTGTTTCTTGTCGCGCTATTTAGCCTCGTTCTGGTTTTGCTGGCTATTGAGCGAAACACGCGCCACATGCGTAGAACTGGGACACAAACAGTCTCCTCGGCAAGCGAACAGGCGATTCAGGCATGATTACCTCGGCTCGTACATGGCGCTACGGGACGAGCGCCCTGTTGGTAGGAGCAGCGTTCGCACTCGCTGCTTGCGGGAAAAACACCGGCTCGGTCAGCGAATCATCGTCGGCCAAGCAATTTCCCGGATTCCAGCAAGTTGGACAGTCCGGGGATGCCGCGCAACTCTGGTTCAATCCTGCCAGCATCTCCCGCAGTGGTAGCGGCTATATCGTTGAAACACTCAAATCCTTCCCGCAAGGCTACGCCCGCTTCAGCGT
The DNA here is from genome assembly GCF_003121405.1 of Paraburkholderia sp. C35. Taxonomy (GTDB): domain Bacteria; phylum Pseudomonadota; class Gammaproteobacteria; order Burkholderiales; family Burkholderiaceae; genus Paraburkholderia. Next base: position 54,678 of record NZ_QBUY01000009.1, on the reverse strand, counting down.
GGTGACCAATTGCCGTGATTCTATTCTCAGGCAGGCGGGAACACAGTATCGGGCCGACGGTACGGCACAGCAGACATATCCAGGCAACGATGCCGCGGTAACCGCAAAATCCGAACCGGGAATGACCGAACTCATGAGCGCGGCCTGTTCGATTGCGATGGCGTCTCGAGCAATCGCCGGCGAATTCAACATCCCCGCCGCACTCGAACTCCTGTACGGTCCGTACGACGACAATTCGAAGACCGCATCCTGGCAGGATGCCGTTATACCGCCTAACCTGCCGTGGCGTGACAACCTGCAGGCTGCGCCTGGAAAAGCCCTGCTTGTCTCCGGTGTTGCTACGTTTGACTTCTCTGAAGACAGCAAACAGAAGAAAGTGCTCGTCACAAGCGCAGTGCCTGATGGCGGTGGCTGTCACGCATGCACCGGGCTGCTGGGTGTCGCGGTCTTCATCAAGGATGGCGACAAATGGAAAGTTGACTCCAATCACCCGTACGTAGCGTCGATGGGCGCGTCAGGTTCCGTTGGCAGCGGTTTTGAATGGGTACCTTCTGGCGACAACAGCTACGCCCTGGTGGTGAACGGTGGCGACAGTCATCAAGGCTACCAGACTGCGACGACTACAGTCTTCGTGCGAGCGAAAGACGGCACGCTTACGCAAGTCGTCGACGATGGCGATACAGGAGTGTCCGACACGGAACTGCTCTCGGCACAAACGAGCTTCGTAAAAGGCAAGAATGCTGCCCACTACGATGTCAAGGTCTCGCTGACTTATCAGATTCCAAATCAGGCCACGTATGTCGCCGACCACGTCTACCAATACGTCAACGGCAACTATGTCGCAGTGAAAAAAGACGGCCCACCAAAATACGTGCAGTCCACGGAGGGCGCTCCAGCCGATTCTTCTCAAAACACCAACGTCGGCGAACCGGCGATGTCCGGCTCCGCCGGGACGCTTCAACCGCCGGCAACGTATGCGACGAGCTTTGACTGCGCGAAAGCCCGCTCCGACGCTGAGCATCTGATATGCGGTGACCCCGAACTGGCAAATGCTGACATCCAGCTCGCCGCCATCTTCCTGCGAGCAAAAGCTGCTGTCACGGATCAAAGTGCGTTTCGAGAGCGAGTTCGTCAGCAATGGAACTATCGTGAGCAAAACTGCCACGACAAGGAGTGTCTCATGCGCTGGTACGTCGACCAGAAAGTCGCCTTGTCCCAGATCGCGCAAACGGGCCGCGTGACCACAAACTAAATGCAATAAGCTATAACGCGTCGGGCCTACGATGTCATCGTTGGTCTGGCGCGTCCCTTAGTCCAATGAGCTAGTGTCAGCGGCACAACAAGACTGCAGCGCGATAACACCGGCATAAACAGCATAAAACACAAACATCGTGAGACTACCTCAGTCCCGCGAATCAATGTCCGCCGAATGATCACGCACACTTTTCGTGCTTAAGTTATTCTTCAAGATGCCGATATAAGGCCATGCCGATAGGTCGAGGAACATCCAAAAGCATGCTTCGAAAGTTGATTATCTCCATCGCTACGCTTATCGCAGCTGGTTCTGCATCCGCATCCGACTGGCGTCAGGTGTATATCGGCGAGGACCGTACCGTCTACGTTGACGTAGCTTCTTACGCGCTGGTAGGGGAAATGACTCGCGCGTGGGTTCGGCAAGACCTGACGCGCGAGCAAATAGCGGTCAGTGGTCAAACTTACGATGCGTTGGAAAGTCGGGTGGACATCGACTGCGCGCATCGGAGAGTATCGACCTCCGCTCTCATCGGTACTTACCACAGCCAAAGGTCAATTACGTTGGAGGCGGCGGGTCCGGAAGACATCGCTCCAGATTCGTACATGTCCAAGGTCGCAGAAATGGTTTGCGCGAAACCGAGCGGAACAGATGTCGCAAAAACCGGGTCTTGATCCCCTGCAACACGCTATTGCCGAAAAAGATCGAGAGCTCGCACTTTACCCTCACGAATCCGCCCCTCGGCCAACTACCGTTAGATCCCGGCCCTTACTGCGTAGCCTTTCAAATCCACATTCTCGCCGCTAAAGGACGTCGAGGCTCAGATGGAAACTCCTGACTTGCACCGCCGTTAGAAAGTCAGCCTACATACCCCCTCGTAGTCGCCACGGAAGAACAGAGCTCATCCGTGGGATTTCTCCCTGGGTCTCTTTCGACACTCTAAACCTCATGCCTCGCAAGCCGTTATTACTGTCGAGTCTCAGTGATCTATAGAGGCTCGTCTCCATCGAACACATAACCAACAAACCGAGATGAACTATCCGAGGAAATTTGCCTTTCTGCTCCCGCTAGCATTACTGGCAGCATGCTCCGTGGTAGCAACGCCGTACTCTCCTTCCGTCAGTAACATCCAGACCCTAAAAGCGGCTTCGCCCGCAGCCACGCATGTTAGCTCGTTCAGTGACAAGGAAAGCGACGCCAACCGATACCCTGTAGCCGTGCGTGCCAATCGGATGAAATCTCCAGTCGGAGGTTCATTCGCCGCATACATCTCGAATGCACTCACGCAAGACCTGACCTACGCAGGTGCGGTCTCGCCTTCGGCAACAGTGCAGCTTGACGGCGTTCTCCTCGAAAACAACGTCGATGTAGGGATCGGAACTGGCGTGGCAACGATCTCTGCGCGTTTCATTGTTAAACGGGACAACGCGGTTCGCTACGACGCAGTCAAGACTGTTCGTGGCGAGTGGGACTCATCTTTCGCGGCCGCAATAGCAGTTCCGAGAGCCACACAGCAGTACCCTCTTGTAGTACAGAAGCTTCTCGCCGAACTCTACGCAGACCCAGCGTTCGTGAGCGCCATTCACTAATACAACGTCGCACAACACCGGGGAACATATATGAAGGTTTCTACTTTTTTGCGCACCGCTTGCGTGGCCGGGCTTGTCTCCTTTTTGGCCGGATGCGCACACGACATCACAATTTCCGGTGACAACTCTGCGCTGGTCGCAAAAACTGCCAGCCCGATCAGCAAGACAGTCGGTCTGGTCATCACCGACGAGGAACGTCAAAAGGAAGTCATTACACCGGGCGGCGGTGGAGACAAGGTGTCGTACAAGCCGTATCAGGACCTCGAGCTGCCGATCTATCTTGAACTGAGCAACCTTTTCACGGACGTCGTAAAGCTGAACTCGAAGCCCGATGCGAGTGTTACCCAAGCAAAGAAACTGAGCTATATCGTCACGCCTGTCATTACCACGACCTCGTCGTCGCCAAGTCTGCTAACGTGGCCGCCGACCGACTTTTCGGTGACGCTGGAATGTACCGTAACTGACCTGAGCGGCAATCTCGTAGTGAAAAAATCCGTCACCGGTTCCGGCCATGCCGAGTTCAGCGAGTTCAAGCGGAACTTCGGATTAGCGGCTCAGCGCGCAACCGTCGACGCCATGCAGAAACTACAGGCTTCAATGCAGGACTCACCAGAACTTCGTCAATAGCAGAAACTCAACGAGCCACCGGGTCTGGTTGCTTCCGCACACCAGTACCCCGCAGGCTTAAAGTAGGCGAAAACGCCGCCTTGGCATGTTCGAGACAGGCGTGCCACTTGCGCCTGAACTCTGCCGCTAGAATTACCGAGGTGCAAAGCGGCGAACTCTGGGAGAGACGTCGGTGCGAAAGCTTTCACCCTGCTGCAGATTGGCTACGGTGTTACTCGCAGTGGCCAACATCGCGAACGCGCAAGATGCGACAACCGTATTTTCAATAACCAACGGTATCAATCGATTACGCTTGCACGGTAGCGAGGCAATGATAGTCCGTGCGTCGCGTGAGAACTTCAACGCGCATGGCTTCGACGTTGTTTCTATCTTCGTTCGGAACGATATCGGGCCAGGATCTGGGACATGGAGTATTGTCCCTATGTTCCATTCTGATGCCGGCGTCGATCATGAGGATTTGCATCTACTTGTTGGCGGTGGGGCGGACTGCCAACTGCATGACTTCCGTCTCCTGACCTCCAGCAACGCAAACTCTGCGCAATTGATCCTCGCGGACAGGGAGCCTGGGACTAGCTACGCAGATGCGGCCAACGTCCATTTCAACTACTACGTTCTTTCCGAAAATAGTGCTGAATCGCCAGGCCATCCGATGTTGTACTTCAACTGGTACAAATCGCAGTCCGCTCGCGCACAGTATTGCGATGTCAATCGCGCCTTTGATCAGGAATTGCACCTCGGCACGACGTCCAGCAATCCGTAGCCAATCACTGCACCGCCCTCAGCTAGGAAATGAATGCGGTTCTCGGAACTGCCCGGAGTGTTTCCGCGCTCCCGGGTGGTTTCCGAGTCAACTTCGATTGCGCGGAAAACCGCATGGTTTAATCTAAAGAAATGCATCACCCACTCGCTTCCGTGAGCACTCGACAGAACGAAAGCCGCGAGACAACAAAAAACCTTGTTTTGCGGGTCGCCACGCTTGCGTAGCGATTCAACCATTGTTACGCTTGGGCTCAGCTTAAGACGGCGCAGTAACGCTCGGCGTCGTGTGCCGTCTTAAGCGGTTCTCCAATCCTGGACACGAGAGGAAGTCGATGGCAACGAAGACCGCAAAAGCTGCAACAACGAAACCCGCACCGAAGAAGGCGTCTGCCAAGAAGGCAGCACCTTCCACTGCAACTCTGAAGCCGCAAAAAGAGCAATTCACCAAGGCGTCGCTTGCCAGCCATGTCGCCACGCAAGCCGGTGTCGAGCCGAAGGAAGCGAAAGCCGTTCTCGCAGCACTGGAGGAGACCATTCTTGGCTCCGTGCACAAGAAAGGCGCTGGTGAGTTCACGCTGTCCGGCCTGCTCAAGATTGGGGTCCAGCAGGTTCCCGCAAAGAAAAAGCGATTCGGCAAGGATCCGTTCACCGGCGAGGAGCGCTGGTTCGACCCCAAGCCGGCAACCGTACGCCTGAAAATTCGCGCGTTGAAGAAATTGAAGGACGCGGCTGCCTAAGCGGCAGTAGCGAGAAACTTCGAAGCCCGCTTTTCAAGCGGGCTTTTTTGATGGGAGTGAATGACTGTCAGTTGTCCGAGATGGAGCTTGTTGCCACCATGCATTCAGTCCTTCAAAGCTCCGAATCCCAAATCGCATATCTCCAGCAATCGATGAGGGAGATCAGGAAAACCTACCAAACGGGCTGTCGACGCGCTCGAACTCGCCTTGTGATCCACGTGGCTCTTGTCGTCAGTCAGAAGACCAGCCGTAGCACCTGCGCAGATATCGAACGGAGACAGCCGCATTAGCTTCGAGCAAATGCGCACTAGACAATAGCAACCAGCTCAGCGATTTTCGCGGCGACGACCGCCATTGAATCCTCGATCGTGTCCAATCCGCTTCTGGATGCCAGTAGGGGGCTGACATTCCGAAGAGCTTCATACGTCGTGTTGTGCACGATGGGGACAAGCTGGTTTCCTGCGAGAAGTGCCGAAAGTTCCTTATCTGCTACGCCCTCCTTCGGAAGACGAGCCAGCAGCGCAGGAGTCACCAGCACAAGTCCGATTCGCGAATTCGCAAGCCCCTTGTCGATGGCACGCATCATGGGCACGCCGAGGCCAAGGTCCTTCTCGCTAAACCACACCTTAACGCCAGCCGCCACAAGCAGATCGTGCAGCTCTTTGGCTGCCCCCTGCCGGTCGTCCCACGCGTGACACAGAAAGACATCGCGAAGGTCAGGCTTCTCCGCTGCTCGCGCTTCAACAGTTTGGCGGATTGGCGTAAGTGAAATCACTTGATTGGGCGTGTACGACAAGGACGAACCCGCTCTTGACCATCTCGGCCTTGCACCGCCCATAGACCTGCCGCCGCTGCTGCCGTAACTACTTCCCCCACCGCTCGAAGACGAATAGGCCGAGCCGTAACCTCCGTAACCGCTATAGCTACGCCCACTACGGTAACGACATGCAGGGCAAGCAGCCTCGGCCGCAGCCGAACTATGCCCACGTACTGGTGCTGTGCATTGAGCCATACTCAACCTTATCTTCTTCCACTCAAAATGAACGACGGCACGCGTAAAGCGAACCGCCAACGAGTCATCACGGAAACTAACTGCATGCCCAGTGTTGCGGCTGCGAACCAGTTACCAGCGTACACGTTTCCTTTCTCTACACGTCGAGAATAAAAAGGCCTGCGACAGTGCGCAGGCCCGGGCAGCGGGGTCGCTTATTCGACTCTCTCGCAGCGTTCGCATCACCCCGACTTGTTTTCACTTTTAACACCAGGTTAGCCGGCGTGATCCCTCGGAACACAAACATGCTACAAAACTGAATCAATTACTGCAATATAGGGAATCACGCTATCAAGTCTGCTCCAGATGGGCCGTAAACCGTGAGCGCCAAATCCCACGGCGCAGGTGCGGTCGGCTCGCCTTCGGCTTTCAGGCGAAGACGCCTCTGAAACGATCGTTTGAAACGTATTCGATAAGACCGTAACGTTGGACGTGAATTGAAAGCGCGCATGACGCCGCCAGCAACTCCGCCCGAGCCCAAATCGTGTCGAACTGCAAATTTGTCGATGCCACGGCGTCGCTCTCGGAAGAAAAGCGAATCCGGGGCAGGAGGAAGGTGCACAAACCGTCGGATCTTCCAGTATTCAGGCCCATTTAGGCGATAATGGAAAACTTGTGATGGATACCACTTTCCCGAATATCAAGAGCACTGTATCGGTTTTGATAGCGTCAGACAGACGTTCGATGCGTCGACAACTGAATGAAGCAAAGGACAAGCTCAATATCGCGATGCGTTGCGGTGGGTCGCAGGCGCGGCTTTGAGCTCGAGTTCACCAGTGCGCCTTTCATTGACAAATGTCAATGACGGTTCGGTTCCAACACCAGCTGGCTGCCGAACCCTGTGAAACGCTCGCTTCCATTCACGCTTGTGAGACAACACGCGCGTCTTCGGTTTTAGTCAGACCTGTTTCTGCGTGCACGGCCTCACGAGCCGGCGACACCTCGGCCGACGTAGTACTCAATACACCCTCCCATTTAGCGACAACTGCTGACGCAATCGCATTGCCCAAGACGTTCGTTGCTGTACGACCCATGTCGAGAAAATGGTCGACCCCCATGATTAGTAACAGCCCAGCCTCGGGAATATTAAACTGCCCGAGCGTCGCGGCAATCACCACTAACGACGCGCGTGGAACAGCGGCCATTCCTTTGCTCGTCAGCATCAGGATAGCGAGCATCGACAACTGTTGAATGAACGTCAAATGAACGCCGTAGGCTTGCGCGATGAACAGCGTCGCGAATGTGCAATACATCATCGTACCGTCCAGATTGAACGAATAGCCGATCGGCAAAACGAAACTGGCGATACGCCTGGGCACTCCAAAACGCTCAAGCTGCTCCAGCATTTTCGGATATACCGATTCACTGCTTGCCGTGCTGAAGCCGATCAACATAGGCGCTCGCATGAGCCGGACCAGCGTGAATACGGGTCGGCCAAGGAGCACTCCGCCGATGGCAAACAGAAGCAACCAGAGCACTATGAGGCTGCCATAAAATTCACCCATGAAGCGGCCGTAGGTGATGAGCACCGATACTCCACGTGTCGTCACCACATTCGCAATCGCTCCGAACACGGCAAATGGTGCCAGCGCCATCACGTAGCCTGTCACGTTCAACATTACCTGCGCGATTTGCTCGAGGAACGATACAACGAGATTCGATTTTTCTCCGAGAGTCGTGAGCCCAACACTGAAGAATGCCGCAAACACAACAATCTGGAGGATCTCGTTGTTCGCCATGGCCTCTACGATACTGCGCGGCACGAGATGCACGACGAACTCCTTGAGCGACAATGCGGTGGTGCTCAGCCCTGAGGAAGCATTGGCGGGCGGCAGCACAAGTTCCAAAGCGCGGCCCGGCTGAAGCCAGTTAGCGAGCAACGCTCCGAGCACAAGCGATACGAACGAGGCGACGAGAAACCAGCCTAATGTCCGCATGCCGATCCGGCCTACGGTACCGACGTCGCCGATTTTGGTCACGCCGACCACCAGCGTACAGAAGACAAGCGGCGCGATGATCATCTTGATCATTCGTAAAAACAGATCAGCAAGCAGCGAGAAATAGCCACTGACCTGTGTTGCAGAGTCTGCCGACAGCATTCCATGACAAACGACACCTGTGACGATGCCGAGCGACATTGCAACGAGAATCCGTGTGGTAAGGGTGAATTTCATGCGTGACTCCGGCATTCAGGAAAGGAGGCGTGTGTACGCAAGATGTGCGACCGCAGCATCCTGCAACGCGACCCCAACAGCCTTATAGATAACAATGTCTTCTGCCCGCGCAGCGCGTGTTTCGCCGGCTGCGATAACGCTCGACAGGTCGACGGGAGGCATGCTCTCTAGGAGCCCCTCTGGCGCAAGTACAAGGTCACCTGTCTCAAACGGCGCCTGTCCCGTCCAGTCCACGACGATTCGGGATGCGGACCGCAGCGATGTGTCATCAAGTTCCCTCTGGTCCGGGCGCGTCGCGCCAATGCTGGCGACAAAGGCGCCTGGGCGAAGCCATTCGCCGCGCAGAACCGGCTCCGACGATCGGGTTGCTAGCACCACCATGTCGGCGGAAGCAGCAGCTTGCGCATCCACTAGACGAGCATCCACCGCAAACTCTTGCTTGAGGCGGGCGGCCAGGTGGCGCGCGGAGTTCTCGTCACGACTGTGAATCAGTACTTCGCGCACGTCGCATTGCTCAACGAAGGCATCAACATGTGCGCGCGCCTGAATCCCGCTACCAAACAGGCCAAGACTGCTGCTTGTGGTACGGGCAAGATACTGTGCCGCAAGAACAGTCGTGGCTGCCGTTCGTGTAGCCGTAATGGCGTCTCCTTCCATCAGCGCCTTAAGCGCGCCGTCTTCTAGCGAGAGCAACGCGATATAAAAGCGGAATTGACCATCGATGGTCGTATAAATCTTCGAAGCCGCAATCCCCGCGCGCCCCAACATTGCGCTCATCGCGCTGAATTTCACATCTGCGATTCCGGTGCGTGCCCTCGGTTGCATCGCCGCCGTGCCACGTGCGAAGTCGAGATACGCCTCACGAATCGCGCTGGACGCCGTTCGTACATCGAGTTGTGCTGCAATCTGTTCGTTCGTAAAGAATTTCATGACAGTCGCTCCAGCGCTGTACGTTCAACCGCGCCGCCAATCCAGCAACCCGAGTCACTATCATCGGGATTGCGCAACTCCACTCGAATAAGTGAAGGTTTATTCATGGCATATCCCTGATGCACGTTCATCCCATGCACGCCGGGTTCGAGGAGCCCGTGATGCAATACGCCGTATAGCAGCGCTGCAGCAGCAATGCCCGTAGCAGCATCCTCGGGATACCCAGATGAACGTGGGAACTGCCTTGCGTGGACCTGGAACGGACGTGCGCTTTGCACGGCGAACGGGTACAACCCCGTCGATTGCAGTGCGTCGCACAAGGAACGTACTTCCTCGAAGTTTGGTGAAAGCGCATGCAGCCGCTGAATCGATCTAAGCGGTATCAGCGTCTTTGTGCGGCTAGTCGCGGAATTGAGGACCGGGAGCGAATCCAGATCGACGGGATCAATGCGCAACACCTTGCAGATAGAAGCCAGCAGCCTTTCGTCGTCAACCGGCTGGACGACGCCCTTCGGCTGGCTAACCTCAATGATTTGCGTACGTTCGTTGAAGCGGGCCTCAACGATGCCGCTCAACGTTTCGAGCGTTGCTACGTTCGAATTCCAATGTCCAAGTGAGCGAAGTAGCCATAGGGTACCTACCGTCGCATGCCCACACATTTCCATTTCATGCTGAGGCACGAAGAATCGCAGACGAAACGAGTGACGCCGGTCGCGAGGCGCGCAGACGAATGCACTTTCGTGTCCATATCGTGCCGCCACAGCCATCATTTCATCTGATGTCATCCTGTCTGCGTTGAGCACAATGGGTGCTGGGTTGCCACCACCTTTGCCGTTAGGAAAAACGCACACGAAGTGGGGGTGAGTATCTACGGAAGCCCCCGTATCCAAAACCGTTTGCAACTGCATGAATCTGACTCCACTTGTATAAAGTGTTTGCAGCATGCAGACGATCGGAGATTGTTTCGCCTTCTATCGGGCCACGAAACCCCACAATCGGGCCAATTCGCTGCCTTCGGCTTCCAGCAAGGCGCGTGGCTCCCTGGCGTTTTCCCTGGCACCGACGCCACACAGGCCGCGCAGCGCGATTCCCGAAGCGCTATACTGAACCTCCACGCGTTGGGAGGGCTCCCCGCTCCGTTGATAGGCGATCAAGGATGTACCCGTGAGGCACTACCCTACAGCACCGACCCACCTTACAGGCAATCGCGTTGCAGATGTGCGCCATGTTTCAGTCGGCGAATATCGAACCGAAGCTCACGTGCATGACGAGTACATGTTCCTGCTGCCCCGCACAGGACAGTTGGTCGTGAACATCGAATCGAACGTTTCGCCGTTGCGGGTCGCTCCCATGTCGTTCGTCATGGTGCCCCCGCAATGCATGCACGATACCCACGGCTACAAGAGCGAGCAGGAGCATTTCGCGGTCTACATTGCCAAGGACTTCGTCACGCATTGCGAACGTAAAGCCGGCCAGCGTCTGGCGCGGGCGAAAATCGCGATTCAAACTGTTCCGCAACCGCTGCTGCAGGTGATACGTCTCGCCGCTGACACTCGTTATCGAAACAATAACGAACTGGGGCTCTATCGCAAGGAATTGACGGACCAGATGGTGGCCGCCTCATGTATCGAAGCCGGCCTCGCTTCAGCGGCGCTGCCTGCGGGAGGGATCGACGCACGCCGCGAGTTGGTCAGCGATATTTGTAGCTATCTCGATGCGACGCTCGACCAACCGATTAGCCTGGATCGAGTCGCAAATGAATTTGGCACATCCCGTCGTACGCTCACGCGTACGTTTCGAGATGTGACAGGAGAAACGATCGTCGACTATCAATCTCGACAGCGTGTTCGTCGAGCCGCCCTGCTGCTGCAAACCAGGCAAGTTACAGTTGTCGCAGCGGCAGCGGCCGTCGGCATCGATTCCCCGTCTTATCTGGCACAGCTATTCAGAAAGTACGGGGAACCGCTGCCGAGATCTTTCAAGAAAATTTAAAGATATAGTACACGGACAAAACGTGCGCCCTACAGGAGACGACCGCGGATATAAGTTTCCGCCTCCACACGGATCTTCGAAATGATTCCGTCCAGCTTTTCCGACAGTCTGTCCTTATGCATATCCGTAGCCACAAACATATAGGCTATGTTTAACCCGGGTATGAGACTTACGAGGGTCAAGGTGGCATACTCAGCGGTGTCCCAGACAATTTTATCTTTGGCATTTTGAGCCTTCATCACGGGCACATTTTCACGATGAATCACACCAATGGTCTCATCAAACGCCTCTTGAAAGGATTCGAGGTCAGATATCGCTTTGTTTAGCCAAGTGTTCATCTGTGAGAAAAGTGACTCCAACCTGGCCTGAGCAAAAGGACCAACCTTTGACATTGTCACAGCAGTCGGCGTGAAGAACCCCGCTTCTCTGTCGTATCGATCCAACGTAGCCGCCTTCCATGACGCGCAGTGTCTGTTGTACGTTTCCGGATACAGCACAGCGAGCTTATATTTCAGCTTTTTGGCTAGGTTCTTGGTTAGCGCGTCTGTCAGTTCCTCCTTTCCGCGAGCATTCGTGGTTTCGCCGTTGCGCAAAACGACATTACGACTTTCGACCTCGACAATACCGCCATTGTCAGGACAGTCCTCGCGAATGGTTCTCTGCAACGCAGCAAGTTCTGTCTGGCTTGCACGGCCTGCCTTTGTGAGCGCGAATACCACCGTATGCCCCGCCCTCTGCAGCTGTCGCGCCACTTCAGTCTCGAAAGGTTCCAGCCGCGCTCCGGAAGCGCCCACACAATAGATCACAGCATGAAACCAATCTTCGACACTTGGTGATAATTCACGCTTCTTCATTTCTGGCATGAGCGTCCTAAGCCATTCTTCGGCCTTGTCTGCCTCCATGCCCCAACTGTCAAAGACGGTCAGACTATGTCCATTGAGCGAAACTGGCGGGGATTCATACAACCCTACGCTGTCCTTCGTTTCCTTTGGGGTTACCGGCTTGCCAATGCCCGCTTCGGCAATTTTTTCACCCCACAGATAATTGAGGAGCGTGGATTTTCCCGCGCCAGACTTGCCAAGTATCAAGACATTAACGTTCATAGCTCACGCGTGCTCTTCTTCTTGCTTTTTGAACATGTTAATGAGGTCTGGCAACATGGCAAGATAAGCGGAGAGGTCTTGTTGCTTGCCGGCGAGTTCGTCTCTCGCCATCTTTGCAAACAGTTCGTTGATCCCGTAGCCGATACCCGCCGTCATTGCTGAGGCAACACCCGCGTTGATGAGTGCACCCGCTACAGAACCTACACCAGGAATCATCTTGATCAGATTTCCAGCTGCGGATTTTCCAACCGTTGAGACGATCTGCCCGGGAAGTACGCTGCTGATGGCTGATGTTATGGATGGCAAATTCCAGAGACTGGCCAAACGCCCCATCAAGGTCGCCTGATTTCCTAACAGCAAAGGCGCATCGCTCCAGGGAATGGGGGACGCTGCAATTCCGGCGGCAATGCCGATGTGCTGTAGCGTTATGTTACGCCCCTCTTCCAACTTCGTTTCAATGGATACGTTCGAGGAAGAAATAAAAGCGGTACGCAAGGATTCGTCGAGGCACGCCATTGCCCATTTCAGCAACGGATCCACGCCAAGCCCGAGTGATGGGTTTTGCGAAGTCTCGAAAACACGCACGCCGTCCGGACATTCCTTCTCCAACAGAGCCTTCAGCTTCTCGAAACCGCCCTGTTCACCTTTGTCGGCTTGCGTCAACACCACCGCCAACGGTACATCGACCTTTCGGATGCCATTGATGGTCTGAATATCGATGTCGAGGACACGATCGTTACCCTGACTGATGCAATACCACGCCATGTGGATTCTGTTCTCGGTGCTATTCTTGTTCCTGAAAATCAGATCAAGCACCGTCTCCTTGTATTTCTTCTGGCTCGATTCCCCAGATTCATAGCCAGGGCTGTCGTACACCGTGATGAGTTCACCTTGGTATTTTTCGACTACTTGCGTAACCGGGCGACCAGCGTTCACGGCGGCACGAAGTTTCTCATCCGCCAACGTCAAGTTGATGAGTGTACTTTTCCCCGCTCCCGTACCCCCACACACAAGAATGTTAGGTCGCTTGAGTTCCCTGCGAATTTTTTCGTATTCTTCTTTTGCCTTGCCGGCGAAATCGAAGTTGCCGTGTCCCTGACTATTCATGTTCTTCCCTTTGTTGAGAGTGTCGTTATGACCATGGAATGCTGCCCCCGCAGCCGCTTCCTGGTTACTGACCGCTTGACATTTATCTGGTCACTACGGCCTCGCTTCATCATCCTTTCCAGCTTACAAAATCGCCCGCAACGACCACGGTAAATCCACAACTCTTCACGAATCGCCACAATACTCGTTACTGACGGTTTTTAGTGGCGAGCCAAGCTCCCCTCAACCGGGCGGAAACCAGCTCTATCAAACTCGGGCGCGCTCGGATCAACTCACCCGCTCCACAGCGTGGGCAACGGGACCGGATATCCGCGTTCGGGATCAGAACATCGGTACGCGGAGCAAATATATGTTCCCATTCACATTTACTGCATTTCAACTTAAAAGAGGCTGGGCGTATGGGCATATCGCTTCGGGCTATGTGGTTGTCGTCGGCGGGCTTGACAAAGCCCGCCACTCACGAGGGGTTAACTACCCTGGCTGCACATCAGAGCCGACCGAATCGACATAGGCTCCAACTACGGCTGTCCCCACCACTGCGACCACGAACACGATCGCAAATGCGGCCAAATGTTGCAGAGGGGAGGAATTACAATTCGTGCACATGGTTTCTCCTGTAGAGGGTGCAATAGAGCGGCATCAACATGCAGCCCTCTCAAGATATCTTGCCCGTCGGTCAAACTATGTCCGATCTCCTTTGAACGGCATCGGTCAAAGACTCCTGCTTTCGTAGATCGCAGCCATTGCCCGTATCTCCGTCGCCAGTTCCGAGCGCAGGCTTTCTGGGCCCAGCACCTCGACGCTCGGCCCAAACGCTCTCAACCACCACCGCAGTCGCTGGCTCAAAAGCACCGTTCCATGCACTTCAAGCGCGTCACCAACCTTTCTCGCCTCCTGATCATCAGACATCGGCGATTCAAGCAGATGGTTCCCGGCTCCATTGCTGAAGCGCAGAGATAGTTCAATCTCACCTTCGACCATGAAATCAAACTGACGCTGCTCACGCACGTACTCTGATAGCCTGAACCCGCGAGGATAAGCGAACGATTCGGGCAACATAGTCGCGCGCGCGACACGGTCTAGCCGGTACATCGCCGGATCGCGATGGCGTGGCACCGCGGCCACGAGATAGACCAATCCGCCAACTTCCACAAGTCCGAGCGGATGGATAACCTTTGCTTCAATGTTGTCGGCCTTCGTGCGCGAGTGATATATAACTTCGAGTTTCTGCTCGTCAAACAGCGCCTGCGAGACCGTTGTGAAGATCTCGTGATTGACCTCTGGATATCGCAGCACAAAGCTACCGGTCTCGACTTCAATCTTGTCAATCCACTTACGGTAGCGCCGCTCCTGCTCGTTGTTAACTTTTGCCAGACGTTTGCCAGCCACATCGAACAATGGCGCGAGGGTCTCGGCCACTAGCGTCGGAATCCGCCACGTCGAAAAGCGACGCAACGTCTGCAAAGCCAGCGCCTCGTCGTACGTCATCGTGCCAGCCGCCTTCGCGGCAAGGCCACTCGCGCCCGGTACCTTACACCAATATTTCGCCCTCCCGCGTTGCTCCATCATGACGAGCGAACCTTTCAGCATCTCTTCGAGCCGTCGCTGCACGGTTTTCACAACCGGAGGGTCGAGCAGCGTAGCGCTGAGCTTGCCATGTACGGCGGGAGTGGAAATTGGTTCCTCGCCCCTACCGGCATCGGGCAAGACTTGCATGATTTCTCGATCCAACATGTCAACGAAGGCGATTAAATGATGACTTTTCAATACATTCTTAACGACATGTTGCCGAAGTTCTTTAGCCTTAAACCCCCGCGCCCTCGTTTTTTGTTGCATTGCGTATAGTTGACGGGCAGAAGGCATTCCTCGTAACCTGGCTTGATTGCCGCGCCGGGACTCAATTGGGAGATCAGGTCTTGACGCGGCAATGTTGCTAACTCGAAGGACGGCGTTGGTTGGACGCCTTGCGGTCTCGCGCGGGTAGACGGGCTGAAGCGGGTAGGCCACGGAGGTTGGACTTGAATCGACGCGAGCGGGCGCCCGCCGGCAACGATTTTCCGGATTCGGCCGAGCGCTAACCATCATTTGCAGCCGTAGCTCTACCGTTCTGACGCCCCCTCCTCCAACAAATTGCTGAACCAGCACTGGCGACGAGCGACGCTCCTTTCTTGTCATTCGACTACCCGCCCGCGGCCGTCTGCACAGTCCGTCTAACTGGTTGAACGCGAATCCCAAGAATGGCCCATTAAAAAAATGGCTGATTGCTGGTCAAATCGTTTCGCGCCGTCTACATTGCATATTGCATCCAGATACGCATGCGTCGTCGCAATTTTCGCTGTCCACGCACCTTTCAAGCTTCGCTATGCATTTTCCTGGCCGTAGTGGTGAACGGAGGTAACAATGGATAAGGCCGCTCGATATCTGCTTCGATTTCGTGACCATGGCGCCCATCCGATTTTGGAGCATAAGAAGATTATCGACGAACACGAGACGTGCTGGTGGGGATGGTGGAAACGACCATACGAAAGTCCAAATCTGGAGTTTTGGGCGGACATTTGTTCTGAGATCGATAGGGTCGGCCACATATACATTGCCCTCGCCGACCTCGACGAGACGGACGTCGGCTTCAATAATGTGTATTTTGCGCGTGCTATCAAAGCGATTGTTCCGAGCGAGCTGCAAGATGAACCTGCAGAAGTGCCAGAGGACGACCGCGAGACGAGAGTTGCTCCTTATTACGATAGTCACGCTCCTAGCTACGCGTGGCTAAAGTTTGACGACATCACAAAACCTCAAAAATTCTTCGGATTGTATTCATATGCAGTAGCACCCGATCTCTTAAACGTGGACAAGAAATCGGTGAAGTTGCTTGAGGGGAAAGTAATAAATGATGCGCAAGAGTTGGCCTGCATGAATGTTTCGATGTGGTCGATCAGGAAGAAAGAACCAGGAGACCTCGAAAAAGAATTGCTTTTCGTATTCGGAAATAATGGCCCGGTAACACCCACAAGTCAAAACATCATCCATTGCGTCGGCGATACCATACTCCATATTAGCGATCCGCATTTCTCCGTTGACTCGCATCGTGCGCAGCATGTGTGGAGACTCGAAAGTGAAGATTCAAGAAACCCTCCAGCTGGTGTCGGGAAGACTTCTATGGCAGATGCGATAATTCAGTCATTGAAAAATTCAAATGTGAAGGTCGGTCTCGTAGTAGCGACGGGAGATTTCACCTTTAAATCCCATCCAGACGAGTTTGAAGAGGCTGCTCGTTCCATACGTAAGATTCTCAGATTCTTGCAGCTAGAAGAAGACCGTCTCATAATCGTGCCGGGCAATCACGATATTGCATGGACCGAAGACAAACCGATTAGGGGTAACAAGGAGCTCGTCGTACGGGTGGCCGGGGATGATGCTAATAGGGAATATTGCTCATTCTACGAAAAATTGTTAGGTCATCCACCGAGTGACCATCTCTCGATGGGGCGAAGATATGCCTTCCCCGCTGGAATGGTCGTCGAGATCTGTGGGCTGAACTCAAACAGCATAGCGACCGGGAAGAAATTCCTAGCCGGGATGGGTGTCATCAACGAGCAAGCATTCGGGGATGTAGCTATTAATCTTGGTTGGAACAGTATGAGCAGTTCGGCACTTCGTATCATTGCCGTACATCATCACCTGGCAGTTACCGAAAACTACGAGGAAAAGAGCGACTATCTCAGGGGATATGGCTTGGCTGTGAATGCGGTTCGCGTACAGCGGCAAGCAGTGCAGTATGGCGTTCAACTCGCATTGCACGGACACAAGCATCGGGCGTTCGTCTGGCGGTCAACGGTGTATGAACTTCCCGAGGAGAGAAACGAAATAGTGGAGCCGAGTGATTTGTCCATACTTGGTGCTGGTAGCGCGGGATCTGTCGAGACAGAAGCGAAGTCTACGTACTTCAATCTGATTAAGGTATGCGCGTCAAAATTGTCTGTCGGCATATATAGCTCAAGAGAGACCGGCGAGTTTCGACGAATCGCCAGATACGAGGCGGATTACCGCATGTCCAGCGGCCGGCTTCTGTTGGACCAGTGGCGGCAACTTCCGCCGAGAGCAACGACGCCTTTATAACTGGGAGGTGGTATTGGCCGCATGGATAGCTTAGGTGTGTTATCCACCGTCACGCTTCCGTGTAGCGGACAGCCCCTCATTGCCAGAGCAGTAAGATGCGCAGCAAACTGTAAATGGAACTTCTCAGAATAGCCTTTCTGGGAATCAGTGCGCATGTACGCGCTACCGACCTAAGAATGCTGTATCGGTCAACCAATGGCTACGACCCGACTACGCTACGTACAGCGACCTTGATGCGCTCCGAAGGGATGACGTGTCTCAACGCCCGGTCGCGCTGGCTACCGTCCATCAGGAGCTCGGGTAGCGCGATTCACGGCTACGTAGACCAGGAGTCATCGCTCGTTCCGAACTACCAGACTGAGGGCTTCACGTTCAGTCTTCACAGACCATGTTCGATTGGGGTGCGCTTCAGGACCTGAGAGATAGCAGTCTTGAGGTTGAGCAGGCCCACATTGCTTTTGCGAAAAGTGAAATTGACCTCATCCTTCGCCTGTGCACTGCTTATTTTGCGGTTTTGAGCGCACAGGAAGACAGGAAAGCCGCTCGCAAGCATCTGATTGCGTTGCAGGAACAGGAGGCAGCCGCAAAGGAAAACTATCGGCTCGGCAACAGAACGATTGTCGATGTGCAGGATGCCCAAGCCGGCGTTGCAGCAGCGCAGGCCGATGAAGTTGACATGGCAACGCCTCGAAGGTGCGTGTCGTGGAGCTTGAGAGCATCGTAGGAAGGTGGACGGGCGAGCTGGCGGGTCTGTCGCAGGCTAAGGCATTGCCGGAACTCTACCCGTTGCAGGCGTGGGCATGGGCGCAAACAGCAAGAGAATGATTTTGACGCAAGAATCCAGCAGCTTCAAGTTGCGCGCGCACATACGCATACCTTGAAGACCCGTTATTCAATGTTGCCGTCCGTAGCCGCTATCGCGTCGTTCAGCCGAGGCAATGCCCAACTACATCAACGGACAGGATAACTTCATCACGGGCGGCCCTGCTGCCTCCTCCGCGCAAATCGGGATTCAGATTACCATCCCGCTGTTCGATGGGTTGTCGAATCATAGCCGGACGCGGGAGAATCTTGCGCTGGAAGACACGGCGGCGGACCTCGAAGTTGCCCGGCAAAATGCCACGCAACAGGCTCAGCAAGCCTTTCTGGGGTATGAGGGTGGGCGCACCCGGGTTGCAGCCCTTGAGCAGGCTGTGCATTCAGCTCAAACCTCGGTCGAGTTCAACGTCAAGGCGTACCGCAACGGTGTACGCCTGAATTCAGATGTCTTGGCAGCAGAAGACCGGTTGTATTCCCAGCAGCGTAACTATATCGAAGCACGTATTGCAGCGCTGATGTGGGGCGTCCGGCTGAAGGACTCAACTGGCCAGCTTGATGAAGAGGACGTGCAGCAGCTTAACAGTTTGCTGGACGTTTCACCGGGAGTATGAGCGAATGTGGAAGAGCAGTTTACGGTTAGTTGGTTCGCGGTTCGTTCTCATGCTCGCCTTGGCTTTATGCGCGATGGTTACGAAGCCTACATCTGCTGACGAGGGGGTCTTCTGGGAAGCGTCCGCGCCTGGGCGGCCCGTCTTGTTGTTGATGCCGACCTTGCACATTCTTCCAGACCCGGCACAGGATATTGATGCTGTGCTGCGTCAGGCCATTATGCGGGCAAACTCCGTCGTGATCGAGTCACCGGTAAGAAACCCGACCCAAGCCGAACAGGATGCGGTCACGCGAATGGAGGTGTATCCCCCGTCAGACAGCCTCGAGAACTACTTCGACGTGGCCAGCCTCGATGCATTGCACGTCTGTGCTGAGAAGGCACACATACCATATTCCGTTTTTACGCGCCTCAAGCCGTGGGCACTGGCGGTCCTCGTGGCAAATCGCCTGAAGGCACCGCCAGCCTACACTGGATTCGAGATTCGAGTAGGACAAGACGCGCGGGCTGCGCACAGGAACTTCGCCGCACTGCTGACCATTGAAGAGGATATGCAGTGGCGGGCAGCCTTGCCTCCCCGCCTCCAGAATATTGAACTTCTGGAATCCTGCAAACGGTTCGACAGAACTATGGACAACCAGCTCATCCAAGACCTGGCCAATGACTGGAGGCAGGGCGACGTCAAGGCTCTCACCGTCGATGCTGAAAGACCCATGGAGCCCGGCGACGTGCCAGAGCTTAAACAAGTCAGCGATTTTACCTATGCACACGGAACATCACTCCTGATGGCCGCCCTATTGAGTGAGCGCATCCAGTCCATGAAAGGACCCACTCTTGTGGGTGCCGGCGGAGGTCATCTGGTCGGACCGTCTTCAATGTTGCCCCGACTGGAAGATGCTGGCTACTCCGTTCGCCGCATTGAACTCGACAAATACCCTGAAATTCCAGCGGAAGGAAAGTGATGCTTCCGGGAATCCCAATCGTTGCTGACCGCTAAAAGCCTCACGAAGAGCGAGCCTGAGGAGGACTAGTTGTTACGTCATGCGCAGAATGAGCCTGGAGGGGTTAGATAATTGTGCGCTCAGCCAGGACGGTGGGTTGTCGATTACCGATCCGGGCATAAAGCAAGTTTTCTAGTTGAACTGCGCCCTGATAGTCGATGCGCTGATGACACTGCAATGTGACTCTCAAGGCACTTTCGTCTCGTCATCGGCGCAACCTCAACGTACGGTGGGAAAACGGGAGAAAACGTGCCGTGTCGCGCCACGTAACACCATCGTTCGTAGCGGTGCGTATTGTCCGGGGCGCCGCCAGAGCCATCACAATTGAGAAGCACGAGTTGACGTCAAAATCACAATAAGAACTAATAAGTCGCTCGGTGCCCGGTGCATGAGCCACGCCCCTATCCTCGCTTCTCCAGCGTTCACCAGCTCAGAACATCAGGTTGTTTCGGTGACGACCCGGTGAAGCACAAACGACATGAGGGGCTTTCCAGCAAATGAATGCCCAGTTACGGACAATAGTTGCTACTCGCGAAACATAGGAAGCTATCATTCAAATGGCTGGACAGCCGATTGAAACGCGCGACCCGAAGCTGCCTTAGACAGAGGTCCGTCAGATGCGGCGATGCTTCGGGTTTGTGCGGACTCGAGAACATCGACACCTCGACCGATAACGCCATTGTGCAAGGCGCTCACTAAATGACTGTCTTCGATAGCCAATAAGAATTGCCGCACTATTTTCTTGGGGGAAAGTATGGTGGAGAAACGCATCATCGCGCGCGCAGTGCTCGTAGCTGTCTGCGGAATCATCTTATCCGGGTGTGCGTCGCAAGTGGTTCAGTCTCAATACTACAAGTCGTATTCGGTAGGGGTCGAACGTACCGCAACGATCGGCGATTCATTCCTCGTGGACCAGAGCGGCTCGATTGAGATAGTCAGGCGGTGGGTTGGTGTGTTGAACTCGCCCGATGGTTGGAAGGAAACGAAAGTATATTCGCAAGATTTCGTGAGGCGGGAACTAATCTACGGTGGACGCTCGGGTGCGACTATTGACGTCTCGTACAGGGAGTTTCGCGGTGGATACGCTGCACCAGCGTTTTATCAGGCTATGAAGTACGATCTGAGCAGTTCATCCCAAATTCGTTTTCAGAATTTCAAAATTGACGTCCGGCAGGCTGACAACGAGAAGATTGTCTACAGAGTCCTTTCAGATCATTGAATAAGCACGTTAAACCAGTAATGGCATCCATGCCGCATTGCAAGTGGGATTCTAAAGGCGTGCATGAAAAAATGCGATTGTTAGGCGAGTCAAACTCGCACATACGCGGAGAACATAAATCGCTGTTTTAAGCGACGGCTTACGTCGAGCCGACAGGCGCATAAAATCGGTCAGGAGCGCCGGCAGCTTGTTGTGCCGCCATCCAGGCGGCTCCCCGTTCTGCAATCTGCTGGATTGCTTGTAAGATCGGCACTCAAATATCTGGCTAACTTCCGGAGGTTAAGTGGAAGGACAACAAGAAATCGCAGTACCAAAGCTGACGGAGGGGGTTGCCGCGGTTGAAGAGATCTCCACGAAGTATGTGGCTTTCTGCGACATACTTGGATTCTCGAACAAAATTGCGACCGACTTCGAGGAGACTCTGAAGGTCTATCGTCAGTTTGGAGAACGCCTAGAGCCCCAACTTTTTGGTAGCGTCCGTATGACGATGTATTCGGATGCGATCCTATTGACCTCCGATGAGCTTTTTCCGCTGCTTAGCGCAGTACAGATCCTGTGGTTTATCGCGCTTACCGAAAACTTGATGCTTCGGGGCGGAATCGCATACGGGAAATACTGGGAAAGACGGCGAGGTGATCATATGATGGTCGTCAGCGACGCCCTTGTAAGGGCCGTCAAAATCGAAGGGATGGTCGGTGTTCCAGCCGTGGTTCTTGCCGATGATATCGAATTGGATATCGGGTACTGGGTTCCAAGGTTTAGCCACGGTCAGTATCAAACCCCTGTCCTGCACTTCAGAGACCGAAATATAGTCAACCCGTTTACGCCATACTGGGGCGTATCTGCGCAGAATCGAGCACGCATGCTCATGGAGGAGAGTCCTGCTCACAAAGAGAAGTATCTGTGGTTCTTAGCTTTGTACAAGGCTGTCTCGGCCGGCGAAAGGTTGGTCCCAGATAGTGCATATGCCGAAATGATCAATAAAGGCATTCTCACACCAGTGCAGGCGTCGACTCAAGACCAAGTCTGTTCTTGAATTATGAAGCTGTCATGGAGTGCGTGGAGAACTACGAGGGGCGATCAGTCGACGGCCTTTTCTCGCTCGCCGAACTTGAAACGATATTTCGCCAAGGCCTCGACGAAGGACCGACACTTAATAGGGACTTTCGACTTGAGTATGCTGACCGGCCGGAACGGGTCGAACCGCGCCTTTCGTGCAATGCGCGCGTCACGAATGATCTCCGCGACTGGGCTGAACGGCCACCGTCGGTCAGTCGAAGCCGGCCCATAGATTTTAAGCGACCCGGCTACAGCAACGAGTTGTTAACTACAGGAATTGCCATTCCGTGCGTCGTGGTGACGCCTCGCGGTGGAGAAATTGTATAGCCAACCGAACGCAATCTCTCGAGAAGCGAACCAGAACCGAAGAAGTGGCCAGCACCAACCGCGATAAGGATCGGTCCTTTGCCGTGAAAATAGTCGTAACGGGCCAATGCAGCTGCAAATAGGTCAGTGTTGGCGCGAAAGATGTACTGATCCGCAGTGTAGTATGCGTCCGACTCCTTCGGGTCACGAGTGATAATCAACCGCTCCAGCCGTTCGGCCTTTCCCGAGACCCATGCGTCCTCTAGTGCACCAAGATCAATTGAGCCAGGCATCTGTACACCTGCAAGGTCTTCGCATGACCCTATCAACATCGCTTCCTGGGCCGTTGACGGCATGTCGCTATACACCTTGATACCTTGTTCGGCCGTCTCCAGATAGATGAGTGGCATATTCTTGGTCGCGGCTATCGCTGCCAGCCGTTGGTCGATGCCTTCGTAGTTCAACATTTGCGGTACCCCGGCCTCAGGAGCATTGGTATCCGAAGTTTTCGCTCTGTATATCACCGCCAATGCCGCCAGCCACGGTTTCAGCTGGAAAAAATTCAACACACCTTGTCCACTTTGCCGCGCGCATCGCGCAAGCCGCTCGGGAGTTATCTCATTCACGTGATTCGTAATATTGTCGCTCGTCGGATATACGCCATAGCGCCTAAGCATCCCTGCCATTTGCGCTGGCGGCGGATTCAGCGGTGCTTCGAGTACGATTGCTTGAACACTATCAACCAGTGTTTTAAGCGATGTATCGATCCGAGGATCGTCGAATAAAAGACGATGAATGGTCGGGACCAGCAGCAAGGTGGGATGGTCCGCCAACGTTGCAGTCCACACCATCAGGGCAACGTTGTTACTCGGTGATGTACTCTCGCCTCTCGTCTTGCGGCCAAAGGAATGGGCGTGCGCGAGGTTCATCGTCGCCATAGCAAGCATGACGCATGCGGTGATCACGGCAATGCGCCCGGTAAGTCGCATCGCAGTAGTCGTCAGTCGAATGTCAAGGCCGAAAACTGCTAGCCCGTGCTGCGGTCGTTGCATGAGTTGCCTCCGACTTGTCGCAATTGTGTATTCGCACAGCAGACTATGCGTTTCGCTCGCATGCGTCTAGTGAATCGACATCAAACATGGTCGACTCGATTGACGTTATCATTTAGCCCGCTGGAGACCTATTAAATTCCTAATATATTCGAGGCAGGGAAATGTGGAAGTGGATTCTTGGTGTTCCGATTGTTCTGTTTGTACTTGTTATGTTCATTGGATACGCGCACGAACAGACGCCTGAAGGAAAAGCGTACGCGCACAAACGGGAGATCGCCCAGTTTTGTGAGCGCGAGAAAGACAAGCAAGTTGTAACCGATACCCAGTATCAGGTCAACTGTGACGCGTTCGCAGAGGAAATCGTCGCTCATGAGCAGCCAAACACGGGAGTGCCAGACTTCACCGGAAACATGGAAGTCCAGGCACCGCCGACTCACTATGAACGCATGAAACAGGATGATCCGCATTTCGACATTAGTGCGGTTACCCATAAACAGTGGCAAGCAAAGTGCCGCACGTATCTGAAGTATGACGAAGGCTTAACTGCGAAAGAGAGAAAGCAGATGCCCACCTGCGAACAGGAGTGGAAGCAGCTCACCGCAGCGAAATAGGCGTCTTCCTGTCTAACCGGCGACAAGAATAGGGGCGCAGGGCTGCTTTGTTTGCAAGTAGAGCATGCGCCCAAAACGAAGCATCGATGTTTTTTGTTGAGACGCTAAGTCTCGTCTCTGCGCTCCTCAAAATCTGCACAGCAGCGACAAGTAGAAGATAAAGCACGAGCGACGACCGATAACTAGCCTCATCTACACGCTAAACTCAGAATCTGATGTCGGTGGCGGATTCTATTTTTGATATCGTGCCACACGGTACTATCAATACCCCGTAGAACGAACGAAAACAGCGCATGTCCCTTAGCGAAAACCAAAAATCCTCGTCTATGCTTGAAAAACGGGTGCGCGGGCTCGAAAACGAACTGTTTGCAGCGAGAGAAGCGATATTGAGTTTGATGCCTGCGCCTTTGCAGGCCGCCCTGACCGGCTTTTACACGGTAGAGTCGCGCGACGAGGCACATCAGTGGCGCGAGGAAGTCGTACAGATCATCATTGACCACGCCAAACCGCTACCAAATATCACCGTTTCATTCGGCAAGCGAGCCATGTGCCCACTTTGCGGCGAAGGCAGCCCTCGTCCGAACGACGACGGGTTCTTGCTTCCCGACGGGTTGCGTCGTCACATATTCGGTCTCGGCAACGGACGTCAGTGCGTGGTCAGCAAGGCTGCTTTTGCGCTCGCGAAAGATCACTGGGCCACTCGGTTCCGATCGGCAGTAGACGAACGGCTTACATCCTCTGTCGAAACTGTTCAGTTCCGTCGGGGGTTGGAAACACTTTACCGAATGGCGCCCAACGGCCCAGCCCTGCTTATGGAAGAAGGGTTATCTACTTTTCGTGGACTCCGCGATGCAACCAGCCTTGCCTGGGCCGAGGTACGCCTGACGGAGCTTGGGTTCTCGGTGACAGTTCAGAATCGGGTGAAAACATACACTCGCGAATATCCGGAGTGGTCGATATTCGCGGACCCACGGGAAAAGGGAGAAATAGTATTTAGAGTGTTTGGGAAGTCCGTTGGCGTCGACGGTATCGCCAAATTTACCCTTCCTGACCGATGGAAGCACGACCTTAATAAAAAGTTTGGCGCGGCCGTGGCAGCAGCGGTAGCGCGCCCATAAGGCAACACTGGCAGTGTGCACTGCCCCGACGCCTTTTCTCCGGCATATCCCGATGCTTTACCATGTGCTGCATTTCTATGGTGCTGGTGCAAATATGAAGCTCGACCCCGTTTCTCTGAACCTGTTCATCGCGGTTGTTGAGGAAGGCAGCATTGCGGGCGCCGCTGAGCGAGAGCACATTGCGGCTCCTGCCGTGAGCAAGCGGATCAGCGCGCTTGAGGAAACCTTGCGTACGACGTTGCTCACCCGACACCACAAGGGCGTCGAGCCCACAGCGGCGGGATATGCGCTGCTAAACCTATCGCGTCGAGCAGTCAACTATCTGGATGACATACACAAGGAAATGCTCGACTACGCGTCGGGCACACGCGGGCAGGTGCGCGTCTTTTCCAACATCTCCGCGATCACGCAGTTCCTTTCGGATGATCTCGCGACGTTTCTCGGCGATCATCCTGGTGTGGAAATCCGGCTTGAGGAGCGCAATAGCCTCGTGACACTTCGATCCGTGGCCGAGAATGCGGCGGACGTTGGTATCTTCACCGTCGAGGCGCACGCGGAGGCTGTAGTGACGCTTCCCTATGAGGAAGATGAACTGAGCGTGGTGGTTCGTAGCGACCACGCGTTGGCTGGCCGCAAGAGCGTGCGCTTCGAGGAAACGCTGGAGTGGGATTTTGTCGGCCTACGCACCGGGAGCGCCATCAACACACAATTGACCCAAGTCGCAAACCGTCTTCAAAAGGACTTCCGGCTTCGGATTCAGGTGACCGGCTACGACGCGCTCTGCCTGATGGTCTCGGCGGGGCTAGGGATCGCCATCGCCCCTCGAAATCTGACGAAGCTGTTCGTCAAACGCCTCGGTGTCACTGAGGTGCCGCTGGCGGAACCTTGGGCGCATCGCCACCTTGGGATCGCCATCAGAAACCGCGAAAGCCTTTCCCCGGCAGCCGAAGCGCTCGTCACTCACCTGCAAACCAGAGCGGCCTCCAGACGGACAAAAAATAAATAGAGCCATAACGGTTCGTTACGGCTGACTCGCCAAAGAGTAATTCACGGGCTGAGGCTATTTCGCCATCATTCGATCCACACCAAACCTCGTGGAGACAAATGATGAGCAAAGCCCTCTATGAAATCGCGCTGCTGCCCGGTGATGGTATCGGCCCTGAAGTTGTCGACGCTGCCGTTCGCGTCCTGAACGCTGCTGCCAAAAACGAAGACCTCAAGCTGTCGTACAAGACTTACGAAGCTGGCGCGAATCTCTACCAGCGCACCGGCGAATCGATGGCCGAAGCAGACGCAGTGGCCGTTGGCGAGGCGGACGCGGTCCTGCTCGGCGCGATGGGCCTGCCCACCGTTCGCAAGGCAGACGGCACGGAAATCGCGCCGCAGATCGATTTGCGTGAGCGCTATGGTCTCTTCGCAAGCCTGCGCCCCTGCGAACTGTTTCCGGGCGTCCCGACCCGCGTGAAGGCAGAGAAGGTCAACATGCTCGTCATCCGTGAAACGACTGAAGGTCTGTTCGCGGGCCGTCACGACAAGCAGGAACCGAGCGACGAAGCCGTCAGCGATCGCCTCACGATCACCCGCGCTACCAGCGAAAAGCTCTTCGAAGTCGCTTTCGAACAGGCGAAACAGCGCCGCGCTTCGCACGGCACGCCCGGTCACGTCACGCTGCTCGACAAGTCAAACGTGCTGCGCAGCAATGCATTCCTCCGCAAGGTGTTCGATGAAGTGGCAGAGCGCCACCCGGACATCGGAACAGCACGACTTTACATCGACGCGGGTTCGATGATGTTCGTGACCAACCCGGAGCGTTACGACGTCGTGGTCACCGAGAACGTCTTCGGTGACATCACCTCGGAAATCGCTGCTGGCGTTGTTGGCGGTCTCGGCGTGGCACCCTCGGGCGACGTTAGCCTCAAGCACGGCATTTTCCAGCCGAGCCACGGTAGCGCACCGGACATCGCTGGCAACGGTGTCGCAAACCCGGTCGCGACGATCCTGTCCGCCGCCATGATGCTCGAATGGATTGCTCAGCAGCAGCACGATCCGCGTTGCGAAAAGGTCGCCGCTGCGATTCGTCAGGCAACGGCAAAGGTTCTTGCATCCGGCCCACGTACTCCCGATATCGGCGGCAATGGCAACACGGAAAGCGTCACGCAGTCGATCGTCGACGCGCTGAACAGCTAAGGAGCGCACGATCATGGCAAAGGTAGCAATTGTCGGATGCGGAGCAATGGGCTCCGTCTATGCCGGATTGATGGTCAGCGCAGGTCACGAAGTGCATGCAATCTGTCTGTGGCCCGACCATGTCGCCGCAATGCAGGAAAAGGGTTTGCGCGTTGAAGGTGCGAGCGGCGATCGCACTGTTCCGATCCACGCCAGCACGACCACGGACGGTATCGGTGTCTGCGATCTCGTGATCATCGCCACAAAGGCATTCGATATCGAAGCAGCGTCTCGCGCGTCCGAGCAGCTTGTGGGGCCGAAGACGGTGGTGCAAACGATCCAGAATGGACTGGGCTCTGCGGAAAAGGCTGCTGCGATCCTCGGCGACAGCCGGGTTGCTGTGGGCGTTGTCGGTGGATTCGGCGCGTCCATCCGTGCTCCGGGCCACGCGCATCACAACGGCATGGAGATGATTCGGTTCGGCGCATACCGCGGTCTGCCGCGCGAGGAACTCGAAGCATCCGCTGAAATCTGGCGTTCCTCCGGCTTCAAGGTCGCAATCTTCGACGACCTCGATCAGATGGTGTGGGAGAAGCTGATCATGAACGTCGCCTTCTCTGGGACGACCTGTGCAACGGGCATGACCATCGGTGAAGTGATGGCAAATCCCAGCGCCTGGAGCGTCGCGAAGGGAGCCGCTGAAGAAGCGATCGCCGTGGCGAAAGCTGCTGGCATCCGTCTGGACGTGGGTGACCCCATCGAGCACATTCGCAAGCTCGGCAGCAAGATCCCGAACGCACGCCCATCGATGCTGCTTGACTACAACCTCCGTCGCCGTGGCGAGGTTGAGGCCATCAACGGGTCGATTTCGCGCGAGGGGCGCAAATATGGCGTCCCCACGCCGGTGAACGATACGGTGGTCGCGATCATCAAGGCGCGAGAAGCAGGATTCACCGAATGATCAACGTTCCCCTCTCCCTGACGCGGAGAGCGGGAGTGAAGTGATCCCAAAGAATAACGTGGGTATGTGGCTCGGGCTGCATGCCCATACCCCTGCATCCAACAACAACTAAAAAGAACATTTATGGAGACACTCATGAGCCACCAATCGACCTAGAGCCTTCGCGTCATGTTCGACAGGACGCCCCGGGCGTTACTGACTGACGTCGACCGATATCTACCGGGATCACCCGGGCTTAACGTCACGGACGCTGCGCGCAATAGCGCGTGCGGTATCTGCCCTTTACTGAGACATAAGGGGAAGCACATGCTTATCAATAGGGCATTGGAAGGAGGCGCGAATATGCGCGATGCCGAGTCCGCGCTCATGCTGAAGGTCAAACTTCGCGTGATCCCGCTGATCATCGTCTGCTATCTGTTCGCGTGGTTCGACCGGATCAATATCAGCTTCGCGAAGTTCCATCTGCAAAAAGAGCTTGCGCTGAGCGATACCGCATATGGTATCGGTGCAGCGCTTTTCGTCGTTGGTTACGTCGCCTGCGAAGTTCCGAGCAATCTGTTCCTCTACAAGGTCGGGCCGAGGAAGTGGATCGCACGCATCATGGTCTCATGGGGACTCGCCACAGCGTGCATGGTGTTCGTCCGTTCAGAGACAACGTTCTACATTGCGCGTTTCATCATCGGTGCGATGGAAGCGGGTTTCGCTCCGGGCGTGCTGTACTACCTGTCGACATGGTTCCCTGCGAAACACCGAGGGCGTGTGACCGGGCTTCTTTTTCTCGCACTCGCCGCCTCGGGCGTCCTTGGCGCACCTTTATCCGGCTTCATTCTGGGCCATTTTGACGGCGTTGCAGGAATCCCCGCGTGGCACTGGATATTCCTTATCGGCGGATTGCCTTGCGTTCTGCTCGGCATCATTGTGCTGTTCCGATTCGATGACCGGGTCGAAGACGCGACCTGGCTGACCGCTGAAGAGAAAACGCTGCTGCGTTCGAAGCTCGACGCCGACGCGAAGAAAGTCGTGAGCCATTCGTTTTTGGGGGCATTGAAGTCGCCGGCCTTTCTGGTACTGGCGCTCGCGTACTTCCTCGTGCAGATCGCGTCATATGGGATGAACTTCTGGATGCCGCAACTTCTGCGCACCTCTGGAGTGCGTGACGCGACCACAATCGGCATGCTGACCGCGCTTCCGTATCTGTTCGGCGGCATCGCCATGCTGATAATGGGCCGGCTGGGAGATCGCACCGGAAACCGCCGCATGACGTTTGCAGGCTGCATGCTACTGACTGCCATCGGGTTCCTGGGAGCAGGGATTTTCGACCACAACACTGTTGCGCTGACGATCGCCCTGATTGTGCTTGGCGTAGGAATGTTGACCACCATTCCAGCATTCTGGACTCTACCGCCGAAGGTCGTCACTGGCGCGGGCGCAGCAGGTGGCATCGCACTTATCAACTCGATCGGACAATTGGGTGGCATCGTCAGTCCGGTCATGGTTGGACGTATCAGCGACATGACTGGCAGCACCACGCCTGCGCTCTATACGATCGTCGCTCTTAGCCTTGTGTGCGTCGCGATTGCAATCTGGGTGTTCCCAAAAGAGCTCCGTATGAAGGACATCTAGCGTCGAATTTGTGTCAACCATCCCGGGTAAGCATTGCTCATCGAGCCCAGGCTCGATGGGCCATCATCCGAGACGCGCCAATAGTCGCTCGAAGAGGGATACATGAAGCAAGCGGCCTAGCCACGCGGTCGAACCGGCGCGTCGTGAGCCGGAAGACGGTCGGCACGTGTTCGCAGGCGCCAGGCCCTAAGCCTGAAGAACCTGCATAGCGTTGCAAATGGCGGCGACGCCGCGCTCCGCAATACTGCGGTAACCCAGCCTTGTTTTTTCTCTCCCCCGACAGGCGTCGCCCAACCATTGGCGACCTGCTCCCAGCAAATATCTAGCCTCTATCGCTCAGAGCGGACCGAAAAAATTCGCTCCCTAAATAACCATATCCCATTTTCCGCCGCCGCGAAATATAGATTTTTATTCATCATCTCATTTTAATTTTAGATTATGTATAAATACTTGGATATTTAACTCAACGTATTGCAAATCCCGGTTTCGCCATATATTCTCGACGCTATAGATTTGTTTCAAATACCAATTTACAGCGAATTTAAAATGTCGACCTATGTTTCAACAACAAGTAACCATCAAATTTACGCCGATTGCAAACCATATTCCCTGATCTCGCCCCCTCCTCGCCCTGAATGGTTGAGCGAGAACGCTTATCGGACATTCACGCTCGCAGAAAGCAACAGGAGCGTCGAACTCGTCGAACGCGCCACAGCCTACTGTTTCAAAGCTCTCGCACAGACGTGGGAATGCCAGACGCTTAGCTTCTGGAACTCGATCGATACCAACGATCTCTTTCTCTGGCTTCAGATGGACGAACCAGAACTGGCCATTTCCATCGCGAATCGAGATCTAAAAGAACACCTGGAGCGAAGAGTTTCTAGCCTTGTTGGTTTGATGAGCAGGGTGGAACTAAACGTACGCAGAATGAAAGCTGCACATATCGACCAAGTCATGATGCACGAAGGAGAGGCCGCCCAGCTCGCTGCGACTTATCTGTACATGCACCAGGACAGCGGGTTTTTCGATGACGACCAGCAGGGTCACTTCGAAGGTTGGTACGACGAGGAAGATGATGATGTCTACCACGTCGAGAAAGAGTACCTCCGCGCACCAGGATATGGCTCATGGGCGACGGAAATGGCAGCGAACGAAATGTTGAAAATCTTGAAGGGTCGCACTTATCTCCATCGGGATACTAAAGTGACGCCGCACATGGCTTCGACCTCAGAATCGTCCAAACTCATTGACGAGATTAGAGCGACGACATTCAGCACGAACACGGCATATATCCTTGACCGCACTGCGCTTCCCGCAGAACTGGCAACAGCGACTAGTGAGCGCGTGTGTCTTGCGGTGACCGTCGACGATGCGTACTTCAAGACCGAATATCTGGCTCGCCTGAGCAAAAGGGACATCAACCTTCAACGCGTGTCCGACAATCCGCACGGGATTCCTTTGCCTGTCTTCGGTTTCGCAGACAATTTGCTTTACCTTGATTCTCAGCACGCCATCGATTTTCTGAAAACTGCTCGCACCGAGCGGGCCTTACTGTATATCGGCTCCAAGCAATGCTGTCTGGTAGTCCATCGTTTCAATCACTTCGCCGAGCTGCTTGCGCTGTTCAGTGAAGACGCATCGGTCCGGCACTATCCCGGCCGACACCCGCTCACCAGCATCGCGAAAATCAACGGAATGCACGATGGCGGATTTATCCCTACATCACTGAAGCGAAATCTCATCAACCTCGTGCGATAAGCATGAGATACCCTGACCAAAGCCGGCTAGTCCATACCGAGTTTAAAATGTCGAATGATATTTTCGAAGCCGCCAACCAAACATTCTACGATGCGGCTGTCGCTTCTCTCGCGTCACAATTCACCAATCTCATGAATGAGTCCTGGCAACCGACTCGTGACCAGATTGCTTTAGCACTGGACCGCGTCTATCGCCCGGTACCACATTTCTGGGAGAGCTTCTCCAAACAGATGGTTCTCGATGCACTAGCGATTGCGTGCCCCGACTGGATGCGACGAGCCATGACATCCGTCGAAAACGGCCCACTTGGCGTCAGGGTAAAGATAACCCAGGAACTGAATGACCGGGTTGTAAATGAGAGCTTTGCTGAGGACATCCTGCGTATGCCTCCTTCAGCACGCCCTCTCAGCACGGAAGCCATATTCGAGTGGCTATGTGCTTACTTGGATTCAAGCGGGGTAATTACGCCACTCGACGATACAAAAGCGTTCCGAGCAGCAGAAAAGATCTTAAATTTCGTTCGATTACTAGACTCTTCGCCCGGACAACAACCTGCCGAAGAAACAGCAACACCGGTTAGCTCCGTCGATTCGGCCAATCAAGCCACGTAAGCACAGACGCGCGTCGTAGTGTGTGCCCGATTTCGCCTACAACCCAAATTTTACGGTAACAAATACTCCATGAACACCGTTGTGAACGAATGTACCGCCTTGTTAACCATCCCTCTCGGAATGGACGACCTAAACGAAGAACTGGCGTTGGAAATTATGGAGGACTGTCGACAAGCTGAAGAGCCCTCTTCGTATAAAACCACTGCAAGCGAGATATTCAATCGAACTGATTTAGACACCGACGAACAGTGTATTGTTATCGCCCTTCCGGGAATCAATTCGGTCGCAGCTCCTCCATCGATTGAACCGCCAACGGCAATTGTTCTGCAGGAGCGAAATGATGGGAAAGGTACAGCTTACCTCCAACTACGGACGGGCCAAGTCTTGCTCGAAAAGCATACATTGGGCGCAGCAAAGCCAGACAGCCGATACCTTTTGCTGTATCTGTTCGATGACCGGCCGGTTCTCGACGTTGTCCCCGCCTCAGAGGCACTTCAGGGGGAAATGTGGCGTCATGAAGTGAGCGCTCAATCCCGTCATTTTTTTGATGCATCGACGCCACAGACCGAGCCAGTCGATAGGTTCCACCTACCAGTGGTTATCCGGCGAGCAATGGTAATCAGTGAAGATGAGGCAACCGCTGATGATGACATTTCTGACTCGCCTGACTACGACCATGAAGAAGTCATCCCCTTTTGACACCGGTTGCTGTCGAGGAAGCCATCGTAGCCTGCATCAACGTATCAACCGTGGTCTGCATGCCCGCTCACGATCCAGCGCGAATATCTGCGAAACCGCTGACCTTATTTGCACGTCGTTATCGACTCGCGCATCCTGCTCTGCCGAGGATTCCTCGATACCTCGCTGATGCGTATTTGTGAATCTTGGACCACTATCGCAGCAAGACCGCGCGGACATCTGACGAAACTCCTCCTGCATATAGACCGCTAAATGGTCGTTAGCGGGTCACTTGGAGGACGACCAGGTGCGGTCAGTCGATCGAACAGCCACTGTGAACAACGCCATCGAGCACGTTGGGAAACGCTTTGCTCGGTCTAGGGAGTTGCTTGTCGCTTTCCGATAATCGAACGTAATCAGCGATACCTTCAAGTTCACACGGACGGCGATAACGTTTACCCGGACTTCGTCGAACGCGAAAAGAGCGTTCGCAGCAGTGCCTTTCTTGGTCCGGTATCTGGCTCTTATACTCGCGCACAACCACGGCTTTGCCCCGTTCGCTACAGTCTCAGCCCGGCGCGCGAGACCTACCTTTCATCGCACGCGAACGCCGAAGGACAGCGCTTGCCCCCTTCGCGATTGCCTTACGCAGACGCTCGCATTTCAAGCCGTTTGCCCAGCTAGCAGTAACCGTTTTTCCGACCACGAGTTGAGGAGACTAGAATGGCAATTAACAACAAACGCAGGATTATCTTGAAGTCATCAGGTGCCGCCGCAGCCACCTCAGTACTCGGAGCCGGCGCTCTTATGAGTCAGATATCCGCCTTCGCAGATACCTCATCTCGCATGTCAAAATCTGACCAATTGCAATTGACCGCCACTCAAGCGGTTACGTTCATACGCGACGGGCGGTTGTCGGCCGCAGCATATATGCTGACACTTCTTGACCGCGCTGAGCATCTCGCCGGATTGAATACGCTCATCAGTCTGAATAGAGATGGTGCTCTGGCGGCGGCCAGGGAAGTCGACGCCAAACGTGCCGCCGGCATTCCCCTCCCACCGCTCGCCGGCCTGCCCATCGTCGTAAAAGACAACATTAACGTGGCGGGAATGAAAACTACCGGCGGCACCCCCGCTTTGCGAGACATGCGGCCAACGTCGAACGCCCCTATGGTACAGCGGCTGATCGACGCAGGCGCCATTGTTCTGGGCAAGGCGAACATGCATGAACTGGCGTTCGGGGCCACCAGTACGAATTTCTCCAAGTTTGCAGGATTCGTGCGCAACCCCTATGACGAGACGCGCGTTCCTGGCGGTTCCTCAGGCGGAACGGCTGCCGCTGTCGCCGCCCGGATAGTGCCAGCAGGTCTGGGCACCGACACGGGCGGGTCGGTGCGCGAACCCGCTTCGCTGTGTGGCGTTGCTGGATACCGTCCGTCCGTCGGGAACGGTGGGTCCGAGAGGCGATACGATGCACAAGGGGTGCTTCCGATCAGCCACACGCGTGACACAATCGGCGTTATCGCACGGACAATGCAAGACGTTGCTTTGCTCGATACTGTAATGAGCGGACGCCCCATAGCAACTGCCGTCGACCTGCGCGGGATACGTCTGGGAGTGCCTGGGAGCTACTGGAGCAACATCGACCCGGAAGTGTCATCTTTGCTAGAGAAAGCGAAATTGACGCTACGCAATGCAGGCATTACTCTCGTTGATGTAGACACGACCGGGCTCGCAGCTCTGGTTGGCGTAACAGGTTTCCCGATCGCACTTCACGAGGCGAAAGTAGACATTCCCGCGTTCCTCACTGAGATGGGCGTCAACGTCACGCTGGAAGATATAGCGGCACAGGTGGCCAGCCCCGATGTTAAACCCATCATGGATGCAGTTATCGAAGACAAGGCTGCAGCCGAATACGCCACTGCTCTGCACGTCAATCGTCCAAAGATGCAATCCATCTTTGCTGCATACTTTGCAGATAACCGGCTGGATGGCATGGTCTTCCCAACTATGGTCGTTCCCGCGCCAGTGATCGATCACGTAACCGGTTCGCCACAGGTTTCTGTAAACGGCGGCCCGCCTGCCTCTTTCTTTGCGGTTGCAACGCGAAATACGGATGCAGGAAGCACGAGCGGCCTGCCAGGTATAACGATCCCGGCAGGCCAAACAGCAAAAGGGTTGCCCGTGGGGTTGGGCCTTGATGGTCCGATTGGCAGCGATAGCAAGTTGCTGGGAATCGCGATGAGCATAGAAGCGACTCTAAGCGTGCTTCCGGCGCCGTCGCTTGGCTAGTCCGCTTTTCCGATGTGTGGCGCGCTTCAGCCTATTGTCTCGCTTCCCGGGCTGAAGCTCCGCGCTTCCATCTTTACGGCGTCTTCGATGTGCCTCCCGAGGCCCGCCTCTCCACCTCTCTTGCGTGCGCCAGCCTCTTCTCGGTTTATCTGCGCAATTCCTTGAGTCCAACGAAGGCCAGCAAACCGACAACTGTGCCCCAGAAGGCCGATGCAAGCCCAGCCAGTGTCGCGCCCGACGCGGTCGTCAACAGCGTGATTGCGCCGTGCAATGCAAAGCAAAGCAAAGCAAAGCAAAGCAAAGCAAAGCAAAGCAAAGCCAGCGAGAATAGCCACGAACTCTTTAGACAATGCGTTGAAAAGCGTCACGATATTGCCGGCGAAAGTTCCCCTCATGAGATAAAAGGCTCCATTCGCTACACCGGCCAGATAGCGTTTTCCAGGGTCGTCGTGAGCGTCCTTCCCCTGTGCATAACGCGGCAGTGACGGCAGCGACCACAATCGTGACACCACCGAAGCACGCAACGCGCATTGATGCAATGCTTGTCACGGAGAGCTCGGACCGCGCGGATACATCATGTCAGGATATTCTCAAAGGCACCATGCCTGGTGAAAACTGACCGGTGAGACTTACGACGACAAGCGGCGAGGCGAAACCGAGTGTGCCAGCGATCGACCACTCTGTTTTGATTAGGATAGGAAGCGTCGGTTCGATAGTAAGCCAGTGTGTATGAGCCATACTCAAGCCGCCCGCAAGCAAAGCACCTGAGCAAGACGAGAACGATACAGTAGCTTGCAAAGCGAAGCCCGAATACCCGGTAAGAGGTAATCGTCCCGCCCGCAAGCACCGGCGTAGCGTTTTCAACCTAAAATGCCCGCATGCCGAACTGAAGAAGAATCTTCGCCATCATGCCGCACGCAATGCCTTTTTGGATGCATTGCGTGAGCTTGGCTGGTTGGTCTTGTGAAAAAGCTAAACGAGGCGTGCCCAGGGGAGAGCCTTGAGCCACATGCGCGACAACGGCTCATTTCGGATTTCACATCTGCTAGCAGAAGTTGTTAGAACGGGTATGAGATGGGCGAATCAAGAACACTAACCCACTGCGTTTGGGTGAACTCGTGATGATTCGCAGGGCCCCCGAACCGTCCACCGTTGCCTGATGCTCCCATGCCACCGAAAGGTACGTGAAATTCGTTGTTGACCGTTTGATCATTGATATGCACCATTCCGGACTTTATTCTCGATGATAATGCGAGTCCGCGAGAAAGCGACCGCGTATGTATGGCAGCCGCTAGGCCGTACGGCGACGAGTTCACGAGTTGCACGGCCTCATCTTCACTATCAAAGACAGTGACGGGCGCGACCGGTCCAAAAATCTCATCCTGGAACGCTGGCATATCCGCTGTCACATCGGTAAGTACAGTCGGTTGATAAAAGAGATCCGAATACTGGCCACCCGTTCGCAAACTGGCCCCTGCCGCTATGCTCTTCTGGACGATGTCGTGAATCCGGTCGCGTTGCTTCTGGTTAATCAACGGGCCCAAATGGACATCTCCGGAATCGGGATTCCCGACCAGAAGAGCTTGTGCTCGTCTCGACAATTTTTCCACGTACTCTTCCGCGATCGAACGGTGCACCAAATGACGACCGGTCTGCATGCATATCTGCCCTTGATGAAGGAACGATCCCCACGCTCCATTTGAGCTGGCTGCATCGACATCCGCATCATCCAGAACGATAAGAGCGTTATTCCCGCCCAGCTCGAGCGCAACCTTCTTCAACATCTGACCGCAGATGCTGCCAATCGACCGACCGACGGGCGTGGAGCCGGTGAACGAGATCATGCCAACCATCGGATGCCTTACCAGAGCATCACCAGCATCCGGTCCGCCTGGGATCACATGAAATACACCTGCTGGCAAGCCCGCGTCAGCCAGTATCTCAGCCATCAATAAACCGGCGGACACTGCGCGCTGGAGGTCCGGCTTAAGAATCACCGCATTGCCCATCGCAAGCGCCGGCGCGACCGAACGCATCCCAAGCAGAATGGGGAAATTCCAAGGTGCGATGACCCCCACTACTCCAATCGGTATCTGCCTGCACATATTCATCCGTCCGACAATCGCGGAAGGATAAAGAGCACCATCCGGTTGCATTGTCATCGCTGACGCTGCCAGAAGTTGCTCGTAGGTAGCATGCAGTTCCCATACTGCCTTCAAGGTTGTCGAGCCGCACTCCCGGATGTTCCAATCGATTATGTTTGCCTCACGCTCCTTCAGCAGCCGCGCCGCTTCCCGGAGCACCTCCGCCCTCTGATCAAATGGCGTAGATGCCCACGCTGATTGGGCACGTTCGGCAGACCGAACAGCGCGATCGATGTCATCTGCGTTCCCGAGACCCACCGCACCTAGCGTCTCGCCAGTCGAAGGATTCACGATAGCCGAGGTGCCACCAATCGGCGAGACCCAACCATCCGAGAATACCCGGCCGTCCCACTCTGTAACATGTTCGATGAAATTCATGCGCACCTCCTTCTGAATTGACTAGAAACCGTCCGGAACGTCGAACGACGATCCTGGGCTTACGTAGATATAAGCTGCCATCCGGCGCTTGGTATCTCTATTGCGCGTCGAGACCTCACATGGGAGATTTCCCCGCCGCCCCTATGCAGCCTTCACCGATGAACGGTCTTAAAGCGGTCGCAATTCAAACCAACGGTCATCCGCAAACATGACTGCGCTATTAACCGGATGCCGCCTTCACTGTCGGCGGCGAAACTCGCCGATTTTTTGAAGGAAGGGCTCAAGCAACGCAATTGACGCCGTTCAGGCAGACCACATTCCCTTCGCGCGCTGGGAGCTTCCGGCCGCTTTCCCAAATGTAATCGCTCGTTAGACCTGACAATGACGCGCAACCGATCTGAGCCAGCGTTCTGTCGATTTCGTCTTTCAGGATGGCCAACACAGCCTCGACACCTTCCTGGCCCTGTGCGGCCAATCCGTAAAGTGTCGCCCGGCCGAGTAGCACCGCTCGAGCGCCCAGTGCGACGGCTTTCACGACATCAGAGCCGCGCCGCACTCCGCTGTCCAGCAGAACGGGCGCGACCAGCTTCGAGGCGGTTTCCTGCAACGTCTGAAGCGGCGCAATGGCCGATTCCAACTGACGTCCACCGTGATTTGAAAGTATCACGCCGTCGGCGCCCAACGCGATGCACCGTTCGGCGTCGGCCGGGCGGCTGAGCCCCTTGATCAGCAGTTTGTGTGGCCATAACCTTCGCAACCACGCCAAATCGTCAAACGAGAAGCTCGCATCCATCTGGCGGCTCATTAGCGCAGCCTGAATCTCAGTGTCCTGCATCTGCTCATCAGCAAAATTAGCGAGTTGCGGGATGCCGTGGCGTAGCAGGTCCGCAGTCCATCTCGGATGAATCGCTCCTTCGAAAACTGTTCGCAGGCTATATTTCAATGGGAAACCGAAACCGTTGCGCATGTCGCGTTCGCGCTTACCGTTAACGCCAACGTCCGTCGTAAGGATTAAGGTCGTGTAGCCTGAATCCATCGCCCGCCTGACCAACTGTGAGGCAAGCTTCCGATGTACGACATAAAGTTGAAACCAGAGCTCTCCAT
Source organism: Paraburkholderia sp. C35 (assembly GCF_003121405.1). GTDB lineage: Bacteria > Pseudomonadota > Gammaproteobacteria > Burkholderiales > Burkholderiaceae > Paraburkholderia. The sequence goes on along the minus strand of NZ_QBUY01000009.1, from coordinate 15,734 downwards.
CGCACTCCCTTGCAACCTGCTCGATTGACGCGGTAGATGCCGTCGAAAGCGCGAAAGGGATACCAAACCTGGACGCGGCTCTCGCAAGAGCGAGATCACCATCGGGCCAGAAAATGCCATTTAGTCCGGTGGGCGCGATAACTAACGGTAACCTCTGGCGCTTACCGAAGAAGGTCGTAGTCACGTCTCGTACGCTAACGTCGACGAGTCGATGCGGCTGAAAAAGAACTTCCCGGAATGCATTAACGTTGCGTCGTATTCCGGATTCGTCCTCTGCTCCACCTTCCAGATAATCGAAGACCATCTTGGGCAACCGGTTTTTCGCTAAAGCGCGGAAATCGGCGACGTTAACAGGCTTGCTCATTACGTCCATTCCTTCGGATCAGATCGCACTAGTCTCAACTTCGATGAGCGCTGGCATGTTGCTCTCGAATGCACGCTTCAGCGCAGCCTCAAGCTCATCACCGGAATTGCAATGGATTGCGTCGACGCCGTAACCGCGAGCAAGCATGCAAAAGTCAATCCCCGGCACATCCAGCCCTGGAACATTCGTTGCGTTCAGCACGCCGGCAAACCAGCGCAATGCCCCATACGTACCGTTCTTCATAATGACGAAAATCGCGGGAATCTTGTACTGCGCTGCAGTCCAGAGTGCCTGAATGCTGTAGTTCGCCGACCCATCGCCAATGACACCGATCACCCTACGCTCCGGCTTCGCAAGTTGAATCCCCACCGCAGCGGCAAGTGCGAAGCCCAGACCGCCAGCGGCGGCGAAATAGTAGCTTCCTTGCTCTGTCATCCGGAGTCGTTGCCACAGGAGGTTGGTCGTGGACGTGGATTCGTTCACATACACGGCATCGCGAGGCGCAACATGGTTCAATATCTCAAATACCCTTTCCGGCTTGAGCGGGCCAGGTACGTTTGACGCAGGTTCAGGTGTTTGTCGAGCGGTCGGCCGCGCTCGCGTGCATTGCATGACCCGCTCACTGAGCGTGCGGAGTGCTAGCCGGATGTCGGCGACGATTGCATCGCCCATGGGAGCTCTGGTCGCTTCATTAATGTCGCAGGTAATTGCGAACAACCGGGTTCCTTTCGCCAGATATTCGCCAGGCTCATATTGGTGATAGCGAAAAACAGGAGCGCCAACAACGAGCACCAGGTCGTGCCCTTCGAGTATCCGGGAGATGCTTGCAATTCCAGCGGGCAATAGGCCCTGGAAGCAACAATGATCAGTCGGGAAAGAACAACGTGGCGCTGATGGAGCCATCCAGACCGGCATGGACAGCTTCTCAGCCAGCGTCACGGCATAGACATTAGCGTGATTCGCGTCGACATCCGGGCCGACAACCAACGCAGGATTTTTCGCTTCATCCAGCAGTCGCACAAGCTGCCGAAGCGATTCTTCGGGGAGAGCCCCGGCTGTTTGCACGCGGCGAGAAACGAGGTGCTCCGCGCCTTGGCTTGCCTCCTTGCTCCAGTCATCGTAGGGCACTGAGACGTAAACTGGCCCCGGCGCGGGAGAAGCAGCCATATGAATCGCCCGGCTCAGAGCAAGCGGCACCTCTTGCGCGCTACTAGGCTCTGCGCTCCATTTCACCAATGGGCGCGGCAGCGCCGCCGAATCAACATTTGCTAGCAGTGCTTCAACGCCAATCATTGCTCGAACTTGCTGACCCGCTGTCACCACAAGTGGAGTATGGGAGTTCCAGGCGTTGGCCAAAGCGCCCATCGCATTGCCGGTCCCAGCAGCAGAATGGAGGTTCACGAACCCTGGCCGGCCGGTAGCTTGAGCATAGCCGTCCGCCATCCCAACGACCGCCCCTTCATGCAAACCCAGAATGTATCGAAAGTCGCTCGGGAACTCGCTGAGGAACGGTAACTCGTTTGACCCGGGATTCCCAAAAAACGTTGTCAGTCCTTGCGCTCGAAGGATGTCGTAGCAGGCTTTATGCACAGTAGTCATTCAGAATTCCTCTTTATTTAATAGGTATGTCAAACGGAGGATTCACGCGAGGCAAACATCTCGTGCGCTGCAACTGACGCTCGCAATCACCCAGGTCTGGTCGATCATTGGTGAGTCCAGTGCGCCGTCCTCAATCCCCGCCCCGCTCATTGGAGCGGAGACTCGTTGCCATGCCCAATTCGTGCCGATTCACCGTTGGTGGCGACGCCTTACTTTCTGAGACAGCCCAATGTGGGAGATCACTCCTCACGCCACGTCGAGTCCCGCTCGACGTCATGCGTAATCCTTCCAGTCATTTCCCGCGCTCAGCGTCGGTTCCGCTGGCATTTGAGGGGCTGATAGTTAGCCGAAAGATCCTAACTGGGCAGGGGAACAACCCTCGCTTTTGGAACAGAGCCGCAATGCGGGCGCCGCCGCGAGGACCGCTTCGCCGATGCCTACCCCTTGGAAGGAGACGGGCTGGGCCGGTGCTGCGCACGGCCACCGGTTCCCCGGACGAGTGCGATAGCAAACGCTGCCACGATTCCAGGAATCGCGAACGCCATGAACGTCGACGACGTCGGTAGTTGCAGACCGACCAGATAGCCGCCCACCGCAGGGCCCGCCACTGCACCAAATCGCCCACACGAGCCGGCCCAGCTCACAGCCGTCGAGCGGATAGATGCCGGGTAGTATTGCGCTGCGAACGAGTGAAGAATGCAAAGCGTTCCAATCGTCGACGCACCGCCAAGCATCAGCAACGCCGTTTGAAACCACGCAGGCTGGGGATATCCCAGTAGACCAATCGATACGAACGACAGAACGAAGAACAGCACCAATGCGGTACGCCCGCTTATCTTGTCTGCGAGGACGCCGCTCACAGATGCGCCGACGAATGCACCAGCATTGAGCATGAGGAAAAACGTCAGACTCGAATTTGCCGTATAGCCATGTTTGACCATCAACGTCGGAATCCATGTACTGAGACCGTACACCATGAACATGCACATTCCGAACGACAGCCAAAGAAGAGGTGTCGACACGATGCGACCTTCCGCAAATAATCTTGCGACTTTTGACAAGGCCGCCTCACGTTGGCCGCCGGAACGCGCTTTGACCAGTGACGTAACGTCCCCGCGAAATCCAGGTGCAACCTTGAGCAAAACCCGGGAAGCGTCATCGAATCGGCCTTGGGTGAGAAGAAAGGAAGCGGATTCGGGCAAGAAGATGTGGATGAACGGAACGAGGAGTAGCGACAGACCACCGAGTAAGAAATCGCCTCGCCAACCGTAAACCGGTGTGATCGTCATTCCGACGGCAGCTGCGATGATGCCGCCAATCGAAAAACAGCTAAGCATCGCCGTAACCATCAGATTGCGATGCTTTTTGGGTGACATCTCAGAAGTCATTGCCACGATATTCGGCGAAAGACCTCCGATCCCAAATCCAGTCAGGAAGCGCCAGACGATGAAGGAAACAGGATTCTGGCTCAACGCGGACCCTACCACCGCGACACTAAAGACAACAAGCGATACCTGAATGATGGTTTTCCGCCCGAATCTATCCGACGAACTGCCAAGCAGGATAGCGCCCACCATCATCCCGAAGAGCGCGCTACTTCCCATGAAACCCGCGTACACGGAGGATAAGGACCACTCCTTGACTATATGCTGTAAAACCGAACCATAGATGACGAGGTCATATCCGTCGAACGTCATCAGCATCGAACAGCAGACGAATACCAGCAAGTGGTACCGATTTATCCTTGCGTCCTCAAGTGCGTCACACGTTACGTCCCACATGTTTGTCTCCGGTGCTCGCTAAGGAGCCAGTCAATCGATTTCTTGTGTAAAACCGCAATTGGTCGGATAGGCCTTGCAGCAGGAGCGGAACCGCCGTTGCGCAAAGCGTCGGCCGACACCCTGCATCCGTACGTTGGCTCCTACCCTTGCTCGGCGGGTGGCTCAACTTTAGAGAGCCAATATCTCGAAGGGCAACGCCCGCCGGCGAACGCCGATTTCGTCTTTTACGAAAGCCTCGAAAGGTTAAAAATCCACGAACAACGACCGTACGGCTGCCAAGGTCGGCGCATTGTTAACGCCAGACGGCCGCGCTACAATGGGGCATGAACGAAAACGTGGATCTCGTCACACTTCGGGTGGTGGTTGCCGCTGCGGACCTCGGGTCAATCAGTGCGGCCAGTCACAGTCTCGATCTGGCCGTTGCTGCGGCCAGTGCGCGGGTGTCAGCGCTGGAGGAATACCTCGCCTTTAAGGTGTTCGAACGATCCCCGCGTGGCGTTTATCTGACACCAAACGGCCACATGCTGGTTGAGCGCGCACGAGCGCTGCTCCTTGACGCCGACCGTCTGTCGGCCGACCTTCGCGATTACGGGCGCGGTCTTCAGGGCCACGTACGAGTGCTTGCGAACAGTTCCTCGTTACTAGAAGTGTTGCCGCAAGTATTGAGAACGTTTCAGGCGGAATTTCCCCTGATACAGGTTCAGCTGGACGAGTGCGGTAGCCCGGAAGTCCCCGTTGCCCTGCTCGAGGGCCGTGCTGATATCGGCATAGTCGATCTCTCAACTGCCCCGAACGGGCTTGAATTCTTTGATTTCTTCGACGACACGCTCGTTCTCGTCACGCCTGCTGACCATAAACTCGCACTCCTGCAGCATGCGTCACTTCACGACGCCTTGGACTCAGATTTCATAATGCTGGCAAACGCAACGGCGCTATCGAATCGGCTTACTGCTGCCGCTGCGCAGGCCGGGAAGCCAATCCGAATCAGGATGCGAATGCGCAGTTTCGATGCGGTCACCCGCATGGTTGCCGCTGGACTTGGCGTCGGAGTCTTGCCCTACGAGGCCGTTGCTCCCCAACGTACGGTGCTCCCCATAAAAACGGTACCGCTCGATGATGCGTGGGCTCGCCGGACACATCGGATTGCGACCCGGCTCGGCGGTTACCTGTCGCCGGCTTCGCGCAAATTACTCGAAGCGCTTCGAGAGTATTCACGAAACAGTCGTGCACACTCCTCGTGAAATGAAGTTGATTTCGTCATTGGCGAAGACCGCGTTCGCCTACCGTACTTTCTAAGCAGAATCCCGGCTCCTTATACTGACTCGTGCCTTATGGAGCCAATATGAAAATTACCCGAATCGCCGCCACTCCGCTTAGTTTGCCTGTTTCCGTATCTGCGGCTGGCCGCAAAAAGGAAACCAATCTCTCGGTCTGCATCGTAGACGTGGAAACTGATGCTGGCATCATCGGCACAGGCATGACTTCAATCACAGAAGAAGAAGTCATCGCCAGTATCATCAATGATGTGATTGCGCCAAACCTTGTAGGCCTTGATCCCATCTGCAATGAGCAGATCTGGGAAAAGCTGTACTGGTTGCTAACTCCTCGCGGACAGTCGGGATACGCGAGTCACGCGATTTCTGCCGTCGACCTCGCGCTATGGGACATCAAAGGCAAGGCATTCAATGAACCGTGCTGGCGCCTGCTCGGTGGTGCCCGGTCTGAAGTACCGGTTTATGCCACGTTCGGTTTCAACTTTTTCGATCGGAATGAGCTTGCAGAAGCCGCGAAAACATGGGTGGAACGTGGCTTCACCCGACTGAAAATGACCGTAGGCCATCATGCACTTGCCCGCCGTGATGAGCCGCGTCCGCTGGATAGCGTCATTGCTGAAGACGTAAAACGCGTTCAGGCGGTTCGCGATGCAGTAGGCCCTGACGTGCAACTCTACATCGATGCAAATTGTGGTCTTGATTACTACCACGCGCTTTCCCTTGCGCGCCGACTCGAACAATACGACATCTCCTTCTTTGAAGAGCCTATCTCTCACAACGATATTCCCAATCTGACGAAGCTCAGGCAGAAGACGTCGATTCCTCTGGCGTGCGGCCAAAATGAAGGGCTTGCGACTCGCTTCCGGGACCTGCTTGTAGCACAAGCCGTCGACGTTGTGCAGCCCAACGCATGTATCAGCGGGGGCTATACACAATGTCTGCGCATTGCCGGATTGGCAAACGCCTTCAACACCCGGTTCGCAAATGGCGGCGCCTGGCCCCATCACAACATGCACTTGCACGCCGGACTGGCCAATGGGTCCCTCGTCGAGTATCACTCTGTCGCTGTAGAGTGTTGCCAACTCGTGTTCGACGGCCTCCCCGTTCCTGAAGCTGGCGTACTTAACCTTCCTGACGCACCCGGACTTGGCTTTACGCCGAATCGCGATCGGATGGCGGAACTGGCTAAACGCCCGCTTTCGCGCGGTCTCGGTAAGCATTGAGCCGAGGCTCCCTTTTGCACGAGCAATCGCTAGAGACAGATTGATGAAAGACGCCATTATCCCCATCGAGATGCTATTGGCCACGACAGCCAAAGTGCTGTGTTCGGCCGTTTTCATTTCCGGCCGAGATCCGGAAGAGGCTTTCCGTAACAGTGCACCCTGGGCCCTGCATGCCTTCCAGCTTCCTGAGGCACTAACCGAAATAGCTCGATGGAAGGTAGATGGCGCCGCCCGCCGAGTCGAAGTTTCCGTCACTTTGGGCGATTCGCAGGTAAGAACGCTTATCGACAGTCACTGCAGCGCACATCCGGAATTTGATGCGGATTGGACTGCAGAAGCGACGAGACTTAAGAGCCTTGGGACCGTCACTCGTACGGCGCAGTACACCGGTGACCAGGGCACTATCATCATGCCGGAGGACGGGCAGCTTCATCTTCACTTCTCCCCAATCGATGTGGCGCGCAGACAGACTGATAGCGGCGAGTGGCTCGTAGATCCGAGCAACGAAGGCACAAAGGTCAGCGAGAGCATGAAGCAGGAAGTCGAATATGCGCTTTGTGACGCCTTTGCCGACCGAACCGCGCAACATGCCGCCGTCGTAGTCGTCAAACACGGGCGGATTGTCGGAGAAATGTACGCCGATAGCATTCACCGCGATATGCCGCTCGAGAGTTGGTCGATGGGGAAAAGTGTGCTTTGCACGTTCATCGGCCTACTGGTTCAGGATGGAAAACTCTCTCTTGATGATCCTGCACCAATACCGGCATGGCGCGATAGTGGCGATGACCGGCGCAATATCACACTGCGGCATTTGCTGAACATGTCGAGCGGATTGAAGTGCGAAGGCGCCGAAGAGCCGCGGACCGCTTGGTCCACGGGTGTTCCCGAGCACTTCTACCCATATGCGAGCGCTATCAACGTAGAAGACTTTGCAACGCAAAGACCGTCAGAATTCCCACCCGCGACCGTCGGTCGTTACAGAAATTGCGATACGTTGTCCCTTTCTGCGATTTACTTCAATACGATACGCACTCTCGGGTTGGACCCGCTTTCATGGCCCCAAAGCAATCTCTTCGACCGCATCGGCATGCGAGGTCTGATACACGAGACTGATCGCTGGGGCCGATTCATCATTAGCGGCTTCAACTACGGAACCGCACGAGATTGGGCACGCCTGGGTCAGCTCTATCTGCAGGATGGGAACTGGAACGGGACGCAGGTCCTATCGAACGAATGGGTCCAGTTTGTCCGCACTCCCGCCCCCGCCTGGGCCAAGCAAAACTATGGCGCGCAATTCCTGTTGAATACGACGCGTGAGTTCTGTCTGCCAAATGATGCGTTCTTTATGGCCGGTGGCGGTGGTCAACACGTATTCATCGTCCCCAGCCTTGATCTTGTCGTTGTCCGGATGGGCCACGCTCGTGGTTACGCAGCAAGCAAAACCAACGTGGACGGTCTCTTGCAGGGCGTCCTCCGCGCGCTGCATACGTAATTTCGTTTCCCTGCGAGCATTAAACAGGATCGCAAAAGCTCCCCCGAACCACGCTTTGTTGATTGGCCCGCTTCGAGGGAGCGACGAGCCACAATGCGATGAGTCGTGGAAACCACGCTTTGGCCAGGCAAGATGGAATCGCGCTCCGCTTTGCGAACGCCCGGGAGGCTTGCGGTCAGCCAACTGCTCAAACTCCCACCACCTACCGCAAGATCACCTCTTTTCGATTGACGTCTTGTCAGGCCTCGCCCTACGAATTCGGAGGCAATACCCACCAAACGTCAACGATTGAAAGCGCTTCGCATCTTCCATCTGCGTTTCTTTTCTGATTTCGCCATTGACGAAACCTCCGTTCGGCCTTCGTGCTTGCCTCACGAATTTTTGACTTCTTAGAGTGTGACTGTTGCACCGATTCGGATGTTAAATCGCGTTTCCTAACAGGGTCGGCTGCACGAGCCACCACTAATACCCGTTGCCAAGAAAAAGGAAGAATCGTGTGGGCCCGTCGTCAGACAGTTATTTTTATGACTTTAATCCGCGTACTGAATTAGTAGACCTTAACGCAATAAATCAAGTTCTGGGCAGAAAAAAGTAGCGTGCCGACCAGGCTTCCGACACTTGCTATGACAGTGATTCCATTTCTTAAAAGGGGAGATTTTATGAGACTGGCACCGACATTTTATATGAAGGCGGGAATGGCGCTTACGGCCCTTGGTTGCGCTTCAGGCGCTCAGGCACAGAGTTCCGTCACCCTGTACGGCATTCTTGACACCAGCGTCGCATATATCCACAACAGCGGTTGGCATTCGACACAGATAACGATGACGCCCGTTGCCGCTGGACCGCGGTGGGGTATGAAGGGCTCCGAAGACCTTGGGGGCGGCCTGAAGGCAATCTTTACGCTAGAGAGCGGCTTTAATGTAGGCAACGGCCAGATGAGCGGGTCGAATGTCCTTTTCGGACGTTCAGCATACGTTGGTCTTTCCAGCGAGAAACTCGGCTCGCTTACCCTCGGGCGTCAATATGATCCGGTCACCGATCAGGTTCAACCACTGACAGCAGACTGGGTCTTCGGGCCAATCGCAGCCACCCCGGGGGATGTAGACAACTATGATGACTCGGCTCGCTTTAGCAATGCAGTCAAGTGGACGAGCGCAACCTATCAAGGTGTTCAACTTGAAGCTATGTATGCGCTGGGTGGCCTCGCAGGAGCGACGGGCTCCGGTCAAACGTGGTCTGGAGCCCTTGGATATCACACCGGCCCGTTTTCTTTCGGAGGAGGTTACATACATATCGATAATGGAAACGCCGCTTTCGCCTCAAGAGGGAAATCAACCGGTGATTCGCTGTTTAATAGTCCCGCGAATGCCGGATATCAAAGCGCACGCTCTGTCAACATCGCACGGGTCGGTGGTATGTACCAAGCGAACGGGCTCCAGGTGGGTGCCGCTTACAGCTACTCCTCCTATAATCGCGATGGCGCGTCTACTTTTGCGGAGGATGAAAAATTCCACAATGGTTCTGTATATGCCGCTTACACCATGACTGCGCCCTTACGAATCGGTGCGGGCTACAGCTACACTAGGGCGCTAGGGGATTCTTCGGCGAAGTATCATGCGTTCGTGGTTGGGGCGATTTACTCGTTGAGTAAACGAACGTCCGTCTATTCGATGGCCGCGCATGTACACGCAATCGGTGAGCAGCGAAACGGTGAAGGTTCCCTGCAACCGGCGCAGGCTGTAGTCGGCTCTTTCGATATTGCGTCGGGCGCGAGCACACAACAGATCGTCGCCGTAGGCATCACTCACGCATTCTAGGTCCACATCGAGGCAGGGATGCGTTTAAGAGGAACGCATGTGTTTGCCCTGCACGGGAGACCAGAAGCTGATGCCTGGTAGAACTGTCGCTGCTCATGTGGACAAACACGCGCGGTACACCCAGACGAGCCGCGTAGTGGTCGTATCGTCGCCCTCTTGTCTTCCACAGGCTCGCGGCGACAACCTCGCAACGCACTTGCTAGCGCGTTGAGGGAATCTCTGCGACTGGGGTGCCGTCCGGGCACAGGCTGAAGGTAAAAGTCTAAAGGTGGGTTCGTGATGTTGTATTGGGTAGGGCGCCTCGTTGCGACTTCCGATTGGTCCAAAGCGGACGCGCAATCCGGAGACGCCTCACGTGTCTTGTTGCAAGGTCTCGAAACATTCATCAGCCGAGGCATGCTTCTCACGTGTCATGCGCTTCGGGATGTCGAAATCTGGAGGTGAAGTAACTCTGACACTATCAAGCGTTTCCCTATACGCAGATACGAAGACCTGTCTCACGCACGTCGGCTTTACCCTGCGAATGAGGACTACGCCTCGTGATTTGCTGCTCCAGACGCTTGCTTCAATTTGACGAACAGGCCGTGTAACGGCCGCGTCCCGACTCAGGCCAGATTTCGTTTGTCACTGCAATACAGTTCGACGACACGTCCAGTCCAGATTTCTTTGTAACTGGCAAAATTACCAAGAATGCCAGTTTACTTAAAAATCAAACACTTATCGAGAAACGTCAGGACAGGTTTTGTTTGTAACTGACCACATCGGGCAAATGCGGCAACGCACGCGCCAGCGCGGGTTGAATCGAACGGTCGATCACCGCGCGCGTCAACGTAACGATCTCGCCCGCGAAGTCGTCCCATTCGCCTTGCCGGTGCAGCACAAAAAAATCGCGCCGCCCGAGACGCCCCGAAGGCAGCGGCAATACGGCAATCTCGTCGAGATAATGACGCGCCTGCCACAAGCACAGCGGCGTCGAAATCGCGAAGCCGAGACGCGCCGATACGAGACTCAATAGCGGATCAGTCGCGTCGAACTCATAGCGACGCGGGCTATCGATACCCAGGTGCCGCGCAAAGCGCTCCACCTGCTGTCCAATCACCGAGCGCGCCGTGTAGCGGATCAGCGGCAGTTCGGCCGCCAGCGTGCGCCAGTCGATCTGCGCGCGGCCTGCTATATGACTACGCGCCACTACTGCGACGAACGCCTCGGAAAACAGCGGCACTTCGACGATGCGCGCGTCGTTCAGCGTCGTCTGCGTACACACAGCGATATCGAGTTCGCGATCATGCAACTGCTTCGACAAACCCGGCGTAAGCCCTGACCACAGCGAAATCTGCCGCGTCGAATTGGACACAGCGCGGATCAGTTCGGGACCGACCGTTGCTGCAAACGAATCGACGCAACCCAGCCGCACAGGCAATTTGCCGGCATTGGACGCATCGCCGATCCGCGTGGTCACCATCTGCGCATGCTCCAGCAGCGGCCCGGCCAGTTCCAGCAACGCGCGGCCCGCGATATTCGGGCGCGGCGGGCGGCTGTCGCGGTCGAACAGCGTCATGCCCTGCTCGCGTTCGAGCGCCGATACGGCCTGGCTGATCGCGCTCTGGCTCACGCCGAGTTGCTTCGCGGCGCCCGTCATCGAGCCTGTCTCGCAGACGGCGACGAAGGCCTGCAGCGCGCGCAGATCGATTGGCGTTTGGGTTCGTCTCATCGTGACTCCGGTATCGAAGGCGGCCAGCACGCGCCGCCCGGCGACGACGCATGGTGCCGCGTCAAAAACGTCCCACGCTCACGATGAGCGTTTTCGGGCACGCAGCATAAGTTTGCCTAATACAAAATTCGAGCGCGATCTGGCTTTCTAGAATCGGCGTCATTGCCCTTCCAGAGGTCTCCATGAGCCACTATGACTTTGTCGTGATCGGCGCCGGCGTGATCGGTGCGTCGGTTGCCCACCATCTCGCCGCGCTTGGCGCGAAAAGCGTGCTCGTGCTCGAACGCGGCACGATCGGCGCGGGCACCACGTCGCAATCGTCGGGCTTGCTGCGCACGCATTATTCCGTCCGTCAGAACGTCGAGCTGGCGCGTTCGTCGTGGTGGGCGTTCAACAACTTCGCCGAGTACGTCGGCGACGACGAAGCGTCGTGCGGCCTCGTCAAATGCGGCTACATGATCTGCGCGCCGGGCGGCGACAAGCTCGATCCGCTGCGCGCGTCGCTCGATGCACAACGCGACATGGGTATCGAAGTGCAGTTGTTGAACCGCGACGAAGCGCGCGAGCGCCTGCCTATCGCCAGCTTCGACGATGCCGCGCTGATCGGCTACGAGCCCGAAGCCGGTTTCGCCGATGCGTATCTGGTTGCGACCAGCTTCGCGAGATCGGCGCGCCGCCGCGGTGTGAAGATCATCGAAGGCGCGACGGTGACGGGCGTGATCCGCGAAGGACGGCGCGTGGTCGGTGTCGAAACCAGTGCGGGCAACTTCAGTTGCGGCACGCTGATCAGCACACAGAACATCTGGACGCCCGAACTGGCCGGCTGGATCGGCGTGCCGTTGCCCGTCAAGCCGGAGCGTCACACCGTCCTCGCGCTCGAATGCGATGAAGGTGCCTACACGTTCAGGATGCCCGCGTTCAAGGATCTCGGCTCGCCCGGCATGCTGTACTTCCGCAGCTATGGCGGCAGTCAGATGCTGGTTTCCGAAGGTGTGGTCGGCGAGACGCTGAATGCACCCGAGACCGAACAGGGCGACATCTCACTCGATTACGTCGCCGAAGTCGGCGCGCAGGTGGCCGAACGTTTTCCGGCTTATGAAACGGCAGGACTTGCATCGTCGTGGACGGGCGTGTACGACGTCACGCCCGACTGGAATCCCGTGCTCGGCAGCGTTGGCGATGTTGAAGGGCTGGTGGTCGGCTTTGGCTTCTCGGGCCACGGCTTCAAGCTCTCGCCTGGTATCGGCAAGCTGCTCGCGCAGCATGCGCTCGGCCAGCCGACGGATGTTTCGCTTGCGCCTTATGCGCTCGACCGCTTTTCAACGGGCGCCTTGCTCGTCGGCAAGTACGGCTCGGGCGCCGTGTCCTGATTTCGTGGAGTCCGTCATGTCCATCAAGATTCTGGTTCCCGTCAAACGCGTGGTCGATCCGAACGTGCGCGTGCGCGTCAGCGCGGCCGGTTCGATCGATACCAACGGCTTGAAGATGTCGCTCAATCCGTTCGACGAATGCGCCGTCGAAAAAGCCCTGCAACTCAAGGAAGCGGGACACGCGACGCACGTGACCGTCCTTACCTGCGGACAGGCGAACTGTCAGGACGTGTTGCGCACCGCGCTCGCGATGGGTGCCGACGACGCCGTACTGCTCGATACAGGCGAAGCCACCGCGACACTCGATTCACTCGCCGTTGCGCGTCTGTTGCATGCGTATCTGTCGGCGCACGACGGCTATGGTCTCGTGCTGTGCGGCAAGCAGGCCATCGACGACGACACGGGCGGCGTCGCTGCGATGCTCGCAGGCCTGCTCGACTGGCCGCAGGCGCTCGACGCAAGCGCCATCGAATCAGCCGCCGGCGACTGGCGCGTCACCTGCGGCGACGATGCAGGCACGGCGACGTTGCATCTGCAAGGCGCCGCCGTTGTCAGCGCCGATCTGCGGCTTGCCGAACCGCGCCGCGTGACCTTGCCGAGCATCGTCAAGGCGAAGCAGAAGCCGCTCAAGACCATCGACGCAAGCGTGTTCAACGTGGATCTTGCGCCACGGACCCGCGTCGTCGGTTTGAGCGATCCACCTGCGCGGCAGGCGGGCGTGAAAGTCGCCGATACTGCCGCGCTGATCGAAGCCATCGCCGCGCAGCGCGTGTTCGAACAAACAGGAGTGACCGCATGAAATCGCTCGTTCTGGTGGAGTCCGATAACGGCGTCGTCAGCGACGCGACCTTGCGCGCGATCGGCGCGGCAACACTTGCTGGCAAGCCGGTTGATCTGCTTGCCTTCGATGCAGTCGCTGCGCAAGCAGCCGCGCGTATTGCCGGCATCGAACAGGTCTTGCTCGCGGCATTCGATACCGCGCCAACGGCTGAGTCACTGGCCGCTGTGTTGCCCGGTCTCTCCCCACACTACGCGTTGATCGCCGCTGCACATCGCGCGTTGGCGCGCGGCGCGTTTCCACGTGCAGCAGCACGCGCGGGATGCGCGTTTCTCGCCGACGTCACAGGTGTTTCAAGCGATGGCCACTTCGTGCGCGGTATGTACGCAGGCAGCGTGGTGGCGAATGTCGCGAGCGAAAACGTGCTGACGTTCGCGACGTTTCGCGCGTCGTCGTTTGCGCCCGTTGCACGCGAGGGCGGACAGGCCGACATCGTGACGCTCGACGCACCGCACGTGTACAGCAAAACCATGCTGATCGAACGCCAGGCGGCGCAACAGTCGGGGCAGGATCTGTCGGGCGCGCGCGTGGTCGTGGCAGGCGGACGCGGCCTCGCATCGAAGGAAAACATGGCGCGGCTCGGCGAACTGGCGAACAGCATGGGCGCCGCACTGGGTGCGTCGCGTGCTGCCGTCGATGCGGGCTACGCGCCAAACGCCGCGCAGGTGGGACAAACCGGCAAGACGGTCGCACCCGATGTCTATCTGGCTTTCGGCATCTCGGGCGCGATCCAGCATCTGGCCGGCATGAAAGACTCGAAGATGATCGTTGCCGTCAACAAGGACCCCGACGCGCCGATCTTCTCGATTGCGGACGTCTGCCTGGTCGGCGATCTGTTCGAGACGGTCAGCGGACTCGAAGCGCGCGTCGGCGCAAGGAGCGCGTGATGATCGACACGCTGTTATCGGAACGCGTGCCGACCCGGCGTCATCGCACCAAGGGTACGCTGGCGCAGCCTTCGCACGCATCGATCCGTTTCTTCGACTGCACGAGCCTCGCGCCCGAGCCATGGGCGAATGGCGGCGGCACGACGCGCACAGTCGCACAGCAGTCCACGGACGATCATGCACTCGACTGGCGCGTCAGCATCGCGACACTGGATGGACCGGCAAAGTTTTCGGTCTTCAGCGGGCTGGATCGCACGCTGGTGCTACTCGACGAAGGCACGGTGGAACTGCATTCGCAGGATGGCGCATCGGTTGCGCGGCCCGGTCAGCCGGTGCAGTTTTCTGGCGACCTGCTGATGTGGGCCAGTATGTCCGTGCGTCCTGTGAACGTGCTCAACGTGATGACACGGCGCGGGGCCTGTCATGCTGCTGTGAGCGTCGCGACGCATTCGATGCGCGTTTCGCCGGCATCGACCCATCTCCTGCTCTGTGTCGCGGGCGAGTGGCGCGTTGGGAGCAGTTTGCTCAACAGCGTGTCGCTTCAACCGATGACGGGCATCTGGCTCGAAGGCCGTCGCGAAGAGATCGATCTGCACGCTGTCGGGCTCGGCGCGCGGCTGGTTTCGATCGGTATTGCTGCTGTGGAGCGGTGATCCATGACCGATGCGAACCTGATCACGCGATATGGGCTGCGTGAGTCGATGGAATATGACGTGGTGATAGTGGGTGGCGGGCCTGCGGGGCTGTCGGCCGCTATCCGGCTGAAGCAGCGTGCTGTGGAAAGTGGTGTCGAGATCGGCGTCTGCGTGCTGGAGAACGGCTCGGAGATCGGCGCGCATATTCTCTCGGGCGCTGTGATGGATCCGCGTGCGCTTTCGGAGTTGATTCCTGACTGGAAGGAAAAAGGCGCGCCGCTGGATGTCGAGGTGACGGAAGACCGCTTCCTGTTTTTGAGTGAAACCGGCGGGAAGTCAGTGCCGAACTGGGCGCTGCCCGACAACTTCAAGAATCACGGCAATTATGTGATTTCACTCGCGAATGTGACGCGCTGGCTGGGTCAGCAGGCGGAATCGCTGGGCGTCGAGATTTTCCCGGGCTTTGCGGCGGCTGAAGTGCTCTACAACGGCGATGGCTCGGTCAAGGGTGTCGCGACGGGCAATCTGGGTATTGGCAAAGACGGCGAGCCGACGGAAAACTTCCAGCTCGGCATGGAGTTGCATGCCAAGTACACGCTGTTCTGCGAAGGCGCGCGCGGGCATCTGGGCCGCCAGCTTTCCGACACGTTCAAGCTGCGTGACGGCGCCGATCCGCAGGTGTATGGCATCGGCATCAAGGAACTGTGGGAAATCGATCCGTCGAAGCACAAGCCGGGTCTGGT
>NZ_QBUY01000099.1 GCF_003121405.1 Paraburkholderia sp. C35 | reverse complement strand
CCGCTTTCTTTTGCCTACTTTTCTTTGCGGCGGCAAAGAAAAGTAGGTGCCGCCCCGCACAGGGGCGACGCTTGAAGAACCAATACCAAAACGCGGATGCCACCACAACATCAAACTGCGAATGCCAGCAACAGCAACAGCACCAGCACCAGCACCAGCACCAGCAAAAACCAAAACCAAAACCAAAACGAAAAAGCCGCCCGAAGGCGGCCATAAACACCGAAAAAACAAAAACCTTATTGAATCTTCGCCTTTGCGCGCAAATCCTCTTCAAACGCCTGCAGCTTTTCCTGCTGCATCTGCTGCGCAATCTGCGCCTTAACCTGCTCAAACGGCGGCGGCGGCGTCTGACGCACGTCATCGACGCGGATGATATGCCAACCAAACTGCGTATGCACCGGCTGATCCGTCATCTGACCTTTCTGCAGCTTCTCCGCGGCAGCGGCAAACTCAGGCACATAAGCCTTAGGATCCGACCAATCCAGATCGCCACCATTCTTGCCCGATCCCGGATCCTTCGAATACTGCTTGGCGAGATCTTCAAAGCTCGCACCCGCCTTGATCTTCGCGATCAGATCTTTGGCCTGCTGCTCGTTGTCTACGAGGATATGGTGCAGGTGATATTCCTTGCCGCCAATCTGCTTCACCAGCTCGTCGTACTTCGCCTTCACTTCGGCGTCGGTAGGCTGGTTCTGCTTCATCTGATTCTCGATCAGCGCACGCAACACCACCGTCTGCTGTGCAACGGCAACCTGCGCCTTCACGTCAGGCTTCGACGGGATACCCTCGCGGATCGCTTCCTGCATCAGGATTTCGCGGTTCACCAGCTCTTCACGCACCGCCTGTTGCAGCTTCGGCGAGTCCTGCTGGCCTTGCTGAACGAGTTGCGCAATCAGCGCATCGGCGCGCGACTTCGGAATCGGCGTGCCGTTGACGACGGCGATGTTCTGAGCGAATGCAGGTGCGGCCGCGAATGCAGCCAGCAAAACCCAGTAGCGGGTGTTTTTGAGGGTCATCGGAAGTTTCCTAACGGGACTGCAAATTGAATTCTTCTGGCGTGTAAGCCGTGATGGCGAGAGCGTGAATGCCGCGCTGCATGGCATCGGCCAGCGCATCATACACCATGCGGTGCCGCGCCACGCGAGCCTTACCGGCAAAGGCCCCGGCAACGATCGTCACCGCGTAGTGACCGCCCGCCGACGCACCCGCGTGACCCGCATGCAGTGCGCTGTCATCGCGCACCGTAATTGAATCGACGGGTGCGAGCGCCGCTGTAATGCGCGCCTCGATCAGCGCAATGCGCTCAGCGGGACTGGCTTCGAGAAATACGTCGCTCATGTCACTCTTCCTTCATGTATTTCGACAGCCACAAGCTCTGCCCGACGATAAACACGACGAGACAGCCCGTCGCGCCGAACAGCTTGAAGTTGACCCACGCATCGGTGGAAAAATTGAAGGCGACGAACAGATTCAGAATGCCGAGCAGCACGAAAAAGATCGCCCACACATAGTTCAACTGGCCCCAGATGCGATGCGGCAACTGGATCTGCTTGCCCATCATCGCCTCGATCAGATTCTTGTTGAATGCGAGCGCCGACACCACCAGCGCCACCGAGAACGCCCAGTACAGCACCGTCGGCTTCCATTTGATGAACGTGTCGTTGTGCAGCACGAGCGTCGCGCCGCCAAACACGGTGACGACGCCGAGACTCACCCACAGCATCGGATCGACCTTGCGGTGCCGGACCGCGACCCACGCGATCTGCACCAGCGTGGCGGCGATCGCGACGGCCGTCGCCGTGAAAATGCCCCACACCTTGTACGCAACGAAGAACAGGATGATCGGGAACAGATCGAACAGAAATTTCATTGTCGGGTTGGAAATCCGGAGAATGTTGGGCGCAGGGTGCGCGCTGGCTGCGACGAATGTGCGGCGCCGAAGTGCCGGATCGCAAGCCTCGTCATCTGGGCTCGAATTGTATCGCAGCCGGGTAAGCGCGGTCCGCAAGAGGGTGGGCGCCCGCCTGGTGCAGCGGGCACAAGCGGGCACAAGCGGACCCAAGCGATCAGGACGAACAGCTCACTTCCAGCGATGTCGCCCAGTCCGGCGGCAGTCCCGCATACGCTTCGTGCTCGGGCTGCTCGTCGAACGGGCGGCGCAGCACGGCGGCAAGACGCTCGACTTCGGAGAAATCCTTGTCCTTTGCCATGCGGATCGCCGTTTCGGCGAGATGGTTACGCAGCACGTACTTTGGATTCACGCGATTCATCGCTTCGGCGCGCGCGGCGTCGGCGCGTGTTTCGTGTGACAGGCGCGCACGATAGTCGTTCGCCCACGCATCGAAAGCGGCGCGATCCAAGAACAGGTCGCGCACTTGCGTATCGCCGCTCGCGTCGTGTTTCGACACCTTCGACAGATGGCGGAACGTCAGCGTGAAGTCCGCACGGTTCGCGTGCATGATCTCGAACAGCTTGTTGGCGAGCGCGTCGTCGCCTTCGCGTTGCGTCTCGAGGCCGAGCTTTGCGCGCATGCGTGCCTCGAGTGCGGGCGCGAAGCGTCCCTTGAAACCTTCCAGCACGCGTTGCGCGTCTTTCACGGCGCGTTCGCTGCGCTCAGCGTCGTCGTAACGCTCGCCGAACAGCGGCAGCAGCCCTTGCGCAAGACAGAACAGGTTCCAGTACCCGATCTGCGGTTGCATCCGGTACGCGTAGCGGCCTTGCGAATCCGAGTGATTGCAGATGTGGTTCGCGTCGAAGCCGTCCATGAAGCCGAACGGACCGTAGTCGATCGTCAGGCCGAGAATCGACATGTTGTCCGTGTTCATCACGCCGTGGCAGAAACCGACAGCCTGCCATTGCGCGATCAGATCGGCGGTGGACAGCACGCATTCGTTGAGCAGCGCCAGATACGGGTCTTCCGCGGCGCGGCACGCCGGATAGAACCGGTCGATGATGTGATCGGCCAGCGCGCGCAGCGCCTCGACACGATCGTTCGCGTAGAAATGCTCGAAGTGCCCGAAGCGCACGAAACTCGGCGATACGCGCGTGACGACGGCCGCCGTTTCCATCTCCTCCCGACGCACGGATTGGTCAGAACCCGTCACGCAGAGGGCGCGCGTGGTCGGAATGCCGAGATGATGCATGGCCTCCGAGCACAGATATTCGCGGATCGACGAGCGCAGCACCGCGCGCCCGTCGCCCATGCGCGAGTAGGGCGTGCGTCCGGCGCCTTTCAGCTGCAGCTCGAAACGCTGCCCATCGTGCTCGATCTCACCGAGCGTGAGCGCACGTCCATCGCCCAGTTGCCCGGCCCACACGCCGAACTGATGCCCTGAATACACGGCTGCGTACGGCAGCGAAGCGGCCGGCCAGTCGCGCGTGGTATTGCCCGAGAAGAACTCCGCGAAGCCCGGCGCGTTCGCCAGCGACGCATCGAAACCGAGCATCGCCGCGACATCCGGCGAGAAGCCGACCACATACGGCGCCGGCAACGGCGACGCGGGCAGGCGTGTCAGAAAGACGTTGCCGAGCGCGGCGAAGCTGCCTTCACGCTGGTTGTCGATGGCGCCTGCCGCCGTCGACATCGGACCGGATAACCCTGCATTGCATGGGGAAAACGACATATTGAGCGCCTCTTTATTAACCGATATTGTAAGTCCGCGCCTGCCGCGCTGCAGCGCGCGCATCCGGGGCGCATAGCGAAGGCATGACGTATGCACGCTGGAGCGAACAACAACGCGAAATAACATCACACCTTGGGAGACACCCGCGTATGACGACGCCGCTCTTTGGACAGATGATGGACGTGCCGCTGACGGTTTCTTCGCTGTTGGCCCATGCGTCACGCCACTTCGGCACGACGGAGATCGTGTCGAAGCGCATCGAGGGCGACGTGCACCGCTACACCTACCGCGATTGCGAGAAGCGCGCCAAGCAGCTCGCGCAGGCGCTGATGGCGCTGGGCGTCGAACCGGGCGACCGGGTCGGCACGCTCGCATGGAACGGCTACCGGCATCTGGAAACGTACTACGGCACCACGGGCTTCGGCGCCGTGTGCCACACGATCAATCCGCGGCTTTTCCCCGACCAGATCGCCTTCATCGTCAATCACGCCGACGATCGTTACGTGCTGTTCGACATCACCTTCGCGCCGCTCGTCGATGTGCTCGCGCCGCAGTGCCCGAACGTGCGCGGGTGGATCGCGATGACGGACGAGGCGCATATGCCGCGCATGTCGACGGCCGTCTCCAGCTACGAGGCGCTGCTCGCGCAACAGGACGGCGAGTTCGACTGGCCCGCCATCGACGAACGTTGCGCATCCAACCTTTGCTACACGTCGGGCACGACGGGCAATCCGAAGGGCGCGCTGTATTCGCACCGCTCGACGGTGCTGCATGCGTTCGGTGCGTCGTTGCCCGATGCGATGGGATTGTCGGCGCGTGATTCCGTGCTGCCCGTGGTGCCGATGTTCCATGTGAACGCATGGGGCATTCCGCATTCCGCGCCGTTGACGGGCGCAAAACTCGTGTTTCCGGGCAAGGATCTCGACGGCAAGTCGCTCTACGAACTGATGGAAGCGGAGCGCGTTACCTACTCGGCGGGCGTGCCGACGGTGTGGCTCGGCTTGCTCAACCATTTGCGCGAAGCCGACGTGAGATTCTCGACGCTGGAGCGCCCGGTGATCGGCGGCTCGGCGTGTCCGCCCGCGATGATCAAGATGTTCCAGGAGGTCTATGGCGTCGAGGTGATTCACGCGTGGGGCATGACGGAGATGTCGCCGCTCGGCACGCTCGCCAAGCTCACATGGGAACAGTCGCAGCGCGCGCCCGACGAGCAGCGCAAGCTGCGCGAAAAGCAGGGCCACGTGATGTATGGCGTCGATATGAAAATCGTCGGCGACGATGGGCGCGATCTGCCGTGGGACGGCGTCGCGTTCGGCGACCTGCATGTGCGCGGACCATGGGTGATCGACCGCTACTTCCGCAGCGACGCATCGCCGCTCGTCGATGGCTGGTTCCCGACGGGCGACGTCGCCACCATCGACAAGGACAGCTTCCTCAACATCACTGACCGCAGCAAGGACGTGATCAAGTCGGGCGGCGAGTGGATCAGTTCGATCGATGTCGAGAACGTCGCGATTGCGCATCCCGCTGTCGCGGAAGCGGCGTGCATCGCCTGTTCGCATCCGAAGTGGACCGAGCGGCCGTTGCTGGTGGTGGTCAGGCGGCCCGATGCGCACGTGTCGCGTGACGAGATGCTCGCGTTTTACGAAGGCAAGGTCGCGAAATGGTGGATTCCCGACGACGTCGTATTCGTCGACGAATTGCCGCACACGGCCACGGGCAAGCTGCAAAAGCTCAAGCTGCGCGAGCAGTTCCGCGATCACGTGCTGCCGTCGGCGCTTGGCATCGAAGATTGTCCGTTCGACGAGGAAGCGCACGCCGAAGCAAGCATCAAGGTGAATCCGCAGTAGACCTCGGCGCAGTAGACCTCGGCGCAGTAGACCTCGGCGCAGTAGACCTCGGGTTTACACGCCCCAGCACGTTCGTTCGATGAAATTGAACGAACGTGCTTTTTTGTGTATTCTGCCTGCTGTCGCATACGAACAGCGAATAGCGAAACAGCGGACAATGGTCCGCATGTTCCCATCCCGGCCGCGCACGCGAGGCGCGTCCGACTTGCATGGAGGCAGGCAGATGGCAGTGGACTACACCACACACGACGGCGTCGCCGTTATCACGCTGAACAATCCCCCCGTCAACGGCCTCGGCCTGTCGACACGCACGGGCATCGTCGAAGGCATCGAGCGCGCGCAGAGCGATCCCGCCATCCAGGCGATCGTGCTGACGGGCGCAGGCAAGGCCTTCTCGGGCGGCGCCGACATCACTGAATTCAACACGCCGAAAGCGCTGCAGGAGCCGACGCTGGCGACCGTCATCAAGGCGGTCGAAGGCAGCGCGAAGCCGGTTGTCGCGGCGATCCACAGCGTCGCGATGGGCGGCGGCCTGGAACTGGCGCTCGGCGCGCACTATCGCGTGGCGGCACCTGGCGCACAGATCGCGCTGCCGGAAGTGAAGCTCGGCATCCTGCCGGGCGCGGGCGGCACGCAGCGTCTGCCGCGCGCCTTGGGACTCGAAGCGGCGCTCAACATGATCGTGTCGGGCGCGCCCGTGATGTCGGAGAAGCTCGCGGGCACGCCGCTGTTCGATCAGATGATCGACGGCGATCTCATGGAAGGGGCGCTGGCGTTTGCGCGCAAGGTGGCTGCGCAAAGCGGTCCGCATCCGAAGATCCGCGATCGCAAGATCGAGCATCCGAATGCGGCGGGCTTCATCCAGTTCGCGCGCAATACGGTTGCCGGTGTGGCGAAGCAATTCCCGGCGCCGCACAAGTGCATCGATGCAGTCGAAGCGGGTGTGCTCAAGGGCTTCGATCAAGGCATGAAAGTGGAGCGCGAATGTTTCCTCGCGCTCGTGCAGACGCCGGAAAGCAAGGCGCTGCGTCATGCGTTCTTCGGCGAGCGCGCGGCCAGCAAGATTCCCGACGTGCCTTCCGATACGCCCGTGCGCGACATCAAAAAGGTCGCCGTGATCGGCGCGGGCACGATGGGCGGCGGTATCGCGATGAATTTTATCAACGCGGGCTTGCCCGTCACGCTGCTCGAAACGAAGCAGGACGCGCTGGAGCGCGGTGTCGCCACGATCCGCAAGAACTACGAGGCCACCGTCAAGAAGGGCAAGCTGACGATGGAAGCGCTCGAACAGCGCATGGCCTTGCTCTCGCCGACATTGTCTTACGACGACCTGAAAGACGCCGATCTGATCATCGAAGCCGTGTTCGAAGAACTCGGCGTGAAGGAGCAGGTGTTCAAGCGTCTCGACGAAGTCGCAAAGCCGGGCGCAATCCTCGCCTCCAACACGTCGACGCTCGATCTGAACAGGATCGCCGCTTTCACGAAGCGTCCGCAGGACGTGGTCGGCATGCACTTCTTCAGCCCGGCCAACGTGATGAAGCTGCTGGAAGTCGTGCGCGGCAAGGACACGGCGAAGGACGTGCTCGCCACCGTGATGAAGGTCGCGAAGAAAATCAAAAAGACGGCGGTCGTCTCGGGCGTGTGCGACGGCTTTATCGGCAACCGGATGATCGAGCAGTACATCCGTCAGGCGCTCTTCATGCTCGAAGAAGGCGCGCTGCCCGCGCAGGTGGACAAGGCCATCGAAAAGTTCGGCTTCGCGATGGGTCCTTTCCGCATGAGCGATCTCGCGGGCAACGACATCGGCTGGGCGATCCGCAAGCGCCGCTATCAGGAACAGCCGGACTTGCACTACTCGAAGATAGCCGACCGTCTGTGCGAGACGGGCCGCTTCGGGCAGAAAACGGGCGGCGGCTGGTACGACTACAAGGCAGGCGACCGCAATGCGTATCCGTCGAAGCAGATCGACGAGATGATCGTCGCGTATTCGAAGGAGCTTGGCGTCGAGCGTCGCAAGATCGCCGATGAAGAGATCGTCGAACGTCTCGTGTTCGCGCTCGTCAACGAAGGCGCGAAGATTCTCGAAGAGGGCATCGCGTCGAAGGCGTCGGACATCGACATGGTCTATCTGACGGGCTACGGTTTTCCGCTGTGGCGCGGCGGCCCGATGCTGTACGCGGATACCGTCGGCCTCTATAACGTCGAGCGCGCGATCCGCCGATATGCGGCGCAGGCGAACGGCGACGGCTGGCAGATTGCGCCGGGCATCGTCGTGCGCGCGGCGCAAGGACGCGGATTCAATAGCTGACATAACGGAACGTCGATAGTCCGTCGCGACACCACAGGAATAGCGATGAAAGATGCCAGTGAAGTTCTGCTCGTCGTCGACGTGCAGAACGACTTCCTGCCGGACGGTGCGCTCGCCGTCGCGCGCGGCGATGAAATCGTGCCGCTCGTGAACCAGCTTGCGCGCCGCTTCAGCCATGTCGTGCTGACGCAGGACTGGCATCCGCCGTCGCATGTGTCGTTCGCTGCGAATCACGCGGGCCGCCAGCCCTTCGAGATGATGACGCTGCCATACGGCGAGCAGGTGCTGTGGCCGACGCACTGCGTGCAGAACACGCCGGGTGCGGCACTGCATGCAGGGCTCGACATTCCGCATGCGCGCGCCGTGATCCGCAAGGGGCATCACGCGAACGTCGACAGCTACTCGGCTTTTCTCGAAGCCGATCGCACGACGCCGACGGGACTGGCGGGCTATCTGCGCGACACGGGCGTGACGCGCGTGTGGTGCTGCGGCCTCGCGACCGACTATTGCGTCGCGTGGTCCGCGCTCGATGCGCGCGCGGCGGGCTTCGACGTCGCCGTCATCGAAGACGCGACCCGCGCTATCGATCTGAACGGTTCGCTCGACAACGCATGGCGCGAGATGCGCGCCGCGGGCGTCGAACGCGTGCTATCAGCGGACTTGCTTGCCTGATCCGCACCACGCAACGCGAACCCAACACTCACCGAAATTGAATTGCTGGAGACACGCATGACTGATGCCGTAATCGTATCGACTGCCCGCACGGGTCTCGCCAAATCGTGGCGCGGCGCCTTCAACATGACGCATGGCGCGACGCTCGGCGGCCACGTGACGCAGGCCGCTGTCGAGCGCGCGAAGATCGACCCGGCGCGCGTCGAAGATGTGATCATGGGCTGCGCGAATCCGGAAGGCGCGACTGGTTCGAATATCGCGCGACAAATCGCGTTACGCGCCGGTTTGCCCGTGACCGTGCCGGGCATGACGGGGAACCGTTTCTGCTCGTCGGGCCTGCAGACCATTGCGCTCGCTGCACAACGCGTGATGGTCGGCGAAGGTGACGTGTTCGTGGCAGGTGGTGTCGAATCGATCTCGTGCGTGCAGAACGAAATGAATCTGCACATGCTGCGCGATGGCTGGCTGATGAAGCACAAGCCCGAAATCTACTGGTCGATGCTGGAGACGGCCGAAAACGTGTCGAAGCGCTACGAGATCTCGAAAGAACGCCAGGACGAGTACGGCGTGCAATCGCAGCAGCGCGCGGCGGCCGCACAGGAAGCAGGGCGCTTCAACGACGAAATCGTGCCGATGACGGTGCTTGCCGGTGTCGCCGACAAGGCCAGCGGACGTCTCTTTACAAAAGAAGTGACGATTGCCGCCGACGAAGGTATTCGCGCCGACACGACGCTCGAAGGTGTATCGAAAATCCGCACCGCGCTGCCGGGTGGCGTGATCACGGCGGGCAATGCGAGCCAGTTCTCGGATGGCGCCTCGGCGTGCGTGGTGATGAACGCGAAGGTCGCCGAGCGCGAGGGCCTGCAGCCGATGGGCATTTTCCGCGGCTTCGCAGTCGCGGGCTGCGAGCCGGACGAGATGGGCATCGGCCCCGTGTTTGCCGTGCCGAAACTGCTGAAACAGGCCGGCCTCAAGGTCGACGATATTGGTCTGTGGGAGCTGAACGAGGCGTTCGCCGTGCAGGTGCTGTATTGCCGCGACAAGCTCGGGATTCCGAATGAACGGCTGAACGTCAACGGCGGCGCGATTGCGGTCGGCCATCCGTATGGTGTGTCGGGCGCGCGTCTGACGGGCCATGCGCTGATCGAAGGCAAGCGGCGCGGCGCGAAGTTCGTCGTGGTGACGATGTGCATCGGCGGCGGGCAGGGCGCGGCGGGACTGTTCGACGTGGTTTAATTCCGGCTGGTGCTGCTGCAAGACGGTGAAAGCCCGCGTGGAGGCCAGCCTTCACGCGGGCTTTTTTGCGCCTCAGTGCTTCCTTGCCTTGTGCAGCGCTTCCGCACGATGCACGGCACGCTTGCCGCTTTTCTCGCTTTCCACTTCGTAGTGCACGTCGTCCTTCGACGCGGCGACGGTGTGCCCGTCCAGTTCCGTGTGCGTCGTGATGGCGCGCACGATCTTGCCTGCCGTCATGCCTTGCGGTGTGTTCCAGCTGACGCGCTCGCCTGCTTTCAGATTTCGGCTCATGACATGCTCCCGATGGTTGGCATGTTCATCGTATTTGCATCCCTTATTCCCGAAGCCGGCTCATCTCTGCGACAGATTTTCGACAGCAGAAGGGCTAACGAAAGCCTGTCAGGCACATAATTCGCTGCTGGATCTCCGACACCTATCCGCCGGACGATAAGGAGAACAATCATGCGAATGCGGGTTTCATGCGCTGCCGTCATGGGGGCGCTGGCGCTATCGGTTGCATCGGGCGCGGCGTCGGCGCAGTCGCAGGCTTACACGAACCAGCCTGTCTATCTGTACGCGGGGCCGGCGCAGGATTACCCGGTCGTCGCGCAACTGCCTTCCGGGCAACCCGTGGTCGTCTATGGCTGCGTGAGCGGCTACACATGGTGCGACGTGGCCATCGCGCAGGCGCGCGGATGGGTCTATGGCGGCTATCTCACCTATCCGTATCAGGGCAGCAACGTGCCCATCATGACGTACGGCACGGCGATCGGTCTGCCGCTCATCACGTTCTCGATCGGCACGTATTGGGATCGCTACTATCGCGGGCGTCCCTGGTATCCGGACCGCGGGCGCTGGGCGAATCATCCACCGCCGCCGCGTCGTCCGCCGCCACCGCCTGTTGGTAACCGGCCTCCGCCTTATCACGGAGGCGGCAACCGTCCGCCGCCCGTATCGCCTGGCTCGCCGCCGCCTCCGGGGCCGCCGGGTGCGGGACATGGGCATCGGCCCGGCCCGCCGCAGCAGGGCCGTCCGCCACAGTCGCCGCCGCCCGCACAGGGCGGTGGACGACCGCCCGGTCCGCCGCCTGCTCAAGGCGGAGGCAGACCGTCTGGGCCACCACCCGCGCAAGGGGGCGGCAGACCGTCCGGACCACCGCCTGCACAAGGCGGTGGACGCCCGTCCGGGCCGCCACCGGCACAAGGGGGCGGACGTCCATCAGGACCGCCGCCGGGCCAGGGTGGCGGTCGTCCGTCTGGAGGCGGCAACGCCCGGCCGCCCGCGCCGTCGGGACAGGGCAACCAGGGTCCGAATCACTAGTACTAGGGCGCAGCCTGTGGCGGCCTGCAGGTTCCGCTACAGGCCGCCGAAGTCGCTCGTCGGCAGCGACAGCGTGCCCTGATCGATGAAGCGCGATCCGCCAGTGATGCCGCCCGCCAGACGTCCGCGCAGCACGTACGGCAGCCGGCCTGTCTGCGCGGTATCGGCGAATGCGAAAGCCTGGCGCACGGCGGCAAAGGCGGGCACGGTCAGCGGCACGCCGATCACCGCTTCGCCGAAGCGCGGCACCGTGCCGCTCTGATCGCTGACGCCGCTCGCGAACGGCTTGCCATTGACCTCGAGGTCGACGGAGACACCGTTGTAGTCAATCGGCGATTCGTTCGGGTTTTGCACCCGCAGCTTCAGCATGAAGCGCATCTCCATGCCCTGGCCTTGAAGCGGTTCGATCCCCGCGACGTTCACGCGCAGCGGATCGCTGCCGAACATCCCGGCGCAGCCGCCAAGCGACAGCAACGTGACGGCAAAGGCAAGCAGACGGACGAAGCGCGCGGCGCGGTCGGTGATCATGGGCATGCACCTCTCGAAGGCGACGCGCGAAAGGGCGCGCGTCGTATCGCGATTCTAGCGGCGCAATGGCGGGCACCATGTCGTAATGTGTCGCGAAGCGTCGGCGTTCGGTGGCCGCAATGGCCACACGTGCTCCCTTGACACCAATCGCCACTCACGCGACACGCGGGCTTTTCGCGCCGCCGCAGCGGTGCGACAATCGCGGCGCCTTCGACATGCCTCCGGCGCACACCATTCCGTTGCACCGTCTGGCTCGTCGCCGACGCCAATCCGCGTGCCAATCCGGTCGTCACACTCGCATGAAACCAAAAATCGAAACCATCGTTCTGGCTGCCGATCTGGCGGGAACGTTCATCTTCGCGATCGAAGGCGCGGTGGCTGCGATGCACAGCGGCCTCGACCTGCTCGGCGTGATGGTGATTGCGTTCGTCGCGGCGCGCGGCGGCGGCGTGACGCGCGATCTGCTGATCGGCGCGACGCCGCCCAATGCGATCCGCGACTGGCGCTATCCGGCGCTGACTTTCGTCGCCGGCCTGCTCACGTTTCTTTTTCACACGAGGGCGCAAGGCTTCCCTGAGCTATGGCTGATGGTGCTCGACGCAGCGGGGCTGTCGCTGTTTGCCGTCGCGGGTGTCGAGAAGGCGATGCTGTTCCGGATCCGCCCGTTCGTCGCGGCATTGATGGGCACGGTGACGGGCGTCGGCGGTGGCGTAATCAAGGACGTGCTGCTCGCGCGCATTCCGTCCGTGCTCGTCACCGATATTTACGCGACGGCAGCTTTCTTCGGCGCGGTGGTGGTGCTGGTGGCACGGCGCTGCGGATTGTCGCCGGCGATGGCCGGCCTCGCGGGCGGCGTAGCGTGCTTTGTGCTGCGCGTGTTCGCGGCGACGCACGGCTGGCATCTGCCGCGCGCGCAACCGTAAGCGCGGCGCGCGCCGCTCCGGCAAGTCACGCCGCGCATGGCAGATGTCCGCTGCATGACCGCTACACGGCTACTTCAACCCGCCGATTATCTTTTCCATCTCCGTTTCGCTGAAGGCGCGCATCGTCGAGGTACGCACGTTGCCCTGCGCGGCGAGCGCGAGGCCGAGGCGGGTCGTCGTTTCGTCGTCCGGCGACTCGAACGAGATGACGAGGTCGTACGCGCCGAGCGTCCAGTTCACCGTGCCGACTGTCACGCCCATCGCCTTGCCGGCTTCCTTGAACGCGCGGGCCCGGTTGACGGGGTCTTTCGCGTTGCGCACACCCTGATCGGTCCAGTTGACCAGCATGATGTAAGTGGCCATGTTGTCCTCGTGAGGTTCGTGAAGTGAATGCAGAGGTGCCGCGCGTGCAGCGCCCACTTCAGACGAACGGGACGAACGCATGCACGGCGCGGGCCGTTTTCGATGCGTGCATAAAGAGGCAAGGAAAAAGCAGGACAAGGCGGCCGGGTGTTTGTGTGAGAAAAGAGAAACGGCCGCAGGTTGGCGATGCCCGTTTTCGCGTTGCGCGTGATGAAGCAGAACGCGCACGGGCGGGCTGATTGCCAGAAAAGTATAGGCGACGGCGCGGGCCATGCAGACACAGATCGCATGAACAGATTGTGCGTTTGTCCTATGCCGTCCGGTCTGGTCGATGCGCGTCGCGCAGTACGGGTATGATCTTGCGAAGCGCTTTTCATGTGTAGCCTGCATGCGTTCCGCGCGGGCTGCGACGCATCGTCAATAGCAGAGGTGAACGTCTTGATTCGTCATATCGTGATGTGGAAACTGAAGGATGGAGAAGGCCGCACGCTTGCTGAAAACGCGTCCGTGCTGAAAGAAAAACTCGAAGCGTGCCGCACTGCCGTGCCGGGCATTCTTCATCTGGAAGTCGGCATCGCCACGCCCGGCCTCGACTCGACCTATGACGTCGTGCTCGTATCCGATTTCACCGACAAAGCCGCGCTCGAGGCTTACCAGATCCATCCCGCACACCTGGAAGTGAAGGCGTTTCTCGGGCCGATCCGTGAAGCGCGTCAGGCCGTCGACTACGAACTCTGATTGTCATGACCGATTCTTCCAGCAACAAGCCGGTGATCGAAAGCCCGTTCATCGATCACCTCGGCGTGCAACTCATTTCGGCGGCAGACGGCGCGAGCGAAGTGGTGCTGGCGCTGCGTCCCGAGCACCTGAACACCTGGGCTGTATCGCACGGCGGCATCACCATGACACTCTGTGACGTGGCGCTAGCCATGGCCGCGCGCAGCCTCGCCGCTGATGGCGTGGGCGTTGTCACTGTCGAGATGAAGGTGAACTTCATGCAGCCGGGCAGCGGCGAATTGCGCGCCACGGGCCGCGTGCTGCATCGCTCGACCACCATGGCCTATTGCGAAGGCGAGATCCGCGATAGCGAAGGGCATTTCGTCGCCAAGGCGCTCGGCACGTTCAAATACATGCGGCGTCTTGCTGTGGGTCGCGAAGTGCGGCAACAGCGTCTGCGTACCGATCCGACCGCAAAGCCGGGTCCGAGCGACGGCTGAGCGCCGTGCAGACGTCCGGCACACATTCCAATCTTTCGGAGACAACATACTCATGACTCAGGTCAATCACCAGATTCTGCTCGTGTCGCGTCCGCAAGGCGCAGCATCCGTCGACAACTTCAAGCTCGTCGAAACGCCGCTCGCGCCGCTGGCCGATGGCGAAGTGCGCGTGCGCAATCACTACCTGTCGCTCGATCCGTACATGCGTGGGCGCATGAACGACGCGAAATCGTACGCGGCGCCGCAGCCGTTGAACGAAGTGATGATCGGCGGCACGGTGGGTGAAGTGGTCGAATCGAATAACGCAGCGTTCAAGGCGGGCGACAAGGTGGTCGGCATGTTCGGCTGGCAGACCTTCGGCACGTCGGATGGCAAGGGCTTGCAAAAGGTCGACGACACCCACGTGCCGCTGTCCGCGTTCCTGGGGCCTGTCGGCATGCCGGGCGTGACGGCGTGGTATGGCCTGAACAAAATTATCGTGCCGAAAGCGGGCGAGACGGTCGTGGTCAGCGCGGCGAGCGGGGCGGTCGGCAGCGTGGTCGGCCAACTGGCGAAGCAGGCGGGCGCTCGCGCTGTCGGCATTGCGGGCGGACCGGACAAGTGCCGCTACGTGGTCGAGACGCTCGGCTTCGACGCGTGCGTCGACTACAAGGCGGGCAACCTCTATCAGGATCTGAAGGCGGCGACACCGAACGGCGTGGACGGCTGTTTCGAGAACGTGGGCGGAGAAGGGCTGGACGTGACGCTGGCGCGCATGAACGCGCATGGCCGGATCGCGCTGTGCGGCTTTATCGCCGGTTACGACGGTGAGCCGATGCCGCTCAGGCACCCATCGTTGATGCTGACGCAGCGCCTGCTCGTACAGGGCTTTATCGTCAGCGAGCACATGGAAGTGTGGCCCGGTGCTTTGAAGGAACTCGGCACGCTCGTCGCGCAGAAAAAGCTCGCGTATCGCGAGACGGTTGCGCAAGGGCTGGAAAGCGCACCCGAAGCGTTTCTCGGCATGCTCAAAGGGCGCAATTTTGGCAAGCAACTGGTCAAGCTGATCTAGCAAACGCTCAACAAGGAAATCTGCATGTTCGAGTTCGACGGCAAGGTTGCCGTGATCACAGGTGCGGCGAGCGGCTTCGGTCGCGCGTTCGCGGAGAACGGCGCGTCGCTCGGCATGAAGCTCGTGCTGGCCGACGTCGATGCCGACGCGCTCGCGCAAACTGTCGATGCGCTGCGCGCGGCGGGCGCCGAAGCCATCGGTGTACCAACGGACGTCTCCGACGGTGCGCAGGTACAGGCGCTTGCCGACGCGGCACTTGCCGCGTTCGGCAAGGTCCATCTGCTGTTCAACAACGCCGGCGTGGGATCGGGCGGCTTTCTGTGGGAAAGCTCGGCGAACGACTGGGCGTGGGTGTTCGGCGTCAACGTGATGGGCGTTGCACATGGCGTGCGCGTGTTCACGCCCATCATGCTGAATCAGAACGAGCCGGCGCATATCGTCAATACGGCATCGGTGGCGGGGCTGCTGTCGCCGCCGTCGATGGGCATTTACAACGCGTCGAAGCACGCGGTGGTGTCGCTGACGGAAACGCTGTATCACGATCTGCAGAATGTGGGGGGGGAAGTGGGTTGCTCGCTGCTGTGTCCCGCGTTCGTGCCGACGGGTATCGCGGACGCCGAACGAGCGCGTCCGGAATCGCTGCGCAATAGCGAGGAGCCGACGCGCTCTCAGCTCGCCGCAGACAAGCAATTGCAGCGCGCCGTGCGCTCCGGCAAGTTGAGCGCAGCGGAAGTCGCCGCGCTGACTTTCGACGCGATCGGCGAGCGCCGCTTCTACATCCTCACGCATCCCGCCATTCTCGCGACCGTGCGGCTGCGGCACGAGGATATCGAACAGCAGCGCAATCCAACCGATCCTTTGTCGCTGAAGCCCGAAGTCAAGGAAGCGCGCTGAAATCCCGCGTGCGAAGTGCGCCCGGGAAGCGCGCGGCGATCCGGCGGCTGATGCGGGTGATGCGAGTGTGTCGGCGCGGCTTCGTGGCATCATGGCGCGCTCAATCCAACTTGAGGCGCGTGCGCGCCATCGTCCGACCATGCCGCTGAATCCGAAGATCGAGCAGGTGCTCGACATGATCGCGCGCGCGAAGCGTCCTGCGTATCACGATCTCACGCCGCAAGCGGCGCGGGCGTCGTACGAGAAAAGCGCGCCGATACTCGAAGTGCCGTCGGCGCCGATGTTTTCGGTCGAAGATGTCAATGTGCCGATGCGCGATGGCGCGTCAATCGGCGTGCGTCTCTATCATCCCGCCGAGCCGCAATGGGCGAACCCTGCGCCCGCGCTTGTCTACTATCACGGCGGCGGCTTCACGGTCGGCAGCGTCAACACGCACGACGCGCTGTGCCGGATGTTCGCGCGCGACGCGCAGTGCGTCGTCATGTCGGTCGATTACCGGCTCGCGCCGGAGCACAAGTTTCCGGCAGCCGTCGACGATGCTTTCGATGCCCTCAAGTGGCTGCACGACAACGCGCTGCTGTACGGCGTCGATGCGGGCCGGCTCGCGGTGGGCGGCGACAGCGCGGGTGGCACGCTCGCCACGGTGTGTGCCGTGCTGGCACGCGACGCGGGCATGCCACTCGTGCTGCAGATGCTGATCTATCCGGGCACGACGGGCCATCAGCAGACGGAGTCGCACGCGCGGCTGTCCAACGGCTACCTGCTATCCGGCGACACGATCCAATGGTTCTTCCAGCACTATCTGCGCGATGCCGATGATCGTCTCGACTGGCGTTTTGCACCGCTCGACGGCACGCGCGGTGCGCCGGATTTTCGTGGCGTGGCACCCGCGTGGATCGCGACAGCCGAATACGATCCGTTGAGCGACGAAGGCGAAGCGTATGCGCACAAGCTGCGCGAGGCAGGCAACGTGGTCGAGTTCAGGTGTTACGCGGGCATGATCCACGAGTTCTTCAAGATGGGTGGCTATGTGCCCGATGTGGCCGACGCGCACGCCGACGCGGCGGCGGCATTGCGTGCCGCGTTCGGTGTGGAGCCGGATCGATGAAAAGCCGTCTGACGTTCAGATAACGTCGAACGTGAAGCTGCGCTCGTAGTCACCGGGACGCACGATGCGGTGCGAGCCGTTATCGTCGCTGCGTTCGAGCGCCGTCACGCTCAGCCGTCCGTTCCCGACGATCACCTGCAAGGCTGTCGTGCCACGCGTGCCGTATTCGGGCGTATCGATAAAGGCTGCCGACAAGGCACGTTCGCGTTCGAGCGGAATGCCTGTCGCGGGCAGTTCGTCGTCGCGCGCGGTGCGCGGGTCGCGCATCAGGGCGATCAGCGTGGTGAGTGGCGGACGGGCATTGTCAGCCAGCGTCTGCGCGAGTTCCGCGCGCTTGTGCACGAGCTTGGGCCAGGGCGTGTCGAGCACCGCGTTCGAAATGCCGTGCGTGCCGGCCGCCAGCAATGTCGGCGCAGCGGGCGAGCGGTTGCAGTACCACGCGAGTTCGCGTCGCGACCAATCGCCGACCAGCAGGTTGAAGCCGTTGTAGATGTCGCCATCCTGCGCGACGCGCAGCAGGTAATCGAGCGGCGCGCCGCTGGCGATATCGTGCTTCCCCGACAGCCAGTTGCTGACCAGCGTGCCGCGCGTCGGCGCATCGGCGCGCATTTCGTGCGGCGCGCGATAGTTCGTCAGCGCTGCAAACCGGCCGTCGCGCGTCATGCCGAGCCAGGTGCCGCCGCCGACCAGATCGCGGCCCGCCAGCAGATCGGGCGCGTCATCCCACCAATGCATCGGCTCGGCGGTGCGCTTGAGAAACTCGTCGCGATTCGCGGTCAGCGTGAACAGCGGACCGTCAGACGCTTCGGGGCGCCAGTCGAACACGATCAGACACATCGGGAGAAATCTCGGTAGCGGGTCAGGACGATACGGCGGAAGCCCACCGCGCTTCCAAGCTGGCGCGGTGGCTCAAAAAAAGAAAAGCGTGATGCCTCAGACTTCCGTCGGCAGCGCGTAGGGCAGCGGCAGGAAGGCAAGTGCGGGGCCATCGGCGGCGCCCAGATGCACGCTGCCGTCTTCGAGCGCCGCCAGCTTGATCTCGACGAGGGCGTCGACGCCGCCATCCGGCGCCGCTGCCGTGTTGACGAGCATGCCGCACGGCTGACCCGGATCGCCCGAATGGAACAGTTCTGCGCCCGGCAGCACGCTGTCCGTTTCACCTGCGACGTTCGCCAGCGACATGCGCCGCTTGATCGTGCCGCGATACTGGCTGCGCGCGACCACTTCCTGGCCCGGATAGCAGCCCTTGCGGAAGTTGACACCGCCGAGCACGTCGAAGTTGATCATCTGCGGCACGAACTGTTCGACCACGCGCTGCGTGATGCGCGGTTCGCCGGCGCGGATGTCAAGCCAGTCCCAGACGGCCGGCGATACGCGGCGAAGTTTCGCTTCCAGCGCAGGCAGACGCGCTTCGACTTCCGCCTTTGGGCCGACCCACACGTAGCGCAGACGGCCCGCCGCATCCGGCACGCGCACCAGCGATCCCGCCGGGCCATCGACCTTCACATGCACGCCGTCGGGAATCG
Source organism: Paraburkholderia sp. C35 (assembly GCF_003121405.1). GTDB lineage: Bacteria > Pseudomonadota > Gammaproteobacteria > Burkholderiales > Burkholderiaceae > Paraburkholderia. The sequence goes on along the minus strand of NZ_QBUY01000099.1, from coordinate 15,548 downwards.
CGTCGAACACACCCGACAGCGCCGCGCGCACGTCGCCGGCAAGGCCGATGGCGAGCGTGTCGCCCGATGCGTCGCTGAGCTTTGCCTTCGCGCGCAGCACGAACATCGACAGGCGCTTTTGCACGGTGGCCTGCACGTCTTTCGACACCAGCATGCGGATCGAGTCGCCGTTGCACCACACGAGGAACGAGGCCAGCAGGCGGCCCTTCGCCGCGCAGTAGCCGGCGAGGCGCGCCGTCGCGGCGGCGAGATGCTGGGTGTCGCTGGTCAGCTGGCCGTGCAGGAAGGCGGCGGCATCATCGCCCGTCACGTCGATCACGCCGAACTGCGGCAGCGGCATGAACGCGCCCGCCGACAGCACGGCGGCGAACTCATCGCGTGCAGGACGCGGGAACACGGGAAGCGGGACGGAAGCAGAAGCGGACGCGGGCGTGGGGACAGCGGTGCCAGCAGCAGAAGCAAGCGGTGCGTGCATGGATTCGGGGAACAGTCAATTCTGACTTTGGCGGAGGCAAGCAAGTATTATATTGGCTTCACTCGAACCACGTTTCCATGTCCCTCCTGAAGAAATGCCTCATCGCCTGCGTATTGCTCGCGATGCTGCTTGCCGCCGCGGCGTACGGCGCATACCACTGGGCCACCACGCCCGTCCCGCTCGCCACCCCGCAACTCGACGTCACCATCAAGCCGCACAGCAGTTTGCGCAGCGTCACGGCGCAGCTGAACCGGGGCGGCGTGCCCGTCGAGCCGGAACTGTTCGTGATGATGACGCGCGTGCTCGGGCTGCAATCGGCGCTCAAATCGGGCAATTACGAGTTCAAGCAGGGCATCACGCCATACGACGTGCTGCAGAAAATCGCGCGCGGCGACGTCAACGAGTACGTGGCGACGATTATCGAAGGTTGGACCTTCCGGCACATGCGCGCCGAACTGGATTCGAATCCGGCGCTCAAACACGACACGGCGGGCATGTCCGACGCGGATATCCTGAAAGCGATCGGCGCGCCGGAAGCGCCGACGGGCAGCGGCGAAGGGCTGTTTTTCCCCGACACCTACCTGTTCGACAAGGACACGAGCGACCTCGACGTCTATCGCCGTGCATACCGGCTGATGAAGCTGCGCATCGACGAAGCGTGGGCCGCCCGAGCGCCCGGCCTGCCGTACAAGACACCGTACGACGCGCTGACGATGGCCTCGATTATCGAAAAGGAAACCGGCAAGGCCTCCGACCGTCCGATGGTGGCGGGCGTATTCGCCAACCGTCTGCGTGTGGGCATGCCGCTGCAAACCGACCCGACCGTCATCTACGGTATGGGCGAGGGCTACACGGGGCATCTGCGCAAAAAAGATCTGCAGACGGACACTCCTTACAATACCTATACGAGGATGGGACTGCCGCCTACGCCAATCGCGTTGCCGGGCGTCGCATCGCTGCAGGCCGCGCTGAATCCGGCGCAAACCACCGCGCTGTATTTCGTGTCGCGTGGCGACGGCAGCAGCATCTTTTCTGACACGCTCGGCGATCACAACAAGGCCGTCGACAAATACATTCGAGGTCAATGATGGCTCGGGGAAAATTCATCACATTCGAGGGCATCGACGGCGCCGGCAAGACCACGCACCTGAGCTGGTTCCGTGACCGGCTGGAGCAGAAGCTCGCGCCGCTGGGCCGCTCCGTGGTCATGACGCGCGAACCGGGCGGCACGAAACTCGGCGAAGGGCTGCGCGACATCCTGCTGCACCAGTCGATGGATCTCGAAACCGAGGCGCTGCTGATGTTCGCGGCGCGCCGCGAGCATCTCGCGCAGGTGATCGAGCCGGCGCTCGCGCGCGGCGACTGGGTGCTGTCCGACCGTTTCACCGATGCCACGTTCGCCTATCAGGGCGGCGGCCGCGGCCGGCCGCGCGACAAGCTGGAAACGCTCGAACGCTGGGTGCAGGGCGGTTTTCAGCCGGACATGACGGTGCTGTTCGACGTGCCGCCCGACACGGCGAGCGAACGTCGCAGCGCGGCGCGCGCGCCGGACCGGTTCGAGAGCGAATCGGACGCGTTTTTCACGCGCACGCGCAGCGAATATCTGCGCCGAGCCGAGGAAGCGCCTTACCGGTTCGATATCATCGACTCGACGCAGAGCATCGCCGACATTCAGAAACATCTTGAAGAACTGATCGTATCTCTTTGATTTATCGTTGATATAAGTCGAATGCATATCATTCGACGACGCTCAGCCAATACATCGACAGTTACCTTCAACCTATTGAATTAAAAGACAAACGATGATTTATCCGTGGCAAACCGAAGACTGGAACCGTCTGCAGCAGTTGCGTGCCCATTGGCCGCATGCGCTGCTGCTTCACGGGCAGGCCGGCATCGGCAAGCTGCGTTTCGCCCAGCATCTGGCGCAAGGTCTGTTGTGCGAATCGGCGTTGCCCGATGGCCAGCCTTGCGGCAAATGCGCTGCGTGCACGTGGTTCACGCAGGGCAATCATCCGGACTACCGGATCGTGCTGCCGGAAGCACTCGCGTCGGAGGCCGGTTTCACCAGCGCCGCCACCGATGAAAAGGCCGAAAAAGACAAGGCCGACGCCGACGAAGGCGGCAAGAAGACGCGCACGCCCAGCAAGGAAATCAAGATCGAGCAGGTGCGAGCGCTGCTGGACTTCTGCGGAGTCGGTTCGCATCGCGGCGGCATGCGCGTCGTCGTGCTGTATCCCGCCGAGGCGCTGAACGTCGCCGCTGCCAACGCGCTGCTGAAAACGCTCGAAGAACCGCCTGCGGGCGTCGTGTTCCTGCTGGTGTCGGCGCGCATCGACCGCTTGCTGCCGACCATCATCAGCCGGTGCCGCCAGTGGCCGCTGGCGATGCCGTCGCCGCAAGCCTCGACGGCGTGGCTTGCGCAGCAAGGCGTCGACGACGCGCCGGGCCTGCTCGCGGAAGCGGGCGGCGCGCCGCTCGCCGCCCTGGCGCTTGCCAGCGACGAAAACCGTCCGCTGCGCGACTGGACCCTGAAACAGCTGGCAGCCGGTGCGAAGTGCGATGCGTTCGCCTGTGGCGAGACGCTGCAGAAACTGCCCGTGCCGCTCGTGCTCGGCTGGCTGCAACGCTGGATGTACGATCTGCTGGCGCAGGCCACGGTGGGCGCGGCGGGCACGCCGCGCTATTTCCCGGCGGCATCGGCGGCACTGACGCGTTGCGCGTCACAGGCCGATGCCAACGCGTTCGCGCGTTTCGCGCGTTTGGTCACGCGGCAGCGCGCGGTCGAAAACCATCCACTCAACGCACGCCTCGTGTTCGAAGAACTGTTTCTCGGCTATCGCGATCTGTTTGGCCAGTAGCGCTGCGCCTGAGGCAACACTCGAAGCCACACTGTTTCATCCCATTGACCACGAACATCGACATGACTTTTCAGTACCGCGACGCCACGCTCGACGATCTTCCCGCGATCGTCGCGATCTATAACTCGACGGTGCCGTCGCGGCAGGTCACGGCTGATACAGAACCTGTCAGCGTCGATAGCCGCCGCGCGTGGTTCGCCGCGCATGGTCCTGAGAAGCGTCCGCTGTGGGTGGTCGAAGACCAGGGTCGCGTGATCGCGTGGCTGAGTTTTTCTGATTTCTACGGCCGTCCGGCTTATCACCGCACGTCCGAAGTCAGCATTTATCTGGACGAAGCGGCGCGCGGCAAGGGTTTGGGCAGGAAACTGCTGACGGCCGCGCTGGACGCCGCGCCGAAACTCGGCATCGACACGGTGCTCGGCTTCGTATTCGGCCACAATGAGCCGAGTGTGCGGCTTTTCGAGGGATTTGGCTTCACGGCCTGGGGCACGCTGCCGCGCGTCGCGGTGCTGGATGGCGTCGAGCGCGATCTGGTGATTCTCGGCAAGCGTCTGGACGGCACGCTGTAGGCCCAGCAGGCCAATATCTATCGTTATCGGTTATCGGATTTTTCGCAGGACTTCATCATGTTTGTCGACTCCCACTGCCATATCAACTTCGAAGGACTCGGCGACCGTCTGCCGCAAGTGCTCGAAAACATGCGCTCGCATTCGGTCACGCACGCGCTGTGCGTCTCCGTCGATTTCGAAACGCTGCCGTCCGTGCTGGACATCGCGCGTTCGTACGACAACGTGTTTGCGTCGGTCGGCGTCCATCCGGATCACGAGGACGCCCGCGAGCCGAGCGTCGCCGAACTGGTCGAACTGGCGCAGCATCCGAAGGTGGTCGCAATCGGCGAGACGGGACTCGACTACTACCGGCTGGAAGGCCGCTCGATCGACGATATGGAATGGCAACGCGAGCGCTTTCGCGTGCATATCCGTGCCGCGCACCAGACGGGCAAGCCGCTGATCATCCATACGCGGGCGTCGTCGGCGGATACGCTGCGGATCATGGCAGAGGAACGCGCGGGCGAGCCGGGCGGCGTGATGCACTGCTTTACCGAACCGTGGGATGTCGCCGAGCAGGCGCTCGCGCAGAACTTCTACATTTCGCTGTCGGGCATCGTCACGTTCAAGAGCGCGACCGACGTGCAGGACGTCGCGCGCCGCGTGCCGCTCGACCGTCTGCTGATCGAAACCGACTCGCCGTACCTCGCGCCCGTGCCGTATCGTGGCAAGCCGAATGAACCTGCGTACGTCAGTTATGTCGGACGCTTCATCGCGCAGCAGCGCGAGATGCCGGACGAAGCGCTCGCCGCAGCGACGAGCGAGAACTTTTTCCGGCTGTTCAAGATTCCGGCGCCGGTAGGCGCCTGAAGAAAAAATTACGTAGTATCAAAAGGATAGGGAAGTTTCCTAAAGTAATATATGAAAAAATACATGATCGAGGGCCATGATCGCGCCACGCCCGTGCGCGCTGTCGACCTGCGCCGCGGACTGGCGAAACTGACGCTGGCCGCCGGTGTCGCTTTCGCCACGCTCGGTGCGCTGCCTGCCCACGCCGCGCCCGCCGACACAATGATCAAGGCCGTCAAGTTCGATGACGTGAAGGAAGTGAAAAAGCAGCTGGCGAACGGCATGGACCCGAACATGACCGATAACCAGGGCATCCCGCTGCTGGTGATCGCCGCGCGCGAAAAGTCCGATCAGGTGGTCGCGGCGCTGATCGCGAATCTGAAGACCGACATCGAAATTCTCGACAAGGCCGGTGAAAACGCGATGATGATGGCCGCGCTGAACGGCGACATCGAGATCGTCAAACAATTGATCGCCAAAGACGCCGAGGTCAACAAGAAGGGCTGGGCGCCGCTGCACTACGCGGCCGCGAACGGCAACGACGATATCGTCAAGCTGCTGCTCGATCACGACGCCTATATCGACACCGGTTCGCCCAACGGCACCACGCCGCTGATGATGGCGGCGCGCGGCGGCCATGTCTCGACCGTCAAGCTGCTGCTCGACAGTGGCGCGGACCTGAACGTGAAAAACCAGCTTGGCCTGACGGCGCTCGATTTCGCCAGGCAGTACAAGGAACCCGACGTCGTCGACGGGCTGACGGCACGGATGCAGCAAATGCAAAAACAGGCACCCGCAGGCGCCCCAGCAACGCCGCAAAACAGTGCAAAATAGCAGCCTGGGCGCGGGTCACCACGCGCCCGAATTGCAGCCGGAACGGGCGGTAAAAGATCGCGCGGCAAAGACCGTCGAATGCCGTTCGCCGTTCAGGGCTTACACCAGGAAGGAAAAAACATGCTGCGGGTTTTGATTTGCGCCAGCGCGCTTGCTGTGCCGTTGACGGCTGCCGCGTTCACGGGGGGCGACCTCAACAAGCTGTGCACGAAAACCGACGTTGCGTCGCGTAGTGCGTGTGCAGCCTATATCGAAGGCGCCGCGGACGGCGTTTTCAACACCATCGACGCGATCGGCGGCACGACCGGCCCGCGTGTCGGCCAGTATTTCTGCCTGCCGCCCGACGCGCGCTCGCAGCAACTGACGGACGCGGTGCGCAAATACATCGCCGACAATCCGAACGTGGCGGGCTACAACGCCAGCACGGCCATTTCGCTGGGACTGGGCAAGGCGTTCCCCTGCAAATCGGGTAGCTGAGCGGCGCTCCGCTTTCAGCCGGTCCGATGTTTCATTCGACGCGCGCCGGGCTTTCCGCCCGGCGCGCGTTTTCCGCTTTTCTCCGGCTTTGTGTCCACGTGCTGGCCATGATTGGCCTGGCCGCACCTGGCCTGAACCTTCCCATTCTGGCGCCATTCTTGCGTCGGTGATTCAGCCTATACCGTCCGGATCTGCACAAATGTGCAACTGATCGGGCGCAACCGCAGTCGAACCAGCACTGAACAACGCGCGCCGGCCATCGCAGGCCAGGCGCGATGACAAAGCGGAGGGACAGCAACATGGGCCGACTGATCGTCGTGTCGAATCGCGTGGCAACGCCGACGGAAACCAAAGGGTCGGCGGGCGGCCTCGCGGTCGGCGTGTTCGGCGCGTTGAAAGACGCAGGCGGCGTCTGGTTCGGATGGAGCGGAGATGTAGTCAGCGAAACCGTCGCGAACGCCGGGCCGACGCTCGAACAGGACGGCACCGTCACCTTCGCGACCACGGGCCTCACCCGCAAGGACTACGACCAGTACTACCGCGGCTTCTCGAACGCGACGCTGTGGCCCGTCTTCCACTATCGCAACGATCTCGCGCGCTATGAACGCGAGGAATATGCAGGCTATCGTCGGGTCAATGCCTGGCTCGCACACAAGCTCATCAAGCTGCTGAAGCCCGACGACGTCATCTGGGTACACGACTACCACCTGATTCCGTTCGCCGAAGCGCTGCGCGCTGAAGGCATCAAGAACCGCATCGGCTTTTTCCTGCACATTCCGTTTCCGTCGCCGCAAATTCTGCTGAATATCCCGCCGCACGAAGAACTGGTGAAGTCCTTGTGCTGCTATGACCTGCTGGGCTTCCAGACGGACAACGACGAGCAGGCGTTCCACGACTATCTGCGCCGGCACGCGCGCGGCACGGTGTCGGACGAGGGGCACGCGGAAGCGTTCGGCCGGAAGCTGCGCACGGGCGTGTACCGGATCGGCGTGTTTCCCGACGACATCGCCGATCAGGCGAAGCGTTACGAAAGCCGTCAGCACGTGCTCGACCTGAAGCAGAGCCTGGAGGGACGCAAGCTGATCATGAGCGTGGACCGGCTCGACTATTCGAAGGGGCTGGTCGAGCGCTTTCGCGCGTTCGAGGCGCTGCTGGAGCGCTCGCCCGAATGGCGCGGCGACGTCACACTCGTGCAGATTGCGCCGCCCACGCGTTCCGACGTCACGACTTACCAGGATATTCGTCAGCAACTCGAATACGAGGCAGGGCGCATCAACGGCAAATACTCGGGGCTGGACTACACGCCCATCCGTTATCTCAACCAGCAATACGACCGCTGGAAACTGATGTCGCTGTTTCGCGAGTCGCAGGTTGGGTTTGTCACGCCCTTGCACGACGGCATGAATCTCGTCGCGAAGGAATATGTCGCAGCCCAGAATCCCGACGATCCGGGCGTGCTGGTGCTGTCGATGTTCGCGGGTGCGGCGGCGGAACTGGAAGGCGCGTTGATCGTGAATCCTCACGATTCGATTGGCATGTGCGAGGCACTGCAACGGGCGCTGTCCATGCCGCTGGACGAACGCAAGCGGCGTCACGAAATCGATATGGAAGCGTTGCGCAAGAACGATCTCGGCGTATGGCGCGATTCGTTCCTGCGTGATCTGCGCAGCGTGCCGCTGCAGGCCCCGGCGCCGGATGGCGCCGCCGCCACGCGGCCGCAGGCGAAGAAAGCGGGGCGCGCTTGATGCGGCTGGGATATTCGTTTGCGATCCAAAGCAATCCGCACGCAGGCGGTTCATGCACCCGTCGATCGGCCCGCTTATGCTGAGCGCGCTCGCTATCGCCAACTATCGTTCGCTGCGCGATCTGATCGTGCCGCTCGCGCGCCTGAACGTGATCACGGGCGCGAACGGCAGCGGCAAGTCGAGCGTGTATCGCGCGTTGCGGCTGCTGGCTGTCACCGCTCGCGGCGGCGTGATTCCGTCGCTGGCGCGCGAAGGCGGCCTGCAATCCACGCTGTGGGCCGGCCCTGAGCGCTTTTCCCGCGCCATGCTCGCGGGCGACATGCCTGTGCAGGGCACGCGGCGCGCCGAGCCCGTCAATCTGCGGCTCGGCTTCGCAGGCGACGAATTCGGCTATGCCATCGATCTCGGTCTGCCCATTCCCGGCGAAACGCAGTTCGGGCTCGATCCCGTCATCAAGCGCGAATGCATCTGGAGCGGTCCTGTGCTGCGTCCGTCGGCCATGCTGGTCGACCGGCACGGCGCATCGATCCGTACGCGCGGCGACGACGGCGAGTGGCAGACCATTCCGCATGCGGTCGCCAGTTTCGACAGCATGATGACGGAGTTTTCCGATCCGCGTAGTGCGCCGGAGATGATCGCCGTCCGCGAGCAGATCCGCTCCTGGCGCTTCTACGATCATTTCAGAACGGACGCCGAATCGCCCGTGCGCTTGCCGCAGATCGGCACGCATACGCCCGTGCTCGGTGATGACGGCGCGGACCTCGCGGCAGCCTTGCAGACCATCCGTGAGATCGGCGACGCGAGTGCGCTCGATAGCGCAATCGACGATGCCTTTCCCGGCTCGCGTGTCTCGATTACCAACCTCGAAGGGCGCTTCGAGGTGACGATGCATCAGCATGGCTTGCTGCGCGCGCTGAAGGGCGCGGAACTGTCCGACGGTACGCTGCGCTATCTGCTGCTGGTCGCGGCGCTGCTCACGCCGCGTCCGCCCGCGCTTCTCGTGCTGAACGAACCCGAGACCAGCCTGCATCCCGATCTGCTGCCGGCGCTCGCACGTCTGATCGCGCGGGCGTCGTTGCGCTCGCAGGTGATTGTCGTGTCGCACGCGGCCCGTCTTATCGCCGCGCTGGAGCGCGAAGAGGGCAGCGAATCCGTGGTGCTGGAAAAGCAGCTGGGCGCGACGCGAATCGCCGATGCCGATTCCCGCGATCTGCCCGCATGGAAGTGGCCAGCGCGTTAGTCACGCAACGAGACGCTTCGTACAACGGGACACATGGCGGCAAAATACAAGAAGGGATTGCCCCAACCGAATGTTTCCCGACTGTAACAGCGTAATGCAATTGAAATATCTGCAGTGTTTCAAGCGGTGGCGAGAAATAATCGAATCGCGGGTAATGACAGGCCGAGGCACGCCGTGTGCGTGCACTGTGCATACGAAGGCGTTTTGAACGCGCGTGTGGAATGCCATGTACGGATAAACCCGCGGATAAACCCCATAACGCGACACAACCCGCATGAAAACGCGGTGACGCGTTTGATCGGCTGCCTGCCTGCTGGCATACTCGTTCGCCACTGCTCGCTGCAGCCGCCAACGCGCGGCCCCTGGAGACACAGATGAGAATTGCGCAGATCGCACCGTTGACGGAATCCGTGCCGCCCAAACTGTATGGTGGGACCGAACGCGTCGTGTCGTACATCACCGAGGCGCTCGTCGACCTGGGCCATGACGTAACGCTGTTCGCGAGCGGCGATTCCGTCACGCGCGCGAAGCTGGAACCGGTGTGGCCACGCGCATTGCGGCTCGATCCCGGCATCCGCGATCGAATCGCGCCGCACATGCTGCTGATGGAACTGGTGCGCCGCCAGGCTGACGATTTCGACGTGCTCCATTTTCACATGGACTACTACTCGTTTTCGGTGTTCAAGCGCCAGGACACGCCGTTCGTCACGACCTTGCACGGGCGTCTCGATCTGCCCGAGCAGCAGCCCGTGTTCGACACGTTCAACACGGCGCCCGTGATCTCGATCTCGAATTCGCAGCGTCATCCGTTGCCGCAGGCGCGCTGGCTCAGCACGGTCTATCACGGGCTGCCGGAATCGCTCTACACGCCGCAACCTGTCGAACAGAAGTACCTCGCATTCCTGGGCCGGATTTCGCCCGAGAAGCGGGTGGATACCGCGATCCGCATCGCGGGCCGTTGCGGCTTGCCGATCCGCATTGCCGCGAAGGTCGATGCCGCCGATGCCGAATACTTCGAGCGCGACATCAAGCCGTTGCTTGATCTGCCGTATGTCGAATTTATCGGCGAGATTGCCGATCATCAGAAGGCGGAGTTTTTGTCGGGTGCGCACGCGCTGCTGTTTCCGATCGACTGGCCGGAGCCGTTCGGGCTGGTGATGATCGAAGCGATGGCGTGCGGCACGCCCGTGATCGCGTTCAATCGCGGCTCGGTGCCCGAAGTGCTCGACGACGGCGTATCGGGCTTTATCGTCGAGGACGAGATCGGTGCCGTCGCGGCCGTCAACCGTCTGCACAAGCTGCCGCGCGCGGGCGTGCGCCAGCGCTTCGAAGAACGCTTTACGTCGCACCGGATGGCACGGCAGTACATCGAGGCGTATCAGTCGGTGATCCGCGCGCAGAAGCGCTCGCGTTTCAAGGTGATCGACACCTCGTCCACCACCAGCTAGCCGACAGTTGGCCGCGAGCGGCCGCGTCCGGACGCGTTTTTCTGACGAACCGGCGCGTCCTGCGGCGGCTCTCACCATAAGAAAAGGGCGGTGCAATCGCGCGATTGCACCGCCCTTTGTCATTGTCGATCAGCCGGAACTGCGAGACATGCAACCGCATCCCGTAGCGCTGCATCGCCTGCTGAAGACCGGTGCGTCGCCGCACCGTCGTGCCGTCAGATCTTGAGCCGCGATACCTTCGTGCCAGCCAGCGACACATCCGCCATCAGGCCGGCGTTGGTCAGCACGAACACTTCGACGGGCGCCGTGGCCGTGGTCGAATCGACGACGCCGTTTGCGCCCATTTTCACGAGCGCAACCGATGCGTCGGCACCTGCCGACCAGCCATCCGAACTGCGGAATTTGTCGAGCGCATCCTGCGTCATGAACAGGAAGATGATGGCCTTCGACTGCGCACCGGCCTGCAAGCCGAACGAGCCGGAGATCGTGCTGTAGTAGCCGACGGTGCTGCCGCCCACGCGCAGCGAGCCTTCACCATACTGGCCGCCGACCACGAAGCCGACCTGCAGTACGGACGGGAATACGAGAATGCCGCGCGCCTTTGCAACCAGCTCGCGCGAGCCTTGAACAGTGGAATAGAGACGGGACATGGTGCCGTCGACGCTGGCGGCGATCGACTGCCGTTTCGACATGTCCGTAGCGGCAGAATCCCCGCTGCTCTTGGTGGTGGTGCAGCCGGCCAGTGCAAGGGTTCCGAACGCGAGCGCGGCGGTACTCTTCAGCATGTAGTTTCGTCTTTGCATCGTTTTTCTCCATCGTGGTTCCGGGGTGCAGCCTCAGTTCACGCGGGTTGCCTGTTTAGGTATATCACACGATCCAGCAATACAAGGGTTCTGGGGACACCGCGCAAACCCTTGCCTGACGGGCGCTCCCGCGATGGTCAGCGATTCGTTGGGTAATTCTGGCCGGTCGGTGGCACGCCCAGGAAGCCCGTGCGGTGTGCGTCCGGCGTTCGCGGACGAGGCCGTGCATCCGTGTCGCCGGTTCCGTTCAGGGGCGCGCGTGCAGGCAACGAAAAGGGTCGTTTTTACCGTTTCTGCGTGGCGGCAGAAATCGGTCGTAAGCAAACGGAAAGTGTTGCTAGAACGCCGCAGCGGCTCGCTGGCTGCGGGCGCTTTCCGGGCCGCGCGGGCTAGCGGCCATGGCATGGCCAAGGCCCGCGCGTTTGCGTTCGACGGTTTCAGTGATTCGCGGGACTCTTGTTCACGGGCGGCCGCCGCAACGCGCGGCGCACCAGGCCGATCACGAAACCGATCGCGAAGAGGATCGCGGCCGGCACGACCCAGTAGCCCACGAATGCATGCCACAGATAACCCGCCAGGGTGCTTTTGCGAATCGCGTATTCATTGAGCGCTTCCTGCTGGCGCGGCGCATTGGCGGCGAGGACATCGGCGGGACAGCCGGCTGCGCGGGCATCGTCGGGCTTGCCGCGGCAGCGCGCGGCGGCGCCTGCGGCGCGCTGCGCGTCGGTGAGTTCCCAGGTCGTGAGCGCATTGTTCAGGTCGACCCGGTTATAGGCCATTTCCTCCTGAATCTCGCGCACGGCGACGATCGCCACGGGCACGGCCCAGAAAATGATCACCACCAGCCAGCGACGCAGCCAGCGGTTCTTGTGTCTCCCAACCATCCTTGCCTCCGTGCGATGCGCTTGCGGCATCAACGACAAGCTGGCGGCCCGTGGGACTTGTTGTGTGTGGGGTGGGCCGTCTGTGCCGCCATCATAGAAGAAAACGGCCAGGGAAGTGCAGGGTGTAATAGCGGGAATCAGTGCGGTGCGTGTGTCGTGCCGCATGGGGGGAGGGATGCGGCATCGGGAGACGTATCAAGAACGTCTTGTGTCGCGACAGCAGCGCAACACGCTGCGCTAAACGGCGCGGCAAAAAGAAAAACGGCGCCCGCAATGGACGCCGTCTGTCGGCATCAACATCGGCGCGCCGCGCTAACCCACGCGGCGCATCGCGCTGTCAGATTCGAGCGCTGGCTTCAGCCCTTGTTGCTCAGGCAGGTCTTCATGAAGGCCTTGCGATCGTCGCCTTTCTTGTCGGCGGCCTGGGTGTTGCACATCTTCATCTTGTCCTGTTGCGTCATCGGACCGGAGGCGGCGGCCGCCGGCGACGCCGACAGACAGCTCTTCATGAACGCCTTGCGGTCGTCTCCCTTCTTGTCGCCTGCCTGCTTGTTGCAGTCGGTCATCTTCGATTGCTGGCTGTTCGCGGCAAAGGCGGGCGACGCGAGCAGACCCGTCAGGGCGAGGGCAGCGAGAGCGGCTTGGATCTTCATGGGACACTCCATCACGGGTTGTGAATGTTGTTGGTTGTCGTGAGACGGGCATCGAGCCTGCGCAGATTGCCATCGCTGTGATCGGCCGTCACCCATGCAAGGCATGGTGCCTGTCAGAACGAACGGCCGGCACAAATGGTTGACGCATGTCGGCCTAAGACGGCACAGGTCTTTCCCTAACAGCGCTTACCCGGAACGCGCCAACCGTTATGCTTGAACCGTTGCAGCCACCACATTCCAGGAGTTCTCGCCATGCACTACCTGCTGATCTACGAAGTGTCGCCGGACTATCTTGAGCGTCGCCCGGAATTTCGCGGCGCGCATCTGAAGCATGCGTGGGCGGCAGCCGAGCGGGGCGAACTGCAACTCGGCGGCGCACTCGCCGATCCCGTCGATACCGCCGTCCTGCTCTTCGAAGCCGATTCGCCTGCCGTGGCGGAAGCGTTCGCACAAGCCGATCCGTATGTGCTCAACGGACTCGTGACCACATGGCGCGTGCGACCGTGGACGACGGTGGTCGGCGAGCGCGCGTCGACGCCTGTGCACTGACCTGTCCATTCACGCCACGACGACACCCGTTCGCCAGATGCAGCGGCACATGATGCGTCACGAATAGAAACATCGCGCCACCTCGGGAAGACACGCCGCTGCACGCCGGGCTGTTATGCGCAGCACATCGAAGTGAATGTAACGGACGCAATTCTGTTGTGCGTGGCCCACGTGCCGCGCGGTGTGCCGTTGCGGCGGCACGGGCGTGAAGGCGCGGCTCTGCGCTGTTCGCGCGTTGTCCAAACCATCGCAACCGACGTCAATTCTGTGACAGCGAGCTGCTAAACGACGCAGCAAAAAGGACAAGATTGTTTCTATCCGTAACACTTGTCTCAGTCATATTCAGACAAACCCTAGCAATGGTATGCTTCGTGCACAAATTCTCCCATGCACGAGTGAGACCACGTTTTGTGCGTCGTCCCGGTGAAATAGCGCACTAACCAAGTGCGCATTCTTAATCCGGGCGCAAGAACGTATAAGCATATTGTGCAACCGAGGACCCGACACGAACCGCCAAAATGAAGTTCGTGAGAGCCCAACGCCGCAGCCAGGCCAGGCTGCGTGGAGAACTGAATGTTTTTCGATGAGCTAAGCAATGACGAATGGGCGCAAATTTCTGCGCTTGTTTCTGACGAGCCAGCCGTCCGCCTGAATCGACGCGGACGGCCCCGCGCCGAACCCCGTATCGTGGCTAATGCCGTTCTGTGGATCCTGACGACTGGTGAGCCGTGGTCGAAGCTGCCCGGACGCTATCCGTCTGGCCCTACGTGCCGGCGCCGCTGCGAGGAGTGGCAAGCCAACGGCACGCTGGCCGAAGTGATCCGTCTGTTGACGCAGATTGGGCGCGCGTTCGCCTATATTCCCGAGCCGACGCCGCCTGCCGCGCCGAAGCCCGCGCCCGTGATCGAAGCGCCGAAACCGCGCGACGATCTGGCACGCGGCGTGTTCTGGAAAAGCCCGGAGACGTGGCAGGCGTCGTCACCCGAGTCGGGTGTGCCGAATGGCGCACCGACGGGCTGGCGCGCGCTCGCACCGATGGCCGACATCACGCGGCAGCTTGCCGGTTCGTCAGCCGTCGAGACGGGCTTCGCGGATGCCGGTGCGGTCGATGCACCGCAGCCGGACACGGTGAGTGCGCTCGATGCCGTGGTGGTGTTCGACGAAGCGCCGTCTGTCGATATGCACGTCGTGCAAGTGCAGTCGCCGGTGCAAGTGGATGCCGACCAGGCTTCCGTTCAACTCGATGCCGACGCCGAGTCGACTTCTCTCGCCAGTGCGCACACGCCGCTGTGGATGAGTCTGGCTGCGCCACCGGGATTGCAGGTCGCCGACCGCCAGGGCTATACGATCTACGTCGCGGCTGAGCCGGTACCGAACGACAAATACCGTGCGTGGGCCGAGATCATGAAGGACGGCAAACGCGTGGAGCGTTCGGGCCTGATCGGGCCGCGTTTCGCCGATGTCGATGCGGCGCATCGCTTTGCGCTCGACTGGGCGCGGCAATGGATCGACCGCGAGTGCCGTACGCAGGATGCTGCTGTGGGTCTGCATGCGGCGGCTCCGAAGCCGGCCGTGCGGGCGGTGACGCGGGCGATGCCTGAGTTGACGCCGACGCCGGTGAATGTGGCTGTTGGCGCTGTCGCTGGCGCTGGCGCTGGTGGGAATCCGCATTTGCCGCAGCAGATTAATCCCAGGCTGATGCCCTTGCGAAAGTATCCTGCAGAGGCTGCTGTCAAGGATAAGGCAGGGGAGCGGTATCTGTTGCCGGTTAGTCTGCTTTCACATGTTGGGTGAGGGGTTTTTTGTTGTCTTGCGACGCTCTTGGTGGTTTGCTGGGTTTGTCGTTGGCGTCTGCGATTTGCCTTCGTGCTTCATGCGTCGCCCCTGTGCGGGGCGGCACCTACTTTTCTTTGCCGCCGCAAAGAAAAGTAGGCAAAAGAAAGCGGGCTAACACCGCCAGTTCTTGTTTTTGCCTGCGGGCCCTCAACGGCCCCGTCCTGTCCGCGGTATCACTACGCTTGATGCCCGCTGCCAGCGCTCTTTATCTGCGCCTCACCCGCTCCAATCACCCGTAGTGCATCAAGCGTCAGCGAACCGTACAAGCCGCCCAGGTGGCAAACGGTGTGTAGGTTGTCGCACATTCTGCGTCGGCGATCCTACAAGACACACCGCCTTTGCTTTT
>NZ_QBUY01000098.1 GCF_003121405.1 Paraburkholderia sp. C35 | reverse complement strand
TGAAGGATAGGACCGGCTGGGGGCCCGCAGGCAACTACAAGAACTGGCGGTGTTCAGCGGCTTTCTTTTGCCTACTTTTCTTTGCCGCGGCAAAGAAAAGTAGGTGCCGCCCCGCACAGGGGCAACGCATGAAGCACGAAGGCAAATCGCGGATGCCAGCGAAAAAACAAACCGCGGACGCCAACGGCAAAAACCTCACTCCCCCTCTGCCACCTCTTCAGCATGCGCAGCCCTCTCCTGCTGCAAGGCCCACATCTGCGCAAAAAGCCCACCCGCAGAAACAAGCTCACCAAAAGTCCCACGCTCGCAGATGCGCCCCTTATCCATCACGATAATCTGCTCCGCGTGAACCACAGTGGAAAGCCGATGCGCAATGATCAACGTAGTCCGGTCGCGCGCAATCTGATCCAGCTCCCGTTGAATCGCCCGCTCGGACCGCGAATCGAGCGCTGAAGTCGCTTCATCGAACAGCAGCACAGGCGGGTTCTTCAGCAAGGTCCGCGCAATCGCCACGCGCTGCTTCTCGCCACCCGATAACTTCAACCCACGCTCACCGACAGGCGTCTCATACCCCTTCGGCAAGCTCTCGATGAAATCGTGGATATGCGCCGCGCGCGCCGCCGCGATTACTTCATCGCGCGTCGCGGAAGGCCGCCCATACGCGATGTTGTAGTAGATCGTGTCGTTGAACAGCACCGTATCCTGCGGCACGATGCCAATCGACGCCCGCAGCGAATCCTGCGTCACGTCGCGAATATCTTGCCCATCGATACGTATTGCGCCACCCGTCGCGCGATCCAGATCGTAGAAACGGAATAGCAGCCGCGCGAGCGTCGACTTGCCCGAGCCGCTATGGCCCACCACCGCCGTGGTCGTGCCCGCAGCAATCGTGAAGCTCACGTCATGCAGGATCGGCCGCGCGGGCTCATACGCAAAGTTCACATGCTCGAAACTCACCTGAGCGCCGCCCACGACAAGCGCCGGCGCATCGGGTGCGTCAGGGACTTCGCGCGCGGCGCCGAGCAGCGTGAACATGCGGTCCATGTCAGTGAGACTCTGCTTCAGCTCGCGATACACGACGCCGAGAAAATTCAGCGGAATGTACAACTGCAGCATGAATGTGTTGATCAGCACCAGATCGCCGAGCGTCAGACGTCCCGCCATCACGCCCTGCGTTGCACGCCACAGAATGAAAACGAGACCCGTGCCGATGATCGCCTGCTGCCCGAAGTTCAGCGCCGACAGCGAGTTCTGCGACTTGATCGCCGCCGCGCGATAACGCTTCAGATTTTCATCGTAGCGCCGCGCTTCCCACTCTTCGTTGTTGAAGTACTTGACCGTCTCGTAGTTCAGCAGCGAATCGATGGCGCGCGAATTCGCGTTCGAATCGAGTTCGTTCATCGTGCGGCGAAACTGCGTGCGCCACTCGGTCACTTTCACCGTGTACGTGATGTACGCAGCCAACGCCACGAACGTGACGATCGCGTAATACGCCTCGTATTTGACGACGAAAAAGCCGAGCACGAGACCGACTTCGACCAGCGTCGGCAGAATGCTGTACAGCGAGTACGAAATCAGTTGCGTGATGCCGCGCGTGCCGCGCTCGATATCGCGCGACATGCCGCCCGTCTGCCGCTCCAGATGAAACCGCAGCGACAACGCATGCAGATGCCGGAACACCTTCAGCGCAAGCTGACGCACTGCGCTTTCCGTGACCTTCGAGAACAGAATCTCGCGCAGTTCGGTGAACAGCGATGTAGACAGACGCACGACCGCATACGCGACCACCAGCAGCCCCACGCCGCCGAGCAGCACGACACCGGGCGCGTGCTCCGCACGGCCGAGCGCCGTCAGATGCTGCACGGACGCCAGGCTATCGACGATGCGCTTCATCACGATCGGCACGCCCAGATTGGCGACCTTCGCACCAATCAGGCAGCTGAGCGCGAACGCGACGCGCCATTTATAGGTCGCCAGATACGGCAGCAGCGAAACGATGGTTTGCCAGTCGTTGCGTGGCTGATTCGAGATCGGCGACGGCTCGGACAATGCAGAATTGCGACGCATGATTCTATTGTTGGGGATTGCCTGCACGCTTGACGCGTGACTCGTAGGAAATGTGACGGAAGAAACGGGCAACGGATGCAGCGACCGCCGCCCGCGCAGCAGGCTGGCATTAAGTTCCAGCGCGCGCTTTCCCGTACAATTCCTGATCTGGCAATATTGTCGCAGAAGCCGGCGGGCGCCGCTTTCGCCGCGCTGATCCGGACTTTCCCGTCAGGCCGTCGTCGTGAGAGCCACCGCTCCCGGCACAACTGAACTCATGGACGCCCCGATGACCGAGAATCTCCAACTTCCACAAAAGCACTGCGCGCTGCGCGTGGTCCCGCAGCCGTCAGATGCGAACGTGCATGGCGACGTGTTCGGCGGCTGGATCATGGCGCAAGTCGACATCGCCGGTTCGATCCCCGCGAGCCGCCGCGCCAACGGCCGCGTCGCGACCATCGCGGTCAATTCGTTCGTGTTCAAGCAGCCGGTGTTCGTCGGCGATCTGCTCAGCTTTTACGCGGATATCGTGAAGACGGGTAATACGTCGGTGACGGTTTCCGTCGAGGTCTACGCGCAGCGCATGAGCCTGTCGGAAGAGACGGTGAAAGTCACGGAAGCCACGCTGACGTACGTCGCCACGGACAGCGACCGCCGCCCACGCGCACTGCCTGCGCTGGACTGATCCGGCACGCCGCGCCCGTTGCAGGCGCGGCGTGATCCCACTCAGATCACGCGTCCGCGGCTGCCAACGCCGCGTTCTCCGCGCTCCGCTGCAACATGCCTGGAATCGCATCGTGCGGCATCGGTTTTGCGAAGAAATAACCCTGCATCTCGTCGCACGCGCGCTGCTTGAGAAAGTCGAGTTGCGTCGACGTTTCCACGCCTTCGGCAATCACCTGCAGATTCAGCGAATGCGCGAGCGCGATGATCGCTGACGTGATCGTTTCATCATCCGACGATTCACCGATATCCGACACGAACGACCTGTCGATCTTCAATCGATCCACCGGGAAGCGCTTCAGATAACTCAGGCTCGAATAGCCCGTGCCGAAGTCGTCGATGGCGAGGCCGATGCCGAGCGCGTGCAGCTCGTTGAGCATCGACACGGCCTCTTCCGCGTTGCGCATAATGGTGCTTTCGGTCAGTTCGAGTTCGAGATACTGCGGATCGAGCCCGGTCTCTTCGAGCACCTGCATCACGAGCTTGGCAATATCGTGCTGCTGGAACTGCCGCGCCGACAGATTCACCGACACGCGCGCAGGCGGCAAGCCTTCGTCCTGCCACGCCTTGTTCTGGCGGCACGCTTCGCGCAGCACCCATTCCGACAGCGGCCCGATCAGCCCGCTTTCCTCGGCGACAGGAATGAACTGCGACGGCGGAATCAGCCCGACTTCCGGGTCGCTCCAGCGCACGAGCGCTTCCATGCCGACCACCTGCCCCGTTTCGATATCGACCTGCGGCTGGTAGTGCAGCAAAAACTCGTTGTCGCGCAGCGCGCGGCGCAAACGGCGCTCCAGATTCAGACGCGCGCCCGCCGATACGTTCATCTCGGGCTGATAGAACTGGAACGTGTTGCGGCCCATATCCTTCGCGCGGTACATCGCGAGGTCGGCCTTTTTCATCAGCGTTTCGGCGTCGTCGCCGTCCTGCGGGAACAGGCTCGCGCCCATGCTGCAGCCCACGTACAACTCGGTGCCGTCGAGCCACACCGGCTCCGAAATCGACGCGCGCACGCGCTCCATCCAAGCAATCAGCGACTGCTCGTCGACGGTATCCGTCATCACGATCACGAACTCGTCGCCGCCATGACGCGCGACGGTGTCGCTCGCCCGCGCGCAACGCGCGAGCCGATCCGCAACAACGGAAAGCAGCCGGTCGCCGACGCTATGCCCGAGGCTGTCGTTGACGTTCTTGAAGCCGTCGAGATCGATGAACACGACGGCCACGCCCTTGTGATGCCGCTGCGCGACGATCAGTGCATGTTGCAGGCGATCGCGCAGCAGATTGCGGTTCGGCAGTCGCGTGAGGCTGTCGTAGTTCGCCTGATATTCGAGCTGCTCCTGATAACGGATCAGCGCGGTCACATCGTTGATCACGGCGATGTGGTGCGTGGTCTGCCCTTCGGCATCCGGCACAGGCGCGATATACAGCTGATTCCAGAACAGCGCGCCGTCCTTGCGGTAGTTGCGCAACACCGCGCTCACTTCGCGGTTCGCCGACAGCGACTGGCGGATCGCCGCGATGCCTTCCTGATCGCGGTCGTCGCGCTGCAGCAGGCGACAATCCTGGCCGATCACTTCCTGCGGGTCGTAGCCCGTAATGCGCTTGAACGCCGGGTTCACATACTCGATCAGATTGCCTTCCTTCGAAGGCGCCGTAATCAGAATCGCGTTGACGCTGGCATCGAGCGCGCGGCTTTGCAGGCGCAGCGCGAGGTCCGCGCGCTTGCGCTCGGTGATGTCCGTGTACGAACCGAGCACGCCGATCACGCGGCCGTCGTTATCGGTGAACGGCAGCTTGCTCGTCACCGTGGTGCGATGCACGCCGTCGATCACCATGTCGGTTTCGTAGTTCATCTTCGGCACGCCCGACGCCATCACCTCGGTGTCCTGGCCGCTGAGTTCCCCGGCGAACGCGCGCCACGGCATATCTTCGTCGCGCTTGCCGATCACCTGCTCCGGATAGGCGAGGCCCGCGTCGCGCGCGAACGCCATGTTGCAGCCCAGATAGCGCAGTTCCTTGTCCTTCCAGAAGATGCGTTGCGGGATATTGTCGATCACCGTCTCCAGCATCTGGTTCGAGCGCTGCGCTTCGGCTTCGGCGTTGATCTGCTCGGTGACGTCGTCGGCGAGCACGAACAGCGCGGGACGGCCCAGGAAAGTCATCGCGTGATACGAGATGTCGGCGCTGATCTGCGAGCCGTCCTTGCGGCGGTGATGCCAGATGCCCGCCATCGTGCGGGGACCGCCCGGCGCGACGTCGCTGCGCTGCAGATGCGATTCGAGCCGCGCGACTTCGCCATGCGAACGGATCGCGCGCACCGTCATCGCCAGAAACTCGCTCTCCGAGTAGCCGTATTGCTGAACGGCCGCCGAGTTGACAGCGAGAAAGCGCAGCGACTCGCGATCGAAAATGTACATCGGCACGGGATGCTGCTCGAACAGCCCGCGAAAGCGCTCGTCGTGCCGGTGCAGCGCCTTGGCGATACGCAGCTTTTCGCGCGCGACGTTCTCACGCGCGCCGAAGGTGTAGATCAGCAGCCCGCTGCCCGCGAGCATCGTCAGGATCAGGAACAGCATGGCGTTACGCGAATCGCGCATCGACGCGTCGAGTGCCGCCTTCAGCGCGAGGTCTTCCTGCTCACGCAGCTGGTCCATGCGCGCTTCCAGCCCGTCGACTTCCATGCCCAGGCGCGTGTACGTCTGCGCGGCCCAGTCGCGCGAGCCGTCCTGCTCGGGCGCGGTCGTCTTGGCCAGCGCGAGCGCGATGTCCTGCTGAAGCCGCGCGCCGTCGGAGGTGAGCTGGGCGAGCGCATCGGCGACGTTGGGCTGATGCGCCAGCTGTTCGTGCAGTGCGCGGTCGAGCTTTGCGAGCGAGGCGGCCATATTTGCCGCCGCACTGACAGGCGCAGGCTCGGCTGAGGATTCATAACGCCCGAGCACGCCCAGCCCGTCTTCGAGCGTCGAGCGATACGCTTCGAGGTTCTGGCGAATGGCCGTCGAGCGGACCGTGCGCGCGTCGGCGTCGCGTTGTCCGCAAATCTGCGTGTAGGCGACGAAGGCATTCGCGCCCACCGCCGCGGCGACCACCGCCAGATTGATCAGCAGCCGCTTCGATAGAAAAGAGATCATAGGTTCCGAACGTCGTTCGATCCTGCAGGCGGGGGCGCGCGGCGAAGCAAGTCAGCGCTGCGCACACGGACCACGCACAAAACGGACGCGCAGCCGGACGCAGCGCTTGACGCGCCAACCTTTGGATAACGGCAGCGTTCGGACGAGATTGAGGGTAAACGCGAAAAATCTTTCGGCGGAATCACCCGGCGAGGCCAAATTCCTTCATGGCCGGCACGAAATCATGGTTGCTGGTCGCCTTGCGCGACAGTTTCGCGAGCACGTAACGCTGAAACGGCGCAAGCTGCGACCACTGTGCACTGGTCGGCGCAGCCAGCTCCGCGAGCCGGGCCTGGTGCTGCACGGTTTCCGGGACGACTGCAGTGTCCCGCCACGCCGGGTTATCCTCGGGCGTGAACCATTCGGGTTCGATGTTCGCGTGGGTGCGCATCATCTCGAACAGGGCGTGGTCGAAATTCGGCTCGATGGCCGTGTCGTCGTCGGCGGGGAAACGCGCCAGCAGCACGCGGTCTTCGTGCGGCAGTGTCTGCCATTGTTCGAGCGTAATCCGCAGCCCAAAACGGTCGAGATTGAATCGGACGACCATCGGAATGAATTTCAGATTCTCCGACGATTCGACCTCGAAATTGAACAGCAGGGGCGCATCATTGAGTCCCATGGCAGATTCCTCTTATTCGGTGGCCAACGCGCTGTGCCGGTCTGAGGTATTTTAGAACCATATTCGTGGCGCGGCGGCCTTGGGGCGGGTCGCGCCTTGCAGGCAGTGTATGGGCAGTTTTTGCGCAGGAGTCAGCAGGTGAACGAACTGGAAACGGGCGAGCAGCGGGGCATCGTCGAGCAGGCGGTGCGCCGGCACCGTGGCGGCACGGTCGAGAGCGTTGCCGATCACGTCGGGCAGGAATGGCCCGTTGCACTGGTCTTCAACGGCATTTCGCACGCGGTGATGATGTGCACGCCGCGCGATCTCGAGGAATTCGCGGTCGGCTTTGCGATTTCGGAGGGGATCGTCGAGCGTGGCGCGCACATTCAGGACATCGAGGTCGAACTCCACGACGGCAAACTGCCGCACGCGGAAGTGCAACTGACCGTCGTGCAGCAGGCGTTCGCCGCGCTGAAGGAAAAGCGTCGTGCGCTGTCGGGGCGCACGGGTTGTGGCGTGTGCGGGATCGAGAGCATCGATCTGCTCGATCTGACGCCGGAGCGCGTGCCTGACACGGGCTTTCTGCAGCGCCTCGCGCCGGATGCCATCGCGCGTGCGGCGAAGGAACTGCCTGCGCATCAGGCGCTCACGAAGATGACGGGCGGGCTGCACGCCGCTGCGTGGTGCGACGCGACGGGCGCGATTTCGTACGCATTCGAAGACGTGGGCCGTCACAACGCGCTCGACAAGCTGATTGGGCGCCTGTCGCTCGATCGTGTGGACACGAAGGAAGGCTTTGTCTTTCTGTCGAGCCGCGCGAGCTATGAGCTGGTGCGCAAGGCAGCGCGCGTCGACATCCCCATGGTGGCGACGATTTCCGCGCCGTCGTCGCTGGCGATTACGATTGCCCGCGAGGCGGGCGTGCGGCTGGTGAGTTTCTGCCGCGAAGCGGGGTATGTCGAGTACGGTACGGTGTGACGGCCGCTTCGCTTCTTGAGCCCTGATTCTTCTGTTCGCGCTTAACTGAACTGGCGGAAGTCGGGCTTGCGCTTCTCGAAGAAGGCCTTGAACGCTTCCTTCGCTTCAGGCGCCAGCAGCATTTTCGCGAAATGCACGGCTTCATCGGTCATTTGCGTCTGGATTTCGTGCTGCGTCGCGCGTTTCATCAATTGCTTGGTGAGGCGCAACGACGATGCAGGCAGCGCGGCCAGCTTCTGCGCCTGTTGCAGCGCGAACGCGTCCACTTCCGCGGCGGGCAGCAGACGGTTCACGAATCCCATCCGTTGCGCTTCTTTGGCGTCGAAAGCCTCGCCGAGCAGCAGCTTTTCTGCCGCCGACTGGTAGCCGGCCACGCGTTGCAACAGCAGCGACGATGCTGCTTCCGGGCATAGGCCCAGTTGCGAGAATGGCAGCGAGAAAGTTGCGGTGTCGGCTGCGTAGACCAGGTCGCAATGCAGCAGCAGAGTCGTGCCGATGCCGACGGCTGCGCCCGCTACCGATGCCACGATCGGCTTTTCGGCCGAACTGATCGCGCGCAGGAACTGGAAGACAGGAGCGTTATCGCCGACGGGCGGCTGCTTCATGAAGTCTTCCAGATCGTTGCCGGCGCTGAAGATGCCTGCGCTGCCGCGGATTAATATTGCTCGCGTGTTAGGGTCGTTCTGCGCTTCTGTCAGCGCGTCGGCCATCGTCTGGTACATCGCCGCGGTGATGGCGTTTTTCCGCTCCGCGCGGTTGAAGGCGATGGTTTGTACGTCGTGGGTGCGGGTTAGTTCGATGTCCATTCTGTCGTTCCTCCAGGGTTTTTGCCTTTTTGATCTTGGATTGGGCTGGTGTGGTTCGTTTGGGTCTGCACTGGCGTCCGCGCTTTGCCTTCGTACTTCATGCGTCGCCCCTGTGCGGGGCAGCACCTACTTTTCTTTGCCGCCGCAAAGAAAAGTAGGCAAAAGAAAGCGGGCTAACACCACCACATTTCTTTTTGCCTGCGGGACCCCTACGGGTCCTACACCTCGCACGGCATCGCACTCGCTGACGCCCGTTGCCAGCGCTCTAATTCACGCATCCCCCGCTTCACGCCCCCGCGTCGCAACTTGCGCGATCAATCTGCCCGGGTTCTCCAGGTGGCAAACTGTGTGTCGGCTGTCGCGCCATACACGCACCACTCCGGACTAAAAAGCAAAGACGGTGTGTCTTGTAGGAGCGCCGACGCTATAGGCGCGACAACCGACACACAGTTCGCCACCTGGGCGGCCGTAACGATTCGCTGCCGCTGGCTGCGCTACGGGTGATTGATGCGGGTGAGGCGCTTATGAATAGCGTTGGCAACGGGCAATGAATAGTGTGTTGCCGTTTGGAGTGTAGGACCGGTTGGGGGCCCGCAGGCAAGAACAAGGATTGGCGGTGTGAGCGGCTTTCTTTTGCCTACTTTTCTTTGCCGCTGCAAAGAAAAGTAGGTGCCGCCCCGCACAGGGGCAACCCAGGCAGACCACTAACAAAAAGCGGACGCCAGCGAAAGCCCACTTGCGAACCACCAAAAAAAACCAGCGGCCCGCAAGCACCACCACAAAAGTCAAACCCGCTCAATAATCCCAGCGGCACCCATGCCCGTCCCAACACACATGGTCACCATCCCATACTTGAGATTCCGCCGGCGCAAGCCATGCACAACAGTAGCAGCACGAATCGCCCCAGTCGCCCCAAGCGGATGGCCAAGTGCAATCGCCCCGCCCATCGGATTGACCTTCGACGGATCCAGCCCGAGATCGCCCATCACTGCCAGAGCCTGCGCAGCAAACGCCTCGTTCAATTCGATCCAGTCGATATCGTCCTGCTTCAGCCCAGCGGCCTTCAGCGCCGCAGGAATCGCTTCCTTCGGACCGATGCCCATGATCTCCGGCGGCACGCCGCGCACAGCGAAGCTGACAAACCGCGCCAACGGCGTCAGATTGAACTGCTTCAGGATCTTTTCCGACACCACGATCAACGCGCCCGCGCCGTCCGACGTCTGCGAGCTGTTGCCCGCCGTCACCGAACCCTTGTTTGCGAACACCGTGCGCAGCTTCGCCAGCCCTTCCATCGACGTATCGCCACGCGGACCTTCATCCAGCGATACCTCACGCGTCTTCACCTTCACTTCGCCCGTCGCGAGATCGGGGAAACGCTCGGTGATCGTGTACGCAGCGATTTCATCGTTGAACTCGCCTGCCTGTTGCGCGGCCACCGCCTTGCGATGCGACTCGACCGAGAACTGGTCCTGCTGCTCGCGGCTCACTTTCCAGCGCTCAGCCACCTTCTCAGCCGTCAGGCCCATGCCGTACGCGATGCCCACATCTTCGTTGCGATCGAAGATATGCGGCGACAGCGACGGCTTGTTGCCCATCATCGGCACCATGCTCATCGATTCGCAACCGCCTGCGATCAGCACGTCCGATTCGCCGACGCGAATCCGGTCCGCCGCCATCGCCAGCGCCGTCACGCCCGACGCGCAGAAGCGGTTGACCGTCACGCCGCCGACCGTGTTCGGCAGGCCAGCCAGCAGCGCGCCCATACGCGCAACGTTCAAACCCTGCTCCGCTTCAGGAATCGCACAGCCGATGATCGCGTCTTCGATCAGCGACGTATCGAGGCCCGGCACCTGTCCGACTGCCGACTTGATCGCGTGCACCAGCAGTTCGTCCGGGCGCGTGTTCTTGAACATGCCGCGCGGCGCCTTGCCGATCGGTGTGCGGCTCGCAGCGACGATGTATGCGTCTTGCAATTGCTTGGTCATTTGAGTTTTTCTCCTCAGTTGCGCACCGGCTTGCCCGTCTGCAGCATGCCCATGATCCGTTCCTGCGTCTTCTGCGTGCCGAGCAACTCGACGAACGCACGACGCTCCAGCGCCAGCAGCCACTCTTCATCGACGAGACTGCCCGCTTCGACATCGCCGCCGCACACGGCTTCGGCAATGCGGCCCGCGATCAGGTAGTCGTGCTCGCTGATGAAACGGCCATCGCGCATGTTGACCAGCGACGCCTTGATCGTCGAAATCGCCGAGCGTCCGGCAACCGGCACCTGCGTCACACGCAGCGGCGGACGGTATCCCGCCGCAGCCAGCGCACGCGCTTCCTTCTTCGCCGTATCGAGCAGTTCGAAGACGTTGAACACGATCGTGTCCGACGGCTTCAGATAACCCATCGCGCGGGCGTCGAGCGCCGATGCCGAGACCTTCGCCATCGCCGCATTTTCGAACGACTTCTGCACGAACTTGAGCAGATCGTTGGTCGCGCCGACTTGGGTTGCCGCTTCAGCCGCACGCAGCGCCGCTTCCTTCAAACCGCCGCCAGCAGGCACGAGACCCACGCCCACTTCCACGAGGCCGATATAGCTCTCGATGTGTGCGACGCGCTTCGCGCTATGCAGCACCAGCTCGCATCCACCGCCGAGCGCAATGCCCGACACGGCTGCGACCACGGGCACATTCGCATACTTCACGCGCAGCATGCCCTGCTGGAACTTCTTCACGAACGGCTCGATGCCCTTCGCGCCGCCCATCATGAACGCGGGCATCGCTTCTTCGAGATTCGCACCCGCCGAGAACGGGCCGCCCGGCGCGCCGAGTTTCAGCGACGTCGGTTGCCAGATCACGACGCCCTTGTAGTCCTTCTCGGCGACATCGATGGCCTGTGTCAGTCCATCGATCACCGACGGTCCGATCGTGTTCATCTTGCTCTTGAACGACACGATCAACACGTCGTTCTCGCCAGCACGGTCATCGACCCACGCACGCACGGCTTCCGTTTCGAACACGGTCTTGCCATACGTCTTCGGGTCGGCGCCCGTTTCGCCAGCGAGCGGCGCGCGGAACACCTGACGGTCATACACCGACAGCGACGAGCGCGGCACAAAGCGCTTCTCAGCCGGCGACCACGAGCCTTCGCTGGTATGCACGCCACCCTTCTCGGCGACAGTGCCTTCGAGCACCCACGCGGGCAGCGGCGCGTTCGACAATGCCTTGCCCGCCGCGATGTCTTCCTGCACCCACTCGGCGATCTGCTTCCAGCCTGCCGTCTGCCAGCCTTCGAACGGACCTTCGTTCCAGCCGAAACCCCAGCGGATTGCGAGGTCTACGTCACGGGCGTTGTCGGCGATCGATTCCAGATGCACGCCGATGTAGTGGAACACGTCGCGGAAAATCGCCCACAGGAACTGCGCCTGCGGATGTTGCGATTCGCGCAGCAGCTTCAGACGTTCAGCCGGCGGACGCTTCAGAATGCGGCCAACCAGTTCATCCGCCTTCGCGCCGCCATCGACATACGCGCCCGCCTTCGGGTCGAGCACCTTGATCGCCTTGCCTTCCTTCTTGTAGAAGCCCGCGCCCGTCTTCTGGCCGAGCGCGCCCTGCTTCACCAGCGCGGCGAGCACGGCAGGCGTTTCGTAGCCCGGGAAGAACGGATCGTCGGCGAGGTTGTCCTGCATCGTCTTGATGACGTGCGCCATCGTGTCGAGACCGACCACGTCCGCCGTGCGGAAGGTCGCCGACTTCGCGCGGCCGAGACGGCTGCCCGTCAGATCGTCGACTTCATCGAAGCGCAGGCCGAACTTCTCGGCTTCCTTGATGACCGCGAGGATCGAGAAAATACCGACGCGATTTGCGATGAAGTTCGGCGTGTCTTTCGCGCGCACGACGCCCTTGCCAACCACGCTCGTCAGGAACGTTTCCAGTTGATCGAGAATTTCCGGACGCGTCGCCGCCGTCGGAATCAGCTCGACGAGATGCATGTAGCGCGGCGGATTGAAGAAGTGCACGCCGCAGAAGCGCGCCTTCAGTTCGTCGGAGAAACCGTTCGACAGTTCGGTGATCGACAGACCCGACGTGTTCGACGCGAAAATCGCGTTCGGGGCGATATGCGGCGACACCTTCTTGTACAGATCGTGCTTCCAGTCCATGCGCTCGGCGATCGCTTCGATCACTACGTCGCATTCGGCGAGCTTTGCGATGTCGTCGTCGTAGTTGGCGGGCTGGATATATTGCGCGTCGTCCTTCACGCCGAACGGCGCGGGCGACAGCTTTTTCAGGTTCTCGATGGCCTTGAGCGCGATAGCGTTTTTCGGGCCTTCTTTCGCG
Source organism: Paraburkholderia sp. C35 (assembly GCF_003121405.1). Lineage (GTDB taxonomy): Bacteria > Pseudomonadota > Gammaproteobacteria > Burkholderiales > Burkholderiaceae > Paraburkholderia. Next base: position 21,776 of record NZ_QBUY01000098.1, on the reverse strand, counting down.
GGCAGATCGAACAGCAGTACGGGCACCTTCGCGTTGATCAGGTGCGCAGCGATCTGCGCGCCCATCACGCCGGCGCCAAGCACGGCCACCTTACGAATGATCAGATTGCTCACGTCGTTCCTCCGGGGCGTTATGCGGTGTCGCGAGTTGCCGCACGCGGGCTTTGGTGAGCGGCGCGCGGCTTATATGTGAGAAAGAGTTGGCGGCGCATGGCTGTCGTGCGCCGCCTCGTGATGGCTTTAGAACAGCGCTTCGTCGATTTCCATCAACGTCTTCGAACCGGCGCGCGCGGCGCGGATCGTCGAGGCCGTTTCGGGCAGCAGCTTCGCGAAGTAGAAGCGTGCCGTGGCGAGCTTCGACTTGTAGAACGGATCGCCCGATGCTTCCTTGTCGAGCGCGAGACGCGCCATGCGGGCCCAGAAGTACGAGAACACCAGATGGCCGACGGTGCGCAGATACGGCACGGCAGCAGCGCCAACTTCGTCCGGGTTCTGCATCGCCTTCATGCCGATTTCCATCGTCAGCTTCTGCACCTTGTCGCCGATGTCCGCGAGCGGATTGATGAACTCCTGCATTTCCGGCTTGATGCCTTCGGCTTCGACGAAATCCGTCACCAGCTTGCCGAACTTCTTCAGCTTCGCGCCCATGTCGCCGAGCACCTTGCGGCCCAGCAGATCGAGCGACTGGATCGAGTTCGTGCCTTCGTAGATCATGTTGATGCGCGCGTCGCGCACATACTGCTCCATGCCCCACTCGGCGATAAAGCCGTGGCCGCCGTAGATCTGCATGCCCATGTTCGTGCCTTCGAACGCGTTGTCCGTCAGGAACGCCTTGATGACGGGCGTGAGCAGCGCGACGAGATCGGCGGCTTCCTTGCGCACGGATTCATCCGCGTGCGACAGCTCCTTGTCGATGTTCAGCGCGGCCCAGTACGTGAAAGCACGTGCGCCTTCCGCGTAGGCTTTCTGCGTGAGCAGCATGCGGCGCACGTCAGGGTGAACGATGATCGGGTCGGCGGCTTTTTCCGGCGCCTTCGGGCCCGTCAGCGAACGCATCTGCAGACGTTCTTTCGCGTAGACCAGCGAGTTCTGATACGCGATTTCCGTCAGACCCAGACCTTGCATGCCGACGCCAAGGCGAGCCGCGTTCATCATCACGAACATCGCGTTGAGGCCCTTGTTCGGCTCACCGACCAGCCAGCCCTTCGCGTTGTCGAGATTGATCACGCACGTCGCGTTGCCGTGAATGCCCATCTTGTGTTCGATCGAGCCGCACTTCGCGCCGTTGCGTTCGCCGGGATTGCCGCTCGCATCGGGGATGAACTTCGGCACCACGAACAGCGAAATGCCCTTCGTGCCTTGCGGCGCATCCGGCAGACGCGCGAGCACGAGGTGAACGATGTTTTCGGCGAGATCGTGTTCGCCGCTGGAGATGAAAATCTTCGTGCCGCTGATCGAATACGAGCCGTCGCTGTTCGGCTCGGCTTTCGTGCGGAGGATGCCGAGGTCGGTGCCGCAATGCGGTTCGGTCAGGCACATCGTGCCCGTCCATTCGCCCGACACCAGCTTCGGCAGATAGGCCTGCTGGAGTTCCGGCGTGCCGTGCGCGTGCAGACACTCGTAGGCGCCATGCGACAGGCCGGGATACATCGTCCACGCCTGATTCGCCGAGTTCATCATCTCGTACAGCGCGTTGTTGACGAACGCGGGCAGCCCCTGGCCGCCGAAGTCGGGATCGCAGCCGAGCGCGGGCCAGCCCGCCTCGACGTATTGCCGGTACGCTTCCTTGAAGCCCTTCGGCGTGGTGACAACGCCATCGCCTTCGTATTTGCAGCCTTCCTGGTCGCCGCTCTGGTTGAGCGGGAACAGCACTTCCGAGCAGAACTTGCCTGCTTCTTCGAGCACCTGGTTGATCGTATCGGCGTCGAGATCAGCGTGCTTAGGCATCTGTTTGATCTCGGCTTCGACGTTCAGCAGCTCGTGCAATACGAATTGCATGTCGCGCAGCGGCGCGGCGTACTGTCCCATGAGTCTCTCCAGTCAATCCAAAGGTGTTGGCTCAAGCTCCGCTGCCAGCCTCCCCGCCGTATGGACCCATCCGATAAGGACCCACCCGGCCTTGCTAGCGGCTTGTGCTCTCGCTTTGATACGAAACAATCAGTTTTTCCAGCGCGGCCCACGTCAGGCGCACGGCATCGGGCAGATGCAGGAAGCGTGCGTCATGATGCAGGCCGAGCGTGAAGCTATACAGTTCGAACAGCATCAACTGCGGGTCTGTATCCGCACGCAGATGCCCTTCTTCCATCGCCTGCGAAATGGCTCGCGTGAGCGCCGCCCGCCACATCGTGACGCTCGCCACCAACTGCTCGCGCACCGCGCTCTCCGCGCGATCGTCATACTCGACCGCGCCGCTGATGTAGATGCACCCAGTCGTCACTTCCTGGATGCGCTTCTCGATCCAGCGCGAGATCATCGCGCGCAAGCGCGGCAAGCCACGGGGCTCGCGCAGACTCGGGAAGAACACCTCGTCTTCAAAACGACGGTGATACTCGCGCACGACTTCCACCTGCAGGTCTTCGCGCGACCCGAAATGCGCGAACACTCCGCTCTTGCTCATCTGCATGCGCTCGGCTAGCAGACCGATCGTCAGACCTTCCAGTCCGTCGCGGCTTGCCAGATCGAGTGCTGCATCGAGAATCGCGGCTCGCGTTTGTTCGCCTTTTCGCATAGCTGTGTACCGTCTGATTTGATCGAAAGAAAAATCGAACGGTCGTACCATTATTGGATGCGACCGTCCGCGAAACAAGGACTTTATTAGAAACGGGTTTCTAACTACATTCGGATTTTCCGTCATTCGACTATCAGACGATGCGGAATTTTTAGAATAATTTGCCGGAACGGATGAGAGTTGTCTCTGATTATTGAGTGTTATGAATGGGCTTTTGTCTGCCTTTTCTGTATCCGTTCTTAATCGTACCCACCGACGGTCAATAGCTTCATCGCGATCCGGTAAGTGTTGTAGGCAAACCAGTTCAGCAAGCGCTCGCCGGCAGGGCGCGCTTCGTAATGCTTTTCGTCGATTCGCCGCGATTCCTCGAATGCCGAAAGGATCGAATTGCGTAACTGGTCGATCTCCGGATGCAAAACGAGTACGACGTTCGCCTCATTGTTCAGCATCAGGCTGAGCGCATCGAGATTCGATGAGCCGACGGTTCCCCAGTTCGAATCGACCACGGCGACCTTGCCGTGCAGCATGGTCTTCTCGTATTCGGCGATCTTCACGCCCGCCTTGAGCAGCGTGCGATACAGGAACGGCACCGCGTAATCGAGCATCGCGAATTCCTTCCTGCCGATCACCAGACGCACGTCGATGCCGCGCTGCGCCGCGTAGATCAGCGCGCGGCGCAGCTTGCGCCCCGGCATGAAGTAGGGATTGGCGAGCAGCACTTCGGAGCGCGCCTGGCCGATCGCCGTCAGATACGCTTTCTCAATCGCACGACGGTTAACGAAGTTGTCACGCGCGACGAACGCGACGCACGGCTCGGCCATCGCGCGCATGTCGCCGTGGTGCGTGCTGCGGCGCACGCGCACGAAACGCGCGGTGGCGGCCTGCGGCGTCGCACCGCCGACGGGCGGCGGCACCAGCGCCGGACGATGGCCGATACGGATACGTTCCCACTGCACATCGAACGCTTCCTGCACGTCGGCGACCACGGGGCCTTCCAGTTCGACGGCAAAATCCCAGCGCGCAAACGGCAGACGCGTGCCGTTCTGATCGAAGTCATCGACGACATTGATGCCGCCGCAATACCCGAACTGATCATCGACGACGGCGAGCTTGCGATGCGTGCGCGAGAAGCCAAAGCGGCCAAAGATATGCGGGTTATAGATGCGATGCTCGATGCCGGCGGCCTGCCAGTCGTTGAACATCGGCAGACGATCGGTGCCGACGCCGTCCGTGATCACGCGCACGCGCACGCCGCGCGAGGCGGCGCGGATCAGCGCATCGGACACGGGATGGCCCGAGGCATCGTCGCAAAAAATGTAGGTTTCGAGCGCGACTTCGTTTTTGGCGGCGTCGATGCGTTCGATCAGCGCGGCGAAATACGTGTCGCCCGACTTGAAGAGTCGCACCGAGTTGCCCGAGCAAAAGCGCGCTCTGGACCAGTAGCGCCGGCCTGGCAGATGTTCCGTGAGCCGGTCGAAGCGGCGCAGGCCGCCGCTCATCGGCGAGGCTCCTTCACGCGCTGCGGCAACTGCAGGATCGCGTCGCGATTGGACCACGAGAAGCAGCGTTCAGCCGCTTCCTGCCAAGGCAGCCACAGATGCGACGTGTGTTCGAGCGGTGCGAGCGTCACTTCGAGACGCTGCGGCACCTGCAGGCCGAACCAGTGCTCGGTGTTGTGCGTGACGCCTTCCGCATAACGATGACGCCACGTCGGGAAGATCTCGAACTCGATCTGATGATGCCAGTCGACCAGCGCCTCACGCGGCACGATCTCGCCGCCGACCACGATGCCCGTCTCTTCCGCCACTTCGCGGATCGCGGTTTCCAACAGCGGTTCCCCGGCGTGCTCTTTCGAACCCGTCACGGATTGCCAGAACGCCTCCCGGTCGGCCCGTTCGATGAGCAGCACATCGAGTTCGGGCGTATGAATGACGACGAGTACGGATTCCGGAATCTTCGGCGGTTTCGGCATGGTGAAAGCGGGTGCGGCGCGGTGGTGCGCCATGACATGTCGGACGGCAGAGCTTACAGCGACTGTAACGCAAAAAGCGAAAAAGGCGCATGACGCGCCTTTTTCGCTGTTGTTTCGCCAATACGTCGTTGTTTTAACGACGCACGGCGCAAACGGTCACATTTACGCCTTTTGCTCGGGCTGACGCAGACGGATGTGCAGTTCCTTCAATTGACGCTCGTCGACTTCGCTCGGTGCCTGCGTGAGCAGATCCTGCGCGCGCTGCGTCTTCGGGAACGCGATCACGTCGCGGATCGAATCGGCGCCTGCCATCATGGTCACGATACGGTCCAGACCGAACGCGATACCACCGTGCGGCGGCGCGCCGTATTGCAGCGCGTCGAGCAGGAAGCCGAACTTCAGACGCGCTTCTTCCGCGCCGATCTTCAGCGCGCGGAACACCTTGCTCTGCACGTCTTCCTGGAAAATACGCACCGAGCCGCCGCCGATTTCCCAGCCGTTCAGCACGATGTCATACGCCTTCGCGAGGCAGCGGCCCGGATCCGTTTCCAGATACTCGAGGTGCTCGTCCTTCGGGCTCGTGAACGGGTGGTGAGCTGCGACGTAGCGGTTTTCTTCTTCGTCGTATTCGAACATCGGGAAGTCGACGACCCACAGCGGCTTCCAGCCCGTTTCGACCAGACCGTTGGCCTTGCCGAATTCCGAATGGCCGATCTTCAGGCGCAGCGCGCCGAGGCTGTCGTTGACGACCTTCGCGCGGTCTGCCGCGAAGAAAATGATGTCGCCGTCTTGCGCGCCCGTGCGCTCGATGATCGCGGCGATCGACGCGTCGTGCAGGTTCTTGACGATCGGGCTTTGCAGGCCGTCACGGCCCTTCGCCACTTCGTTGACCTTGATCCACGCCAGACCCTTCGCGCCGTAGATGCGCACGAATTCCGTGTAGCTGTCGATATCGCCACGCGACAGTTCCGCGCCCTTCGGCACGCGCAGTGCTGCGACACGGCCGTCCTTCGTGTTGGCGGGCGTGCTGAACACCTTGAAGTCGACGTCGCGCATGGCGTCCGTCAGTTCCGTGAATTCGAGCTTGACGCGCAGGTCCGGCTTGTCCGAACCGAAACGGCTCATCGCTTCCGAATACGGCATCACGGCAAACTTCGCGTCCAGTTCAACGCCGATCGTTTCCTTGAAGACGTGACGCGTCATGTCTTCGAACAGGTCACGGATTTCCTGCTCGGTCAGGAACGACGTTTCGCAGTCGATCTGCGTGAATTCCGGCTGACGGTCGGCGCGCAGGTCTTCGTCGCGGAAGCACTTGGTGATCTGGTAGTAACGGTCGAAGTTCGCGACCATCAGCAGCTGCTTGAAGAGCTGCGGCGATTGCGGCAGCGCGAAGAACTGGCCCGCGTTGGTACGCGACGGCACGAGGTAATCGCGCGCGCCTTCCGGCGTGCTCTTGGTCAGCATCGGCGTTTCGATGTCGATAAAGCCGCGCGAGTCGAGATACTTGCGCACTTCCATCGCCACGCGGTAGCGCAGACGCAGGTTGTGCTGCATCTGCGGACGGCGCAGGTCGAGCACGCGGTGCGTGAGACGCGTGGTTTCCGACAGGTTGTCGTCGTCGAGCTGGAACGGCGGCGTGACGGATGCGTTCAGCACGACCAGTTCGTGGCACAGCACTTCGATCTTGCCGCTCTTCAGCGCAGCGTTGGTCGTGCCTTCCGGACGGTTGCGCACGACGCCCTTCACCTGGACGCAGAACTCGTTGCGCACGCCTTCGGCCGTCTTGAACATCTCAGCGCGGTCCGGGTCGCAAACGACCTGAACGAGGCCTTCGCGATCGCGCAGGTCGATGAAGATAACGCCGCCATGGTCGCGGCGCCGGCTCACCCAGCCGCACAGCGACACGGTTTGACCCAGCAGGTGTTCGGTCACCAGACCGCAGTATTCAGATCTCATCGACATGATGTTTGTCTTTCGTTATGCATTGGTTGAACGGCGTGCGCTGCAGCTTGTGGCAGGCGGCGCGCGCCGGCATTACAGCGGTGGCTCGACGGGTGTGCGGCGCTCCGGCGCCGGCTGATTAACGGGCGGAGCAACCACGCCCATCGAGACGATGTACTTGAGTGCGGCGTCGACGGTCATGTCGAGCTCGATTACTTCGCTTTTCGGCACCATCAGGAAGAAGCCGGACGTCGGATTCGGCGTGGTCGGCACGTAGACGCTGACGTGATCTTCCTTGAGGTGGTTGACGACGTCGCCGCCGGGAATACCCGTCAGAAACCCGATAGTGTAAGACCCCTTGCGCGGATATTCGATCAGCAACGCCTTACGGAACGCGTTCCCGCTCGACGACAGCAGCGTGTCGGACACCTGCTTGACGCTGGTGTAGATCGGGCCGACCACGGGAATCCGCGCGACGATCAGTTCCCACCAGCCGACCAGCTTCTGCCCAACGAAGTTCTGAGTCAATAGCCCGACAACAAAAATGAAAGCAAGTGTCAACACGGCGCCGAGGCCGGGCAGACGGAAGCCGAGCAGCCGCTCCGGTTGCCACGAGCGGGGCAATAGCAACAGCGTCTGATCCATCGTGCCGATGATCAGGCCGAGCACCCACAGCGTGATGGCAAGAGGCACCAGCACCAGCAGGCCAGTCAGGAACACCGATTTGAGCGTCGTCGTTTTCGTCGTCATGTGTACCGCCAGAAATCCGCGCGAACCCCTTGCGCGGCGTCTACGTCACCTTGCGGTGGCGAAACTGCTAGCTGCCCGAGCTGCCCGTGGAAGCGGGTGCGGGCGCGGCTGCCGGCGCTGCGGCCGGCGTGCTCGTGGAGGCTGTGCTGTCGGAAGAAGCCGTGTCCGGCTTGCTTTCCGTTTTGGCGGCCGTCGCGTCGGAGCCATTGCTGGAAGCGCCGCCCGAATTATTGGCCTTGTTGCTGGCTGAACTGCCGCCGCGGAAGTCCGTGACGTACCAGCCCGAGCCCTTCAGCTGAAAGCCGGCGGCGGTAACCTGCTTGCGGAATGCATCGGTTCCGCACTCCGGGCATTGCGTCAACGGGGCGTCGCTCATTTTCTGGAGCACGTCCTTCGCGAAGCCGCATGACTCGCAACGATAAGCGTAGATCGGCATGAACTTGTCCCTACTGGAATCTCTTAGAACGCTTGCAAAGCCTTGAATTATAGCCGCAAACAATTGCACGCCCCGGAATTCGGGGAGGAAGGCGGGCGCAACCGCCATTCTTGCAGATGAGGGCGGCAGGATCGGCTATCAAGCCCTTGCTGCGGCGCGGCGGCGCCAGGTCAGCCAGCGTTCCCGGCCCGCGAACACGGGAATCGAGTCGCTGACAGGCTCGTCTTCGAGCAGTTCGAACTGTGGCGTCAGCAGCGCGTCGAGTTCGGCGCGCTCGATGATGAACGGCGGCCCTTTGCGTGGACCTTCGCCGATGAAAAAGAAACCGGCAAGCAGGCCGCCCGCAGGCAACAGTGCGGCCATGCGCGCGAGCCAGTCCGCGCGCCGCGCCGGCGGCAGCGCGCACAAGAACGCCCGCTCGTAGATCCAGCCGGGCTCGAAAGGCGGTTGGTAGGTGAAGAAGTCCGCCTGCTCGACCAGGTTCGCGTGATTGTCGAGCTGTGTGCGGGCGGCTTCGACGGCACTCGTCGCGAAGTCGATGGCGCGGAGCGTCCAGCCCTTTTCCGCGAGCCACCATGCTTCATACGCGCTGCCGCAGCCGGGAATCAGCGTGGACAGTGGCGCGTGGCGTTCGACAAAGGTCTTGAACGCCGACGGCACGCCCGCCTGATCCCACGGTGTGAAACCGCGATCGAAACGCTCATCCCAGAAGCCGGGTGCGTTCGGGTCGCGGCTTTCGAACTCTAGCGCGGTGGGCGGGACGGTCGGCCTCGTGTCGCTCATGGGTGCACCTCGTTTAACGCGTTCACTCGTTCGGTCAATAACCGCCGTATGCAATCGCGAGCCAGGCGCGCGCGAGCACGGCGCCGACGCCCACGGCCACGCCGAACATCAGCAAACCTTGCAGCAGCCGGTTCGTGCGCTTCTGTTCGATCAGGATCTGACGGATGGTTTCGTCGTTGATGCCGCGCTGCTGCGCGTCGTGACGCTGCGCGAGCGCATGATGAATCAGCCGGGGCAGTTGCGGGAGCGTCTTGCTCCATTGCGGCGCCTCGATCTTCAGCCGTTCGTACCAGCCCTTCACGCCGATCTGTTCGTTCATCCAGCGTTCGAGGTACGGCTTGGCGGTTTTCCACAAGTCGAGTTCGGGATCGAGCGAACGTCCCAGCCCTTCGACGTTCAGCATCGTCTTCTGCAGCAGCACCAGTTGCGGCTGGATTTCGACATTGAAGCGGCGCGATGTCGAGAACAGACGCATCAGCACCTGACCAAGCGAAATATCCTTCAGCGCGCGGTCGAAATACGGCTCGCAGACTGCGCGGATCGCGCTTTCCAGTTCTTCGACGCGCGTCGTGGGCGGCACCCAGCCCGACTCCAGATGCAGCGTCGCCACCCGGTGATAGTCGCGCTTGAAGAACGCGAGAAAGTTCTGCGCGAGATAATTCTTATCGAAGTCCGAGAGCGCGCCGATGATGCCGAAATCGAGCGCGATATAACGCCCGAAATGCGCCGGATCGAGACTGACCTGAATGTTGCCCGGGTGCATATCGGCGTGGAAAAAGCCGTCGCGGAACACCTGCGTGAAGAAAATCTCCACGCCTTCGCGCGCCAGCTTCGGAATATCGACGCCCGCCGCGCGCAGCGTCTCGACCTGGCTGATCGGCACGCCGACCATTCGTTCCATCACGAGCACGCTCGCGGTGCAGAACTCCCAATACATCTCCGGCACCAGCAGCAGATCGAGGCCCGCGAAGTTGCGCCGCAGCTGGCTGCCATTGGCGGCTTCGCGCATCAGATCGAGTTCGTCGTGCAGGTACTTGTCGAACTCGGCGACCACTTCACGCGGCTTCAGACGCTTCCCGTCGGCCCACAGGCGTTCGGCCCAGACGGCGATGTCGCGCAGCAGCGCGAGATCGGAATCGATCACGGGCAGCATGTTCGGCCGCAGCACCTTCACGGCGACCTGCTTGCCCGCATGCTGGCCCGTCTTCAAGGTCGCGAAGTGAACCTGCGCAATCGATGCGCTCGCCACCGGCACACGCTCGAAGTCGTCGAAGATCGAATCGACGGGCGCGCCCAGCGACTTTTCGATGATGGAGATAGCGACAGCCGAATCGAACGGCGGCACCTGATCCTGCAGCTTGGCGAGTTCGTTGGCGATGTCGGGGCGCAGCAGATCGCGGCGCGTGGACAGCACCTGACCGAACTTCACGAAGATCGGCCCGAGGCTTTCGAGCGCAAGACGCAGCCGCACGCCGGGCGGCTGGTCGAACTTGCGGCCGATGGTGGTGATGCGCAGCAACAGCCGCACGCGCCGGTCGTTGACGCGGCTCAGCATCATCTCATCCAGCCCGAAGCGGATGACGGTAAAGAAAATCTTGAGAAAACGCAGAAAACGCATGGTTCAGCCCGGTGACTAGCGCGTGCCGCGCGACGTGGCGGCGCCCGGCGCACCTGCGCCGCGGGCTTCGACCTTCTGTTCGAGACGTTCGACGCGCTTTTCGACACGCGCAAGCGCGTCGCGAGCGCGCGCCAGCTCGGCGTTGAAATCGTCCAGCGCGGTGCGGCGCACGAGTTGCGGGTTTTCGTCCAGCAGATACTCGGCGACCGTATCGAGCAGATTGCGGCCCGTGCGCAGCGCATGATCGCCGACCGAACGCGCCACCGTCGCAATCCGCCACGCGGGGCCGTCGCCGATCAGCTTTGCGAGATCTTCTTCCGGCTCCCAGCGCAGATGCTCGGCCAGTTTCGCGATCACGGTGGCGAACTCGGCATCGCCTTCGATCTTCACGTGCTTCATCACCGCCGCCTGGCCGCCTTGCAGGAAGGCAGGCACGGCGTCAGACGGCACGGCGACCGTGACGTCGAATGTCTGCGCTTCGCTTTCGTCGACGGCGCTCAGGTAGCCGTCCGGCTGGACCAGCAGGATCAACGTGACGGGAGGACAGGATAGCCGCGCAGTCTTGCCGGCGTACGGAGTGAGACGTTCGCGCGCCCACGTTTCGCGAGCGAGCAGATGGTTGACGGCAGCAGCGAAGGGCTTGGCGGCAAGGGTCATCGGCAGTGGAAAGAGAAAACCCGCGCCGGCGACTGCCGACGCGGGTTCCTATTGTAACGTCCGTTCGCTTCGAGGCTGGCTCTGCCGAACGGCTAATCCTTTACGGATTCAGTGATGGTTCACCTGCTGGATACCCGCAAGCAGCCAGCCTTCGCCATTGCGCTTCGACAGGTTCCAGATTTCCTCGAACGGCTCGGCCGCGCTGCCCGCGGTTTCGCGGATCAGGCCGTGGAAACGCACGCTCGCCAGATACTCGCTGCCGCGATCCTCGACGCCCAGCAGTTCGGCGTTGAGCTGCACGACGTCGGTCTGGTTCTTGTCGGCACCGCGCGAGGTCAGGTCGACGCGCACTTCGGCGAACATTTCAGGCGTGGTGAACTCGCGGATATCGTCGATATTGCCGGCGTCCCATGCCGCCTGCAGGCGCACGAAGTAGACCTTCGCGTTGCGCAGGAACGACTCGGAATCGAAGCCCGCCGGGATGGCCGGCGTCGCAGCGACTTCAGGCGTGCTCAGCGGATTGCCTTGCGGGTTGAGGTCCGAACCCGTCGGCGGCGCCGTGTAACGCGGCTCCTGCGAGTAGCCCGTGCCGCCTACGTTCAGCGTCGGCGCGCCGCCTGCATACGCGGGCGTCTGTGCGTCGCGCGTGCGGGCAACGAACTTGCGGATCAGCCACACGGCGACGAACGCGATCAGCGCGATCACGATCAGGTTCGACATCATGCCCGCGAACGCTTCGCCAAGACCGAAGTGCGACAGCAGCGCGGCGATACCGAGACCTGCCGCGAGACCGGCGATCGGCCCGAGCCAGCGCGAGCGGTTAGGCTGTGCGGCCGGCGTGGGCGGCGGCGTAGCAGGACGCTGCTGCTGCATGGCTTGCGACGGAGCGCCGGGCGAAGGCGACGGCGCCGACTGCTGCGTCGGCTGAGTGACGTTCGACTGACGCCCGATACTGCGGCCGCCGCCCATGCGTTTTGCTTCGGCGTCGAGCGAGGCCAGCGTGCCGATCGAAATCAGCCCGACCATCGCGATCAGTCCGATTCTCCTCGCCCATGACCCCTTAACCTTACAACGAGATGACAGATTCGAATCAGACATTTTCTCAATTTCCTTTTAAAAACGAGAGGTTAGGGACATCAGTATTTCGTCCCCACATGCAAGGCTACCACGCCAGCTGACAAATTGTAATATTTGACGGCATCGAGGCCAGCTTGTTCCATCATCGTCTTCAAAGTTTCCTGATCCGGGTGCATCCGGATCGATTCCGCGAGGTAGCGATAGCTCTCGGCGTCCTTCGCAAAACGCTCGCCGAGCCACGGCAGTACCTTAAAAGAATAGACGTCGTAGGCTTTTTTGAGCGGGTCCCACACTTTCGAAAATTCCAGCACGAGCAGGCGCCCGGCCGGTTTCAGCACGCGGCGCATTTCGGCGAGCGCAGCGTCCTTGTGCGTCATGTTGCGCAGACCGAAGGCCACCGTGACCACATCGAAGTAGTTGTCCGGAAACGGAATTTTTTCGGCGTCGCACAGCAGCGTCGGCGTGATCACGCCCTTGTCGATCAGCCGGTCGCGGCCCACGCGCAGCATCGATTCGTTGATGTCCGTGTGCCAGACTTCGCCCGTCTCGCCTGCCCGCTTCGCGAACGCCATCGACAGATCGCCCGTGCCGCCCGCGATGTCGAGCACCTTGAAGCCCGGCCGCACGTTGGCCTGCGCGATGGTGAACGCCTTCCATGCGCGGTGCATCCCGCCCGACATCAGGTCGTTCATCAGGTCATAGTTGGAGGCGACCGAGTGGAACACACCGGCCACTTTCTTCGCTTTTTCCTGTTCGTCGACTGTCTGATAGCCGAAGTGGGTTTTGGTCATCGCGCTTCGTCCTTTCGCGTATTCTGAGAAATTGTTGCGTCGCATCCAGCGACGGGCGGTTGGCCGCGCATCGTATCAGTGTCTATGGCCGTGCGCAGGACCGGATACGGGCATCGGCGCATCCCGGTCGACGCCTGCCGCCTTCAGTTTGTCGAAATATTCCGCCCAGAGTTCGTCCTGACGGGTCGCGAGTTCCCACAGCAGATCCCACGAATAGATACCCGTATTGTGGCCGTCCGAAAAAGTCGGTTGTAGCGCGTAATTGCCGACGCCTTCCAGCGCCGTAATCGACACCTCGCGCTTGCCCGTCTGCAGCGTTTCCTGGCCGGGACCGTGACCACGCACTTCCGCCGATGGCGACAACACGCGCATCAGTTCGAACGGCACGCGGTAACTCTTGCCGTCCGCGTACTGCAGTTCGAGCACGCGCGATACGGCATGAACGACGACGCCGGTAGGCACCGGCGTGTCGGGTTTCAATCCACTCATGATGACCTCAGGCGAGAGCGTGTTCGATTTCGCCGCGTACCGCTTCGCGCAGCAAGGTGGCCTGCGCGCGCCGTTGCGACAGCATCGCCTCGGACACCGTGCGCTGGCGCGGCGCCCAGATGGGCAGCGGGAAATGCGCGTCGTTGGAGAACCGGGGGATCACATGCCAGTGCACGTGCGGCACCTGATTGCCGAGGCTCGCCAGGTTCACCTTGACGGGTTGGAGGATGCGCCGCATTGCGCGCTCGACGGCGTACACGACACGCATCACGCGGTCGCGCTCGCCGTCGCCCAGATCGGAAAATTCGGCCACATGCCTGTTCCAGATCACGCGGCAAAAACCGGGGTAGTCGTGTTCGTCAGCGAGGACGACACGCAAGGTGTCGTCCTGCCACAGTACATCGCCACCGTCTTCACGGCAGAAGATACAGTCCATCGTCGTCCTCGAACGGAACCTTTATCGCGCCATTAGACCAGCACGCGCTCGATTCCGCCATTGTTCGCACGCTGTACATAGTCGGCCATCCAGTTCTCGCCGAGCACGTTGCGTGCGATTTCGACAACGATATAGTCCGCTTCGACGCTCGCGTCTTCGTTGTAACGCGACAGGCCTTGCAGGCACGACGGGCAGCTGGTCAGGATCTTGACGTCGGCGGGTGCGTCGGTGGTTGCGCCGCTCGCTGCACCATTCGGCTGCGGGCCGTTCGCATCGGCGACCACGGGAATACCGCGCAGCTTCGCCGCACCCTTGCGGATTTCCTCTTCCTTGCGGAAGCGCACCTGCGTCGAAATATCCGGACGCGTGACCGCCAGCGTGCCCGACTCGCCGCAGCAACGATCGTTCTTCTCGATCTTGTAGCCGTCGATCTTCTCGGCACCCATCAGTTCGTTGACCAGCTTGACCGGGTCGATCGTCTTGATCGGCGTGTGGCAAGGGTCGTGATACATGTAGCGCGTACCCTTCACGCCGTCGAGCTTGATGCCCTTCTCCAGCAGGAATTCGTGGATGTCGATAATCCGGCATCCCGGGAAAATCTTCTCGAATTCGTAGCCGGCCAGCTGGTCGTAACACGTGCCGCACGACACCACCACGGTCTTGATGTCGAGATAATTCAGCGTATTCGCGACGCGGTGGAACAGCACGCGGTTATCCGTGACGATCTGCTCGGCCTTGTCGAACTGGCCCGAGCCGCGCTGCGGATAGCCGCAGCACAGATAACCCGGCGGCAGCACCGTCTGCACGCCCGCTTCCCACAACATCGCCTGCGTGGCGAGACCGACCTGCGAGAACAGACGCTCCGAACCGCAGCCGGGGAAGTAGAACACCGCTTCCGAATCGACGGTCGTCGTCTTCGGGTTGCGGATGATCGGCACGATCTTGTTGTCTTCGATGTCGAGCAACGCGCGCGCCGTCTTCTTCGGCAGGTTGCCCGGCATCTTCTTGTTGACGAAGTGGATCACCTGCTCGACCACGGGCGGGCGGCCCGTCGTCGCGGGCGGATGCGCCGTCTGCTTCTTGACGAACTTCTTCAGCACGTCGTTGCCAAGGCGTTGTGCCTTGTAGCCGACGCCCATCATCGCGGTACGCGCGAGGTTGATGGTCTGCGGATTGGTCGCGTTCAGGAAGAACATGCCCGCCGCGTTGCCCGCGTTGAACTTCTTCTTGCCCATCTTGCGCAGCAGGTTGCGCATGTTCATCGTGACATCGCCGAAGTCGATCTTCACCGGGCACGGCGTCACGCACTTGTGGCAGACGGTGCAGTGATCGGCGACATCGTTGAACTCGTCCCAATGCTTGATCGACACGCCGCGGCGCGTCTGTTCTTCGTACAGGAACGCCTCGACCAGCAGCGACGTGGCGAGAATCTTGTTACGCGGGCTGTACAGCAGGTTTGCGCGCGGCACGTGCGTCGCGCACACCGGCTTGCACTTGCCGCAGCGCAGGCAGTCCTTCACCGAATCGGCGATTGCGCCGATATCGGACTGCTGCATGATCAGCGATTCATAACCCATCAGCCCGAACGACGGCGTGTACGCGTTGCGCAAGTCCGCGCCTTCGAGCAGCTTGCCCTTGTTGAAGCGCCCTTCCGGATCGACGCGCTGCTTGTACGCGCGGAATTCGCCGATTTCCTCTTCCGTCAGGAATTCGAGCTTCGTAATGCCGATGCCGTGCTCGCCGGAAATCACGCCATCCAGCGAACGCGCAAGCTTCATGATGCGCGCGACGGCGACGTGCGCGTCCTGCAGCATCTCGTAGTTATCGGAGTTGACGGGAATGTTCGTATGAACGTTGCCGTCGCCCGCGTGCATGTGGAGCGCGACGAACACGCGGCCGCGCAGCACCTGCTTATGGATAGCCTGCGCTTCGTCGAGGATCGGCTTGAACTCGCCGCCGTTGAAAATCTGACGCAGTTCCGCGCGGATTTCCTGCTTCCACGACACGCGCACCGTGCGGTCTTGGACGATATGAAACACGTTCGCGTCCGGCTGAACATCGACGCGATCCGCGAATTTTTCCGCGAGCCCTTCGTAGCCGAGGCCGACCAGATAGTGCTGCGCTTCACGCAACGACAGATCGAGCTTGTCGCGCAGGAATTCCCAGCGCTTCTTCACATGGCCGAGCATGTCGAGCGCCTGATGCACGCGATCTTCGAGCAGTTCGGCACTCGGGATTTCATTCGCGTCGTCGCTCTTGCCGAGCGGCAGCTTGCCGCTCTTGAAGAACGCTTCGAGCGCATCAACCAGTTGCAGCTTGTTCTTGATCGACAGCTCGATGTTGATGCGCTCGATGCCGTCCGTGTACTCGCCCATGCGATTGAGCGGAATCACGACGTCTTCGTTGATCTTGAACGCGTTGGTGTGCTTCGCGATTGCCGCCGTGCGGCTGCGGTCGAGCCAGAAGCGCTTGCGTGCCTCGGCGCTGACGGCGACAAAGCCTTCGCCGCTCTTGCCGTTGGCCATACGGATCACTTCCGACGTGGCCGTCGCGACAGCATCAGCATCGTCACCGACGATATCGCCGATCAGCACCATCTTCGGAAACGCGTTGCGCTTGCTCTTGGTCGCGTAACCGACGGCGCGCAGATAACGCTCGTCGAGATGCTCGAGGCCGGCGAGAATCGCGCCGCCCTGCTTCGACGTTTCGAACAGATAGTCCTTGATTTCGACGATGCTCGGAATCGCCTCGCGCGCCTGGCCGAAGAACTCCAGACAGACGGTGCGCGTATGCGCGGGCATCTTGTGCAGCACCCAGCGGGCAGACGTAATCAGACCATCGCAGCCTTCCTTCTGGATGCCCGGCAGACCCGCGAGGAATTTATCTGTGACGTCCTTGCCGAGGCCTTCCTTGCGGAAACGCCGGCCTTCGATTTCGAGCAGTTCGGTGCGCAACAGCTTTTCGCCCGGCGCATATTCGCCGTCGAACCACTTCAGTTCGAAGCGCGCAACGGCGATGTCGTGAATCTTGCCGAGGTTATGGTCGAGACGCGTGACTTCGAGCCAGTTGCCTTGCGGGTCGACCATGCGCCACCACGCGAGGTTGTCGAGCGCCGTGCCCCACAACACCGCCTTCTTGCCGCCCGCGTTCATCGCGACATTGCCACCGATGCACGATGCATCCAGCGAAGTCGGATCGACGGCGAACACATAGCCTGCGTGCTCGGCAGCTTCCGTCACGCGGCGCGTGACCACGCCCGCGCCCGAGAAAATGGTCGGCACCTTGTGCGCGACGCCCGGCAGTTCCGTCAGTTCGACGGCGCCAAGCTGTTCCAGCTTTTCCGTGTTGATGACAGCCGAGAACGGTGTGAGCGGCACTGCGCCGCCCGTGTAACCCGTGCCGCCTCCACGCGGAATCACGGTCAGCCCGAGCTCGAAACACGCCTTGATCAAACCGGCGATCTCGGCTTCCGTATCCGGCGTCAACACGACGAACGGATATTCGACGCGCCAGTCGGTCGCGTCCGTCACGTGCGAAACGCGCGCAATACCGTCGAAGCGAATGTTGTCCTTCTGCGTCTGGCGGCCCAGCACCTTGTTCGCGCGGCGACGCAGGTCGGCCATCTTGTCGAACTCGCTGGCGAACGCATCGACCGCGCGGCGCGCAGCGGCAACCAGCGTTTCAACACGCGCGGCACGGTCGACGCCCGCTTCATCGCCATGTTCGACGAGGTCGGCGCGACGGCGCTTTTCGATTTCGGTCAGACGGTGATTCAGCGCTTCGATCAGTAGCGCGCGGCGCTTCGGGTTGTCGAGCAGATCGTCCTGCAGGTAAGGATTGCGGCGCACGACCCAGATATCGCCGAGCACTTCATACAGCATGCGCGCCGAGCGGCCGGTACGGCGTTCATTGCGCAGTTCGTCGAGGGCAGCCCACGCTTCGTCGCCGAGCAGGCGAATGACGATTTCGCGGTCGGAGAACGACGTGTAGTTGTACGGGATTTCGCGCAGGCGCGGTTCAGCGTCGGCGGCAACGGTGGCGGCGGCGCCGTGCGGATCGAAAACTTGAGGTGCGTTCATGTTTGGACGACTCGGTAGGTCAGCGGCGCGCGCTCATCGCTGAGGCCCGCTGACAGTGCGCGTGGGGCGCAATGCTGGAAATCTTTCTAGTGTGCGAAGCCGCAACCGGGGGGCCAGCGCCCGGGATCGCCGGGGATATGGCTGGAACGTGGGTGACCGGTCGCCTCGCGGGCGCTCAGAGACAGCTACACGATCGTGCATGCCGCACGTGCCGCTGCGCCGCGGGTCGAGACTCACGCGGTACGGGCATCAAGTGGGCGAATCGAGGCTGCCAATGCATCTTCCGATCCTTGTTCCAAAATAGGATTCTACCGCATGATTCACCCGGACGTTGACGGCTGAATGTCCGCGCGACAAGCCTTTGCGGCTTGGCTTGCCAGAAATCGCCACGAAAATGCCCGCCGGCGACGCACCCGGAATGCAGCGCAGCCGCCTGGGGATTGAGCCGGAACTTTCGACCGTCCGGTCGGCTGGTTCAGCTCACCGATAAAGCAAAGGCAATCGGATGAATCCCGGATCAGGTGCGTCCGGACGGGCGGTTGGCGCTATCATTGATCTTTTCCCGTCCGAAATGGCGCATTGCGCGTGATCCGCATGGCATCCCACGACTACCTGAAGACAATCCTCACCGCCCGCGTCTACGACGTCGCGCGTGAGACCGAACTCGAACATGCGCGGAATCTGTCCGCACGGCTGCGCATCCCCATTTACCTGAAGCGCGAAGACAACCAGCCCGTCTTCTCGTTCAAGCTGCGCGGTGCGTACAACAAGATGGCGCACATTCCCGCCGACGCGCTCGCGCGCGGTGTGATTACGGCTTCGGCAGGCAATCATGCGCAGGGCGTCGCGTTGTCGGCGGCGCGCATGGGAATCAAGGCGACCATCGTGGTGCCCGTGACGACGCCGCAAGTGAAGGTCGATGCCGTACGCGCACACGGCGGCCCGACGGTCGAAGTGGTGCAATCGGGCGAATCGTATAGCGACGCCTACGCCCATGCCGTCAAGTTGCAGGAGCAGCACGGCCTGACCTTCGTGCATCCGTTCGACGACGAATACGTGATCGCCGGCCAGGGCACGGTGGCAATGGAAGTGCTGAGTCAGCACCAAGGGCCGATCCACGCGATCTTCGTGCCGATCGGCGGCGGCGGTCTGGCGGCGGGCATTGCCGCGTACGTGAAATCGGTGCGCCCCGAGATCAAGGTGATCGGCGTGCAGACGGAAGATTCGTGTGCGATGGCGCAATCGCTGAAGGCGGGCGAGCGCGTGACGCTGAACGAAGTCGGCCTGTTCTCGGACGGCACGGCGGTGAAGCTGGTCGGCGAAGAGACGTTCCGCCTCTGCCAGCAATATCTCGACGACGTGCTGACGGTGAATACGGATGCACTGTGCGCCGCGATCAAGGACGTCTTCCAGGACACGCGCAGCGTGCTGGAACCGGCCGGTTCGCTGGCCGTCGCGGGCGCGAAGCAGTATGCGGAACGCGAAGGGATCGAGAACCAGACGCTGATCGCGGTCACGTCCGGCGCGAACATGAATTTCGATCGGATGCGCTTCGTCGCGGAGCGCGCGGAAGTCGGTGAATCGCGTGAAGCCGTGTTCGCGGTGACGATTCCCGAAGAGCGCGGCAGCTTCAAGCGCTTCTGCGAACTGGTCGGCACGCGCAGCGTCACCGAGTTCAATTACCGGATTGCGGACTCGTCGTGCGCCCATATCTTCGTTGGCGTGCAGATCCGCAACCGCAGCGAGTCGGCGCAGATCAAGGGCGCGTTCGAGGCGCACAACTTCGCCACCGTCGATCTCACCGGCGACGAACTGTCGAAGCAGCATATCCGCTACATGGTCGGCGGACGCTCGCCGCTCGCGCACAACGAACGTCTGTTCCGCTTCGAGTTTCCGGAGCGGCCGGGCGCACTGATGAAATTCCTGTCGTCGATGGCGCCGAACTGGAATATCAGCCTGTTCCACTATCGGAATCAGGGCGCCGACTACAGTTCGATTCTCGTCGGCATTCAGGTTCCGTCGGCGGAAGATGCCGAATTTGCGCGTTTCCTCGCAACGCTCGGCTATCCGTATTGGGAAGAGACGGCGAATCCGGTGTATCGACTGTTCCTCGGCTAACCGCGCAAACGGATGGCCTTTTCGCTAGACGACAAACTGGTGGTGGCGATTTCCTCGCGCGCGCTGTTCGATTTCGAGGAAGAGAACCGCGTGTACGAGGATGGCAATCTGCGCGCGTATGAGACGTTGCAACGCGAGCGGCTGAACGTGCCGGCCAAACCGGGCGTCGCGTTTCCGCTGATTCGCAAGCTGCTCGCGTTGAATGCGGGCGAGCATCGTGTGGAAGTGGTGATCCTGTCGCGCAGCGATCCCATCAGCGGCTTGCGCGCGTTCAAGTCGTGCCAGGAGTATGGACTGTCGATCGAGCGCGGCGTGTTCACGCGTGGACGCGCGCCATTCGCGTATCTGAAGCCGTTGAATGCGTCGCTGTTTCTGTCGGCGAATCAGGACGACGTGCGCGACGCGCTCGCGGCAGGATTCCCGGCTGCACGCGTGTTGCCTGAATCGGCGAAAATGGCGAGCAAGTACCCGGACGAAATCCGCATTGCCTTCGACGGCGACGCCGTGCTGTTTTCCGACGAAGCGGAGCGCGTGTTTCAGAAAGATGGCTTGCGGGCGTTCGTCGGTCACGAGATCGACAACAAGGATTTGCCGCTTGCCGATGGACCTTTAAAGCCTTTGCTGCAGGCATTGCACCGCTTGCAGACGCTGGCCGACGCAGCCGCGCCGATGCACATTCGCACTGCGCTGGTGACGGCGCGTTCGGCGCCCGCGCATGAGCGGGCAATCCGTACCTTGATGGCCTGGAACATCGAAATCGACGAAGCGATGTTTCTTGGCGGGCTGGACAAGAGCGCATTTTTGCGCGAGTTCGAGCCGGACTTTTTCTTCGACGACCAAATTCGCCACTGCGAATCGGCCCGTGACGTGACAGCGATCGGGCATGTCCTGAGTGGCATCGTGAACGCATCATGACACCCGAACAATCTCCGCTGGGCAAGCCGTCCAGCTACACCGAGCAATACGACGCCTCCTTGCTGTTTCCGATTGCGCGCAAGAATGCGCGCGAGCAGATCGGCATTGGAGCGGCGCTGCCGTTCTTCGGCACTGACATCTGGAACGCTTACGAGCTGTCGTGGCTCAATGCGCGCGGCAAGCCGCAGATCGCGATTGCGACTTTCTTTATTCCTGCGGAATCGCCGAATATCGTCGAGTCGAAGTCGTTCAAGCTTTATCTTGGGTCGTTTGCGCAGACTGCGTTCGATTCGATCGAGACCGTGCGTGACACCATCAAGCGCGATGTGTCTGCTGCTTGTGGGTCATCGGTGTCGTTGCATCTTTATCCGCCGGCGGAGTTTTCCAAGCTCGCGCTGGATGAGTTCGAAGGGACTTCGCTGGATCGGCTCGATCTTGATACGGATGTTTATCAGCCAGATGCTTCTTTGCTCAAGGCTGCGCTTGATGAAGCGCCTACCGAAGAAACTTTGGTGTCCAATCTTTTGAAGTCGAATTGTCCCGTTACCGGGCAGCCTGATTGGGGTTCGGTGCAGATTCATTACGTCGGGCCGCAGATCGATCACGCTTCTCTGCTGCGGTACATTATTTCTTATCGAAATCACACTGGATTTCACGAGCAGTGCGTCGAGAAGATTTTTCTTGATGTGATGAAGGTTTGTCAGCCTGTGAAGTTGGCTGTTTATGCGCGATATACGCGGCGCGGTGGGCTTGATATCAATCCGTTCCGCACTAACTTTAATCTGCCGATGCCGGATAATTTGCGGACTGCAAGGCAGTAAGGTTTTTTTTGTGGATGCTGTCTGCGACGCTATTTGGTGGTTTGCTTTTGCTTGTCGATGGCGTCCGCGTTTTGGTGTTGGTGCTTCAGGCGTCGCCCCTGTGCGGGGCAGCACCTACTTTTCTTTGCCGCGGCAAAGAAAAGTAGGCAAAAGAAAGCCGCTGAAC
>NZ_QBUY01000097.1 GCF_003121405.1 Paraburkholderia sp. C35 | reverse complement strand
GGTGTTAGCCCGCTTTCTTTTGCCTACTTTTCTTTGCGGCGGCAAAGAAAAGTAGGTGCCGCCCCGCACAGGGGCAACGCATGAAGAACCACTAACAAACCGCGGATGCCCTCACAAGCCCCTAAGAAACCCAAATAAACCCCACCCCAAACCCACTGTCTTAAAGATCCAACTCCCATTGTCGTTAACTGGAAAGTCAAGGTAGTCTCGACATCGGTCGCCCAGGACACGATCCTGGCACGCGCAGCCTTCATCCAGAATGTTTTTCAGCGTTTGCTGCGCAAAAAGCAGACAAAAAACAGGCAAAAACAGGCAAAAACAGGCAAAAATTGCTGACAGGCCACCTTCAACTGATGCGGTAAGCATGTCGGAGACTTCGTTTGGCCAGTCGGATCTTCAGTCGTATCTCGCTTCCCATCCGGGTGACGCTGTTTATCGTCGTCGTTTGCGCGCTGCTGATCGGCAGCGACGTCTGGCGCAGTGTCACGTCGCGTCAGGACCAGATGGAAGAAATGTCCGTCGCGGCCGCGAACCTCGCGCGCGCGATGGCGCAGCACGCCGACGACACTATCAAGCAGGCCGATACCACCCTCGTCGGCGTGGTCGAGCGCGTCGAACATGACGGCGTCGGCCCCGCCGCGCTCGACCGCCTGCACCGCATCTTCGCGCAACGCGTCAACGAACTGCCGCAGCTGAACGGCCTGTATCTCTACGACCGCGACGGCGACTGGCTCGCCAATTCGCAGCCGGTGCTGGTGAAGACCTTCAATAACGCCGACCGCGAATATTTCATCTATCACCGCGATCACACCGATCGCGGCCCGCACGTCGGCATGCCCGTGCAAAGCCGCTCGACGGGTAAATGGATCATCCCCGTGTCGCGCCGTATCGACGGCCCGAACGGGCAGTTCGCAGGCGTCGTGCTAGCCACCATCGACATCGACTTCTTCTCACGCTTCTACGACAGCCTCGACATCGGCAAATACGGCGCCGTCGCGCTGGTCGCCGACAACGGCATCATGATCGTGCGCCGTCCGTTCGAGGCGCGCTTCGTCGGCAAGAACATCACCGACACGATGCTGTTCAAGGCGCATCTGCAATCGGGCGGCACCACCCATTTCGTGTCGAAATCGGCGCAGGACGGCGTGACGCGTCTGAACAGCGAGCGCAACCTGAGCCAATACCCGCTGTTCGTCGCCGCCGCGCTCGCGCAGGACGAGATTCTCGCGCCCTGGTGGACCGACACGCTGTGGCACGCCGCAGGCACGACGGTGCTGGTGCTGATGCTGGCTGTGTTCGGCTGGCGTCTGGTGCGCAACCAGAACGCGCGCACGCGCATCGAACGCAAGCTGGCTGCAAGCCTCGAGACGACGCGCGCGATTCTCGACACAGCCGTCAACCCCATCATCACGCTCGACCGCGCGGGCGTGGTGCTGTCGCTCAATCCGGCAGGAGAGAAGGCCTTCGGTTATGCCGAGCGCGAGATTGCCGGCAAGGACGTGCGCGTACTGGTATCGGCGACGGTCAACGAGCTGTTTGCCCGCTACGCGTCGCAGTTCTCCGAAAGCAGCGAGAAAGACGTCCGCGAGATCATCAGCGAATGCGAGCTGGCGGGCGTGCGCAAGGATGGCAGCGTGTTCCCCGTGCATGTGTCGACGGGCACGATGGTGGTGGGGAGCGGGCGCCGCTTCGTCTGCGTGATCACCGATATGTCCACGCAGATCCGCGAACGCGCGGAGTTGTCGGAAGCGCGCGACCAGTTGCTGCTCGCCGCCGATATTGCCGAACTCGGCATCTGGTCGTGGGAGTTTTCGAACGATGCGTTGCGCTGGAACGCGCGCATGTTCGAGATTTTCGGCTTCGCGTCGACGCCCGCCGAAGGTCTGCGTTTCGAACACTGGCTGTCGCGCGTGCACGAAGACGACCGCTCGGCCGCCGTCGAGAAGCTGGAAGCCGCTTTTGCGGGCGAAGTCACTTCCAAGCACATCCATCTGCCGCTGTACCGGATCGTGCTGCCCGATGGCGAGGTCCGCCATATCCAGACCACTTTCACTGTGCAGCGCGACGCGGCGGGCAATCCCGTCGGCATGACAGGCGTCAATCACGATGTTAGCGAGCAGCGCAACATCGAACTGCGGCTGCGCGACGCGAAGCAGCAGGCCGACGCGGCCAACGAGGCCAAGTCGGCGTTCCTCGCCAACATGAGCCACGAAATCCGCACGCCGCTGAATGCGGTGCTCGGCATGCTCGATCTGGTGCAATCGACGGGTCTCAACGAGCGCCAGGGCGGCTATGTCGTCAAAGCCGAAAAGGCGGCGAAATCGCTGCTCGGCCTGCTGAACGACATTCTCGATTACTCGAAGATCGAAGCGGGCAAACTGCAGCTCGACACGCATTCGTTCGAAATCGAACCGCTGATGCAGGATCTCGGCGTCGTGCTGTCGGGCAACCAGTACGACAAGGAAGTCGAAGTCCTGTTCGACATCAGCCCGGATCTGCCGCCCGTGGTGATCGGCGACAGCTTGCGGCTGCAACAGGTACTCGTGAATCTGGCGGGCAACGCGCTCAAGTTCACCATCAAGGGTCAGGTGGTCGTCAGCTTCACGTTGTTATCGCGCCTCGATACGGGCGTGCGCGTGCGCATCGCGGTGACGGACAGCGGCATCGGCATCAGCGAATCGAAGCTCGGGCAGATTTTCGAAGGCTTCAGCCAGGCGGAGGTGTCGACCACGCGCCGCTTCGGCGGCACGGGTCTGGGGCTCGCCATCAGCCGCCGGCTGGTGGAGATGATGGGCGGCAAGCTCGACGTCGCGAGCGAACTGGGCAAGGGCAGCCGCTTCTGGTTCGACATCAATCTCGGCATCAGCGAGGACGCGCCCGTCGAGCATTTCGATCCCTTCATGCCGCGCGACCGGCGCCTGCGCGTGCTGGTCGCGGACGACAACGGCATCGCCCGCGAAGTGCTGTCGCGCACGGCGCGCGCGCTCGGCTGGGAAGCGGACGTGGTGCCGGGCGGCGTCTCGGCCGTCAAGCTGATGAGCGCCGCCGAGCGCGAGCACGAAGGTTACGACGTGATCCTGCTCGACTGGCGCATGCCCGATCTCGACGGTCTCGCGGCGGCACGCCGGATCGACGAAGCGCGCGCGGGCCGCAACACGCCCGCCATCGTGATGATCACGGCATATGGTCAGGAAGTGCTGGCCGCCGCGCAGGAATCCGATGACATGCCGTTCGATGCCTTCGTCACCAAACCCGTCACGCCGAAACAGCTTGCGCAGACGGTGCAGCGCGTGCTGACGGGCACAAGCCACAAGGCGGCGCACGCGAAGCGGACGGTGCACGCTCCCGCTGGCGCGGGTCGCCTGGCGGGTCTTACGCTGCTGGTGGTCGAAGACAATCCGCTGAATCGCGAAGTCGCCGAAGGATTGTTGAGCCGCGAGGGCGCGCAGGTGGCGCTCGCGGAAAGCGGGCTGGAAGGCGTCGAAAAGGTGCTCACGGGCACGCGCGTGTTCGACGCCGTGCTGATGGACATGCAGATGCCCGACGTCGACGGTCTCGAAGCGACGCGGCTGATCCGCGCACACGAGCGCTTCGCCGCGCTGCCGATCATCGCGATGACGGCGAATGCGACGCGCGCGGACCGCGATGCCTGTCTCGCGGCAGGCATGAACGATCATGTCGGCAAGCCGATCGACGTCACGCAACTGGTCGATACGCTGCTCGCGCATACGCGCCCGAGCGTGCCGCCGGCATCGACGGCCAGCGCGCGTGTCAGCGACGAACCTGCCGCAGGCCAGTTGCTCGAACGCAAGGAATCGATCGTCGGGCGCTTTGGCGGCAGCGAAGACCTGATCCGCAAGGCGCTAGGCGTGTTCGTCGGCGAAATGGAGCGGCATCTGGACGGCTTGCGCGAGCAGGCGGCGCAGGGCGGCGCGGGACGCAGCGCGGCGCTGCTGCACGCGATCAAGGGCAGTGCGGGCACAATGGGCGCGAAGACGCTGTCGGAGCACGCGGCGGCGCTCGAACATCGTGTGATCGAGGCTGACGAAGACGATGCCGCGGCATCCGTCGCGCACGCCGAAGTGGATAATCTGGAACGCCTGCTGCTCGATAGCGTCGCGCAGTTGCGTATCGTGTTCGGCGGCAAGCCGGTCGTACAGGCGACGAACGCCGCGCTGATGCAGGCGGACGAATATCGCGAGCGGCTTGGCCGCCTGCTCGAGCGGCTGGAGTCGTCCAATCTCGAGGCGCTCGATCTCGCCGAGACGCTTGCGCCGCATGTGCCGAGCGCATGGCAGCCGCGCTTCGACCGGCTGCTCGCCGAGATCGAAGCGCTCGATTTCGCCACGGCCGCTGCCAGCACCCGCGAGATGCTCGAACGGACCTCGAACTGACATGCTAGAACACATCCCCGGAGACTGGGCCCACACGTTCACGCTGCGTCCGAAGCTGCTGATCGCCGACGATCAGCCGGTCAACGTGCGCGCGCTGCATGCGCTCTTCAAGGACGATTGCGACGTGTTCATGGCCACCAACGGCGCGCAGACGCTGGAGCTATGCCGCAAGGTGATGCCCGATCTGATCCTGCTCGACGTGGTGATGGACGGCATGGACGGCCACGAAGTGTGCCGCCGCCTGAAGGCCGATCCGCTGACGCACACCATTCCCATCATCTTCGTCACGGCGCAGACCAACGAAGCCGACGAAGAGTACGGCCTCTCGCTAGGCGCGGTCGATTTCATCACCAAGCCGATCAAACCCGCCGTGGTGCGGGCGCGGGTGCGCGCGCATCTGTCGCTGAAGATGCAGGGCGACGTGCTGCGCTCGATCGCGCTCGTCGATGGCCTGACGGGCGTGGGCAACCGGCGCAAGTTCGAAGAGGATCTCGACGCCAGCTGGCGCCACTGTTTGCGCGAATCCGCGCCGCTCTCGCTGGTGATGGTCGATGTCGATTACTTCAAGCGCTACAACGACCGCTATGGGCATCAGGCGGGCGACCGCTGCCTGCAGACCGTCGCGAAGCGCCTGACGGAAACGCTGCGACGCCCTTACGATACCGTGGGCCGCTACGGCGGCGAAGAATTCGCCTGCCTGCTGCCGAACACGCCGCTCGAAGCGGCGACGCGCATCGCGCTGCGCATGGAAGAGGCCGTGCGCGCGCTCAAGCTCGAGCATCTCGATTCGGGCTGCGCGGAGACAGTGACAATTTCGGCGGGTGTCGCGACGCTGATCCCGACGGCGGACACGCGTCCCGCCGAACTGATCGAATCGGCCGACCGCCTGCTCTACGAAGCGAAACATTCGGGGCGAGGCCGCGTCGCGTCGCCGCTGCGTATGCTGGAAGGCTAGCGCCACGTTACGTCACGTCCTGTCGCGCGGCATCGCCTGCAAGGTATCGACGATCTCGCGCATCAGCGCTTTACGCTCATCCGACGCCCGCTGCACCATGCCGACCGTGCGCAGCGTCGGCGGGCTGGAGATCGGGATCACGCGCAGCAGCGGATCGTTGAGCCAGTTGCCGCGTATCAGCAGCGGCAGCACGGCCACGCCGACCTTCTCGCGCACCAGCGCGACGATCGTTTCGATCGAATTCAGTTCTAGATACTCGTTGACCATCAGGCCCGCTTTCTCCAGCGCGGACTCGACCACCTGTCCGGTGCGCACGCGCCGGTCGAAGCGCAGAAAGCCGTGGCTGCGCAGGATGCGCTGCGGGTCGTTATCGGCGACGTCGCGGCTCACGATCAGCATCATCGGCTCGGTATAGAGCGTGGTCCATTTGAGCGTGTCGGGGAGTGTCTCGTCGGCGCGCGCGACCACGGCGGCAACGTCCACTTCGCCCGCTTCGACCATGTTCGCCAGTTCGTCCGAACGCGCCGACAGCAGCCGCACATCGAGGCGTGGATGCGCCGCCTTCAACCGCGCGACAGACAGCGACAGCGCGCCGATCACCGACACCACCGCGCCGATCGTCACCGGCCCTTCCATCGCATCGGTGGGCCTGGCCTCGAGCTCGGCAAGCAGATCGAGGATCTGCTCGATCTTCGGCCAGATCGTATGGCCGTGCTGCGTCAGCGTGATCTGCCGCCCGCGCCGGTCGAACAGCTGACGGCCCAGCGCTTCTTCCAGTCCGCGCATCTGCAGGCTCACGGCGGCCTGCGTCAATGCGACTTTGTCGGCGGCGGCCGAGAACGAGCCCGTATGGGCAACGGCCTTGAAGGTCTTCAGCATGCGAAGCGTCGGCATCGGCAATTCCGGTCAGGACTCACGTTCGGCAAACAGGGTGCACACGCAACCGAATCATGAGAAAAACTTAAGTATCGAAAAGAAAGTTTAATATTTTTTGTACGACGGCCGCCAGTATGATCGTTTGATGACGATATGTAAGGACGAGCAACACGATGCGGAGTCTCCACGCATGACGGGTGCAGAACGCCAGCCGGTGCTCGACGTACGCGGCTTTTCGTTGAAGTTTTCGAATTCGCCCGACGTGCCGAATGTCGTCGATAACGTCTCGTTTCCGGTGCATGCGGGCGAAACGCTGTGCATGGTCGGCGAGTCGGGTTGCGGCAAGAGCGTGACGTCGCTGGCGCTGATGGGTCTGCTCGCGAGTCCGCCTGCGCGGCGTGTGGCGGGCAGCGCGCTGTTCGAAGGCGTGGATCTGTTCGCGCTGTCGGAGCGCGAACTCGCCGACATTCGCGGCAACCGCATGTCGATGATCTTTCAGGAGCCGATGACCTCGCTCAATCCCGCCTATACGATCGGCGAGCAGATTGGCGAAAGCATCCGGCGGCATCGCGGCGTTGGCCGTGCAGAAGCGCGCGAGGAAGCGCTGAAGATGCTGCGCCTCGTCCATATTCCCGCACCCGAAACGCGGCTCGATGCGTATCCGCATCAACTGTCGGGCGGCATGCGCCAGCGCGTGATGATCGCCATCGCGCTCGCCAACAGCCCGCGTCTTCTGATCGCCGACGAACCCACCACCGCGCTCGATGTCACCATTCAGGCGCAGGTGCTGTCGCTGGTGCGTTCGCTGCAAAAGGAAACGGGCACGGCCATGCTGCTGATCACGCACGATCTGGGCGTGGTCGCCGAAATCGCCGATCACGTCGCGGTGATGTATGCAGGGCGCGTTGTCGAATACGGCACGGTGGCCGATCTGTTCGACGATCCGCAACATCCGTACACCATCGGTCTGATCGGCGCGATTCCATCCGTCGGCAAACGCGAAGGCGCGCTCGCGACGATACGCGGCTCGGTGCCGTCGCCCGAACAGATGCCGCGCGGCTGCCGCTTTGCGCCGCGCTGTCCGTTCGCCGAGCAACGCTGCTTCGATGCCGCGCCGCCGGACCGTACGTTGTCCGGCGAACATCGCGTCGCCTGCTGGCTGGCGCCGGTCGAGCAACTCGTCCAGCCTGTGCAGCAGAAGGAGCTGACATGACGACGAACGCCAGCAATATCGCGACGCCCATCATCGAAGCGCGCGCGCTGACCAAACGTTTTGGCGGCGAGCGCCAGATGTTCGCGCGCACGCCCACCGTGCATGCCGTCAATGAAGTCTCGTTTGCCGTCCAGACGGGCGAGACGTTTGCGATCGTCGGGGAGTCGGGTTGCGGCAAATCCACGCTCGGGCGTCTGCTGCTCAGGTTGATCGACGCCACGCAAGGGAGCGTGTTCTATCAGGGCGAAGACATCACGCGGTGGCAGGGCGCAAAGCTGCGCCGCTTGCGCCGCGAGATGCAGATCATTTTTCAGGACCCGTTCGCGTCGCTGAATCCGGGCATGACGGTCGGGCAGATTATCGGCGAGCCGGTGGCGTTTCATGGTCTTGCGTGCAACGCGTCCGAGCGTCGTGATCGCGTCGCGCAACTGCTGACCAAGGTCGGCTTGCAGCCCGCTTATGCAGAGCGCTATCCGCATGAGTTTTCCGGCGGACAAAGACAGCGCATCGGCATTGCGCGCGCGCTGGCGGGCGAGCCGAAGCTGATCGTCGGCGATGAGCCGGTGTCGGCGCTCGATGTGTCCGTGCAGGCGCAGGTGATCAATCTGCTCGAATCGCTGAAGGCGGAACTCGGCCTCACGCTGATCATGGTTGCGCACGATCTCGCCGTGATCCGGCATATGAGCGATCGCGTCGCCGTGATGTACCTCGGCGAAATCGTCGAGCTTGCGCAGGTCGACGAACTGTTCGACGCGCCGCTGCATCCGTACACGCAGGCACTCTTGCGCGCGATTCCCGCCAACAGTCCGCCCGAGCGTCGCACGAAGCCCGCACTGCAAGGCGATCTGCCGAGTCCGACCGCACCGCCGCCTGGTTGCCGCTTTCATACGCGCTGTCCGCACGCGAAGCCGCGCTGCTCGCAGGAGCGTCCGCTCGCCGAAACGCTGCCCGGCGGGCGGCAAGTCGCCTGCCACTTCTGGCGCGAGGTGCAGAACGCGGGCGGCGGCGCGCCGCTGGTCGCGAGCGTCAGCGCGAAGCTGAATGAGCGCCTCGCGATTTATCGCGAGAAGCAGGCGGCGCTGATGGCCGACGCGCAAGCTGGCGCAACCCGATAACTCAACCTCAGATGTCAACCCGAACCGCAACAAGGACATAACGCATGCGAAGAATGTTGATTGCCGCCGCGCTCGCCATGAGCGCCTCCGCCGCGATGGCGCAAAGCACGATCCGCATCGGCTTGCAGGACGATATCGGCACGCTCGACCCGGCGCGCAGCGTGCAGTTCGTCGACCGCATCGTGTTCGCGTCGCTGTGCAATTCGCTGGTCGATGTATCGCCGGATCTGAAAATCGTGCCGATGCTCGCGACGTCCTGGACCACCAGCGCGGACGGCAAGACGCTCACGTTCAAACTGCGCCAGGGCGTGAAGTTCCAGAACGACGAGCCGTTCAACGCCGCCGCCGTGAAGGCGAATCTGGACCGCTATCGCACGCTAGCGACCAGCAACCGCAAGAGCGAGTTGTCGTCGGTCGATCATGTGGATGTGGTGGACGACAGCACGGTGAAGATCGTGTTGAAGCAGCCGGACGCCGCCTTGCTCGCGACGCTCTCCGATCGCGCGGGCATGATGCTCGCGCCGAAAACCCTGGCAGACGCGGCGGGCGTCGCCTCGCATCCTGTGTGCTCGGGACCGTACAAGTTCGTGCAGCGCGTGCAGAACGACCGCGTCGTGCTGGAGAAATTCGCGGGCTACTGGGATGCCGACAAGTACCCCATCCAGCGCGTCGTGTTCCAGCCGATTCCCGACAGCACCGTGCGTCTAGCAAACCTGCGTTCCGGCTCGCTCGACATGCTGGAGCGTCTTGCGCCTTCCGATGTGACGTCGGTGAAAAGCGACGGCAATCTGCAGTTCAAGCCGGTGACGGGTCTCGGCTTCTACTACGTCACGTTCAACATCAACAACGGTCCGCGTGGCAATAATCCGCTGAAGGACAAGCGCGTGCGTCAGGCGTTCGAACTGTCGATCGATCGCGATGCCATCGATCAGGTGATCGGCGCGGGCATTTTCTCGCCGGCTAACCAGGGCATTCCGAAGTCCAGCCCGTACTACAACGCGTCGCTGCCCACTACGAAACGCGATGTCGCGAAAGCCAAGGCGCTGCTGAAAGCAGCAGGACAGGAGCATCCGACCGTCGAGTTCGCGTATCCGAACAACACGGTGGCAAGCCAGATCACGCAGATGCTGCAGGCGATGCTGAGCGAATCGGGCATCACGCTGAAGCTGCGGCCGAGCGACTACGCAACCGAACTGAACGCCGGCCATAGCGGCGACTTCGAAGCGATGTACACGGGCTGGTCGGGCCGCGTGGATCCCGACGGCAACCTGCACCAGTTCAACACCTGCTCGGGCAATCTGAATTACGCGCACTACTGCAACCAGCAGGTCGATTCGCTGCTCGACGGCGCGCGCACCAAGCTCGGCATGGCCGAGCGCAAGGCCGACTACGACGCCGCCGGCAAGATCCTCGCCGACGACGATCCCATCGTCTATCTGTACGCGCAGCCCTGGCCGTTCGTGCTGTCGAAGAAAGTGCAGGGCTTCACGCCTTCCGCCGATGGCCTCGTGCGTCTGCGCGGCGTATCGGTGAAGGGCTGAGCGTCATGCTGCGGATCATCGCAAATCGCCTGCTGGTGGCCGTGCCGACGCTGATTCTGGTGTCGATGCTGATCTTCGGCCTGCAGAAGCTGTTGCCGGGCGACCCGGTACTGGCGATGGCGGGCGAGGATCAGGACGCGCAGGTCATCGCGACGCTGCGCGTCAAGTATCACCTCGATCAGCCTGTGCCCACGCAATACGCGCTATGGGTGCGCGATGTCGCGCATGGCGACTTCGGTTCGTCGCTGCGCACTGACGTGCCCGTGCGCGAACTGATCGCGCAGAAGTTGCCCGTCACGCTCCAGCTCGCGGTAATGGCGATGATTCTCGCCATCGGCATCGGCATTCCGGCGGGCGTGATTTCGGCGGCGAGCCGTGGCGGGCCGCTCGATTACGCGGCCAACATCTTCGCGCTGTCGGGCATGTCGATACCGAACTTCTGGCTCGGCATCATGCTGATCTTCATCGTATCGGTGCGATGGCATCTGCTGCCTTCGTCGGGTTATGTGTCGCCGGGTGAGGACTTCTGGCTGAGCATCAAGACGATGCTGATGCCCGCGTTCGTGCTGGGCGCCGCGCTCGGCGCGCAACTGATGCGTCATACGCGCAGCGCGATGCTCGGCGTACTGCGCACCGACTACATTCGTACGGCGCGCGCAAAAGGTCTGCTGCGCGGCACGGTCGTGGTCAAGCACGCATTCCGTAACGCGCTGATTCCGATTGTCACCGTGCTCGCGCTGCTGTTCGGCGAACTGCTCGCGGGCGCCGTGCTGACCGAGCAGGTGTTCACGATTCCCGGCTTCGGCAAGCTGGTCGTCGATGCCGTGTTCAATCGCGATTACCCCGTCGTGCAGGGCGTCGTGCTGGTGACGGCGCTGGCGTTCATCGTCGTGAATCTGTGCGCCGACGTGCTGTATATCCTGCTCAATCCCCGACTGAGGCGCGGCTGATGGCTACTTCAATCGATGCACGTTCCGCAGCCGCTGGCGCGTTGCCACGTCGCAAGCGCCGTGGCGTCGTGCGCTTCATGCGCAACAAGGCGGCTGTGTTCGGCGCGTTGCTGGTTGCGCTGATCGTCGTGATGGCGGTGTTCGCGCCGTGGCTCACGCAATACGATCCGGTGCAGGCAAGTTTCATGACGGTACGCCAGGCGCCGTCGGCGGCGCACTGGTTCGGCACCGACGAACTCGGCCGCGATGTGCTGAGCCGTCTGCTGTTCGGCGCGCGGGCGTCGTTGCTGGCGGGCGTGGTGTCGGTCGGCATCGCCGTCGTGCTGGGCGTGCCGCTCGGCTTGCTGGCGGGCTATTTCGGCAAGCTGGTGGACGGCGTGATTTCGCGTATCGCCGATGCGCTGCTTTCGATTCCCTTCCTGATTCTCGCCATCGCGCTGAGCGCATTTCTCGGCCCGAGCCTCACCAACGCGATGGCGGCCATCGGCATTTCGGCGATGCCGCGCTTCATCCGTCTCACGCGCGGCCAGGCGATCAGCGTGAAGGCCGAAGAGTACGTGGAAGGCGCGCGCGCCATCGGCCTCGATCACGGGCGCATCATTCTGCGCTACATTCTGCCCAATGTGCTGCCGCCCATCATCGTGCAGGCGAGCCTCACGGTGGCGAGCGCGATCATCGCGGAAGCGAGCCTGTCGTTCCTCGGGCTGGGGCAATTGCCGCCTGCGCCGTCGTGGGGATCGATGCTGAACACCGCGAAGGATTTCGTCAGCCAGGCGCCGTGGATGTCGATTTTCCCCGGCATCGCGATCTTCCTGTCCGTGCTCGGCTTCAACCTGCTCGGCGACGGTTTGCGCGACGCGCTCGATCCGCGTGAATCCTGATTCTCTGCGCAGCGCCGTTGTTCGGGACGGCGCTGCGCTCGTACCGGCAAAAACCATAAGAGTGACAACATGACAAGCTTCAACTGGCAGAACCCGTATCCCACGCTGCGCATGCCTGTGTTCGCGCGCAACATCGTCTCGACTTCGCAGCCGCTTGCCGCGCAGGCCGGTTTGCGCATGCTGTGGAAAGGCGGCAACGCCGTCGATGCCGCGATTGCCGCCGCGGCCGCCATCACGGTGGTCGAGCCCGTGTCGAACGGTCTGGGCAGCG
Organism: Paraburkholderia sp. C35; assembly: GCF_003121405.1. GTDB lineage: Bacteria > Pseudomonadota > Gammaproteobacteria > Burkholderiales > Burkholderiaceae > Paraburkholderia. The sequence continues at coordinate 23,126 of NZ_QBUY01000097.1, read as the reverse complement.
ATGCGTTCGCGCTCGTGTGGGACGGCAAGAAGCTGCATGGGCTGAACGCGTCGGGCGTGGCGCCCGCGGCATGGAATGTCGATTACTTCAGGCGCAAATACGGCGAGAACAATGGCGTGGCCGTGCAGCCTGTGCGCGGCTGGGACACGGTCACCGTGCCGGGCGTCATCGCAGGCTGGGAAGCGTTGCACAAGAAGTTCGGCTCGCTGCCGTTCGCGGACCTGATGGAACCGGCCATCGAAATCGCCGAGCGCGGTCATGCGGTGGCGAGCGTCGTCGCGCGCAAGTGGGCGGCCGCCGAGCCCGAACTGAAGAACCAGCCGGGTTTCGCCGATACCTTCATGCCGCATGGCCGCGCGCCCGAAGTCAGCGAACTGATCCGCCTGCCGGGTCATGCGAAGACGCTGCGTCTGCTCGCGGAAAAAGGCCCGCGTGCCTATTACGAAGGCGAGATCGCCGAACGCATCGCCGCGTTTGCACGCGAACAGGGCGGCGCCATGACGATGGACGATCTGCGTAACTATCAGCCGGAATGGGTCGAGCCGATCGGCAAGAACTATCGCGGCTACACGGTGCACGAAATTCCGCCGAACGGGCAGGGCATTGCCGCGCTGATCGCGCTGGGCATACTCGAACAGTTCGATGTGGCGTCGCTGCCGCTCGATGGCATCGAATCGCAGCATCTGCAGATCGAAGCGATGAAGCTCGCATTCGCCGACGTGTACCGCTATGTCGCCGATCCGCGTTCGATGGAAGTGACGCCCGAGCAGATGCTCGACGACGCCTACCTGAAGTCGCGCGCGAAACTGATCGACCGGAAGCGCGCGACGCAATTCGGCTTCGGCATGCCGAAGGCGGGCGGTACGATCTATATGTCGGCGGCCGATGAGCGCGGCATGATGGTCAGCTTCATCCAGTCGAACTACATGGGCTTCGGTTCGGGCTGCGTGGTGCCCGGCATGGGCATTTCGCTGCAGAACCGTGGCTGCGGTTTCTCGATGGACCCGAAGTCGCCGAACGTGGTCGCGGGCGGCAAGCGGCCGTTCCACACCATCATCCCGGCGTTCCTCACGCAGCAGGTGAACGGCCAGCAGGAAGCGGTGATGAGCTTCGGCGTGATGGGCGGCGATATGCAGCCGCAAGGCCATCTGCAAACTATCGTGCGCATGCTCGACTACGGCCAGCAGCCGCAGGCCGCGTGCGACGCGCCGCGCTGGAAGGTCAACCGCGACTTTTCGATCGACATCGAGTCGACGCTGGATGCGCAAACGGCGCGCGAACTCAAGGATCGCGGCCACACGATCAAATCCATCGACGATCCGTACATGGACTTCGGCTCGGGCCAGTTCATCTGGAAGCTCGATCGCAACGAGCCGGATCGCGGCTATGTTGCCGCGAGCGACAGCCGTCGCGATGGTCTTGCGGCAGGGTTCTGATTACACCCGCCGCTCACTCGGGCAGCGTGCCTTCGCCGTTCTTGCGTTCGACGCGCCGCCCGGCTTTTTCCACCGCGAGCCAGTATTCGCGCATCGCGCCAATCCGGTTCTGGTCCGCATGCACCGAGGCCATCGCGTTCTTCACGCGCGCCTTGAGTACCGTAGGCTGCGTGTGATTCAGCACGCTATCGGCGAGCCCGTTGAGCAGTGCCTGCTCATAGTCGGCGTTGCCGCTGTCCGTGCCGTCCGTCATCAGCAGCACGGGCACGCCTTCGAGGCGCGGCTCCTTCTTGAGCGCCGCGCATAGCTGCACGCCGCTGGTGTCGGGCAATGCGGCATCGACCAGAATCACCGTCGGCAGACTATGCAGCGCAAGCTCGAAACCTTGCTCGCCCGTTGCCGCCGACGTGCAGCGGCCCAGATCGTGCAGCAGATCCTGCAGGTGGTTCAGGCGGCCTGCATCGCTCTCGACGATCAGGATGTTGTCGGGCAACGCGCCGAGCGTAGGCGGCAAAAACGACCCCGCACGAAAACTCTCCGACTGGTCGAGTATCTTCAACCGCTTGCGCAACTGCGTTTCGACGCGCGCGCGCAATTGCGTCGCGTTGAGTGGCTTCGTCACGTAATCGGATGCACCTAGGCGGAAGGCGTCGAGTTCGAGCGCGGGCGCGTCGTGACTCGTCACGAAGATCACGGGAATCTTCGCAAGCTCGCTGTCGGACTTCAGGATTTCGCAGAAATCGAAGCCTGTCATGCCCGGCATGCTTGCGTCGAGCAGAATCAGGTCGGGCGTGGATTGGCGCGCGAGCAGCAAGCCCATTTCGCCCGACAGCGCAAAGCGCCGTTCTCCGTAATCAGAAAGCATATCGCTCATGATGCGCACCGTCGCGACATCGTCGTCGACGATCAGGAGCTTGAATTTGTACGCTGACATGTGCTGTGCAACGCCTCGGATTGAATGCTGAACACGGCGTTCGTGGACGCCGCTTGCGATGCCTGATACTTCCCCCGGCTGCTTTCAAGATTAGGCGGAGTTGCGCGCAACCCGCAATAGCGATTTCCCATATTCGTTGCGAATGCACATGCGTCAGCGCAACTTGCGGCGCGATATGACGCGCAGATGTCAAAGTGTTCAGCCTTTCCTGCCGGTCACTTTACGCATTTCTCTGTCAGTGTCATGAAGGTTTCGACGACGCGGAGTAAGGTGCGGCCTTTCTGCGCGTTGCGCGGCTGGAACACGTCCTGGCGCAATCCCGTCTAGAATCGCCGGGCGTCGCATGTGCGCCGGGTTCGGCGATGGCGGCGCGCAATACCGTCGTGCAGGGCGGCGTGCATCGCGAACGCCGCCTGCTTTACGCCTGAAAGGACCGCTGTCGTGTGGCATTTCCCCACCGCTATCCCCGCTTCGCTCGGCCCGTGGGCCGTCTTTCTCAGCGTGCTGGTCACGCAACTGGGCGTGCCCGTTCCCGCCGCGCCGATGCTGATGCTCGCCGGAACGATGGCGGCGATGGGGCAGGTGTCGTACGCGGGCGTGTTTCTCGCGGCGGTCGGCGCGACGCTGCTCGCCGATTCGCTGTGGTTTTTCGTCGGCCGCGTGCGTGGCCGGCGGCTGCTGAACGGGCTGGTGCGCTTTTCCCTGTCGCTCGATACCACGCTGCGCATGGCGCGCGGCGTGTTCGAGAAGCACGGCGCGCCGATTCTCACGCTCGCCAAGTTTCTGCCTGGCCTCGGCCTGATCTCCGCGCCTTTGCTCGGCACGACGGCGATTGCGCCCGCCGTGTTCCTGTTGTGGGATGCCGTCGGCGCGTCGCTGTGGGCGGGCGTGTATCTGATCGGCGGCGCGGCGCTGCATGACCAGATCGTGCAGGCGATGCTGCTGGTTCGGCACAACGGCGGCACGATCTTCGACGCGTTCGCCGCAATTTGCGTGACAGTGCTGCTGTACCGCTGGGTGCGCCGGACGCAGTTCCGGCGCTGGCTCGCGAAGATGCGCATCAGCCCCGAGCAGCTCGACACGATGATGCGTTCGGACTCGCCGCCGCTGATCTTCGATGCGAGGCCGCAAAGTGTGCGCGACACGGAGGCGTTCCGGATTTCGGGCGCCTATCCGCTCGATCTCGACTCGCCCGAGAAGCTGGACGCCGTGCTGCTCGCGCATCCCATTGTGGTGTACTGCGTGTGCCCGAGCGAGGCGACGGCACGGCGCATCATCGCGCAACTGCATCGCAAGGGCATTCATCACGCGCATGCGTTGAAGGGTGGCCTCGACGCGTGGGAAAAGCGTGGCTATCCCGTCGAGCCGCTGCCGGCCGATTTCTATACGTCGGTGGAGCGGCTGGCCGCCGCCGTGCCGGAAGGCGAATACACGGTTCGCGCGACGCTCGCGAGCTGATACGCGGCGCGGGTTTTCACGCGGCTGGTCCGCTTTTGCCCAGTAGCACGGCCGTTCGAAACACGGCCGTACGCGACATTTTCTGCGTTGCCGCGCACCTTTTCCCGGTCCGGTGAATTCACCGGAAAGCCTTGTCCAGCAAGGCGCTGTGAGCCGTGACATAGGGTGAAATAACTTCCGCATAGCCTGTAACGGCTGCCATCACTACAGTGCGCATATCGGATGCGATGCACTGATTCCCACCCACCGCAGACGATACCTCCCGCCACAAACCGTTATGGCATCGTCATGGACCAGTTCGCAAAAATCTCTCTGTACGCTTCGGGTTTCGTCGTTCTCGTATCGCTGATTGAAGCGGCCGTGCTTACCCGAGAAAAACGTCAATCCGCAACGCCGTTCGCGTGGTACGAAGTGTGGATCTCGCTGTTCGATCTCGTCGCACGCAAGCTGCTCGCCTTTCTGCCACTCTCGCTCGCGGCGCCCGTGTTCGCGCTCGCCTGGGATCATCGGCTCTTTACCGTGTCGATCAACAGCGCGCTGATGGTGTTCGCGCTCTTCATCGGCCAGGAGTTCTGCTACTACTGGTATCACCGCGCGGCGCATCGCATGCGCTTCTTCTGGGCGACGCACGCCGTGCATCATTCGCCGAACCAGTTGACGCTGTCCACGGCCTATCGGCTCGGCGTGACAGGCAAGCTGACCGGCTCGGCCATCTTCTTCGCGCCGCTGGTGTGGCTCGGCGTGCGGCCTGAAGTCGTGATGCTGACGCTCTACATGAATCTGCTGTACCAGTTCTGGCTGCATACGACGTGGGTGCCGAAGCTCGGCTGGTTCGAATACATCTTCAATACGCCGTCCGCACATCGTGTGCATCACGCTTCGAACGTCGAGTATCTGGATGCGAACTACGGTGGCGTGCTGATCATCTTCGACCGCCTGTTTGGCACGTATGTCGAAGAACGTGCAGAAGAACCGTGCCGTTACGGTCTCGTCACGCCGACCACCTCCCGCAATCCGTTCGTCGTCGAGTTCGAGCACTGGGCCACGTTGATCCGCGATGTCTTCACGGCAAAGAGCGTGTGGATTGCGATCAACCACGTGATCCAGCCGCCGGGCTGGCTGCCTGACGGCGGCGGCGAAACGACGGAAGAACTGCGTCGCAAGAGCAAGCCGGTGCGCAATGAAGTCGAGACAGTGAACGGCTGATTCATACAGTTCGAGCGAGTCGTGACAAACGGGGCGCGCAGCAATGCGCGCCCCGTCTGCTTTTGATGTTCCCGATCAGGCGCTGCGCTTGCTCATGTCTTTTGCAACGGATATTCATTCCAGATATTGACCTGTTTCTTCTTTCAAATCATTGACGTTGAACCACGCGCCAGCACATTGCAGGCCAATGGAGTAGTCTATCGACCTGACCTTCACGTCTACGCTCGCGTGCCGGCTGGCGAGTGTTCTGCATCATTCAATCTGAATCATCATTGAGGCCAACATGGAATTTCGACACCTGGGCGCGTCAGGATTCAAGGTGCCCGTACTCAGTTTCGGCACGGGCACATTCGGTGGCAAAGGTGAATTCTTCCAGGCGTGGGGCGCGACGGATGTCGCCGAAGCACGCAAGCTCATCGATATCTGTCTCGACGCCGGTGTGACGATGTTCGACAGTGCTGACATCTATTCGAGCGGTGCATCGGAATCGATTCTCGGCGAAGCGCTCAAAGGGCGCCGCGACAAGACCATCATCTCGACCAAGGCCACGTTCCGTTTCGACGATAGCGATCCGAACAACGCCGGCTCGTCGCGCTTCCACCTGATCAAGGCCGTCGATGCCGCGCTCAAGCGGTTGCAAACCGATTACATCGATCTCTTTCAATTGCATGGTTTCGACGCGAAGACGCCTGTCGAAGAAACACTGTCCACGCTGAACGATCTCGTGCGTGCGGGCAAGATCCGCTATACGGGCGTGTCGAATTTTTCGGGCTGGCATCTGCAGAAATCGCTCGATGTGGCAGAGCGTTATGGTTATCCGCGTTACGTGGCGAACCAGACGTATTACTCGCTGATCGGGCGCGACTACGAATGGGAGTTGATGCCGCTCGGCATCGACCAGGGCGTGGGTGCCGTGGTGTGGAGTCCGCTGGGCTGGGGCCGCCTGACGGGCAAGATCCGGCGCGGGCAGCCGCTGCCGGACGAGAGCCGCCTGCACAAGACAGCCGACATGGGTCCGCCCGTTCCCGACGAGTATCTGTATCGCGTCGTGGATGCGCTCGACGCCATCGCGGAAGAAACGGGCAAGACGATTCCGCAGATCGCGTTGAACTGGCTGCTGCAGCGGCCGACCGTCTCGACCGTGCTGATCGGCGCGCGCAACGAAGCGCAGTTGCGCCAGAACCTCGGCGCGGTGGGCTGGAACCTCACGCCGGAACAGGTTGCGAAACTCGACGCAGCGAGCAAGGTCAGACCGGTGTATCCGTACTGGCATCAGGAAGGATTCGCCGAGCGCAATCCGTTTCCCGTGTAACGGAAGCAGGCTGCATCACGATAGCCGTTGAAGCAGGGCCGGCGCGGCGCGTTCCCGTTGGAACACGTCGCGGGCTTTGCGGTGTTCTTCGAAGGCAACGTATCAGGGGGCGCCCGAACGTCACGAAGCGGACGCGGGCGTAGTGCATCGAATGGTCATGAGCGAGGCCAGATATGCCGACAGTGTTGCTGGTAGACGATGACGTTGACACGCTGGACGCGTGGCAGTGCGTGTGCGAAGCGCATGGCTACGAGACCTGTCTTGCCGCGGATGGACGCGCCGCGCTGGACATGCTGCGCCAGCGCGATGTGGATATCGTCGTGGCCGACTGGCGCATGCCCGTGATGTCGGGCAGCGTGCTGTGCTATCACGTGCGCAACGAGACGAGCCTCGCGGAAATTGTGTTCATTCTCGTCTCGGGCGAACCGAGCCCGCCTGCATTCGTGTACTACGACGGCTTCCTGCGCAAGCCGCTCGATCCCACCGATCTCCTCTCCGCCATGGAAAGGCTGCTGCTGGAGCGTGCCGCCGACGGCCGCCACAGAAAGGGCGCGTCTGCCGCGCCCAGGAACGGGTAAGGTCTTACGCCGGGTGTGTTGCGTATTTGTCCGCTTCCGCGCCGGGTATTTTTGACACTCCTATGATGAAGACGCTGCGTTGCATCTGACGCGTGGATGGTTGCCAAACCATCGTCGGTTCTTTATGATCGCGCGCCAAAAAAGACGTCGGCGATGTCCGACCGATGTTCGACTTGATACAGCCGTCCTCTCGGAGCCCAACAAAGATGAAGAAATCCTTACTCGCCCTCGCGACCCTCGGCGTTTTTACCGCTTCGGCGCATGCGCAAAGCAGCGTGACGCTGTATGGCCTGCTCGACACGGGCCTGGTGTACACCAACAACCAGCTTGGCCACAGCAACTGGCAATTGAACAGCAGCTCGACGCAGAACACGGTGTTCGGCCTCAAGGGTTCGGAAGATCTCGGCGGCGGTCTGCATGCCATCTTCAAGCTCGAGCAGGGCTTTCTGTTGAACAACGGCGCGCAGGCGTTCTCCGGTGATGGCTTCGGTTCGCAGGTATGGGTCGGCGTGCAGAGCGATCCATACGGCACCTTGACGTTCGGTCGCCAGTTCGACGTGATGAACGACCTCGTCGGCCCGTTGACGGCCGAGTTCAACACGTGGGGCGGCAGCATGGCCGCACATCCGTTCGAGAACGACAATCTCGCCGCCAATTCGGTGGTGGTCAACAACACGGTCAAGTACACCAGCCCGACGTGGAGCGGCGTCACGCTCGAAACGATGTACGCGTTCAGCAACAAGGCAGGCGACTTCTCGAACAACCGCTCGTATGGCTTTGGCGTGTCGTATGCCAATGGCCCCATCAATCTCGCGGCGGGCTATCTGCAGTTGAACAATGCGGGCAATGGCAGCGGCGCGGTCACGTCGGCGGATGCGAGCGCGAACTTCATTGCCGAACGTCTGCGCATCTGGTCGGGGGGCGGCAACTTCTCGTTCGGCCCGGCGACCGTGGGCCTCGTATGGAGCCACACGCAGATCGACAACGCGGCGGGCGTGTTCTCGTTCGGCACGGGCACGTATCTCGGCTCGAACGATGCGTCGGCAGGCACGCTCGCGGGCTCGCTGCGCCTCGACAACTACGAAGTCAATGCGAAGTACGCGCTGACGCCGGCATTGAGCGTGTCGGGTGCGTACACGTACACGCATGGCGCATACAACGGCTCGTCGCCGGGCTGGAACACGGCGATGCTGCAAACGGACTACGCGCTCAGCAAGCGCACCGACTTCTATCTGGAAGGCGTGTATCAGAGCGTGCATGGCGCACCGGCGGATTCGGTGCTCTCGCATGCAATGATCAACACGCTGTCGCCTTCGTCGACGGATACGCAGGTTGCCGTGACGGTGGGTCTGCGTCACGCGTTCTGATACGTGTGACAGAGAGCGGCGCGGACGCAAGGCTTGCGTCTCGCGCCGTTTATGTCAGGCACTTCGTGCATCAGAACAGGTGCCTGAGGCCAACGCGCACGGCAAGCTGCGAGTTGGCGCCCGTTCCCGAATTGCCGATAAAGCTCGAGCTTGCGCCGATCTCTGCCTGTACGGGCACAACCTTGCCGTTGACGATGTTGCTGCCCGAGGCCTTCTGATAGATCGCGAGCGCGTAGACGTCGGTGCGTTTCGACAATGCATAGTCGACGAAGCTGTTCACCTGATGCCACTTGCCGCTGGATTCGCCGCTCAGGTCGGAGAAGGTGTAGCCCAGTCCGCCGCTGAATGCTGGTGTGAACGCGTAGCGTCCGCCCACTTCGTAGTTGTTCAGTGTCGATTCACGCGATGCAATCTGGACAAGCTGCGTATGCGTCCAGTTGCCCCACACCTTGCCGTTGCCGATCAGATAGCTGCTGCCGATGCCGAACGTGCGCAGGTCGCGCAGCGGTCCCGTATTGATGTTCGCGATGCTGGCCGTGAAGGCGGGCGTCGCGCTGCCGGGAAAACGGATGTCCGTATAGGCCGCGCCGATAGCAAACGGTCCGGGCGCGTAGTTGACGCCTGCGCTGAAAGTTCTCGATGAACCTTGCGTCGTCGTGCTGCCTGCCGTCGTAGTCGGCGAGCCGGAGAACGCACCTGCCTGATTCGAAAAGCCGTAGAGCGCGCCGAACGTCAAGCCGCTAAAATTCGCGCTGCTGAATTTGATTGAGTTGTTGATGCGGCTCGATGTCAGTTGATCGAGATCGTTGATGTGATAGGCGTAGTTGCCGGCGGGCGTCTCGTGACCGATCGCATAGTTGTGGAGGTAGTCGCGTGAGAGCGAGTACTGGCGGCCGAACGTCAGCGAGCCGACGCCGTTCCTGTTCAGGCCGACCCACGCCTGGCGGCCGAACAGCGCGCCTCCTTGCGCGATGGTGCCATCGCCCGAATTGAAGCCGCCTTCGAGCGTGAAGATTGCCGAGAGTCCGGAACCGAGATCTTCCTTGCCGCGAATGCCCCAGCGGCTGCCTTGTGCAACACCGTCTGCATAGCGGACAAGCGCGCCATGTCCGCTCGATGTCGCGACATGATTCGCGTAAGTAATGCCCGTGTCGATCAGGCCATAGAGTGTCACGCTGCTTTGTGCGTGTGCGGCACAAGCAGTGAGGCCAGATGCGAGGCCGAAAGCGGCATTTGCAACGGTTCTTTTTAACATCCCGATTCCAGTCGATAGAAGAATTAAGCGGAGATTCAAGGTTTCGATGAAAAGCACAGAGGCTTTCCATTCGATGTATCGCCGCGAATATATCGGATGGAAAAAGATTTGTCGCAAGGCAGCAAGTGCTGTCAGAAAACGTGTTTTACGTGCAGTTCAATGGCACGGTTTGTCTATAATAGAATGCTGAAATGACTGAGCCGATGTCGTGCATTAATTAAATGAAAATTCAATTCGATTAAATCAATGCTGTAAGTAGCGTTATATAAAGCGACTGCTGTATCTATACGAGAAGATTTCCTCACACGAGATACCTGTCGCGTCCCGTCCGTGATCTTCATGACGCATCCGTGGCACACTGCGGTTTTATTGTTTTTCAGTTCTTAGATGCCTTGCCCAGACCTCTTTGCGAGGATCGAAGCAGGACACGCACGCCATGGACGCCGACGCCCACGTCTTTAACCAGCTTCGCCCGCGCCTGCAGAAGATTGCCTACCGGATGCTCGGCTCCGTTGCCGAAGCCGAGGACATCGTGCAGGACGTCTGGCTGCGCTGGCACGCTGCCGGGCGCGAAGCGATCGACAATGCCGAAGCATGGCTCGTGTCCGTCACCACGCGCATGTCGATCGACCGCTTGCGCGCCGCCAGAATCCAGCGTGAGCACTACTCGGGTATCTGGCTGCCCGAGCCGGAAATCACCGAATCGCCCGCCACGCCCGAAGAGATGACCGAGCGCGCCGACGATGTCTCCGTCGCGTTTCTGTTGCTATTGGAGCGGCTCACGCCCGAAGCGCGTGCCGCGTTCCTGCTGCGTGAAGTCTTCGATGCCGACTACGACGAAATTGCCGGCGCGATCGGCAAGACGGAAGCCGCGTGCCGTCAGCTGGTGAGCCGCGCGAAGACACAGCTGCGCGACGAGCGGCCACGCCAGGCGGTGCCGCGCGAGACACATCGCCAGTTGCTGCAGAGCTTTGCACAAGCGCTCGCGCGTGCCGACTTCCACGCGATCAATGCGTTCCTCGCCGAAGATGCCGTGCTGATCGGCGATGGCGGCGGCAAGGTGCAGAGCTTCCCCAAGCCGATGGTGGGCGGCCGCCGTATCGCGCAGCTTTTTTATGCGGCCCTGCGCCGTTATCCGGGCGGCGTTCATGTCAGGCTCGTGACGCTCAACGGACGAGGCGCGCTGCTGCGTTACATCGAAGGCAAACTCGAATCCGCGCAGACCTTCGAGACGGACGGCGAGCGCATCGTCAAGGTTCACGTTCAGCGCAATCCCGACAAGCTCGCGCGCATCCTCGCAACATACGGCGAACCCTGAGCGCGTCGCGCGCCGATACGTCGATTGGTGTCTCGCGGGCAACACCGTGAGTGCGTCTGCATGTCTACCGCGGCCTGTGCCGCGAACCTACCATGGCGTCGTGCGGTTCATCACCGCGAACGGCATCCGTCCGGCACGGATGCTTCCGTCATCGACGCCAGGAGACATCATGACCCAGCGCATCAACTACTTTCATCAATCCCCCGAGTTGACGAAGAAGCTCATCGAGCTGAACACGCTGTTGAAGGATTGCGCCATCGAAGAGCCGATCCGTGATCTCGTCAACATCCGTGCCTCGCAAATGAACGGCTGCGGCTTCTGCGTCGACATGCACGTGAAGGAAGCGCGCATTCATGGTGAACGCGAACTGCGTCTGCATCATGTCGCGATCTGGCGCGAGTCGACCTTGTTCTCGCCGCGCGAACGCGCGGCTCTTGCGTGGACGGAAGTGCTGACCCGTCTGCCCGAGCACGGCGTACCCGACGATCTCTACGAACGTGTACGCGGCCAGTTCTCCGAAAAGGAACTCTCGGATCTGACGTTCGAAATCATGGCGATTAACGCATGGAACCGCGCCAACGTGGCGTTCAGGACCGTGCCGGGTTCGTCCGACAAGGCATTCGGCCTCGACAAGGCGAACCTCGCCTGAGCGGGCGGCGTGTTTCTTCCCTAGCGGCCGGTTCGGCCGCGTCCCTGTGAGGCGCGCATCATGTTTCGCTCGAAGAGATTCCTCGCCACCCTGATGCTGGTGGCGGGCACCTCGGCTGCCAAGGCGCAGGCCACGGCGCCCGAAGCCATCGTCACACCCGTCATGACGAAGCCGCTCGACGACTATCCCGGCAAGGAGGAGACGATGCTCGTGGTCGAGTATCCGCCGGGTGCGCAGGATCCTGTGCATCGGCATCACGCGCACGGCTTCATCTATGTGCTGGAAGGCTCGATCGTGATGCAGGTGAAGGGCGGCAAGGCCGTCACGCTGACGCCGGGCCAGACCTTCTATGAAGGCCCGAACGATATTCACACGGTCGGCCGCAATGCGAGCCAGACGAAACCGGCGAAGTTTCTGGTGTTACTGCTTAAAGACAAAGGCGCGCCCGTTCTCGTGACGGAGAAGTAAGCAGCGCAGGCATTCGCGCGCAGGCCGCAGAAAAATTCGTGAGACGGCGTCACAAACAGGAGCGCTCAAACGTCTAGTCGAATAAGGACTCTACTTTTTGCGCTTCCATGTCAGACTACGCATCGCGCCACTCCGTCACGGGCGCCGACGATCCCATTGCAAGCACGTTTGCAACGAGTTTCGCCGGCGTCGTTTCCTTTCTGGCTGTCGCTAACGAAGGCAGCTTCGCCCGTGCGGGCGATCGCCTCGGCATCGGCCGCTCGTCCGTCAGCCGGAACGTGCAGAAGCTGGAGGCGCAACTCGACACGCGCCTCTTTCTGCGCACCACGCGCAACACGTCGCTGACGCGCGAAGGCGAACTCTTCTACGAGAACTGCCAGGCGGGCGTCGAACGCATCGTGCAGGCACTCGACGAAATGCGCGAACTGCGCAATGGTCCGCCGCGCGGTCAGTTGCGCATCTGTTCGACGCCTGGCTTCGGCCGCAGGATCGTCGCGCCGCTGCTGCGGGGCTTTCATGCGCAGTATCCGGACATTTCACTCGAACTGTTGCTCAACGACCGTCCCGCCGACTTCACTGCCGATCGCATCGACGTATCGTTTCGCGATGGCCGCATGGAAGACTGCGAGATCGTCGCGCGCCAGTTGATACCGATGCAGATGATCGTGTGTGCGTCGCCCGAGTACGCGAACGCTCACGGCTTGCCGCGTCATGTCGATGAGTTGCCGACACACCGCTGCATCAACCTGCGCACGGCGTCGGGGCGCATGCGCGAATGGGAGTTCAAGGTGGACGGCCTGCCGTTGCGCCGCCAGCCACATGCGTCGCATACGTTCAACGATCCGGATCTGATCCTGCAGGCCGTGCTCGATGGAGAGGGCATGGCGCAACTGCCGGGCTATCAGGTGTGCGATCTGCTGGCCTCTGGACGCCTCGTCGCCTGTCTCACGCGCTTTGCTCCCGACGATGGCGGCCACTACATCTGCTATCTGAGCCGCAAGCATCTTCCTGCGCGGATCCGCGTGTTCGTCGACTACATGACGGAGCACACGCGTGCGCTCGATCTGCATTGCCTGACCACGATGGATACGCTAACGGCTGCAGCCTGAGTGCCGCGTCACTTTGGCGGCGGCTCGCTTTCGACGGGACACGACGATGGCATCGGTCTGCCGAACAGCACCGCCATACCGCAGTCCGATGTCAGCATGCGCCGCGCGTCGTGGCCCACGCCCGGCACCTCGACCACACGCTGATTCAGCCCGCCAGGAAAGCGTGCCTGCAGATAAGCAAAGTACGACAGCCCGCGCGCCAGCCGGAACGGGCCTTGCGCCATGGCCGCGCAGGACCGGTCGATAAAGTGCGTGCGCGGATCGACGTCGTCCTGTCCGAGCAGATACACGACATCGCGCTGCGCGTATTGTGTTTCCATCGCCGCGATGTTCTGCGTGGCCACATAAGCGGGTGCATCCGTCATGCCGTACTTCCATTGCACGGCGCGCGGACACGCCTGCGTGTCGACGTTCTGAAAACCGCCGCCCGATGCAGGGCGCGCATCGTCGAAGTACAGATAGCTCGACGGATTCGCGACGACGTAGCGCACGTGGATGCCATCGCGCGTCAACGCCTGTTCTGCGCGGCCTGCTACGGCATAGCGCTGCACGACCTGCGCGCCCGCCGAATGGCCGATCAGCGTCACGCTCTGCAGCGACGGATACCGCTGTCGATCGTCGAAATGCTGGAGCAGCGCATCGAGCGCCGAGAACGAACTCACGGGCGCGGGGCGGCGTGCCGGTGCGCCTTCCTTCCATCCACCTTCGGACCACACCAGCGTGCGCGGCGGCAGCGCAAACGCGCGCAGATCGGGCGGGGTGAGAAACTGCGGTGCGACGATCATGCTGTCCGTGCCATGCGAGCCCGCTGCAGCGAGTACGCGCTGCCCGGTGGCAAAGTAGGTATCGGCATTGCGCAGCGTGCCGTGCACGATGATGAAGACGCGCGTGAGGCCGGATTGTGCGGCGTCGATGTCGCGATCGGCATAGAGCGGCAAGGTGGCCTCGCCGTCGGGCGTGCTGACGGCAATGGCCTGATCGGCGACGTGCGCGACGGGCGCATCCTGCTTCGATGGCGCGGCGTTCGCGCTGGCATGGGCGATGGCCAATGCAGTCCCTGTTGCGGCAAGCAACAGATGGCGTGCTGAAAATGAAATCATGTCGGATGCCTTGTGACGGTCGTGCGTATTAAACGCGCGAGCCGGAGAATTCCGTCGCACTTGTACTTCCCGGCGTGCGCGTGATGTCTGCGGCGCAATGGCAATTGATATGAACGTTACGCGGGCGCTTCGCGCGCCCACGGAGGTCTGCTCGATCTCAGGCCGACGGCACCGGCCAACGGCGCGCTAGAATGAAAACCCGCGCCTTTCTTCGACGGCAGGTGGCCATGAATCTGTGCATTGCCCGCTATACCCGCATAGGGCTATCCGTCGCGTGTGCCGCATGGCTCGCCACGCTCGCCGCGTGCGGTGGCAGCGCTTGCATCGGCTTCGATGCGTGTGTCAGCAGCAACCCGACTCAACAGCTCGCGCTGGCGGGTACAGCGGCCACAGGCAGAGCGCTGGCGAGCGCAACCGTCAGCGTCAACTGCGCGCAGGGTGCGGGCTCGGTACTAACGGATGGCGGCGGGCATTACAGCCTCGCGTTCAACGCAATACTGCCTTGCGTCGTGACCGTGACGTCCGGCGGCACGACGCTGCATTCTTTGTCTTTTTCCAGTGGCACATTCAACACGACGCCGCAGACCGAACTGTTGCTGGTCTATCTCGCCGCCCAACTGGGCACCACGGAGTCGAATCTGATCGCGAACTTCGCGAGCAACGCGCAGTTCCAGAAGGCACTCGCGAATCAGACTACGGTGCAGAATGCGCAATCGGCTGTGGTCACGAATTTGCAGCAGCACTATGCGGTCACGCTGAGCGTACCCGCGTTCCTGACCACGCCGTTCGTGGTCGGGCAAACTGGCGTCGATAGCGATCTCGAAGCGCTTGCGAAAGCGGGCGCAATCGATTCAAGCGGCTTGCCCGACGCAGCCGCTATTGCGCTGATGACACAGGCGGGTGGCGCCAATCCGCTGGCGAAATAGTCCACGCCTGCGGGTGTCTGTGCTGCATCCCACAGACGCGCGTGAAAAGGTCGCCAGGAAAAGATCGGATGCGCCGACAAACTGCACACGAATGATGTAAATTGTTCTACCCTATAAAAGTTACCTGCTGCGCATTGACGCCGCTCTCGCGTCGGTGCCGCCCGCGAGCCGCTACACAGTAGTTCGGTATGCGGCTCTCTAGTCGTGCGGCATCATGGCCTGCGGCTAACGTCAGAAGATCTCAATGCCGATTCCCGATTACCCGCCGGCGTTCATGGCAATAGCTGCGACGGCAGGCGATGCATCGGTTCTCATCTGTTACCACGGAGGAAGAAGATGGCGATTCGACTAGGAGAAGTGGCACCCGATTTCACAGCGGAAACCACGGAAGGCACGATTCGTTTTCACGAATGGATCGGCGATAGCTGGGCAATCCTGTTCTCACATCCGAAAGACTTCACGCCCGTCTGCACGACGGAACTGGGCTACATGGCGGGACTCAAGCCGGAGTTCGACAAACGCAACACCAAGATCATCGGCTTGAGCATCGACCCGGTCAGCGATCATCAGAAGTGGGTGAAGGACATCGAGGAAACGCAGGGCAACGCGATCAACTATCCGATGATCGGCGACGCCGATCTGAACGTCGCCAAGCTCTATGACATGATTCACCCCGAAGCCAGCGGCGGCTCACGTACGGCTGTCGACACCGCAACGGTGCGCTCGGTGTTCCTGATCGGTCCGGACAAGAAAGTGAAGGCGATGCTGGTCTATCCGATGAGTTCGGGCCGCAATTTCGACGAAGTGATGCGTTTGCTGGACTCGCTGCAACTGAACGCGAAGCACACCGTCGCGACGCCCGTGAACTGGAAACCCGGTGATGACGTGATCATTCCCACGTCGGTTTCCGATGAAGCCGCCAAAGAGAAATATCCGCAGGGCTTCAAGACCTTGAAACCGTATCTGCGTTACGTCGAGCAGCCCAAGTAAGATCCCGGGCAACAAACCGGCGCGCGCGTGCTGCGTGCGCCGGTGCAGCATCCATAAGTATCGAATGCATTTCCCCACACGTTGAGAGACCGTGAGCGTGCTGATCTTCCGACAACTGTTCGACCAGCAATCGTCTACCTATACCTATCTGCTCGCGGACAGCGACACGCGCGAAGCCGTGCTGATCGATCCTGTATTCGAACAGGCGCGACGCGACGCTGCGCTGCTCGGCGAACTTGGCCTTCATCTGCGCTATACGATCGACACACATGTACATGCCGATCACGTGACGGGCGCATGGCTGCTGAAACAGCACACGGGCAGCGCGATTGCGATCTCGGCCGCGAGTGGCGCAGAGGGCGCGGACCGCTATGTCGATCACGGCGACACGATTCAATTCGGCGCGCGACATGTGCAGGTGCGTTCGACACCAGGTCATACGAATGGCTGTATCAGCCTCACACTCGATGACGAGACCATGGCTTTTACAGGCGATTGCCTGCTGATTCGCGGCACAGGCCGCACGGACTTTCAGCATGGCGATCCACGCGCGCTGTTTCGCGCGGTACATGAGCAGATCTTCTCTTTGCCCGAAAACTGCCTGCTCTATCCGGCGCATGATTATCGCGGCCTTACGGTGACGAGTGTCGCTGAAGAGCGGCGCTTCAATCCGCGGCTCGGCGGCGAGCTTTGCGAAGATGATTTCGCCGGCTACATGAGCAACCTCGGCCTGCCGCATCCACGGCAGATCGACGTGGCGGTTCCAGCGAACATGAAGTGCGGTGTCGCGGCCAGCGATCCCTCGCAAAAGCCGCCGCCTGAATGGGCGCCGCTGACCTACACGTTTGCGGGTATCTGGGAAATCCATCCACAGTGGCTCGAAGAGCATCTGCAAGCGGTGCAGATCGTCGATGTGCGTGAACCCGATGAATATAACGGCCCGCTGGGCCGCATTCCGGAAGCAAAGCTGATTTCGCTCGGCAGTCTGGCGAAGCGCGCGGCGGAAATCGGCAAGGAGCGCCCGGTGGTGACCGTGTGCCGCGCGGGCGGTCGTTCGGCACAGGCAACCGTGATCCTGCGTCAGGCAGGCTTCGAGCACGTCGCGAATCTCGCGGGCGGCATGCTGCGCTGGCGCGCAGAAGGGCGTGTCGTCGATAACGGCAGCGAGTAGGCGCGTATTACACGCTGGTCATTTTTAATCTGCATGCCAATCAATGCTCAGGCATGCAGATCAATGTCAGATGGTGCCGAACAATGCCCGCGGACGATCGCGCAAAGCATGCGCAAGTGTTTGCAGCGCGCTCACCAGTTGCTCGCGCGACGACGCGCACGCCAGATTGATCCGCACGCCGTGCTCGACTTCCGCACGATCCACCGCGAACGCAGACGACGGCATCACCACCACGCCACGCGCTTTCGCGTTGGCGGCGAAATCGTCGGCACGCCATGGCGGCGGCAGCGTGAGCCACACGAACATGCAGGCCGGGTCCGACTCCAGCCATTCCTGCGGCAGAATCTGCCGCGCGAGATCGTGGCGCACACGAATCTCGGCGAGTTGCGCGTCCATGATGCGGCGGGCGGTGCCGTCTTCGATCCAGATGGTCGCGATCAGCATCGACATCGGCGCGGGCATCCATGCCGTAGTGCGTACGGCTTCGGCAGCGAGTGCGGAACGCTCGGGCGGGCTGAGCAGATAGCCGAGGCGCAGACCGGGCGCGAGAATCTTCGAGGTCGCGCCGATATGAAACGTCAGTTCGGGGCACAGGCTCGCGAGCGTCGGCAGACGCTGCGAAACGAGCGGGCCATACACGTCGTCTTCGATGATCGCGACACCATAGCGCCGCGCAATATCCACTAGCGCGACGCGGCGTTCGAGGCTCATCGTCGTCACGGTGGGATTCTGCAGGTTCGGCACCGTGAAGATCGCCTTCACGGGCACACGGCTGCAAATCCGTTCGACTTCATCCGTGATCAGGCCGTCGCGATCGCTCGGCACGCTGACGATCTCGAACTGGAATACGGGCGCAAGCGCCTTGAGGCCGTAATACGTGAGGCGATCCGCGATGATCACGCCGTCCGTGCCGATCAGGCTGTTGAGCACGGCATACAGGCCGTGCTGCGCACCGCTCGTGACGACGAGATGCTCCGGCGCGGGCGCAAACCCAGGTGCCGCCATCCACTTGGCGCCTGCGGCGCGTGCCCAATCTGGACCCTGCGGCGGCTGATATTCCTGCAACGCTGCATAACGCGGATCGCGCGGCAGTTCAGCGAGCGTCGTGGCAAGACTCGACAGGAATTCGCCCGTCGCGGGCCGGTTGACGGTCAGATCGATTGCGCCGCCCGGCGCGGCGTTGGAGGCGCTGGCTGTTTCGACGCGCGGCATCGCGCCGCCCGGGACCAGCGAGCCGCGCCGCTTGCTGCCGATCACCAGCCCGCGCAACTGCAACTCCTTATAGGCGCGCGATACCGTCGACACATTGATGCCCAGTTCCGTGGCGAGCTGGCGTTGCGGCGGCAGCCGGCTGCCGGGCGGGTAGACGCCGCCGCGAATCTCGTCCTCGATCGATGCCGATACCTCGATGTAGGTCGCGCGTTTTGTCTGGACCTGATCGCCGTTTGTCTGGTCGACTTGGGCGCTCGCGCCGTTGCTGTGTGCCGCTTTGTGTCTGCTGGAAGCCATCGTCTCGCCCTGTCTCCATACAAAACAGGTTTTGTCTGCCTGTTTGTGCCAGTTCGCCGGATTTTATACCAGATACGTGTGCGTGCCACTGTTTTCAAGCCTGGCAAGGACCAAGCCCAGCCACGCCAGGGAAAGTCCTGGACCACACAATGAGGTTTTTAATTGCACACAAAAAATTGTTGTGTGATTCTTTGACTCAGGTTTTGTGTGGTTTCAGGTTGCTTTCGTTTTGAATGCAGGACAGAGCAGGAAGGAGATTTCGCATGGCAGAGAGCAGGACAAACGCTCGCGCAGCGCGCGACACACAGGAAAGCGGGACGCCCAAACTCGGCGTCGCATTGCGTCAGCGGCACGTCACGATGATTTCGCTGGGCGGCATCATCGGCGCGGGGCTGTTTGTGGGGAGCAGCGCCACGCTCAGCACGGTCGGGCCGGCTGCGTGCCTGTCGTATGCGGTGGCGGGCATCGTCGTGCTGTTCGTGATGCGCATGCTCGGCGAAATGGCGCTCGCCGTGCCGGGCGTCGGCTCGTTCACCGAATACGCGCGGATCGGTCTGGGCGACTGGGCAGGCTTCACGAGCGGCTGGCTGTACTGGTACTTCTGGGTGATCGTGGGTGCCGTGGAGGCCGTGGCGGGCGCCGCCATCCTGCAGCGCTGGATACCCGCGCCCGTGTGGATGATCGGGCTGGTGCTGCTGTCGGTGATGACCTTCATCAACCTGATGTCGGTCAAATCGTACGGCGAATTCGAGTTCTGGTTTGCGTCGATCAAGGTCGCGGCCATCATCGTATTCATCGCGATCGGCGCAGCGTGGGTGTTCGGCTTTGGCCACACGCACAGCGCGCTGAGCAATCTGACGGCAGCGAAGGGCTTTATGCCGTTCGGCACGATGTCGGTGTTCGCAGCGGTGCCGACCGTCATCTTTGCGGTGGGCGGCGCGGAAATCGCGACCATCGCCGCCGCCGAGTCGGACAACCCCGCCAAGAGCGTCGCGGCAATGACGCGCTCGGTGATCCTGCGCGTGATCACGTTCTACGTCGGCTCGATGTTCCTGATTGCGTGCATCGTGCCGTGGACCAGCATCGTCACGGGCCATTCGCCGTTCGTCGCTGCGCTGGAAACGATGCGCGTGCCGGGCGCCGCCGACATCATGAATGCCATCGTGCTGGTCGCCGTGCTGTCCGCGCTGAATTCCGGGCTGTACGTGTCGTCGCGGATTCTGTTCCGCCTCGCGGGCCGTGGCGATGCACCGCGTGCGCTGCTGCGCCTCACACCGTCGCGTGTGCCGCGTCTTGCCGTGCTGTTGAGCAGCGTGGTCGGCTACGTCGCGATCATTGCGGCCATCGTGTCGCCGCAGGGCGTGTTCCTGTTCCTCGTGAATGCGTCGGGTGCCGTGATGCTGTTCGTCTATCTCGCGACGGCGCTGGCGCAAATCCGCATTCGACGCCGCCTGCAACGCAACGGCCAGCAGCCCGAACTGCCGATGTGGCTGTTCCCGTGGCTCTCGTATGCGGTGGGGGCGGCAATCGTCGGCGTGCTGTTCGCGATGGGGCTGGATGGCGAATTGCGTCCGCAGTTGATGGCGAGTATCGCGAGTCTCGCGGTGGCGTCGGCGGCCTGGCTGCTTGCGGCAAGACGGCGCCCTGCCGATGACGGCACGCGCACGGGCTATCTCGCGGCAGCCGATGGGCGAGCATTGTCGGGAGAGCGTTGATGGCAGAGATCGGCATTGTCGGCGCAGGATTCATCGGGCTTGCTAGCGCCGGCTGGCTGATGCGCGACGGGCATCGCGTGACGCTGTTCGATCCGTCGGGCGTCGCGCAGGGCGCGTCGTTCGGCAACGCGGGCACGTTCGCGCCGTATGGCTGCATTCCTGTGAACAACCCGTCGGTGTTTCGCGATTTGCCGCGTTTTCTGCTGTCGAGCGAGAGTCCGTTCCGGTTGCGCTGGAGTTATTTGCCGCATGTACTGCCGTGGCTTGCGCGCTTCATGGTCAGCTCGACGCGGCAGCGTTATGAAGCGAGCGCGGCTGCGCTGGCTGCATTGCTTGGCGAAGCGCAGGCCGGATACGCGCCTTTGCTCGAGGAGCCGGAACTTGCGAAGTATGTGCGGCCACGTGAGTGTCTGTATCTGTATTCGAGCGCTGCATCGTTCGATGCATCGCGCGGTTCGCTGGATTTGCGCAAGCAGCTTGGCGTGTCGTTCGATGTGCTGTCGGCTGAGCAGGTGCGCGAACTGGAGCCATCGTTAGCGCCGATCTTCGAGCGCGGCGTGTTGTTCAGCGACAGCTGGCATTTCTCCGATCCGCAAGGATTTCTGCAGTCGCTGTATGAACTGCTCGCGGCGCGCGGACTGAAGCTCGAACGCACGAGCGTGAGCGCGCTCGAACCGACGGCGGACGGCGTCATGCTGAGAACCGATGACAGCACGGCACGTCGCTTCGATCATGTCGTCGTGGCGACGGGCGCGCGCTCGGCTAAGTTCGCGGAACAATGCGGCGACCGCGTGCCGCTCGACACCGAGCGCGGTTATCACGTGCGGTATCGCGGTGCGTCGCAACTGATTTCGCGGCCTGTCGGCTGGGCCGAACGCGGTTTCTACATGACACCGATGGAAGATGGCGTGCGCGTGGCGGGTACGGTCGAACTGGGTGGCTTTAGCGATGAGCGCAACCGTTCGCTGCTGGATTTGCTGACCTTTTCGTCGAAGCGCGCGTTGCCGGGTTTGCAGCAGCCGGACAGTTCATGGCTAGGCTTCCGGCCCACGTTGCCCGATGGCGTGCCCGTGCTGGGCCGCGCGAGAGCCAGCGAGCGCGTGATCTACGCATTTGGTCACCAGCATCTCGGACTGACGCTGGCGGGTGTGAGCGGGCGCATCGTGGCCGATCTAGTGGCGCGTCGCGCGCCGCCGCTCGACCTGTCGCGCTACGCGGCGACGCGGTTCTAAAGCGACGCCTACGCATGTGTTCAAAGACAGCTTCGACGCGTCGCGCATCGAATCAGTCGGCAAGGAAAAAAGCGCGACATTCTTCTATCGACAGGAGCGCATCATGAATCGACGTACATGGCTGATCAGGTTGGCGGTTTGCGCTCTGGCAGCGCAAACAACATTTGCTTTCGCGGCTGATCCCGAGATCGTCAAGATCGGCTTTGTTGGCCCGTTGACGGGGCCGGTTGCACGGGTGGGCAAAGATCTGCAATACGGCGCGCAACTCGCGCTGGATGAAGAGAACGCGAAGAATCCGACCATTGCAGGCAAGCCCGTCAAGTTCGTGCTCGACGTGCAGGACGATCAGGCCGATCCGCGCGTGGCGATTCAGGTGGCGCAGAAGCTTGTCGACGATGGTGTCGTGGGCGTGATTGGACACTACAACTCGGGATGCAGCATTCCCGCTTCGGCCGTGTATCACGCGGCGAATGTCGCGATGATCACGCCGGGCTCGACCAATCCGCAGCTAACGAAGCAGGGCTTCAAGAACGTGTTCCGCACGATGGGACATGACGGCATTGGTGGCGTGGTGGCGGGGCATTTCGTGGTCGAGCAGATGAAGGCCAAGCGCATTGGCATCATCGACGACCGTACGGCGTTTGGTCAGGGACTGGCTGATTCGTTTGAAAAGGGTGTGAAGGAAGCGAACGGCAATATTGTTTCGCGCGAGTTCACCAACGACAAGGCCGTCGATTTCCGCGGCATTCTGACTACGATGAAGAGCAAGAATGTCGATGTGATTTTCTTTGGCGGTCTGGATGAGCAGGGCGCGATGCTGGTCAAGCAGATGCGTTCGCTGGGGATGCAAACGCAACTGTTTGGCGCTGGCGCGCTGAAGAGCAATGCGTTCTTGCAGATTGCGGGCGCTTCCGGGGAGAAGACTCAGGATCTCGAACCGGGGCCGGCGCTGGATAAGTTGCCCGCAGCGCAGGATTTCGGCAAGCGATATAAGGCGCGGTTCAATCAGGATGTCGAGTTGTATGCGCCTTTTGCCTATGATGCTGCGCTGGCTATGTTGAAAGCCATTCATGATGCTAATTCGCTGGATCGGCAGAAGATTGTCGATAGTCTTGCTAAGGTTTCTCTGACTGGTGTGACCGGGAAGATCACGTTTGATCCTTATGGGGATCTGATCAAGCCGCCCTATACGTTGTTTGAAGTGCAGCAGGGGCAGTGGAAGAGTGTGAAGACTGTTGGGGGAGGGGCTTAAGGTTAGGGTTTGGTTTGAGGGTTCGCTGGCATCCGCTTTTTGTTAGTGGTTTGCTAGCGTTGCCCCTGTGCGGGGCGGCACCTACTTTTCTTTGCCGCCGCAAAGAAAAGTAGGCAAAAGAAAGCGGGCTAACACCGCCAG
>NZ_QBUY01000096.1 GCF_003121405.1 Paraburkholderia sp. C35 | reverse complement strand
TCGGCGACCCGAAGATCACCGCGTGTCGCCATCGAGCACCCACACTTATCGGCTGTTGATTTTTAAAGAACATTCGCTAAAAAGCCGCTGTTTTCTGCTGCTTTCTTGCGTCTCCGTCGTTTGGAGAGGCCGAATTATGCGAGACCCCAAGGGGGCTGTCAACACCTATTTCGAAAAGATCTTCAAAAAATTTGCAGGGCCACTTCGTCGCAGGTACGTCGCTACTAGACGATTGCAATGTACTCGCCTATTCAATCAAAGACTTAGCAACAAAAAGTACTCAACTTCTTCACCTCTGACGCAAAGCCAATCATGCAAAAGAAAAAGCGCGCGGAACATCCGCGCGCTTTCTTCTCAACGACGCCTCACTCAGCGAGCAGTGTCAAACCCCACTACCCGCATGCGTCATGTCGACCATGAACCGGCTCATGCCCCGACGTAGCCCGGCGGCGGATTCGTGTTGCTCTTCGCGACACTCGCGTTCTTCGACACCACATACACAGGTGCTTCCGTCAGATTCAGCTTCAGCGTGCCGTCCGTGTAGTTGAGCGTCATGGGATTGCCCATCATGTCGAGGACCTTCACCGTGCCGCTCGTACCGGGTGCATCCACCTGAAGGCTGTACGCCACGCTATAGGTCGAACTGAATCCTGCACTCGCGCTCCACACGTTATTGCTGTGCGTCCACAAGGCAGTAATCACCGATCCGTTGTTGACCTGCTGGAACGAGTACGCATAGACACCCGACGGCGTGTTCTTCACGGGGCCCAGCGTATTCGTGCCATCGAGGATGCGCGACATCGCACTGACGACCATCGCAGCCGGCTTCGGGCTGATGTTGGTCGCACCGTACGAGCCCTGCGCATTCGACAGATCGAAGAACGTTCCATAACCCACTTCGGCCGGATAGTCCGCACCATAGAACACGTACGAAACGTCTGCGCCCTCGCCAAGCAGGATGATGTGCGTACGCGCAACCACGGCGCCTTGTGCGAACAGCACATTACCCGTCGGATAGTTGGGACCATACGACGAACCGAGGTCATAGCTGATGCCCACTTCCGTCTGATAGAGCTTCATGCCCGAACGGTACTGGTTCTGCATCGTTGTGCGCAGCGTGCGCATCGAGTTGTTCAGCGCATTGGCGGCCGTCGCGGCATCGGGATCCGTGGCAAGGCGCTCAGGCGGATGCGAAGGCGACGTCCCCGCATCGTAATAGCCGTGCGTTGCCACGCCATCGATGTACTGGCCAAAGCCCAGCGAAGCAATGCGTTGCAGACGCTGGTTGGTGAGGCTCGGGAACGCATCCGTTGGGCCCATCACGACAGCATTGGGGTCAGTCGAATGAATGCCCTGATAGACCGACTGGTACAGCGACACGAAATTCGCATCCGTATCCGTCCAGAACTGGTTCGGCTCCCACGTCACCTGATAGAAGTTCGCCGATTGCGTCGGGAAGTACTTCTGGCGGATCGCGTTCGACTCGGTGCCGACGCGGCTCATATAGTTCTGCAGGTACGACATGTCCTTCGGCAGCGTCGTGAAATCCTCGACACCGCCCGATTTCGATGCCCAGCCCGGCAGCCCGTCCAGACGGATCAGGCGCATCACGTTACCCGACGTATAGAACGGGTCGAGATGGTTGGCCGAGGGATCGAACGTGTTCGCGCCATTCGGCTCCATCACCGACATCTGGCGATCGTCGATCGTCTGCGTGATGCCGAGACCCGCGAGCACCGCCGCGCGATCGTTTTCGCCCTGCATGCCGAAGCGGTGCTGCTCCTGCTTCGTATAGGTCACGGCGGGCACGATGCCGTTCAGATTCGGAATCACGCCGAAGGTCGCGATGCCCGTGGGGCGCGTACCTGCCTGAGGCAGTGCGCCACCGCCCGCCTTCAGGTTGCCCGACACCGCGAAGTAGCCCGCGAGTGTCGAGGTACACGGCAGAGTCGTCGTGGCGCCGCCGCGCGGCACGGCGAAGCTGCCGCTTGCCGCGACGCGGCCGGTCGTGTCGTCGATCGACCAGCTCAGCGTATCCGCGTTGCTCGTGTTCGTTGTGAAGACCAGCGGGAAGCTCGCGCCCGACGCGAACAGGCGTGTGCTGTCGCCGCTGGTCGTGTCCGCGGCAATCAGCGGACCGCCGGCCGACGCGCCGGCCGTCGTCGGCGACACGCAACTGAGACTGCCTGTGGTGTTGCCGTTCGCCGTCGCATTCGCGGCGGACATTGCGGAAGTCTGCGAAGGGCTATTGGACGACGCCGACGCTGCACCAGTGCTGGCCGCGTCGCTGCCTCCGCCACCACCACAGCCCGCAAGCAGGACCGCGATCGATGACGAAACGAGTAGTGAATTGACTTTCATGGGAATACGAATGGGCAATCGAAATCCGTCCGAAAACGCCTGGGAAAAATGCCCGAGGGCGACGCGTGGATTTCAGGGGTGGCTGTCTTGCACGCGGAGTCGTTCTTACTGCGTCGACTGCCGGTGCGGCGGCGGTGCCGGTAATTTGGAGCAGCGCATTTCCTGCAAACCCGCAGCATGTTTCTGCGCGAGCGAGGCCGTGCTCAACCGATTGCAACCAGATGTAACTGCAAATCAATATCCGGTAATGTCAGATTAATTAATCGATAAATCTGATTATTAATCGACATCTGACTGAAAGGCCGACACAGCGGTCTTCTCCGCCATTGCGCGAAATATGGGACGCGCCCGGAATGTTTTTGCAGAGGCGAATCGTTCCGAACGACAATGCTAAAGTCTGCTGAAACGGCGTAACACTTTGTAACGTCTGAGGATTAATCAGGTTCACCTTATGCGTCTGCACCAGTACGGTGATAAGGGCCGTATTTGTATTACCTGAAACACCTTTTAAGCCGGTCAAAAATGCCCAATCTTTCATATGGCTATAAATGGGGAACCATGAATGGCGAAAGATAGCTAGCGCATTTTGATGTCATTTATTTTGCTTTTTTAAAAGCCATGATCACCATCACTCAATCATTTATGGGCGAATTTCTGAATATGATGAATCGATAGGGAATGGCGTTTCGGATGCCTGATTTCATCAATTGCGATTCATTTGTCGCGCTTGCAATACACACGCACAGGCTTTTTTGAAGTGAATAGCCGAGTTTTATTGACCTCCGGCATTCCCTGACTCATATTGCATAAAGACCATTGCGATCAGGCGCGACGCTTTGCGTCGTGACGAGGCCCCGTCCTTCGCACGATGGTTGTCAACGAGAAGAATGTGCGATGCCGTCACGCGTGCGGCATGGGAGTCTGTCCATGGACATGATTCGCAAGCGTCCAGCACCGCCACACGAGCGATGCGATACGACGCCGGAGACGAAGCCTGTGGTGCAGCAGGATATGCCTGCCAAGCCACTCGATCTGCTGTTTCCTCTCGACGCTTCGACAGGTCGAACGGATGCGAGCCCGGATACTGCGCCGGTTTCCGATCCGGCATCCGACCCGTTGCCGACCTATCCGCCACTTTTCAGGCGTATCAGGCCAAGACATCAACGCCTCGCTGCGCCCCCGACCGTCGGTGCGCCCGACTGGAGGCTGAGCACAGGCGCTGCCGTCGTGCTGATCGGCTTTGCGATTGCATTCGGCACCTATATCACGCTGACCCAACGCGATGCGATGCAAAGCCGCTTACGCCGCATTGTCAGTCAGAACGAATTGCGCGCGACGCCGCATAACGACCGGCCAACGATTGCCGAACGCACCCAGGAACTGGCGCGGACGCTGCGCGAACAGATCGAAACGCTACGCAGCCGCGATGCAACCGATGCTGCCATCGTGGCAGGCGCCGCCGCGCATCACAATGCCAACGCACACAGCAGCACGGTCGCGAGCAGCACGCCCAGCTTGCCGCCTGTAACGACGCTACCCGTACCCGCTCGCGCGTCGCCGGCAAAGACGCCGGCCAGGCAGGTTGCCGCGAAACCGCCTCTGCCTCAGCCCGCGCCACGTCCGCGTCAGCTTGCCAGCGTCACGCCGACGCCCGCGCGTGCTCACACGCCTGCACCTGTTCAACCAGAGCGCAAGACAGTCGTAAAACAGGCAGGCACAGCTTGTGGACCGCGCTCGCCGTGCGTGCAGCAAGTCAGCGCGCACGTTCCCCGCAAAGAAGTGAAGGTCGCGGCGAGGCCCGCACCCGTGAAGACCAGGCCGACCACCGTCGCCGCGCGCCGGGCACCTGTCAAGGTGGCCTTAAAGCCCGCACCGCACACGATGGCTCCCACCGTGCAGGCGTATGCCCCACCCGATAGTGCCGCAGTGCTGCCTGCGAGTGACGACTCGCAGGTTTATCGGCAGCACTAGCTATTCCGAAAGCGGACAGCGAGCGGACGTAAGAAGCGACCGCAAGAAAGGGCCTCAAGAAAAGGCCTTAAAAAAGCCCTATCTGGCGGATAGAGGCGAAGCGATGTCGCGTGCACCGGCGCAGGCGTTCTTACCATGATGAGATTGGCAAGCGCAGCATAGAACAGTGAATACGCGCCGTGCCGTCTTACGAGGACGCCTCATTCGGGCGTGGGGGAGACACACGCATGCAACCACAGCCGCCAGCTTCCCGGACCGCTTCGACGGGCCGCACTTCGCACGTGCTCGCGGGCATCAGCCGCTTCACCGTCGCATTCAGCCTCGCGCTCTTTTGCACGGCATGCGGAAACGGCTCGTCCGATAGTGGCAGTGCAAGCAGTTCCGGATCGAACGGCAGTTCGGGATCGGGATCAGGCACGGGCAGCGGCACGTCCGGCTCGGGTGGCAGCGCCGCGCCGTCTTCGTCAGCGGCCTTACCCACCGATGTATTGACGCATCACAACGATCTCGCCCGCACAGGGCAAATGCTCGCGGAAACGACACTCACGCCTGCCAACGTGAATTCGGCCACGTTCGGCAAAGTCGCGTTTCTTGCCGCTGACGGCAAGGTGGATGGCCAGCCCCTATCGGTCACGAGTCTTGCTATCAACGGCGCGACACACAACGTGATCTACGTCGTGACGGAGCACAACAGCGTCTACGCCTACGACGCCGACAACTACGCGCAATTGTGGAAAGTCTCGCTGAACGGCACCAACGAAACGTCCAGCGACAATCGCGGCTGCACTGACATCACGCCTGAAATCGGCATTACGGCCACGCCCGTGATCGACCGCAGCCGCGGTGCGAACGGCGTGCTGTACGCAGTGGCGATGACGAAGGATGCCGGCGGCAACTATCATCATCGCCTGCATGCACTCGATCTCGCGAGCGGCGCGGAACTGTTCGGCGGCCCGACCGAAATCGCCGCGACGGCCTCAGGCACGGGTGGCGAGAGCGCCAACGGCGTGCTCACTTTCGACCCGTCGCTGCACTCGGAACGCGTCGCGTTGACGCTCGTGAACGGCAACATCTTCATGGGCTGGACGGCACATTGCATGGGCGGCAACTACACCGGCTGGATCATGAGCTATAGCGCCGACACGCTGAAGCAGACGGGCGCGATGGATGTCGTGCCGAACGGCCAGAAGGGTTCCGTCTGGATGGCCGGCTCGGGCATGGCATCGGATGGTACGTCGATCTACGTGGTGGACGGCAACGGCACCTTCGGCACTACGCTCGACGCCAATGGCTTTCCCGTCGATAACGATTTCGGCAACTCGTTCATGAAGCTCTCGGCGAGTCCGCTCAAGGTGACCGATTATTTCGCCTCGCTCGATGTCGTGACGCTCGCGAACGAAGACGGCGACTTCGGCTCGGGCGGCGCGATGCTGCTGCCCGATCAGAAAACCGCGGACGGCACCGTCAAGCATCTCGCCGTGGCGGCCGGCAAGGACAACAAGATCTACGTCGTCGATCGCGATTCGATGGGCAAATTCAGCCCGACGGCCAATAACAACTGGCAAGTGCTGACGGGTACGCTGGCTGGCGGCATCTGGGGCTCACCCGCTTACTTCAATGGCACCGTCTACTACGGCG
Organism: Paraburkholderia sp. C35; assembly: GCF_003121405.1. GTDB lineage: Bacteria > Pseudomonadota > Gammaproteobacteria > Burkholderiales > Burkholderiaceae > Paraburkholderia. The sequence goes on along the minus strand of NZ_QBUY01000096.1, from coordinate 29,497 downwards.
CGCTGAACGACAACATCAAGGCGCTGCCCGTGACGAATGCGCTGCTTGCTACCACAGCAGCCTCGAAGAGTCCGACGACCTTTGCCTATCCCGGCGCCGTGCCTGCGATCTCGGCAAACGGCACGTCGAACGCGATTCTCTGGGCCGCCGAGAACGGCACGACGGGAGCATTGCATGCGTATGACGCGACCAATCTCGCCACCGAGCTCTACAACAGCAATCAGGCGGGCACCCGCGACCAGTGGGGCGCGGGCAACAAGTTCATCACGCCGATGATCTCGCGTGGCAAGGTGTATGTGGGCGCGACCAACGGTGTGGCCGTGTTCGGCCTGCTGCATTGATCACACCTGATCACACGGTTTGATCACGTTGTGACCCATATCGCGTTGCAGCACGGAAATTGGCGACGAATGGCGTGCTTCTGGCGTGCTGCGCCGCTGCGACACGATATGCTGGGATAGCATGCCTTCGGGCTGCGATGGCCTGACGGGCCTCACTGCCATGGTCCGTATCGGCCATCTGCACGTCATGGCTTCACGCTGACCTCGCGACGCGCCTATGCGCCGACAAGACCAAGACTTCGCCAGGGAGTCCGCCCGCTTATGACACGCTTCGCCCATGCTGCAATCGCGCTTCTCGTCGTCAGCGGCGCGTCCGTTGCACAGCAACCGATGACCTACCCTGGCCGCAGCCAGGGCGCGGGACAACAGGCTATCGATACGGCCGCATGCTATGCCGATGCCAACAAGACGACGCACGTGAACATCGTGCACGAATCACAACGTCCGCAGCCGCCCAGCAAGACCGCCGCCGCACCGCGGCCTATCGTGGCGCCCGCACCGCTCAATCCGCCCTTGCCCGCTGCAATGGGTGCCTCCGGCGCATCGGCAACGATGGCGGCATCCGCACCCGCCGGCGCGAGCGCGGCGACGGCCGCCGCGGCGAGCGGCGCAAGCGGAGCAGCCGCGCCATCGACGCTCGCCGCCGCATCGGGCGCGTCAGGCGCATTCGCGGCATCGGGCGCAGAGGCAGCGTCGGGTGCGAGCATGCCGGCAGAAGCATCGCTGGCCGCCATGCCACCGCCACCGCCGCCCGAACCCCCAATGGTCCGCTACTGGGCCGCCTACTCGAAGTGCATGCAGCAGCGTGGTTACTACACGCGCTAGCGCGCATCATTCATTCGACGAAAGACGCATCGCACGTGTCGCTCGATCGACACCGTTGCCGTTCGCGCATCGAAAGCAAAAAACCGTCTGATTGTTGAGCGCGGCGATCCGGGCCACGCGGCCCGCATTCGCCTAGACTATTACCGGCCGCTAGCCGCACACCATAATGGACTGAAGCAGTCGAACTCAACGGACGGGACCATGAAAGGGATCTTGATCGAGAAGCAGGACAACGGCAGCCGCGCCGCCATCACCGACATCGACGAAACGGGTCTTCCTGCGGGCGACGTCACCGTACGTGTCGAATGGTCGACGCTCAACTACAAGGACGCACTCGCGATCACGGGCCGCTCGCCCGTCGTGCGCAGCTTTCCGATGGTGCCGGGCATCGACTTCGCGGGCGTGATCGAAAGCAGCGAGCATGCGCAGTGGAAGCCCGGCGACCAGGTGATCCTCAACGGCTACGGCGTCGGCGAAAAGCATTGGGGCGGACTCGCGCAACGCGCGCGCGTGAGCGGCGACTGGCTCGTGCGCCCGCCCGCCCCGCTCACGTCACGCGACGCGATGGCCGTCGGCACGGCCGGGTACACCGCGATGCTATGCGTGCTCGCGCTCGAACGTCATGGCGTCACGCCATCGCAGGGCAAGGTGCTCGTCACGGGCGCGGCGGGCGGCGGGGGCAGCGTCGCGATCATGTTGCTCGCGAAACGCGGGTATCAGGTGATCGCGTCGACGGGCCGCCCTGCCGAAGCGGACTATCTGCACGAACTCGGCGCAACGGAGATCATCGCTCGTGCGGAACTGTCCGGGCCGGGCAAGCCGCTCGCGAAGGAGCGCTGGGTCGCCGCCGTCGATGCCGTCGGCAGCCACACGCTCGCCAATGCGTGTGCAGGCACTGCGTACGGCGGAATCGTCGCCGCATGCGGACTCGCGCAAGGCATGGACTTCCCCGCCACGGTCGCGCCATTCATTTTGCGCGGCGTGACGCTCGCGGGCATCGACAGCGTGATGGCGCCGCATGCGCGCCGCGTCGAGGCATGGCAGCGCGTTGCGCAGGATCTCGGCACGGCGCAACTCGAATCGATGGTCAGGGAAATCAGCCTTGCCGAAGCGCTCGCGACGGCGCCTGATGTGCTCGACGGCAAGATTCGCGGGCGCCTGGTGGTCGACGTCAACCGATAGACCGCGCACAAGATATTCACGATGCTTATGAAGCCAACCATTTTTAATCGATTTGCCTGATCCAGACGCGAACCTTAAGCTGAATGCGACTCCGCCCCATCCGATTTTGACTGGATCGCACCATGCAAGCCCAATCGTTCAAGGTTCGCGTCGACGCCGTGCGCGATGAAGCACACGGCGTTCGCTCATTCGTGATTTCGCGCCTCGACGGCGCGCCGTTCGACAGGTACGAACCCGGCGCGCACATCGACGTGACAAGTCCTTCAGGCGTCACGCGTCAGTACTCGCTGTGCGGCGACCCCGAGTGCCGCGACTCGCAACTGTTCGCCGTCAAGAAAGAAGTGCAATCGCGCGGCGGCTCGCGTTCGCTGCACGACGACGTGCAGATCGGCACCGAGTTGTCCGTCGGCGCGCCGCGCAATCTGTTCCGTCTTGCCGAACAGGCCACCCGGCATGTGCTGATCGGTGCAGGGATCGGCATCACGCCGCTGCTGTCGATGGCGTATCGGCTCGTCAAACTCGGCGTGCCGTTCGAATTGCATTACTTCGCGCGCAGTGCCGAACATGCCGCGTTTCTGCCGCTGCTTTCTCGCGCACCTTTCGATCAGTACGTGAAGCTGCATTACGGTATCGAGCCGGAAGCGCTCGACGCTGAACTCGCCGCATGTCTCGCCGATGCATCGCAAGGCACGCACGTCTACACGTGCGGCCCCGTGCCTTTCATGGATCGCGTGGTCGCAGCGGGCGAAGCGCGCCTGCCCGCCGACGCAATCCATCTCGAACGCTTCACCGCCGAACCTCTCGCGCCTGCCAGCGAAGCAGCGCTCGACAGCTTCGACGTGCAACTGGCGAGCACGGGCCAGACAGTACACGTGAACAGCAAGATCTCGATCGTCGAGGCGCTGGCTGCGCTCGGCATCGAAGTCGATACCTCATGCGGCGAAGGCGTATGCGGCACCTGCATGGTCGACGTGGTGAGCGGCGAGCCTGAACATCGCGACCATTGTCTGAGCAAGGCCGAACGCGCGAGCAACAGCGTGATCTGCTGCTGCGTGTCGCGCTCGCGCTCGCCCGTGCTGGTACTCGATCTCTGAACTTACTTCTTGTCGAAGCGCTGCACCATCTCGGCCATCAGATCGCGCATCCACGCAATGCCGTCGTCCTCGTCGAAGTGCTCGTGCCAATGCATCGTCACCGTGGCCTGCGGAATCGGCACGGGCAACGTGTAGATGCGAAACGCGTCGCTGCGATTGAGGATGCCTGCCAGCCTCTGCGGCAGCGTCGCGAACAGATCAGTGACGGCCAGCACGCCCGGCAGCGCGACGAAGTGCGGCAATTGCAGCGCGATGTTGCGGCCGACCCCTTGCGCACGCAATGCATCGTCGAGTGCATGGTGACTGTGCTCGACCGAGCGCACCTGTACATGCGACGCCTGCAGAAAATGTTCGTGACTCAGTGCCGCGCCTGCCGGCAGCCCTCGACGCTTGCGCGTCATGCACACATACGTTTCTTCGAATAGCAGTTGATGACGCGTGCGCGCCATCAGCATCGGCAGGTTGCCGATTGCGAAATCGAGCTTGCTCGAACGCAACGCATCTTCCATTTCTTCAACGGGCAGTGGCTCGATCGACAGCTTCACGCGCGGCGCGCGCTCGTGCAACGCCTCGCAGATTGCGGGTAAATAGGCCATCTCTCCTGCATCGGACAGCGACAGCCGGAACGTGCGCGTGCTCGTCGCAGGATCGAAGCTCTCTGCATAACGCAGCGCCTCGCGCACGGTATCGAGTGCGCGCCCCACGATGCTGGCGAGTTCGAGCGCAATCGGCGTGGGCTGCATGCCCGAACGCGTGCGGATAAAGAGCGGATCGTCGAACAGCGTGCGCAGACGCGCGAGCGAATAGCTGATGGCAGGCTGCGACAGCGCGAGACGCTCGCCGGCTTTCGTGAGGCTGCGTTCTTCGACGATCGCCTGAAACACGCGCAGCAGATTGAGATCGACGTGATCGAGTGAGGTCATGGTGGGCTTCCGACTGAGCTTGCATTATTTGCCGGACTTATCGACCGGCTAATTTTTAATCGATTTGACGCATGATCGGTGCAAAGCGAGACTGATGTCAACGCGAAAGAAACCCGACATGCGGGTGCTTTCCACCGTTTCCACTTCCGATAATCACGTCCCGACACATCACACCGATGAGCGACACTACCTGGCAAACCATCGACACGAGTACGCTGCGCGAGCGCGTTCACGCAGATCGCATTGCGCCCTCGCTGTACTACGATCCGAATCTGTTCGAAGCCGAACTCGAACGCATTTTCTATAAGACGTGGGTCTGGGTCGCGCATGAAAGCGAACTGCCGAACCCTGGCGACTTCCGCACCACCACGATCGGCCGGCAGCCGGTGATCGTCGTTCGCGACAAGACGGGCGCCGTGAACGTGCTGCAAAACCGCTGCCGCCATCGCGGCGCGACTGTGTGCGAAGAACACAAGGGCAACGCCAAAGGCTTTACCTGCCCGTATCACAGCTGGTCGTATGCGCTCGACGGCACGCTGCGCGCGTTGCCCTATGGCGACGGTTACGAAGGCGTGTGCGAGAAAGGCGACCTGCCGCTCGCGAAGCTGCGTGTCGGCATCTATCAAGGTCTGATCTTCGCGAGCTTCAACGACGAGATCGAACCGCTCGAAGATTTTCTCGGCGGTGCGAAGCCGTGGATCGACCTGTTCATGAAACAGGGTGCGGGCTTTCCGATCAAGGCAAACGGCGAACACAAGTTCAAGTTCAAGGGCAACTGGAAGATCCAGCTCGAGAACACCACGGACCTGTATCACTTCCCGGTCGTGCACAAGTCGTGGATGAAATCGATCGACGACGAAACGGCAGCGGCCATCACCAGCTTCATGACGAGCGAAGACGCGTTCTGCCGCTCGCTGGGCAACGGTCACAGCCTCGCCGTGCTGGTGCCGGAACTCGTCGATCTGGACAAGGACGACGGTGCGCCGCTGCCCGAGCGCTTCAACGACCTCGCCGCGCAACTCGCCGAACGTCACACGCCGGAAGAAGTGCGGCGCATCGTGCGCGCGCTGATGGGCGTGGGCTTCAACCTGAACCTGTTCCCGAACCTCGCGCGGTCGATGGCGTTCTTCCGCGTGTTGCGCCCTATTTCAGCGGAGGAAACGGAGATCCGTCACGTTGCGCGCGCCATGGACGGCGGTCCCGACGAAGCGAACCGCGTGCGTCTGCGCATTCACGAACACTTCCAGGGTCCGTTCGGTTTCGGCAGTCCCGACGATGCAGAAGCATGGGAGCGCGTGCAGCGCGGCTCGTATGCCGGCCCGGAACTGCCCATCCTCGTGAATCGCGGCTTGAACCGCGAAACTACGGCTGAAAACGGCGAAAAGACAGCACACGCAACCGACGAAACGGGCATGCGCGAAGCGTATCGCCAATGGCGCGCAATGATGGAGCAGGCATGATGGACGATCGCAACGCACTCTTCTCGCAACAGACCTTTGCCCGCGCCATCGAATTCATCTGGCGCGAAGCCGAGATGCTGGATCGCCGCGACTATCGCGCGTGGCTCGATCTGTGGGACGCAAAAGGCTTCTATGTGGTGCCCATCGATCCGCAGGCCACCGACTTCGCCGCCACGCTGAACTATGCGTACGACGACCAGCACATGCGCGAACTGCGCGTGCAGCGCATGACGTCGGGCTATTCGGCGTCGGCGTCGGATGCCGCTCGCACCGTGCGCACCGTGTCGCGCTTCACGCTGACGAGCGATGCCGCCGACGTGGTCGAAGTGAAATCGGCACAGGTGATCGTCGCGTACAAGCGCGGCGCATCGACGATCTTCGCCGCCGATCTCACGCACAAGATCAGCTTTGAAACAGGCGAACCGCGCCTCGTCGAAAAAGTGATCCGACTGATCGATTCGACAGAAGCGCTGAGCGCAATTGGTTTCCTGCTGTGAGTCTTTGATGCGCGCAGCGGTGCGGTGAATAGCCATTGCAAGGCCGTAACACGGCCGCCGCGCGCAAGGAGCAAATCCCAAGATGCCAACACTCGAAGTCTATCTACCGCACGGACACGACGAAGCGCGCAAGGCGTCGCTGATTCAAGGTCTTACGCACGCAACGGTCAGCGCGATCGGCGCGCCCGCGGAGTCTGTGCGCATCCTGCTAAGCGAAATGCCTGCCGTGCACTTCGGCATCGGTGGCAAGACGGCGGCACATGGCGCACCGCCTTCGCTGCCGGTGATCGTCGCAATCCTGATTGCAGGCCGCACCGATATGCAAAAAGAGGCGCTGATCGCGGCACTATCGGAAACGGCGGCTGCCGTGCTCGATGCCCCGCTTCAGGCCACGCGCGTGATGATCAAGGATATTCCCAACACCGATTTCGGCATTGGCGGTCAGACGGCCCGCTCGCTTGGACGCTAGATCGAATCTACCCGCCCGCTTCAGCCGAAGGCGCAAGCGGCAACGCGAAACGGCATTCGAGTCCGCCGCCTTCTGCCGCTCGTTCCGTTTGTGCAGCCTGCGCCCAGATGCGTCCGCCATGCCGCGTGACGATGTTCTTGCACAGCGAAAGGCCGATGCCGTTACCGCCCGCTTTCGACGAAGAAAAGCCGTCGAACAGACGCTCGTGTGCATCGGCGGGCACGCCCGGACCGTTGTCGATCACACGCAATTCGGCGCGTTCTCCGGCAAGTGCAGTCGCGAGTGTGACGACACGTGTCGACGACTTCGTTTCCGTCAGCGCCTCGACGGCATTGAACGCAAGATTCAGGATGACCTGTCCGATCAGCACGCGCTCGCACAACACGGGCAACGCTTGTGGCGACTGCTCGATGTTGACGCGCACGCCCGCCTCCTTTGCGCGCAACTCGATGAAGTACGCGACGTCGTTGAGAATGTCGCGCAAATCGACGTGCGTCTCCGTCGGCTCGCGCTTGACGATGTACTCACGCACGCTCTTGATGATCAGCGCCGCATGCTCGGCCTGACGGTCCGCGCTGCGCAATCCCCAGATCGCCGAATCGATGCTGCCCTGGCCAAGCCGCTGGATCGCGCCTTCGATGAAATTGCGCACAGCGGCCAGCGGCTGACTCAACTCGTGCGCAATTGCCGTGGCCATTTCACCCATGGCGTTATAGCGGCCCGCATATTCGAGCATGCGTGCTTCCATGCGGCGTGCTTCCTCCGTCGACACTTCGTCGCTGATGTCGCGGAAGTGAACCAGCAGGCCGTTCAGGTCGTTTTCGATCGCTACCCGCCGGCATGTGATGCGCAGCCAGCGCGTCGCGCCATCGCGCCGTGTGATGCGATAGCGCTGTGCGTGCGTGAGCTGTTCACCCGTGGCATGGCGCAGTTGTGTGACCAGCCGGTTGCGATCCGCGGGTGTGCAGTAATCGGTCACCGCGCCGAGCGGCTCGCCGGGTGCCACGCCCAATACGCGCCGCCCCGATTCGCTGATGAATTCGAGCTTGCCGCGCGGTGTCAGCACGGCCACGCCTTCGCCGAGATCCTGCATGAACTCGCGCAGACGTGTTTCGTACCGCCGCAACTTCTGACGCACCGCCTCTTCCGCGCTGATGTCGCGGAACTGCACCATCACGACGGCGCGCTCGCGCAACGGTACATAGGTCGCAATCGCTTCCGACAACATGTCGATACCCGCGCGCGACCGATAACACCATTCGTACACCTGTGGCCCTTGCGTGATCGCGCGATCCATCGCGGCCACGCCGAGCTCGCGCCGGTACTTCGGCTCGGGCCGCGTCATGTCGCGCGCCTTGAGCGGCAGCAGTTCTTCGAGCGAGAAACCGAGCGCGACGCAGGCGGCCTGGTTGGCCCACACGATCGCCTTGGTCTGCGCGTCGTGCAGCAATACGCACAGCGTCAACGCATCGAGCAGACGGTGGAAATCTTCTTCGGCGGGAAAGTTCATGATGCGCGTGCGACGGACCTTGAGTGCAGCCGTAACCATAACACCCGGCCTTACTACAACGGTTCTAAAGATTTCTTTAGACGCGCGGGCATCCATACCAGGAGACACGCAGCGGCGCCCCAATTGATGATGTCTTTTTGCATTTCTAGACTGGCCTGAACGTCAACAACATCGAATGCCTTCAGGAGAAACGACATGTCAGCCGCCATTGCCCTCGCCTCGCGCAACGACCTCAGCGAGCCTTCGCTGCAACAGGATGCCACCGCTGCACTGCCCCTCGACGAGGTGATCGCCGAGATCGCTGCACGCCGCGACGAATTCGACCGGCTGTCGCATGTGCCGCGCGATGTGATCGCGAAGCTCAAGCGCGCGGGCATCTATCGCGCGGGCACGCCGCGCTGCTTTGGCGGCGATGCACGCGCGCCCGCCGAGTTTCTCGCGATGATCGAGCGCATCGCGGTCGCCGCCGGCTCGGCGGCATGGGTCGCGAGCTTCGGCTCTGCGAAGGTCTACCTGGCCGCGCTGCCGCTCGCGACGCAGCAGGCCATCTATGCGAACGGCCCCGATCAGGTCTTCGCGGGCGGTCTCTTTCCCGTGCAGCCGGCACAGCCCGCGCCAGGTGGATGGCGCGTGAACGGCACATGGAAATTCGCTAGCGGCTGCAAGGGCGCCGACTGGCTCGGCGTGGGCATCGGCGTGGGCGGCAAGGATGGCGGCGCACCTGGCAAGCCGCGTACGGCCGTGTTTCCAGCGGCTCAGGTCGAGATCGTCGAGAACTGGGATGTGGTCGGCATGCAGGGCACGGGTCGCCATGATCTGCGCGTCACCGACCAGTTCGTCGCCGAAGACTGGACCTTCGTGCGCGGCGGCACGCCGACCGGCGACGAGCCGCTGTACCGCTATCCGACCATTGCGTATGCGGCACAAGTGCTGGCCGTGGTGAACCTCGGCCTCGCGCGCGCGGCGCTCGATGTCGCCAACCAGATGGCAGGCGGCCGCAAGACCACCACGGGTGCGCCGCAACTCGCCGACCGCGCGTACTACCGGATCGAGCTTGCGAAGGCGGAAGCGCAGTTGCGCTCGGCACGCGCGTTCTTCTACGAATCGACGGATAGCGTGTGGCAATCGATCCTCGCCGGCAACGACGTCACGCCGGATCAGGTGAGCCTGCTGCGCCTCGCTGCCACGCAGATCGCGCGTGAAGGCGCGGACGTCGTGAACCGTGCCTACCGGCTGGGCGGCACGATGGCGATCTATCGCTCACATCCGTTGCAGCGCCTGCTGCGAGACGCGATGGTCGTCACCCAGCACGCGTTTCTCGGTGAAGGCAATTACGACGGCGCGGGCGCCGTGTTCGTCGGCGTGCCCCCGATTCCCGGTTATCTGTAACCGTTCCAGCTACTGATCATTTGATACCTGTTTTCAAGGGAGTTTCGTTTCATGACTGACAATCGTTCGTTGCCGTTGCGCGTTCTGTTCTGCTGCGGCGTCACGCAGAATTTCTTCGACTTGCCGCGCGAGCAGATCGGCGAGGTATGGCAGGCGTACGGCAAGATGCTCGCCGCCGTCGAAGCGATGGAAAACGTGCGTGTGCTCGGCGTGATGGATGACGACCGGCTGGTGGTCGGCCAGTCGGATGGCGCGCCGTGGACGTTCTACATCATGGCCGACGTCGCCGATTTCGACACGGCCGTGGCCGTGTGCAACCTGTACCGCACGACGCCGGTGGGCGAATACAACCTGTGGCGCTACGGCAAGATCGAGGCACGCGTTGGCCGTGCATTGACGGTGCCGCCCGCAGCCGCACAAGCCGCGCAGAACGCGTCCTGAGCCATGAGCGATATGACGCTGTCACCGGCCGCCCTCGACGCCTTGCTGGCGCGCGTCGCCGCGCTCGAAGCAGAGAACGCGGTGCGCAAGACCATCGCGCGCTACATGGCGCTGTGCGACGTGCCGTCGGGCGCGCTCGACGGCGAAACGCTCGCTGCACTCTTCACCGAAGACGCAATCTGGCAAGGCATCGGCCCGCAGTACACTGAGAAATTCGGCAAGCTGCAAGGACACGATGCCATTCTTGCGATGCTGCAGCGCTATTTGCCTCCCGCGCCGCACTTCGCCACCAATGTGCACTTCCTGACTTCCGAGACGATCGAAGTCGACGGCACGCGCGCGCCCGGCCGCTGGATCATGCTGCAGGCGTCGGGTTACGTCGATGCACGCGCCGAGCTGATCGCCGCGCGGCTCGACATCGACTTCGTGCCGGCGCCGAATGGCCGCGACTGGCTGATCCAGCACTTTCGCACCGAACGTCTTTTCGATGCACCGTGGCAAGTGAACGCCCGCAAGGACACGACGACATGACTGCATTCATCAGCGAATTCACGCTGGGCGCGGACGCTGCCGCGCAAGGCCCGACCATCGCGATCAAAGACTCGATCGACGTGGCCGGCTATCCGACCACAGGTGCGAGCCGTTCACTCGCGGACGCACCACCTGCCGCCGCTCACGCCGAAGTCGTTCAGCGTTTGCTCGATGCGGGTTGGCGCATCACGGGCAAGACCAACATGCACGAACTCGCGTTCGGCATGACGGGTATCAACGATTACACGGGCACGCCCGTCAATCCGCAGGACGCGGCCCGTATTCCCGGTGGCTCGTCGAGCGGCTCGGCGTCGGCAGTCGGGCTGAAGCTCGTCGATGCCGCGCTCGGCACCGATACGGGCGGATCGATTCGCGGACCGGCCGCATGCTGCGGCGTGATGGGACTCAAGCCGACCTTCGGTCGCGTGTCGCGCAAAGGCGCCGTGCCGCGTGAATCCACGCTCGATTGCGTGGGTCCTTTTACGCGTGACATCGCGACGCTCGCCGCTGTGATGGCGGCCATCGCGCCCGCGTTCGATGCGAACCTCGCGAAACGCGCCAATGCAGGCGCGAACATCGCGATCGTGTCGGTCGATGCCGATGCGGCCATTCGCCAGGGCGTGGAGCGTGCGGTCCAACTCGCAGGTTTTGCATCGCGCGTGATCGAACTGGATGGTCTGAAAGAAGCCTTCGAAGCAGGCCTTGCTGTCATCAACGTCGAGACCGCGCGCGAGTTCGCGCATCTCGTCGAATCAGGCAAGCTCGGTGCTGACATCGACGCACGCCTGCGCGCCGCGGCGCAAACGACCCAGACGCAACTCGACACCGCCGAGCGCGTACGGCGCTCGTTCACGGCTGCCGTCGATCGTGCACTCGATCACGCCGACGTGCTGGTGCTGCCGACCTTGCCCACCTTGCCGATCACAATCGAAGCCGCTCGCAACGGCACGCCTGTGCTCACGATGTCCTCATTGATACGGCCGTTCAATCTGAGCGGTCATCCCGCGTTGAGCCTGCCGGTCCCGATCGAAGGCTCGCCTTTGAAAGCGGGCTTGCAGATCGTGGGACGCAAAGGCGCGGACGAGCAGGTCTGTGCCGTCGCCGCGCACTTCGAAGCCGCGTTGGCCGCTTCCTGACATCCATAGCGTGCGTGCAGGCGCACGCACTGAAGGAATCTTCATTTATGTCGAACAGAGTCGTTATCGTGACGGGCGCGGCGCGCGGTCTGGGTGCCGTCGTCGCGAAGCAGTTTCATCGTGCGGGTTACAAGGTCGCGCTGGCCGACATCGCAATCGATGCCGCCCAGGCGCTGGCCACGGAATTGAGCGCAGACCATGACACCGCCTGCGCGATCCCGCTCGATGTCACGCGCAAGCAGGACTTCGAAGCCGCACGCGATGCGTTGATCAGCCGCTGGGGTCATGTCGATGCGCTCGTGAACAACGCGGGAGCATCGAAGGTCCTGCCCGTGATGGAGATCACCGCCGAACAGTTCGATCAGGTGATCGACATCAATCTGCGCAGCGTGCTGTTCGGCGGCCAGGTGTTCGGCCAGTATTTCGCCGATCGCGGCGTGGGACGCATCGTCAATATTGCTTCGCTGGCGGGACAGAATGGCGGCTCGGCGACGGGCGCGCACTATGCAGCGGCGAAAGGCGGTGCGATTACGTTGACCAAGGTGTTCGCGCGCGATCTGGCCGCGCGCGGCGTGACCGTCAATGCGATCTCGCCGGGACCGCTGGATTTACCCATCGTTCACGAAAGCGTGCCCGCCGACAAGCTCGACAAGGTCATTTCCAGCATTCCCGTCGGGCGTCTTGGATCAGCGGACTATGTCGCGCAGGTCGCCGTGCTGCTCGCATCGGGTGATGCGTACTTCGCCAACGGCGCCTGCTGGGATGTGAACGGCGGGCTTTACATGCGCTAGTGTGGGGAAGGATCGGCGCGGCCTTGCCATGTCAGGGCCGCGTGCCCTTCCATGCCGTTCGATACTAGTCGCGGCCCTCGCCCGGACTCCATACGGCCATCACATCGCGCACCAGCGTCGCAATCGACGACGCGCCAAGCTTGTCCTTGATGCTCGCGCGGTGCACGTCGACCGTCTTCACACTGATCGACAGGTCCGACGCGATGCGCTTGCTGCCCTTGCCGTCCAGCACGCCGCGCAACACTTCCTTTTCTCGCGCCGTCAGCGATTCAATCCGCTGACGCAGTTCGCGATGCTTCTGATCCGCTGCATGACGCTGCGTCGCGAGCTTCATTGCGCGCTGCACGCGTTCCAGCATTTGCTGCGAGTTGTAGGGCTTCTCGACGAAATCGATTGCGCCGTTTTGCAGCGCCCGCACCGACATCGGAATGTCGCCATGACCGCTGACGAAAATGATCGGCAAGGTCGCGCCGCGCGCGTTGAGTTCCGCCTGCACATCGAAGCCGCTCGTCTCGGGCATGCGCACGTCGAGCACGAGGCATGCGGGCACGTTCGCGTCGAAGGCTTTTAGAAACTCCGCGGCACTCGCAAACCCTTCCGACTTCACGCCCACCGATTCCAGCAGCCACGCGAGCGAAGTACGCATGCCGTTGTCGTCGTCGACGATATACACGATGGGCGCGACTGGCGCGATGGATGATGCCTTGCTGGCTGAACTCATGTGCTGAACCTGTGTGCAACGCGCGCCGTATGGGGACCGGCTGTCTCTACGCGCTGCCTGTCTGATTGATGTCAAGGTCCATCATAACCAGCGCAAATTCACGTGAAAAGCCTTCTTTGCAGGCTTTTCGCGGTAACGACGCGTGCACGAACGCCATGCGCAGATGCGCCACGCGCGCAACCTGGTAAAACCTTTAGCCGACTCGGGAAGCTAGCCAACACGCGTGGCACTCGCGCGGATTTTATTCGTGCGATGCGTGCCGTACGCTTGATGCATGGGATCGTCGTGCGCGCAACCATCGTGCATGGATGATCGATTTGCAGCGAACCACTGCGCAGGAACCTCACATCATGTCCGCTCTCTCCGATTCGCAACGCCCAACCCTGCGCGACCCCGATGCCGCGCGCAAGCAGTTCCGCCAGGCAATGGCGCATCTGGGCGCAGCCGTCAACGTCATCACGACCGCCGGGACTGCCGGGCGCTGCGGCATCACTGCCAGCGCCGTCTGCTCCGTCACGGATGCACCGCCCACACTGGTCGTCTGCATGAACCGCTCGAGCGCGATGCATGCCGTGTTCGAGGCCAATCGCAAGGTCTGCATCAACGTGTTGCCGGGCCATCATGAACTGCTCGCGCGACACTTCGCGGGTCTCACGCAACTCGAAATGGACGCGCGCTTCAGCCTGCCGCTCTGGGATGAAGGACTGCACGGCGTGCCCGTGCTGCGCGATGCGCTCGCCAGTCTGCAAGGCGATATCGTCGAGTTGAAGGAAGCCGGCTCGCATTCGGTGATGTTCGTCGAAGCGACGCAGATCCGCGTGTGTGCCGATGGCGACAGCCTCATCTACTTTGACCGCCAGTTTCATCGCGTGCCGAGACTGTGCGTGGCCTGATGCGCTGTTACCCTGCGTTACTTTTCTCGCAACGCTGTTGCACCTGTGTCGAATCCGCGCCCCTAGACTGAGGCCGTACTCAGAGACGCGCAACCATGCGCAGGGAGCAATAATGAAGAAGATGATGCTTGGTGCAGCTATCGGTGTGGCAATGCTCGCAGCTTCGGCAGCGGCTTCGGCACACGTCGACGTCGCCGTGGGTCTCGGCGTGCCGGGCGTGGTGGTGCCGGCTCAACCCGTGTACGCTGCGCCCGCCCCCGTTGCCGTGGGTTATGGCTACGACTGGCGTGAGCGCCGCGCATGGCGCGAGCATGAATGGCGTGAACACGAGTGGCGCCGTCACGAAGCCTGGCGCGAGCACGAATGGCGCGAACGCCAACGCTGGGGGTATTGATCGAATCTCACACGCGCTGCAGTGTTGAGCGCGTGAATTTGCATCGCCTCGTTGCGGCCGGGTTGTAGTGGTCGCAACGAGGCGACTTTATTTCTGCCGCGTATTTCTGCCGTGCTACACGCCCGGCTTCCACGGCCAAGACGGATAGAGACGTGCATTGTCTTCGGCGCTGTCACGCTGCGATGCTTCTTGAGCGCTGACACCTTGGGCATCGGCGCGCGCTGCGGGCGGCTCGATCTCGTCCTTTGCCTGCACCGGCTCAACGACTGGCGATGGCTCGCCCGTAAAGGGCAACGCATCGCCGAACCATTCGACCTCGGGCTTTATCGCACCGATATACGCGGGCCAGCCGCTACGATCCTCCGCGAACAGATTGTCGTGCACGGCGAGCGCGAGCGCACTGTAGTCGACCTGCTCTTCCAGCAGCAACGCGGGCCATGCAGCGAACGAGGCGCTTGCGCGCGCGGCGAAGTCCGCGGTCTTCATCTTCGGCGGCATCGCTGCGAGCCATGCATGCGCGGCGAGTTCGGGATGCGCGTTCAGCAGATGATGCAGCGTGTGATGTTTTGCGTGGTCGGCGAGTGCCGCGGAGATGGCGTGTAGTGCGTCGCCGAGATGCAGCAGCAACGCACGCCGTTCGAAAGCGTCTTTCATCGAAGCATGTCCGTGCTCAGGTTCCACGCGTCTCGCGGGATCGCGCGCAACGTAAAGCGGTAATGGTGAAAATAAGCGTGAATGAGGATCAACAGGCGGCGCGCTATGAGCGCACGCCGAAAAATCCCTGCCACAGCGAATCGAAAAGACCGCCGTTACGTGGCTCGTCGGCAGGTTTGTCGTGTTTCGTTTGCGCGGATTGGGTTGGTGATGCCGCGTCGTCCTTCTCGGGTCCGGCTGTCGATGCGTCCGGCGCAGGTGCGGATTCGGCCGCTTGCGCAGCACGTCGCGACGCCTGCAAGGCCGATACGCTGTCGGCGATGCGTTGCGCCATGCCGGCATCGCACTCGCGGCCAAGCAGCACGCCGAACAGCACGTCGCGGTTGTGGCCTTCGTCGGCATAGCGCATCGCCACGCCCACCATCTCTGTGTATTTCGCCTCGGCGGCTGCCTGTGCCATGCGCGCGCGCGCCGCCTCGACTTCTCGCTGACGCTTTTCGAGCGCGTCCCAGCGGCGCATTTCCTGCGCGTACACGGCGTCGTACACCTTGCGCTGGTTTTCGTCGGAGAGAATCGCGTATGCGTCCTTGATCTCCTGGAACGCCGCGTGCGCGACGTCTTCCTGCCCGACGTTGCGGTCCGGGTGCCACTTCATCGCGGCCTTGCGGTACGCCCGTTTGATCTCTTCCCAGGTGGCGTCTTGAGACACGCCAAGCTTCGCGTAAAGGGTTGCCATGTCGCGTTGGGTCTCGGTTTGCAGATGACGGTCGGGTTCATCGTAGCACGGCGCATCGCGTCGTTCGAGCCGGCGTGGTCCGACGAAAGCGACGCCAGGTGCAGATTCTCAGGCACCGATTTTGCAACCTGCTTTGCGATGCGCATGTGAATCGCGCATAAGCGAGCGGCCCATGAAACCTGAATCGAACGACACTGTCCCTCACGCGCGGCAACGCGAAACGACCGTTCGTAACGCCGACGTGGATCGGCCGGAAAAAGCCGGTGCCGAATCGCCCCATCTCGACGCAGATGAAAAAGATCAGGCCGCGCAACACACCGCGCCTCACGCGTTGATGTTGCATGAGATCGTGCGTGAAGAAGGCGAGGCCGCACTCGAACGCACTGTCGTCGCGCTGATGTGGTCGTCGCTGGCGGCGGGGCTGTCGATGGGCTTCTCGTTTCTCACCACGGCCGTGCTTCAGGCGGGATTGCCCGACACGTCGTGGCGGCATCTGGTGTCGAGCTTTGGCTACACGACGGGTTTCGTGCTCGTCATCATGGGACGCCAGCAACTGTTCAGCGAAAGCACGCTGACGGTCATGCTGCCCGTTCTCACACGGCGCGAGTTCGGCTGCCTGCTCAAAGCGCTGCGCCTGTGGATCGTCGTGCTGGTCTGCAATGTGATCAGTTCATGGATCTTCGCGGCGATGCTGCGCCTGCCTGGCATTTTCGAAGCCGATGTCGTCGATGCGCTCGACGAAACCTCACGCGCGGCAGTCGGCCCCGCCGATACGTTCCCAACCTTCATGCGCGCCGTATTCGGTGGATGGCTGATCGCGTTGATGGTGTGGCTGCTGCCGGGCGCGCGCGCGGCACGCCTCCTGACCGTCGTGCTGATCACCTGGGTGGTAGCCGTGGCGAAGCTGTCGCACATCATCGCGGGATCGACGGAGGTCGCCTATGCGGTGCTCGCGGGCGACGCATCGCTTGCCGATTACTTCGGCCGCTTTCTGCTGCCGACGCTCGCGGGCAACGTGGTGGGCGGCATGTCGCTCGTCGCGCTGCTCAATCATGCCGCGATTGCACCGGAGATCGGCGAGCGGCGATGACTCGCAACGGCACTCGGCCAGCGCCGTTTCATGAGGCGCGCGCCTGAATACAGGCGCTTCAATGACAAGCGTGCATCCGAATGTGCGCTAGCGCACATCGCGCGCCACGCCCGCGTGCACGCCGTCACACTTCCGACATTTATGTCACGCAACATCGGTCCCCGGCAATAAAACGTAAGCAACCTTTCGTCCGGGCGTTCGACCGCTTTCTTTTGCCGTACGCGCCCGGCGCCGCCTTTCATCGCATGGCTCCTTTCAAGGGACATTCCAGTGCTGCGCTTATCGCTCTTCACCCGCACCATGCTCGGTGCCGTCGCCTCGCTCGCGGCGCGCGTCGCCGCGCCTGCCGCCCCCGCTTCCGTCGATCTGATCGCCATCGGCAAGCTTGACGGCAATCTGCTCGACAAATCGAAGGACACCGCGGGCAAGCTCGAAAACGGTGCACCCGGCAATCTGCTCGGCGGTCTTGGCTCGGGCATTGGCTACGCGGGCTGCCATACCTTCGTCGCCGTGCCGGATCGCGGTCCGAACGCAGTCTCGTACAACGCCGCTATCGACGATACCGCGTCGTACATCAACCGCTTCCAGACGCTGCGCCTGCATCTGAAAGACGCGCCCAAGGGTGCCGCGCTGCCGTTCACGCTGACACCGAAGCTGCTCGACACGACGCTGCTGCACACGTCCGATCGCCTCGTCTATGGCACGGGCGCTGCGTTTGGCGTGCCAAACGGCGCGCCGAAGCTTAACCGCGACAACCACACGAATTACTTCACGGGCCGCTCGGACAACTACGATCCGACGCATCTGTCGACGTATCCGCTCGATGCGCGCTTCGACCCCGAAAGCGTGCGCGTCGCCAACGATGGCGACAGCGTGTTCATCTCCGATGAATATGGCCCGTACGTGTACCGCTTCGATCGCAGGAGCGGCCGCCGCATTGCGACGTACAAGCTGCCCGACACGTTCGCGGTGTCGACGCTCTCGCCGGTGGGCAACAACGAGATCAGCATGAACACGTCCGGCCGCGTCGCGAACAAGGGCATGGAAGGCCTCGCGATTTCGCCGGACGGCAACACGCTGTTCGGCGTGATGCAAAGCCCGCTGATTCAGGATGGCGGCACGAACGGGCAGTACACGCGCATCGTGAAGATCGACATCCGCTCGGGCCGCACGGTGCAGTACGCGTACCCGTTGACGAACATCGGCACGGCTTCCAAGCCCAAGTATCCGACGGTCAGCGACATTCTCGCGATCAACGATCACGAGTTGCTGGTTGATGAGCGCGACGGCAAGGGTCTCGGCGATGATTCGACGGCTGCGTTCAAGCAGCTGAACCGCATCGATCTGACGGGTGCGCAGGACGTGAGCCAGGCGAGCGGTGAAAGCGGGCTCGCGCCGTATGCCGTGAAGAAGACGCTGTTCCTCGATATCGTCGCTGCGCTGACGAAGTATGGGTATAACGCGAACGACATTCCGGCGAAGATCGAAGGCATTGCGTTTGGTCCGGACGTGACGGTGCATGGCGTGAAGAAGCACACGCTCTTCGTCGCTAACGACAATGATTTCCTCGCGACGATCACCGATACGAACCACCCGGCGGGGATAGCGAATCCGAACCAGTTCTTCGTGTTTGCGATCGATGCCGCCGATTTGCCGGACTACGTTGCGCAGCGCTTGCCGGGCGTGAAGGATGGCCATGATCACGGCGATGCGTGCGGTCGCGATGACGGTGATGATGATCACGATCACGATCACGACCATGATCATGATCATGGTCGCTGGTAGCAGGGATTGAAGGCTGGTTTGCGCGGATTGCCAGGGTCGTTGTCGGCCTGGGCATCCGCGTGAACCGCTGCACGCGTTCCTTCACGCGATTAGAATCAACGCATGAAGAAGCGCGCGCCCACCGCCAACCAACCCGACAGCTCAGCGATCAAGCCAGCAGGCGATACGCTTGCGCATGACTTGCCGCTGCCAGCCCCGACGATGGCGTCCATTGCACTCGCGATGGCCATCGCCCTGATCGCCTGGCTCGCCTTCGCGGCGCAGGCCGACGTCACCGTCCACCGCATGCTGTCGCGCGGCTACGGCATGTTCGACGCCGTCGAGCGGCTCACGAGCTACCTCACCAATCTGACGATCTTCACCTGCGCGCTGTGCTTCACCTGCGTCGCCTGCTTCCCGCAGAACAGCCCGCCTCTCGTGCGCTTCTTCCGGCAGCCGACGGTCGTGACGGCCGTCACGTGCTATATCGTGTTCGTCGGCTTCGCGTACAACCTGCTGTTGCGGCATCTGTGGACGCCCTCGGGCTGGCGCATGCTGCTCAACGAAAGCCTTCACACCGTCGTGCCGCTGCTCGTGGCACTCTACTGGCTGCTGTTCGTGCCGCGTTTTCATCTGAGGCTGCGCCATCTGCTGTGGTGGCTCGTCTACCCGCTCGGCTATCTCGCACTGACGATGGTGCGCGGCGCGCTGTCGGATTTCTACCCTTATCCGTTCATCGACGTCGGCGAGCTGGGTTACGAACGCGTGCTGATCAACGCGAGCCTGCTAGTGCTCGCGTTCCTGCTGCTGATGGCCGTATTCGCTGCCATCAATCACCGTCGGCCCGTGCCCTTTGTCGCGCCCGCCTCATCTGCCCGCCCACAAGAGACCCATCATGACAACAACCCGGCGTGAGTTCATCGTGGCGAGCCTCGGCTCGGCCGTCGGCCTGTGCGCGGCACTTGCCGCAAGCCACGCCGCGCGTGCCGACGACAAGCTGAGCGAAAGCGATCCCGCCGCCAAGGCGGTCGGCTACGTCACCGTCGCGGCGAAAGCCGACAAGGCGCGCTTCCCGGACTTCAAGGCAGGACAAACCTGCAGCAACTGCTCGCTGTTCCAGGGCAATCCTGCCGATGCATGGGGTGGTTGCACACTGTTCGGCACGAAGCAGGTCGCGGGCGGCGGCTGGTGCAGCTCTTACACGAATATGTAGCGTACGTCTGAGCGCATGAAGTGGTAGGACCTGATGTGCGCACAACATGCAATGGATGGCACATGCATTGCGGAATCGTTGGATGTGTCGAACTGCATTCGAGAGATCCACGCGATGAATCAGATTGCATTTCCCGTACGCGCCACGCTGCCATTCCCTATCGCTGCGCGTCTGCATACGCCGATGCCGCCCGAAGTAGAACCCGATCCGGCTCCACCGCCCGCCGACGATCCCGACACCGACCCGCGCTCGCCGCCCGTGCCCGACCGCGAACCGGACCGCGCGCCACCGCGTCAGGAACCGCCCGCGGGCGATCCGCCTGGACACGCACCGCCCATGCACGCGTTTGCACAGACGGGTCCCGCCAGACGGAGATCAGAGTTGTGAATCGAGCAGCGCGACCACGCGCTCGATCACTTTCTCGGTCCAGGGCCGCCTCTTCCAGTCATCGAGCGTGATGCGTTTCGACCGCTTCAGGTCAGCGGCGAAAATCTGCGTTTGACGCTGCGCGAACGCGGCATCGTAGATGTTGAGATTCGCCTCGTCGTTCAGCTTGAACGAGCGCGAATCGAAATTGGTCGAGCCGACCGAGACCAGATACTCGTCGACCACGAGCAGCTTGACGTGAAACATCGTCGGCTGATACTCGAACATCTGCACGCCCGCTTCGAGCAAAGGGCCCCAGCATGCGCGCGATGCCTCGCGCACGGTATGCGTGTCGATGTGTCGGCCAGGCGTGAGTATCTGCACCTCGACGCCGCGCTTCACCGCTTCGACGATCGCGTTGATCGTCAGCTTGTCCGGCACGAAATAGGCACTCGCCAGATGAATCGAGTGTGTTGCCGCCGTGATCGCCATCAGATACATCAACTGCATGTCGTCACTGCCGCCCGATGGCGAACTGCTGAACATGTGCGCAAGACCATCGCCCGTGTGCTCCGCTTCCGGAAAATAGTCGGGCCCATGCAGTACGTTGCCGGTTGCCTTGATCCAGTTATCCATGAACACCGCCTGCATATGGCCGACGGCAGGTCCCGTCACGCGGAAGTGCGTGTCGCGCCAGTGCTTGTCGTCCTGTGCATGTCCCGTCCACTCCGGCGCGATTCCCACGCCGCCCGTGAAGCCGATGCGTCCGTCGATCACCAGCAGCTTGCGGTGCGTGCGGTCGTTCATGCGGCCAAGCCCTGTCCAGTGCGGCTTGTGGTACTGGATCACCTCGGCGCCTGCATCCTTGAGCATCTGCAGGTAGCGCCGGTCCATCTTCTGCGAGCCGACCCAGTCCAGCAGCACATGCACTGAAATGCCGTCACGTGCCTTCGCTGACAATGCGTTCGCGATCTGCTCGCCGATCGCCCCAGACCAGTAGATGAAGGTTTCGAACGTGATCGTCTTCTGCGCGGCGGCGATACCTTCGAGCATCGACGGAAATATCTCGTCGCCGTTCAGGAGCACGTCGAAGCGGTTGCCCGACGACACAGGCGGCCCGAGCAACAGGCCCATCGAACGCATGAACTGGGGATCGCCGGCGCCGTAGCGGCGCTCGATCTTGTGCTCGATCTTCTTCTCGCCGGTCGACAGATTGGCGATCAGAAGGACGACCACGAGCGTGACGACGGCGGTGACAAGGATCGTCAGCATGCGCGGCGCGGCGCGGTTGGTGGTGAGATGAAGCGGAACGCGCGCGGCATCACGGCGGCACGCGTTCGCACGGAGACGTTACCAGTCAGGATTGTTGACTTCCTGACGGTAGCCATAGACGTTATTGACGAGCCGATGCGGACGGCCGCCTGCCTGCATGACCTCGCGCCAGCCGCTCAGTGTCGCTAGCGAATCGGTATGCAGCACCGCGTAAGGCTTGACGGCGATATCGGCACCTGCTGGCGTGCCGGGAAAGAACTCGATTGCAGTGTCGTCGACAGCGAGCAGCATGCGCATATCCGCTTGCAGGATCTGCATTTCATACCGGGTGGCGGGTGTCATGTCGCGGCTCCTGATGCATTGGAATGGTTCTAGACCGTGGAGGCCGACCTTGGAGATCGACGGGTGTGGCGACGACGGTTTTCGAAGGAACCAGACTTCATCTCACCGTGCAGACGACGGACGAAGACTAGCCGCTTGTTGAAAGCAAGCGGCATTCCTGAAGCACATTCGAGACGGGGAGCGGCTTACGCCGGATGACCGGCCGGACCTTTGAAAAAAAGTCCGACGGCAGGAGTGAAAATTACGCGCCGCTGCTCACTGGCCTGCGCCGAGAGGCGCGCCAGCTTCGTGCGGCTTTCGCTATCGAGGAGTCAGTCGACGGGGAGCTGGTCGCAGGCGTTGGTCGCCGTCGACGCGCAAATGAACGAATAGTCGCCGCTCCAGCGCACGGCTGCCGCGCTGGCGTGCACGGCGTCCTGGAAATCGGGCGACGTTTCCCACGCGATAAAGCCCGAGCACAGCACAGCGGACATCACGACCAGCGAAAACGCAATTTTTTCAAAGATCTGAAAACGGGGCGACATGGCAATCTCTTCCGGTAAGCTGCCATTTTATCTCAATACTAGGGTTTTTACCTAGGCAAATTGCGGCTTTGCAACATGCCGGCACCAGCGCACGCGCCCGAGGGTGCGCTGGCGAGGCCCACTCACGGGGCATCGGCTGACAGGAAGGGGAAAAACAGCCGCATCAGGAGATGATGCGGTGCATGCCGTGCATCGGCCGACACACGGCGGATTGAAGCGACTCGTGAAGCGCTGCGCAGCGTGAACGATAGTGCATTCGTCCACGAATAAGCGTGAATCAGACTGTCTCCGACTGCCGCGCGCGCTCAGGCTCGGCACGCTGGGTGCGCGGCGGCTCCGCCGTCCGGCAGCCCGCATCCTCGACTACAGTGCGCGCGCGTTCGCGAAGGTCGTCGGCAGCGAGTTGTGCATCCGCCCCGCGCACCCAGACGGCCACCCGCACGGCCGCGCCGCCGCCGTGCCGGTAGTCGGCTGCCGTCACGACAGGTGCAAGCGTGGCCCCGCCCAGCACGCGTGGATCGCCGGCCACCATCTTCTTCAGCGCTTCGATTGCGCACGCAACATCCTTGCGCTGCGCAACGCCCACCTCCACCTCGACGCGCTGCGTGCCGCCGCTGCTGTAGTTGACGCCCGGGTTGCTCCAGATCTGACTGTTCGGCACAAAAACGGCATTGCCGTCGCTGCGTTCGATGCGCGTCGTGAACAGCCCGACTTCGCGCACGATACCCGCCGTCGCGCCCGATCCTTCGATCACGTCGCCGGCGCGGAACGGCCGCAGCATCAGCAACATAATGCCGGCTGCAATATTCTGCAGCGTTCCTTGCAGCGCGAGGCCAATGGCGAGGCCCGCCGCGCCGAGCACGGCCAGCACGCTTGCCGTCGCGACGCCCACCTCGCTGAGTGCAGCAAACAGCACAAGGACGCGCACGGCCCATGTGCCGATTGCATTGATCATCGGTGCGAGCGTCGGGTCTGCGTGCGTGCGCGACATCGCTCTGGACAGCAACGCACCGATCCGGTTGGACAGCCACCATCCTGCGATCAGGATCAGAATCGCCACGCCCGCATGCATCACGTCTTGCGTGAGCGATACGAGCAGTGATGGCTGAAGGTGAAAAACGCGTGTAAGCAGATCATCCATGGTCAGAACAGGTAGTTGAGAAAAGTCGTGCCGTAACGCCACGTAACGGGTCACATGGGCGCGCCCTCGAGCCCGGCACGGCAGGCGCGAACGACTTGCTCTACACTGGCGGGCCCGACCCGGGCTTCAACGGAACATGCCGTTCGTTGAGCCATTTCCGTCACTGCGCGTGCAAGTGCGGTGCCTGAGGTGCAAACGGAGCCGGAAACCGAGCCAGATACGCATGACGCATAAGGCAATCGCGCCCGTTATATGGGACGACGATCCATCCATCGATGAACAAACCAGCCGCCGACACTAGCGAACCGGTCAACCCGACCACTGACCCGACTGCCGCCGAGACATTCGACACACTCGTCGACGACGCTGCCCGCGAACCCGAAATCAGCCTGCCTCGACAGACGCCGTTCCAGCGCTTCTGGTGCACGCGCGTGCTGTCTTCGCTGTCGTTCCAGATGCTCGCCGTGGCGATGGGCTGGCACATCTACGCGCTCACGCATAGCGCATTCGCGCTGGGCCTCGTCGGCCTCGCGCAGTTCCTGCCGATGTTCGTGCTGACACTCGTGGTCGGCCAGGTCGCGGATCGTTACGACCGGCGGCGCATCGCAGCCATCTGCCAGGGGCTCGAATGCATCGCCGCGGCCTTGTTCGCATGGGGCACGTTCGGCGGCTGGATCAGCGCACCTGTGATCTATGTGCTCGCGGCCTGTGTCGGCGCTGCGCGCGCATTCGAGTCGCCCGCCGTGGCGTCGCTGCTGCCCGGCGTCGTGCCGCGCGCGCAGCTGTCTCAGGCGACGGCGTGGGCCACCTCGGCGAACCAGGCTGCGCAGATTGGTGGACCTGCACTCGGCGGCCTGCTGTACGGTATCGGACCGGGTGCTGCCTATCTCGCGTGCACGCTGTCGTTCGCGCTCGCGTCCGCGGCGGTCAGCACGATTCCGCTGCGCACGAAGCCCGTGCCGCGTGCGCCCGTCACGCTCGAATCGGTGTTTTCGGGCGTGCGCTTCATTCGCAGCCAGCCGGTGATCCTCGGCGCGCTGTCGCTCGATCTGTTCGCTGTACTGTTCGGTGGCGCGACTGCCCTGCTGCCTATCTTTGCGCGCGACGTGTTGCACGCCGGACCGCTGGGTCTTGGTCTGCTGCGCTCGGCGTCGGCTGTCGGCGCGCTCGGCGGCACGATCTGGCTCGCGCATTTTCCGCTGCGCAATCGGCCCGGTGCGGCGATGTTCGGCGGTGTGATTGCGTTCGGTATCGCAACGGTCGTGTTCGGACTGTCGCATTCGTTCATCGTGTCGCTGTTCGCGCTGATGGCGCTCGGCGCATCGGATGTGATCAGCGTAGTCGTGCGGCTCTCGCTCGTGCAATTGCGTACGCCCGACGAGATGCTCGGCCGCGTCAGCGCCGTCAATTCGCTATTCATCGGCACGTCGAATCAGCTCGGCGAATTCGAGTCGGGCCTGACGGCGGGCTGGTGGGGCGCGCAGCCGGCGGTGCTGATCGGTGGCTGCGCGACGATTGCCGTCGCGCTGCTGTGGATGAAGCTGTTTCCCGAATTGCGCCGCACGCGCACGCTCGAGCGCGAAGAGACGGACAAGGCAGCCGCGTAGATGTGTCGCGTCGGGCGCTCATGCCTGCGATCAGGCGCGTTGATTGCAACGTGAGTCTGCAGATCGGCTGCGAGCCTAAGCTATGCAGCCATCCATGCCACGGAGACGCTCATGCAACCAACCCCACGCGCGCCACGCATTCATCCCTTCCACGCAGGCTTCGCCATCGCGATGCTTGCCGTTACCGCACTCACGTCGTCAGCCTATGCAGACGACGCACCCAGTCCATGCGCCGCCCTCAAACGTATCGTCGCGGCAGCGCCTGCCGGCTTTGCGCAACTGACACCGGATGACGGCAAAGGCGTCGCGCAGCCCTATGGCGACGATGCGCAATGTGGCGCGTCAAAAGGCAGCTATCAATGTTCGTGGACGCCGAGCGGTGGCGCGGGATCGAGCACGGCAGCCTTGCAGGCCGTCGCGGCAGATATCGCCTCCTGCCTGCCCGATGCCACACACGACGTGAATTCGCCCGCGCGTCAGCACTTCTACATCGGCTCACGCGACGCGCGCACGCAGATCACCGCGATGCCTGCCGGCGCGAACAAGGTGAAGCTGGTGGTATCGGGCAAATGAGCGCAGGCCTATAAATAAGGCCTCGCCGCATCATTCGGTCCGATACCAGACGCGAATGCCCGAGTACCAGTGACTTACACTCGTATCGTCGCCGGAACCGAAGGTCGACAGACTTTCGACATTGATCACATCGACGTTGTTGTCTGCGATCCACGCGTTGGCGCGATCGACGAGTCCGCCTGCGTTCTCGTACACATGGCCGCGAATGACATGGCGTAGCAGGACCTGGCGTTCGAAATCCTTGAACGCGATTTTGCTCATGAGTTGTCTCCGTCTGCGTCTGGCTGTTTTTAATGGTTCGTGCCTGATGACGAGTCTAACAATCGCGGGACGGGAGCGGCAATTGCTCGATCAATGGCAGGCACATGACATCAGGGAGCGTCTCATGAACAGCGACAAGCAGCGATCGGCGGCCAACGCCAGTCCGGGCGGCGACATCGAGCATCCGAAACACCCGGCTCATAGCGACAATGAAAAGAGCAAGATGCCCGAACGTCACGACGAAAACCGCAAACAGGCACCATCGGATCGACCCGGTAAAAAGCCCGGTGAAGGCGAACCGTCTGTCAGCTAAGGCCGATTCGAATCGACCGGATAGCATCCGATACGGCGAATGACGCAATTGCGCGCAAGCGCGGTCATTTAAGGCAAAAAATGCGGCGGCCTGCACATTTTGCAGGATCGCCGCATTTTTTTCGGCACGCGGCACGCATTGTCTGCCGTTCGACTTCACGCGCACTGCATTTTTTACTGAATTATTTCTGGTTATTTTTCCGGTCCCTTCATCTACCTTCCTGCTTGCAGCGAAAGATTTCGTAATGTGAAGCGTCGCTGCCATCTGGTTAATGGAGCGAGCGGAAAACAATGACGACATCCTGCAAGGTTTCCATTTGCGTCCCGACATACAATCGGCCCGAACTGATCGTCGAATGTCTGGACTCGTGTCTCGCGCAGACGCACACGAACATTGAAATCCTGATCGGCGACGATTCGAGCGACGACCGCACGCAAGCGCTGATCGAAACGCGCTATGCGCACGACGCCCGCATTCACTATGTGAGGAATGAGCCATCGCTCGGTCAGGCACGCAATGTGGCGAGTCTGTTCGCGCGTGCGAGCGGCGACAAGATCGCGCTGATTCACGACGACGACTACTTCGCCCACGATGCCATTGCGAGTTTGCTGGCGCCGTGGCAACAGTATCCGCAACTCGAAGTCGCGTTCGCGGACCAGTATGAAGTGGATGTGCAAGGTAACGTCGATACCGCGAAGAGCGAGGCGCTGAACACCGACTTTCATCGCACGGCGTCAGCAGAAGGTCTCCAGCAGCAGCCTGGGCGAACGGGCCTTGTGCAGATGTTCCCGAACAATGGCTGGATGGCGAACGCGGATCTCGTGAAGCGCATCAGCTATCGCGATGACGTCGGCATGTGCTGCGATTACGTGTTCGGTTCGGAGTTGTGCCTTGCGGCGGCGCAGGTGTATTACCTGCATCGATATGTGTCGTACTACCGGAAGACCGAAGTATCGATCTCGCATGGCACGCGTGGGTCGGCATCGGCTGCGTCGCTGACGGCATTCGAGTTCGTGACGGCACTGCAACTCGATGCATCGCTTGAACCCGCGCGACGGGTCGCGTTGCGCAGGCTCGCGCCGATTGTGGTCTCGCTATACGCGAAGAATGATGCACCGCTTGCGGCGCTGCGAGTGGCGTTCGAGCATCCGTATGCGTATGCATATGGGCTCGATGCACGGCTTTATTATCACCTGTCGCTGATTGTGCGCGCGTTCATCACGATGAAGCGAGGCTTGCCGCCTTCCGCACCGCGGTTTCCGTAATTGTCTTGCATTGCTTCAGGCGTCGCCCGCACAGGGCGATGCCTGAAGATTTAGATCGCATCGCAGATGCCAGGCAGCGAGAGCAAACGTCAACTCTCGACCATGCGCTGGCAAACCTGACTAGTACAAAGCCTCACGGCTCGTGGCGCAAATAGCCTTCCTTCGACGGATCGCGCATGCGGAACGACACCAGCCCGGCAATCGCGCAAAGCGCCGTCACATACCAGTAGAACAACGGTTCACTCCCGGCCTGCTTGAGCCACAGCGCAACATATTCCGCCGAACCACCGAAGATCGCATTGGCAACGGCATACGACAGCCCCACACCCAGCGCGCGCACTTCAGGCGGGAACATTTCGGCCTTGATCAGACCGCTGATGGACGTATAGAAACTCACGATAGCGAGCGCAATCACCACCAGCACGAACGCCATCACGGGGCTGGTCACGTCCTTCAGGGCATGCAGCAGCGGCACTGTGCCGATGGTCGCGAAGAAACCGAAAAACAGCATCGACTTGCGGCGGCCGATGCGATCCGACAATGCGCCGAACGCGGGTTGCATGATCATGTACACGAACAGCGCGGCCGTCATCACGTTACTTGCCGTCTTCGCTTGCATGCCCGCCGTATTGACGAGGTACTTCTGCATGTAGGTGGTGAACGTGTAGAAAATCAGCGAGCCGCCGGCCGTGAAGCCCAGCACCGTGAAGAACGCGCCCTTGTGTTGCCACATGCCGCGCAGCGTGCCCGCTTCCTTGCGCTGACGCGATTCGGCCGTGGTCGTTTCGTCGAGCGAGCGGCGCAGATACAGCGCGATCAGCGCGGCAAACGCACCGACCACGAACGGCACGCGCCAGCCCCATGCCTTCAGTTCTTCTGTGGTCAGCACCTGTTGCAGGATCACGAGCACGAGCAGCGCAAACAGCTGGCCGCCGATCAGCGTGACGTACTGGAACGACGCGAAGAACCCGCGACGGCCCTGCAACGCGACTTCACTCATGTAGGTTGCGCTGGTGCCGTATTCGCCACCCACGGACAGCCCCTGGAAGAGCCGTGCGAGGAGCAGCAACGCGGGTGCGAGCGCGCCGATCTGCGCATACGTGGGCACCACGGCGATCACCAGCGAGCCGCCGCACATCATGAACACGGAGACCATCATCGCAAAGCGGCGACCGCGCAGGTCAGCGAGACGGCCGAAGAACCAGCCGCCGATGGGACGCATCAGGAAGCCTGCGGCGAAGACGCCTGCCGTATTCAGAAGCTGTGCCGTGGTATCGCCTTTCGGAAAGAAGGCGGGTGCGAAGTACAGCGCGCAAAACGAGTAGACATAGAAATCGAACCACTCGACGAGATTGCCAGACGAGGCACCGACGATCGCAAAGATGCGGCGCCGGGTGTCGGAGGGAGAGAAGACGGTCGTGTCGGTCATGCTGGGTGGTCCCTTTCTTTGAGGTTTAGCGGTCGAACGCCGCCTTGTGTTGCGCTTCAATCTGGATTGCAGGGAGGTTTCGGTCTCGTTGCAAGCAGGTTGCAGCACGCGTGCGAGATTGTATAGATATGTAAGCTTTTGCGCGGTCGGTATCTTAACGGATATGTGGCGCTGGGGGCGCTCGTTGGTTCTGGTTTTTGTGGTTTTGGTTTTGGTTTTGGTTTTGCTGGCATCCGCGGTTTGGTATTGGTCTGCTAGTGTTGCCCCTGTGCGGGGCGGCACCTACTTTTCTTTGCCGCCGCAAAGAAAAGTAGGCAAAAGAAAGCGGGCTAACACCACCCACTCCGGTC
>NZ_QBUY01000095.1 GCF_003121405.1 Paraburkholderia sp. C35 | reverse complement strand
CCATCAATGCGCGCCCCTGCACGCGTGCTGGTGCGATGCGCCGATGTCCTCACAGGATCAGCCAACGCCAACGCCAACGCCAACGCCAACGCCAACGCCAACTCCAACTCCAACTCCAACTCCAACTCCATCGCCTGGATAGGGGAGCCACTGGGCCGACATCTGATTCCTCTCGGGTCATGGGGAGATGGGGTGAGCGCCTCGGTCACCGACCGCACGTTTATCGATTCGCCAGCGATCGTGGTCGATTTTGGCAAGCCGCGCGAAGCACTGGATCACACACGCTATCTGTCAGTGGGGACCACCTACAGCTTCGACTGCGTCAAGCACGTGGCGCACGCGCAGTGGGCACGGGTCGGTTTTACTGAACATTCGGATGATATTGGTGCGCCGCTTCGTAGTAAGGCGGATTTACTCAGCGAAACCGATCCGATCACACGAGTCGACCCTGCGATCGTGGCGGCCGCCCTCGATCGGTTTTGCTCTCTTTGACGCGATCGGATTGCGTCAAAGGAGACGAGCGTTACCGTAGCAAGAGGCTGCAGAGCTGATGCTTGCGGACACGGTGTCACGCGATTGGTAAGCCTGATAAGTGCGCTGATCGCGTAGTAGTGAAACAAAAAAGAAAAAGTAGGTGGCTTTAAGTCAACAGGGATGTGTTACTAACAAATAGGACTGCTACAAAATGAAAAAGTCGGAACAAGGTAAGGCGCTTCATTGGCATGCTGTGCGCTGTGCGACGCTGCTAGCGTTTCTCACGGTGTCGACGGTATCGGTTGCGGCCAGTGATGCGACGCTGGGCGCCGGAGCGAACGGGGCGGACAACTCGTCGGTGGCAATCGGCGACAACGCGACAGCAGGAAGCAGTGCAGTTGCCGTCGGGCAGGGCGCTACGGCTACGAATACGGGTGACATCGCTGTCGGCCCGTCGGCGTCTGCTACCAACGGCATTGCGATTGGGAATGGCGCGTCTACGACGGGTGGCGTGTCAATTGGCACTGGCACCACCTCATCGGCGACGAG
Organism: Paraburkholderia sp. C35; assembly: GCF_003121405.1. Taxonomy (GTDB): domain Bacteria; phylum Pseudomonadota; class Gammaproteobacteria; order Burkholderiales; family Burkholderiaceae; genus Paraburkholderia. Next base: position 36,115 of record NZ_QBUY01000095.1, on the reverse strand, counting down.
TGTCGCGGTGGGTATCGCAGATACGTCGACGGCGGGTGGTTATGCCGCCGGCCTGCATGCTTCTGCAAATGCCGGTATTGCGATCGGGTCAGGTGCCATGGGGGTGTCGCAAAGTGGCACGAACTCCATCGTGATGGGGTCGTCGGGTGCAACGGACAACGGAAACGGAAACGCTATCGTCATCGGCATCGGTAGCCAGGTAACGGGCGCGCAGGGCATCGCGATTGGTCAGGGGGTCGCAGGAACGAACGCGGTGGCGCTCGGGTTCACTTCTAACGCGATGGCTACCAACTCGGTCGCGCTGGGTGCGATGTCCATCGCAAGCGGCGCTGGCAGCGTCGCGCTGGGTTATGGCGCCAATGACGGCGGCCAGTCAGGTGTCGTTTCCATCGGCGGTGGAGCAGGGTTTGCCACGCGCCGGCTGATCAACCTAGCGCCGGGCCTCGCCGGGACGGATGCGGCCAACATGGGGCAGATCAACAGCCTAGTTGCGGCACTGGGCTCGGGCAGTTTCAGCCCGACCACGGGAGCCTGGACAGCGCCGGTTTTCACGGTCCCAACGACGACGGGTTCCACCAGCTATAGCACAGTGAGCGCTGCGCTGGCCGGCCTTGGCACGCGCGTGACGTCAATCGAAAACACGATCGCATCAGGCGGTACGACCGGGCCAGCGGGTCCCCAAGGACCGACCGGCCCGCAAGGCGCGACAGGCCCCCAAGGGCCCGCCGGTGCGAACGGTACCAACGGCTCGAATGGCACCAGTGTTTCGGGTGATGGCGGTGGCGCGACGCCTACCCAAATGGCGCAGATCCAGCAGACGGCCAGTTCCTACACCGATGCGCAGGTGCAGCGCCTCGCGTCGTCGACCGACCAGGCTTTGAATCGCATGGGGCAGGCGATCGACACGCTCTCCGGTCGCGTTGACGGTGTAGGTGCGATGGCGGCAGCCATCGGCTCAAACCTGTTCAACCCCGCCGACAGTCACGACACACAACTGGGCGTCGGGATCGGTACTTTCCGCGGCCAGTTCGGCGGCAGCATCGGCATCTTCCATCGCTTCGGCCCAAATCTGGTGACCAACCTGAAAGTGAGCGGGGCGACTCAGGCAGCGGGCGTCGCCGTGGGCGCCGGACTGAACATGGGTATCAATCTGTTTTGAGATGTTGGGCTCTGGCGCGTTTCAGTCGCCGTCAGAGCTCAGCCTTGAGATCTGTTTCGACGGACCTACCGGGCCTGCCGACAACCCTCAAACAATCTACTGGGAATTCAGCATGGAACTGATTCGAAAACTCACCGCGAAATACAACGCTTGGTCCACACATAGGAAAGCAGTAATAGGAGTTCTCGCAACCGTGGCCGGCCTCGTTATTGCCACGAGGATCTCCGCGACTTTCAAAGATCACGACCCGGCCGAGGCTGCCAACCTTGCTCAACCTGTCAGTGCAGCACTGGCTAGCTCCGCGCCAATGGCCGCGTCCAGCCCAGCGCCGCATCTTGCTTCTGCGCCGGTCGCCGTGTCGGGGCCGGTGGCCGCTGTCGCACCTGGCATCGTAATGCTGCCCGGCCAGCCAGCGCCGGCGGGATTGTCGGCGCGCTCGATGCAATACACCGTTGAGTCGATGGACCAGGGAACCTGGTCGACGGTCGCCGCTCTGGTCCAGCCAGCGGGCACGGCCAGTTTTACGACGCAACCGCCGGCAGCGATCGCCAAGACGGTCCCGACCAGTGGAAGTTTGCGCAACACCTGGGTGTTCTGGATGCACACCGACAAGGATGAGAAGGCCACGTTCGTACTTCATCTGTCGGGCCATCTGAACGCGGATGCCGTTGTCGTGGTCGACGACTCCCAGGAAGCGCCGATGGCGGTCCAGTTGCAGGGCGCTACCCAGTGGAATCAGGCTGAGGCGACGACAGCACATGGCGTTGGCCTGGGCGCCGGCTGGCACAAGGTTTCTGTGTCTTTGACTCATGCAGTCGGTCAGGCGATCGCGAGCAACATGGTGATCGCCTCGACGGGCACGCTCTATCTGCGTGGCGATGGGGCAGCCGATCCAGTGGCGGTTGTTCCGTCGGCGGTCAACCCTTCGGCAGTCGCCGTCATTTCTCCGTCCATGCCAGCTGTCGCAACGCTCGCGAGCGCTTCGGCAACGACCGCAGATCCCGCCAGAAATTCAGCGGCACGTGCTGCTATTGCCAGCGCACCACAACCGGCTAGTTCGGTCGCAAACAGCACCAAAGAATAGCCAACTTGCGAGGGTAGTTTTCATGGCGTGGCTCACTCTTTTTTTCGAGAAACTAGTCTTTGCTGGGCACGTGTTTCGCGACAAAACATGGATTTTCTTTGGCGCAGTGATTTTGCTGTGGATAGTCTGGTGGGTGCTTCACCATACGGGACATGTCAAGATCCGGCCTGCACAGCCCGGACCGTTCTGGCGCTTCATTAAGTTCATGATCCACTGGCTAATTCCTGCTACGTGGCTGTACGCCTTCGGCTGCGCATTCACACCGGAACACGATTACTGGCCGGCAGCGTTCGGTATGCCGCTGTACTGGTATCTCGTGAAGGTTTATCAGCCCAGTTTCAACAAGCTAGCCAGGTTAAGTTCGCTTCCGCGATTTGCATGGCTGCGCTATCTGGGGATGAGTCGCAAACCAAAGTCCGTCATCCTGTCCGGCTGGCAGCCACTCACGACCAAGCAGCTGATCGCACTGACAAAGAAGGACGCCGGCATTCTTACTATTGGCGGCGTTCCGATACCGTCATTCGCGGAAGTCATGCATGTTCTCTTTCGTGGGGGTACTGGCGTCGGCAAAACAAAGGCAATTATCGAAGTCATGCAAGGTGCTCGCGCGGCAAAAATGCCCTGCATCGTGGTCGATCCCGCGGGCGAATTGATGAAGCGGTACGGAAAGCCAACGGACTTTTATCTCAGTCCGTTTGATGCCCGTTCGCACAAGATCGACATTCGTGACTATCTGACCGATGACGCCTCGGCGCGCACGCTGGCCAACATTGTCATTCCAACTAACACGGCGACTGAAGAGAAGAAAGGCTGGTCCCAGTGGGCACAAAACCTTTTTGTTCCTGTCCTTGATGCCATCCGCAATGGCGCGCGACTGAGTGACGAACTCCTGTTGCACATGTTCACAACGGAAGACAAGAGCATGCTCAAAAAGCGAGGTTTCTGGACTGGCACGAGTGCGGCTGCCGTTTTCCTCGAAGGCAACGAGAAGTGGTTCTCCGGCATGCGAGGCGTGTTGTCCGAACAGCTCACTTTTCTCACCTACCCGTATGCGGAATCCGCACCCAAACTAAATCTGGAGGAATGGGTCGACAGGTCAACAAATGAGGCATACGACAGTGTCCTCTGGTTGCCGTTTCCGCGACAGCATCGCGAGGCATTGCGTCCCCTGTATTCGATCATCATCTCAATCGTCGCCAACCGTCTGATGCAACTGGTGCCGAATGATGATGATCGGCCCTTTGAACGACGGATGTTTTTCGTCCTCGACGAACTTGCCAAACTTGGTCGCGTTGACAAATTGCAGGACCTTCTCGAGGAGGGGCGGAAGCATGGCGCGGTAGTCGTTGCAGGCTTCCAGCATGACGAGCAGATGGTCCAATCGTTTGGACGTGAATCCGCCAACATCATTCTGAATCTGTTCAATACACGGGTTCTTTTCCGGCCTAGCGACGCAGAGATTGCCAGCAAGGATTCGAAGCGCGCCGGCGCCTACATTGAACAGCGATACACAGAAGGATCAAGCTCGAACAGCAGTAACAATGGCCAATCAAATGGCCGAAGCGTTAGCGAGCAGATAACTTCCGAAATCGCAGCTGTGCCATACACGGACCTCCTCGGGCTTCCTAACCTGCACGGCTATCTGATCATCCAGCATCTACCGCCTGCGAAGATTGAAATTCCGATCCTGAAGCACACCCGCGGCCCTGATGATCCGGACGTACCGTTCATAGTGCCGACAGTGCCGCAGAAACGTCCACTGATTTCGGCCGAAGGCACCCCTGGCGACGATGAACCCGCATCGGAAGACGCGAGTTCTGACGGGTCGAGAACTCCTCGGAAACGTCGAACGAGCAAGCCGCTCCGACCTAGACCAAAAGACCCTGACCATCTCCGGCTAATGGTCAGGAACGACGGTGATACGAAACCTGCTGACACCGCTGATCCAGTCCGAGATACAGGCACGTGATGCGATGACATAGCGAAATCCACCACGTGTAATCCGTGCCAAATCAGTGGACTTGGAAGCGTCCAGCAAAGACGTCTCATCACGGAAGTCGGTCTGAATTTTTCAAATTCAGACCTCCCACACCCGTCGCACCTGCGGTGCAGACACGCTTTCGCCTGTGGCTCACGCCACAAGCGAAAGCGCGGAAACGAATGTTTCCGCAAATGCCTGAAAGCGTTAATCACCAAGGCTTTGAGCGAAAACGGCAAAAAGCGATGTTTGCCGATGCGCGAGATCGAATTTTTTAACTAATACCGGAGTACGTCATGACCGAATCTAAAAAAGCATCACCGAATCTTGCCACGCAAATTCTGGAGCTACGGCGCGAGCAGGAGCGCGTCGCGCGAGCGTTGGCAAAGGCCGAAAAGCAGCAGGCCGAGATCAAGCTGGCTGAAGAACGAAAGCGACGGGCCAAAGAGGAGGCGCACGCACTAAAGGTGGGCCGGGAACGGCTCATCAAAAAGTACGGTATTGATAAGGCTGGTCTCGAAATTCTTGAGAAAGAATTTGCCGACATCGCAACACGTTATGGTCTCGTGGATGCCCGAAATGATGAGCAGTCGACGCCGTCCGATGCCGAGCCACAGGACGGGGAACTGGCACGCGTTGGCGTTGATAGTGTGACGGCGTGAGGCATTCACGATGACCATACGAGCAGCCAGAATTGCGGCGCGCATGACCGTCGCCGAGCGGAAGGTGTTCGACGAGGTCCCAGGCTCGACGGACGCCGACAAACTACTTTATCTACTGGAGCACCGCACCCTCACTGAGACGATCCGTGAGGGGGTACGGGAGGAGGTCGCACTGAGCCTGGGACGCTCGGCGCAGATTCTCAAGGGAAGTCTGGAATCACCCGACTCCCCGTTTCGTGTCAGCGTGAAATCGCTCGATCAAAAGCTTGATCGTCTCCTTGCTGGATCAATGACGCTGCCTGCTGATTACTCTCGCCAAGTCGCCTCACAAAGAGACACGGTCGATTCTGAGCGTGCAACATCCGTGTCATCAGAAATGTCTCTCAGGAAAGCGTTGGCGCTGTTGCTGGATCTGGGCGTATTTCCATATGCGGCAGAGAACAAATTGTCGATGCTGAAGGAATGCAAGCGTCGGCTGCACGACACTCAGCAGGCATCCGTTGCCGCCATCGCAGACACGATGGCACTGGTTGTGGAAATCATCATGGTTGCTGAAGCGAGTGGGCAAGAAGCCCATGCGCTGATCGCACTTGCAGACACATTTTCTGCAATGGGGAACGCGTAGCGATGGAATCCATCTCGTCGGTGAAAATTACAGCGGAAAGCGCCGAGGCATATCACGTGAATGGGCGCGAGCATTCGGCCCTGAGTACAGCCGAACTTGAGGCTTACTATAACCAGAAAGGTGACGGGCAGGAATGGCTCGATGCTGTGTGGCATGGCGGAGCCGCGGAATCATTTTTTGATCTACATGGTCGGGTGAGTCGTGACGATTTTGGTGCGATGTTGCGAGGCATCCATCCTCGAACCGGCGAGATGCTGATTGAAGAACATGCCGCAACGCGTGACCGACGCGCCGCGCTAGACCTTACTTTTTCAGCACCTAAATCCGTCAGCATTCTCTGGGCAATGGATAACCGCGACTCGGGTACGTTATGGAAAGCCATCGAGCAGGCGCAGCTAAGCGGCGTCCGCTTCGCACTGGACGTATACGAACGGAACGGCGCTCACGTACGGTTGGGGGCCGGGGGGCAATTCAAGGTGCCCGCGCAGATTGCGACGGCGATTTTCCAGCATGGTTCATCCCGTATCTCGCAGGCGAACCTTGCAGCTGGTCTGCCTCCTGACGTCAATATTCATTCGCACGCACTTGTCATGAATCTTGGTGTCTTCAATCCGGCCGACCGCCCTCTGGGTGAGCCGTGGATGATGAAGGAAGATGGCCTCGCCGGCCTGACACCCGAGATGGTGAGTTCGGCGGAATCTGCGTATCAGGCATGGGCCGAAAAGCATCCCCAGTACGCGCTCCGATATGACCTGGCATCGTACGTCAGTTACGCCCAGATGAAGTGGGCCAGTGAAGCAGCAAAGCGGGCTACTGCAACCGTCGACGGCAACGGTCGCCCGAACGTTCGCGCTATGGAATACGCAGATGCGTTCCACTGGAAAATGGCGACCGGCGCCGCGTATCGCGTAGCGATGGCATGGGAACTACGCAAGGCAGGACTCGAGATCGAACGTGACGGCCTTTCTTATACGATCGGAGGTGTCCCAAAGGCGCTGATCGAGGAGCTATCTACGCGGCGCGAAGAAATTTTGACGCTGTTGAATGAGAAGAACGTCAGTGGAGGAAAGGCGGCGGAAATGGCTAACCTCGATACGCGCCTGTCGAAGGCCGAGGCGCGTTTCGAGGAGATCCAGCAGCGTGTCATCGATCTCGCCCGGGGGCACGGCTTCGAACTTGGGCAGGTCGGTGTTGGTCAACGCGAAATGCTGTCGTTCGAGCAGTCCTGGGCGGAGTTTCGCCGTGCCGAACTGAAGGCTGATTTCGATATTGTTGTCAAACGGATTCATGACACCGTTCATCTCCCAGAGCGGGCGCGCGAACTGATAGGGAAACAGGAGTTTCAGTATGCACAGCGCCTGCGGCAGATAGAGCGGGATGCCGAAGCGGGCCGCGGCCGCGCTCAACTGACGTCGCGCGTGATGGAACAGGTTACGGAGCAGCGCGCGGTGTTCAAGTCACAAGATATTTATCGTGAGATTTTCATAGCGACAACTGGCCTTGCTGACCCGGAAACCGCCTTGTCCATCGCGAAGGACGCAGTGGATATGTGCATCCCGCTTCACCGGATGCTGGAGATCCACGAGAAGGGAATTACCAAGCATGTGCGGGTTGACCGATTGACCACTCCGGCCATGCTACGTCTTGAGCAAAAGAACGAGCAGCGCATTCTGGCGATGGTCAAGAATTCACGCCATGAGCCTATCCAGCGCGAGATCGCCAACGCCGCGCTCGCGCAATTTTATGCGGACAAGCGGGCGAACCAGGCGCCGGGGGACAAGCCGTTCCAATTGAAGCTCGAGCAGTTGCGCACGGTGTCGGAGGTCAGTCGCAATACCTTCGCGGTGGTCATCGGCCGGGCGGGGACCGGCAAGTCGACCACCATGGGGGCGGTCGCAGCCATTCACACGGCCGCCGGCTATCAGGTCTATGGTGTAAGCCCGCTCAGCAAGGCCGGGAAAGAACTCGGCACCGATGCGGGCATTACGTCGGCGTCGGTGGACAAGTTTCTGGCCGAAGTCCGTGAAGGCCGCATCACGCTAAACAGCAAAACGCTGGTGATAGTGGACGAAGCGGGCAGGCTGGCATCGCGGCAGATGGACAAGCTGCTGAACGTGATCGACCGGTCCGGTGCCAAGATGACGGTCGTGGGTGATCACAAGCAGACGCAGCCTTTTGGCGCGGGTGCACCGTTTCGCGCCGCAATGGAGTCCCTTCAGACGATCGGCCGCAAGGTTCCGGAACTCAAGCAGATCAGCCGGCAACGGGACCTCGAACATCGCGCGGCTGTCGATCAGGTGCGCAACTTGAGCGCAGCCGAAGCGATCAAGTGGCACCTGAAGCGCGGTGAAGTGCTCATCGTCAAGAACGAGAAGGACGTTCCACTTGCAATGGCGCGTGAGGCCTTGCGCCGTCAGGACGCATTGGCCCTGCAAGGGAAACGCGATCCGTTTTTCATGCTGACGAAAGAGAACAAACAGGCTGACCTGGTCAACGCAGCCATGCGCACCGAGCTTAAGGCGCGTGGCGCACTCGTGGACGGAAAAGATTTCACGGACAAGCGCGGTCAAAAGATCGAGATCGCAACTGGCGACCGGTTGATGATCACGAAAAACGACAACCGTAAAGGCGGATCCAAGCTGGCCAACGGCGACACCTTATCCGTCAAGGAAATTCGCGGCGCTGAGATCGTCGTGCATGTCGACCGGACCGGACAGGAACAAGTTCTCCGGACGGATGAGCAGGAATTGCGGTATGGCTATGCGATGACAATCGATAAGTCCCAAGGTATCTCGCCTGAGCAGACTTTAGCGTGGGGCACGCGAAACTTCAGCGCTGAACATGCCTACGTCGCCGAGTCCCGTGCCCGTGCCGCGGGAGGTTGGGTCTTTTCGGAGAAAGAGCTTAACGCTATTGGCGCTTTGGCACCCGTCCCTCAGCTGTGGAGGGATATTGCGAAAGATCTCGAGCAGGCTCGTATCGCCGGGGGCGCGGCGCCGATCCTCGACGCGGAGGCATTGAAGGACTTCAATGCGGTTTACGCCTATCTGGAAAAACATGCGCCACTTGCCCTTGACTCGCCGGACGCACCCTACGAGCGGGGCAGCCAGCTGAACAAGATAGCCCACGCGCTGACGGCAATGCAGACCAGCCAGCAGAAGGAAAACGTGGGCGATTACACAATGACGGGCAAAGCTCTTCAGGCGGGTGGCCGCTATGGGAACGAGATGACCGGTGTATCCGGCGCTGCGGACACGGTTTCACCGGAGATCGTCCTGTCGCAGCTCGAAACGGTCATTGAGCAGATCGATATGTACCTTACCAACGTACAGGAGAATTTGTCTGGATCCGAGATTTACGAAGAGAGTATGACGGCGCTTCGCGACGTCGCGCCCAATTCGGTCAACGAGGCAGATCTGAAGGAGTGGGCGGAAGCGGTCCAAGAAGCGGCGGCGGTCGCCCGTGAGGTAATTGCGACCCCCGAACTTGCCGATCTGAACGAAGCTGCGGTCGATCAGCTCACGCGTGTGTTCGGTGGAACCGCCCACACCGATATCGCCGATGCCGAAGGGCTGGGCGAGCCAGGGCGGGCGCTATGGGAGCATGATGCCGCCGCTGAAGTCCAGGCGACGATTGGCGATATGGCGCCGGATCACGACAGCCTGGACGCGGGCAACGACCTTGCTGAAAGCTTCGGCCGCGGCTATGACGATCAGCTCGATGAGCGCTCCAGCCGCGACACCGCGATAGCGGGACTGGAGGACTAGCAGAGAGCCGGGTGGTCCGCTGGTCGATCTACTGGTGCGGACCGATCCAATCCTATCCGGCTGCCCGGGTCACGGAACGGTCTGCGATGACTGACCGGGCCCGTCCATCGGCCGACGTGTTAACCCGGCCCAAACCCAATACCCGGTAGCGCTTGCTCTTGTCGTAATCACGCTCGTCGGACTCGTCCGATGCCCGCACCAACTCATGCGCAACCAGCAGCGAAAACGCCTCGGGAATGTCAGCCCGACGCATTCCTGTGTGCGTCATGATCGACTCATAGCCGATCGCTGTCGTATCGATGCGGTGGTTCCGGTATGCCAGAAAAAGTACATAGAGCTTCATGGCGTTCAGACAGGCGCGTGTGTTGGTCGGCAGTCGGACCAGACGCCGCAGTTCATCCTGCTTTCCGTCAAGCAGATAGCCTTGCGGAAGCTGGCAATAATGCCCGTTGACACTGACTTCGGGTAGTTCGTAGACGCTGGCTCTTCCTGCCTTGGAAATCCTGATCGCATCCATTCCCTCGAGCAGCATCAACGCCTTCGCAATAGTCGCGCGCGCGAAGCCGGTTAGCCGCTGAAGCTCGTCGTATGTGACGGCAACCGCAGCTGTTTGCTTTTCCAAGGGCACCTTGCGATGGGACTGATTCAGCCTGATGGAAAGGGCGATCAGCAACACCAGCGCAGCTGTGCCCTGAGTGCGATGTGCGCTCCATGAGAGTGTAGTGAGCGGGCATGCCTTCGCCTTCGGAAAGCGAATCCATGCGCTCGGGAATTTTGCCCAGATCACATCCATGTTCAACCCCGTTTGATGGCGGCCAACACAACATAGAGGGCAAGCCCGATCAGGGCAAAGGCGCCGATGGAAATCAGCGCGATTAGCGCGGCCGGATTGCCCTGCATCTGGGCGATCGACTCGACGAACAGTCGTGGAATTGTTTGCATTCTGTAGCTCCGCAAATCGAGGTTTGATCGAAATTTATATCGAAATCTCAATGCGTTCTAGAAAGCGTTCCAGCCGTTCCATTGTAAATTTTTGCTTTCAGCCTTACTGGATAAGGGTTTGCGAGATGAAAAAACAGTTTCTACCTTCCACCAATCAGTTCATCTGCAGCGGGAAAACGCTGCAGATTTGATAACCAGCCTGATGCCGTGATCAATGCAGAACGCGACCTGTCGGGTAAGTTGTAGGAAAGAGCATCGCGCCCTGCTGCGGCTTCATCTTTCGTGCATTCCTCGCAAGGCGTTGACTGCGGCCTCCACGTCCTCTTCGCGCACATCGAGGGTTCCTTCACGAAGCCTGCGCATACCCGCCTGATCGATCATGGTCTGGACGATGGCATCGGCGTCGGCGATCGAACGACGTGTCAGACTTGCCTGAAGCAGTCCGATTACCGGCTCAGGGATCACGTAGCCGGCCGCGGCATGACGGAGCAGGGCCTGGTTGACGTAGATGCTCATATCCTGCATTGACGGAACATCAAACGCAACCTTGAATTCAAAGCGGCCACCTCGCACCACGGCGGGATCAAGCATGTCGTAGTGATTGGTCGCCGCCACGTACAGAATATCTGCTGTCCGGCCTGTGCCCCCATCGAGCGTGCTTAGAATCTTGTTCGTTAGTGGCGCGACATGAGACTGCCTGCGATCGCGCAGCACATCATCCGCTTCGTCAATAAAGAGAACGCAGGGCCTGATGTCACGTGCTTCGCGCACGATCTGATCCCACGCAGTCGGCCGGGCCATGATCTCGGCACCTGTGATCGGCAGGAAGGCATAACCACTCGCCTTGGCCAGTGCCATCGCTGAAGCTGTCTTGCCTGTGCCTGGTGGACCCCAAAAAATCACGGCTGTCGGCGTATTCGAGTTTAGCTTCTCAAGATCTTCGACGTTTTGAAGGCGAAACGCGAGTTGCTTGAGGGCGTCTCGAGAGGCTGCCGGCATGACGATGGCGTCAATAGGCTTTACTCGCTCGGGCAGGCGGCCACGGCGGCCTTGCAACAGTCGCATTGCGCGCATCCCGATTTCAACATTGAACGGATCACCATCGCCGATCGAGCCGTCACGGCGCATTTCCGCTAATTGCTTGCCGAGCGCCGTGAGGCGCGCGGCGCTGAACCCCTCCCAGCGGCGCGCGAGGCTAGCGATCGTCGTGACATCGACATCAGCAAAGCTTTGCAACACTCCACGTCGTAGCAACGCCTCACGTGCCTCGAGATCGGGTGGCGGAATCTCGATCTGGAAATCGAAGCGACCTTCCCGAATGCCTGCGGCATCAAGATCATCCCGCAGATTCGTGGCCGCAATCAGTATGATCTTGGAGCCCCGGAGCGCGACAATTTCGGTCAGCATCACGTTGGTCATATCGCGATCGCCAGAGTGCGCTCCCACACCGTCGGCCCCACGGGACTTTAGAAATGCATCGACCTCATCGATAAAGAGCACGCCTCCATTTTTCAGTCCGCGGGCCGCGTCGAACACGGCCTTGATGTTTTGCGGTGCCTCTCCGATCCATTTCGAGACGACATCACCAAATGCGATCGAGAGAAAGGGGACTTTGAGTTCGCCGGCGATCGCTTCCGCCAGGAGAGACTTGCCGTTGCCGGGATCGCCAAAGGCCAAAATGCCGTTCCGGACGTCCTTTCCTCCCGCGAGGATATCTGCCGCAGCTGCGCGCAGACGGCGTTTGGTTTCACCCATGCCGACAATATCTGCGAAGGTATAGCGTGCGGGACGGGCGATGTGGCCGTAACGGTCCGCTTCTTTGGCTGCAGGAGCTTGAGCAGGTGCCGAAGGGTTGGCGGGTCGGGCCGAAGATCCGGCCGTTGCCGTTTCACTTGGCTTCAGCATCTCAAGCCAAACCTTCCCGAGATTGTCGAAACCAACGTGTGCGCGGATCAGTCCGGTGGCAAACGCTATCAGTACCAGACCCAGGAGTGAAAGGAGATTGAGATCGAGCACCAGACCTAAACCGCCCACGGCAAGAATCGCGCAGGCGCCTTCGATGCAAACCCGACTATCATTCTTCCAGAACCAGACCGACGCACTCGCGATCACCGTCGCGATGAGCAGCGCGCCTGATGCCTCAAAATCGCCGGAGATGTGGGGATCGCGCACATTGCCTACCAGGATGCACACCCACCAGAGGACGGCGATAATCCGCAACATGGCGGTATTGCGATAAATAGAAAGCAGGAACGACATGGCAGTTCTCGTGCGTGTGAAAGGGTTATTCCTCATCGGCCGTTAAGACTAGCCAACCGGCTTAGCTCTTGATGCCGATCATTCGCATGTTGTAGAGTGACGTTACTTATCCCTGCTCGGGTAGAGCGCCAGTAGCAAAGGGGAGGGCCGCCACGTGCGGCCCTCTCCCTTTGTAGGCCACGAATCTGTTCGCTGGATTAATCGCTCGTACTGCTGGCAGCGATCGTCAACGTGGCATACGTGGCACAAGTCGTCAGTCCATGCCAAGACCCGGTGCCTCACGTGACCCCGACGATTTGCTGAGGCTCTCGATGCTGCCAGGTCCTTCGCTTTCTACTTTGGCATCGGTGCCCGGCGCGCCTGATTCGCCAGACTCAAGACGGGCGGCCAACCGCTCGCCAAATCCATCCTCGCCTGGTGGCGCTATGTGTAACTCGGCAATGAACTGCCGATCCAGCTCTCCGACGTGAGCCCAAACGTTGCTGGCCCATGTATCCAGTTCGCTTGCAGACTCGAGATTCGTGTCCGGAGCATAAAACGCGATCTGTTCACGCAGTGTTTCCGAGGCGGCCTCGAAAGTCTGGTGGGCTTCGGCATACTCTGCAGGACCAGCGTGCTGGGTGCCCAGTGCCTCAAGATGACCGGCGGCTTCGATATAGGCGGCAACGCGTACTTGAAAATCGAATTCGATACGGTCGACTTGCGCACCGATGTAGTTGGCAACGTCGTCAAACACTCGGGCAGCACTCGCTTCGATATCGGAGGCGCGTTCAGCGTTAGCCAGTTCAGCCTGGCTGGCAATGGTTTCCCAGTTTTCACCACCAAGCACGGCGATAAGCTGGACCTCACCAACGGTTCGTAATGCATCGAGATCCGGCCCGGGCGGCATGTCACGGCACACGTTGGCCGCATCACTGACTGCTTCGGCCCACGCGATTACGTTCTCGCGGGACACGCTATCTGGCGAAAAATGGACCAGTTCGCGGAAGGCGTTGGCATGCTCAACGCTGTCAGGCGCACTGGCATTTGCAACGTCGAGTAATCCTTCAATGCGCCCGACGTGCGCCTCAATCGCTGCGGGTCCGAGGGGCAACGTCGTGTCGGCAGGCAACTCTTCCAGGCGAGCAGTGGAAGTCGGCATCTCTCCGCGCAGCATGCCTTCTCGCGCACCGGCGCTCACCGGCGTATCGATGAGGTCTGCCAGATCGGTCGGCGACACACGGTCGGCAATGGCCACAGGCGCGCCAAGAGCCAAATCTGCAGCGACCTGTTGGAGATCTATCTTGTCAACGTTGACGGCCGCAGCAGCGTTCGCCCAGCCGGCGATGGCTTCGGGGGTATCGAGCCCGGTTGGTGCAAATGGGCGAACCTGCGCGAGAGCCCTCTCGTAGGCGGCTTCGTATTCAGGGTACTCGAGTTCCGGAGGGGTCACGTTCGAGAAGTTAAGTGCGGCATCACGGTAATCCTCGAGCGCCTCGGCAAGCGCGACGGGATCGGCGACTTTATGCATTACTGGGCCGCCCCGTGCCAGCGTCTCTGTTTCGCTGGCAGCAAGTCCTCCAGTCGGGATCTCGGTTGCTGCTTGCTGAGCCCACTCTGTGACTTTCTCCGGGCTATCCATGTCAACGGGCGCGTAAGCACGAAGGTCATCGAGCGTTGCGGTTCCCTGGTGATATTTGTCGAGCGTTGAGGCCAGATGTGCAGCGCTCTCCGTTTGCGCCCATTCCGCGACCGTGTCCCGCGTGTGCAGATGCGCCGGTGCATACATCTGAACTTCGGCGAGCGCCCGCTCGTATCGGGCCTCGGCGGCGACTCCCTCGATATCGACAGGTCCGATTTCATTCATTTCACGCTCGGCGCGATAGAAGTTACCCAGCGCATCCTCGCGACCGATCCCGTGCTCCACGATCAGATCGTGCGCCCACTGTTCGAGATTGGCTCCCACGTCTGCCGGCGCAACGTCTCTCAGATCCCAAGTGGCGTACGCCATACTGTTGAAGGCCGCACCGAACGGTTCACTCTCATGGATTCGATAGTAGGCTGTCGTTGCTTCGTGATAGGCTGCCAGCCGTTCGGTGAGACCAGCATCCGGTGGTCCATAGCTACGAACGGGCGCATACACCGACTCATAGGTCTTGAGTGCGGCTGTAATGTGAGGGCGTGACTCATTGGCTAGATCGCGGTCACGGGCGAGCGCTGCTTCGCTTGATGTGAGCGCTGATCCATGTCGGACGGCGCCGTACTCATAACCGCCAATTATGCGGGCAAGCTGCGAATCGGCAGCGGCGATGCCGTCGAGTGCCACGGAGGAGGGCTGCATGCCGCGCTGGACTGCAGTTGAATCAGACAGTGCGCGCTCGCGCAGGTCAAGCTCGTGTTTGGCTTCATGGACTTTTCCAGCCCAATAGGGAAGATCGGCGGTCTGAACGCTCGCAGGTGCGAGCATCCGCAATCTCTCATAGGTCTCGGCTGTTGGTGTGCCACGCTTCAACTCTTCGCGAAATGCAAGGTTGGCTCTCGCGATTTCGTTCGCTGCCCGACTCAGGTCGCTATGTGATAGCGCAACCTCAGGCAACTCCGGTGACGCCGAACCCACTTTTTCAACGTTACTCATGCTGACTTTCCCATAAGACGGACGCACACATGCGTCGTTGGATTACTTGAACGGACAGTCACGTGAACGGTCACTGTGCGTCACGGACGTAACTTCTGTTGACTGTTATCGGTCATCGCAAGGCAATGTTCAGGGTGGCAAGCGACGCCTCGACTTTGTTCACCAGAGCGTTGTGCGCTGAGGCTGCTGAGCCATGGGTACCTGGTTTCCCTTGGCGGACATGCATTGCACGTACGCCATGTCGTATCGGCTCTGCGCCGTGTTGCTATTACTGCCTGCGACATTCGTTCCCAGGATCGCACCGGCAAGCAGTCCCAGTCCTGCGCCGACCGAAGCCCCCTTTGCCGCGTGGCGCGGACTCGTGGCTGCTCCGGTTGCAGCACCGAGGCCCGCACCTATGACTGCCGGGCCTACCGCGTTGATGGTTGATTGCGTATTCGCACTGTCACCGCCTGACTGCTGCGCGGCCCAGTCCCTGCAGGCCTGGTTGTCTACCTTGAATGCGTCGAAAGTCTTGCCACTGCCGGGCATTGCCATCACGCTCGGTCCGGACGGGGCAACCGAACAGGCGGAAAGCGCCACCAGAGCAACTGCAGCGATCTTGTTTCTGATTTTCATTTTCAGTAGTCCTTATTTATATAGGCGAAGCTTTCACGAGGTTTGAGTCATCACGACGCGAGCTAAAGCTGCGTCGCGATGCCAGATTAATGCACGATTACCTCAACGCAAGTTCACTTCTTCCCGCTGCGAGATGGTTTGTCTGGTGCGGTTTCAACCTTGCCGCGTGATTCCACTTCCGAACCAGCCTTGAGAACGCGGACCATATCTGGTCGGCTCCATAGCTTTTCCGGCTCCGCATCCTGATTCCAGTTTTCCATCTGCACCTGCGCCAACGTAATGCCAAGCTCACGCAAAACCTTAAGAGCGAGGTGTGCGTTACGAAACGAACGGCGTTCATTGCGCGCGGTTACCAGGTCGACCACATCCGCCTCGCGGGTGACGAACTCGACAAACCACAACGCCTCCTCAGCCCTGATCACGGCAGTCGCAATGCCGCCGGATTGGATAGCCGTTCGAGCCTGTTTCGCGTCGTATCTTGGACGCGGCATAGCCTTTGTCATGACTGCCCCTTTCGTTTGGTAATCGGGGCGCTGCAGGTTTGGTTTGATCGCATGTCAGCTCCGGGTGGTGATAACCCGTCATTATGACTGGTGCTCCCGTCGCCTCGAGCGGCGAGATCACTTCAACGCGACGCCCGCTACTGATGGTCAACAAACATCTGGTTGACCGGTCTTTCTCAAATGCGATGGCCGCCGTGCCACTTCGCAGCAACCGCCTCGAGGTCAGGCACAACGCCGAGGTCGTCCGGATGCCCCCGATCAAGCGTGGCCAGCTCAACCACAAGTGCGATATCGCGCTGCGTAGCCGGTTCAAGCCGCTCGACCAGCAGTAGGTTGAACCCACCGAAGACGTCGGCGTGCCACCACGCGAGCAGGCAATCAGCCGCAATCAATGCGGCTGGTGTGGCCTGCGCTGCGAGCGCGACAAGCCGCCGAACAGCTGCGCGATGGGCAGGCCGATGGGGTACAGATGCTACCGGCACAAACGGTGGGTAGCAGCGGGCGATGACCCCGGATTCGGGTGACGGACGGTTCATGACTGGCTCCTCTAGATACCGAACACAACAACATTCTACACATTGAATAAACAAAGTCTAGAATAACGTCAGTTTCTTTGTTAGAGTTGGCTCATGTCTGCAGTAGCTGTGGCGATCAGCGGGCGGACTTGCATCGCGAGAATCGCGTGTTACGGTTTCCAAGACCCTGTGTACTGCGCGGCCCAGATCGAATTTATCGCCCGATTGCATCCCGAACCTTCTCACCAACGCGGAGAACATGACTGTGAATACAAGCCATCACACCCTGTTTCGACTCATCCTGATCGGCCTGCTCCTACCGAGCCTGGTCGTTGTTGCATTTACTAACCACTGCTTTGCGGCCGAGATGGGGCTACTGATCGTGAGTGTCGTGGCGATTATTGATCTGTGTGTGAGTGCAAAGCCGCACATCGAGGATCTGATCGACCGTCATCAACTGTTCTGATCAAGCGCTCCGGAGCCCGGTTATGAAAAAAAATGTATTGGCCGCGATCGTCGGCCCTGAATCGGCATGGAACTATGCCAGGGCAATCATCGGTGGTGGCTGCGGTATTGGAACGCTGCTCGAGTTGCTGGATCCCGTCGAGCAGGCGCGCACGGGTCTCGGTTTTCACGGTGTCGCGCTTGCGATGCTTTGCTTGGGGCTCGCATTCATTGTCACGGACCTGTTGCTCTGCGCAATTTGCAATCGCGCGCAATTCGGTTTCTGCGTGCGCTGCTATCTTGCGGTTGCCGCCCTTGGCGTGTGCTGTCTTGCTTCAGATAAAGCGGCAGGCATCGCATTTCCGGGACTGTTGGCGTGGATTGCACTGCTGGCCAGTTGGTTCTGGTGCGCTGATCGCGTGCGAGAGGCCGAAGTTCGCGCTGAAGCTTTAGCGCCTATCCGGGATCCGTTCTCCGAGCGTGTCTTGCCCAAGGTTGATTGATTCATTGGGCAAGACCGGCTTCTTAGGCAACGATCGAATATGACGAGGAAACACGAGTGAACTGTCTGCTACCCGTAACTAACTTGACGGCGGTTGATCGGTCGTCGTCCGAACGTCAGGTATAACGCAATGAAAAATCTTTCTATCTCCGGTAGCGCGTCGTTCCTGAAACAACATGTCTCATGGCTGCGCCGCGGGCTGAGAGAGGCGCGACGTGGTGACGAGCACGGTATCCTGACGTTCGGCGGTGTCCCCATCCCAAAGGAAGCTGAAACCATGCATTTCCTGCTTTATGGAGATGCGAAGGTGGGTAAAACGCAGGCAATTCAAGAGAATCTGCCGCGGATTCGCGCGGCCGGATTCCCGGCTGTCGTTGTGGACCCGACGGGGGATCTGATGCGTCGCCATTACGCGCCAGGCGATCACATCCTCAACCCGTTTGACCCGCGATCGAGTCGAGTCAACATATTTGACTTTCTCAAAGAGAACGCGCTAGCGCCCCGTGTTCTTTCTTCTATGTTGGTCCGAAACACCGCCTGCGCATCTACCACAGGTCCCGACAGACGATATGTCGCGCTTGCTGAAGACTTTCTCACGCCGTTGCTTGAGTCTATTCAGTCTGGAGACTCGCTGACCATCGCCGAGATACTCCAAATGCTGCGCGAGGATGATGTGGTAGCACTTCAGCAACGTGGCTATTGGGCTCCGAATGGGCGTCTCGGACGAGTCTTATTTGCACAGGACAAGGAAACATTGTTGTCCTTTGTGCGCGCGATCTTGATTTTGAGCCTTGAATCTCTGATCCCTTCCTTTCCCAAAGACTCGTCTACGCTGAACCTTGGTCGCTGGGCAGGCAAGCCAGACGGTGTCCTATGGCTGACCTTTCCGAAGCAACATAGAGATGCTTTGCGACCGCTTTATTCAGCCATTCTCTCGATTCTGTCTTATCACCTCCTCGATCTAGAGCCCAGTGATACGCGGCGATTGTTTTTCATCCTCGCCGAACTACGCGAGTTTCGTTACACCCAAGGCTTGGACGATCTGCTCTTCGAAGGACGGAGGTACGGCGCTGTGGTAATGGCTGAAATTCGGTCATTCAGCGATGCGAGGTGTTTGGCAATGTTTGATGCTTTTTCAACTCGCATCCGCTTTCGCAGCAGTGAACCATCTGTAATGGGCGACTTGCTTACGTGGACGCAGATCGATACGTTGAATCTTCCTAATCAGCACGCGTATCTCTTCCTTCCCGCTACGTCGGTACCGGAACGAATTGTTTTCTCTTCGCCAGAGCGCGACTCACGGCCAGTGTGAATTATCGTGACACCTCGATCTAAGCGAACGCATCTCTGACTTTTTCTTTAGCCACTATTGTGCCCATTCAACAGGTCAAACACCGTCAAGCTTATCGTCGCTATCACGAGGTAGGCCATACGATCACGGTTGGTCGTCTTGCTGCGGACACAAGCAGACGGATTACCGGATTGTCGCCAGTCGATCTCTTGAGCATCATCACTCGACTTCGGCATGCTGTTGTGCTCGATTCCGTCGATCAGGAAAATGGCTATCTGGCGTTTTATTCCCGGCCACGCGACGCAATCTTTGTTGCTGTAGTCACAGAATCGCCGGTTGCTTTCGAAAGCGGTGTGCCCTGCATCGCGGAAATCCTGACGACCGAGGAATTCGAGATCAAAGGCGGT
Organism: Paraburkholderia sp. C35; assembly: GCF_003121405.1. Lineage (GTDB taxonomy): Bacteria > Pseudomonadota > Gammaproteobacteria > Burkholderiales > Burkholderiaceae > Paraburkholderia. The sequence goes on along the minus strand of NZ_QBUY01000095.1, from coordinate 16,745 downwards.
GTGTTGTCTGTGGCTATCCAACGACGCGCGGCGGCGGTTGCTCTAGATCCGGTTGCTTTCCGAGCATGGCAGCGTCGGCATCTCGGCATCGACTATATGCCGCCACTCCCGCGCGTAATTACCATCTATGCGACGGAAGGCGGCAGTATTGCAAAGCGTTTCTTCAAGAATGCACCCGTGTGTCAGGCCTGGATCGAGGAGAGAGGACTCGAGAATGCCTTTGGGCATCCAGGGTTCGCCACGTGGTACGCAGCCCAGCTTGAGCGTGCTGGGATCCCGCATGACGCGCTGAAAAAGATCGTTATCACCGACATGCGCATGATGACGCTGCGGCTAAACGCACAGGATCATGACTGCCCCGGCTGTACCATCCGCTGGGTCGCGTTGGCGGAGGAGACCGATGCGGAAGAAGCGCCTCAAATCAAGTCCCGCGGCTGGTTCAGGCGGTTCATTGACTCCGTCACGACGTCTGCGTAACAACGTCGACCCGCACACTTTCCTCTAGACCGCGCCATCAGAGATGTCTATCAGTCGATTCCTCGTTGTCGTAGTGCTGGTGCTGCTCGTCATTGCAAGCAGCTGCGTGGGGCTTGTCCTGAGCTTTGCGTTGCTGCTGCGTAACGCGAACGTGCATACAGTTTGGGACAGCATCATCCCGTGGTCCGCCGATCGACTCGACATAGTCACAACCTTCGTCGTCGGAGGAACTGTGTTGGTGGGTGTTTTGATGAAGAGGAGTCTTCGTAGAGACGTGGCCCTACAGTCCGACGATGATTGACTTTTGGGGGCTCCGCGCTGTTTTTACGGGCCGGCTTAGTAGCGTCAAGTCTCTGTGGTCATAGGGGTGCGCCAGAACCCTGGCAGCATCTGCTACGTCAAGCTGGCACCGATACGCCGACCTACCTTGGTGTATCGAGCATTTGCTTTTCCGGTTAGGGGAAAAGGATCGTGGCGTAATCGCGTGCGCCGTGCAGAACGTGAATAACGTCAATGCGCTCGGCAGGCTCGCCAATGACCCGATAGAAAATTTGATAGCGACCATGTACCCGGTGCCGCACACCTTGATCTTCATAGCGCGGCACCAGCGGGAAAGCGAGCGGCATGTCTGCGAGGCTCATGCACTTGTCACGAAGATCGCGAACGAAGCTCACGGCACGACGCGGATTGTCTCGGGCAATGTAATCACCGATGGCTTCCAGCTCGGCTTTTGCGGCGGGCAAGATGCGAACAATCATGCCTTGCGGTCCGCCATAGCCTGATATTTGGCTTCAAGCTGGTCGAACACTTCCTCGGCAGGCTCACCTCGTCCTGCATCGGAATCGGCGATGCCACGCTCGATCACAGCGTCCAAGGCAACAAGCTGTGTCTCGCGATCCTGAATCAGTCGCACGCCTTCACGCAAGACTTCGCTTTTCGAACCGTAACGCCCCGTTTCCACCAGCTTCGTGACGTACCCCTCCAGTTGCTGTCCCAAATCTGCGCTAATCATGGCCGAGTCCTCCAAGGTGACAAAGCCAATACTATACAGCTTATTAACTGTTATCAAATCGAGGTGAAAAATGGCAGGGTTTGCATGACAATACTGTATGGATGTACAGTATTGTCATGCCGTCTTTTCCTGCGAATGCTGAACAGATTCACCCTGGGCTCTGGCGGGCATCACAGCTTGCCCGCGGAGTAGGGCGAACCGTTGCCACCGGATATGACGTTCTCACCGGCGAGTTGCCCGGTGGCGGATGGCCAGTCGGGACGATGATCGAACTCTTGCCGCAACACGCTGGCGTCGGGGAGCTTCGTCTTCTGGCTCCGGCGCTGGCTGGCACAGGTCAGCGGGCAATCGTGCTGATTGACCCGCCACAAATTCCAAATGCTGCCGGTCTTGCCTACGTAGGGCTGTCTGCCGAGCGTCTCGTATGGCTGCGCCCGCGCAGCAGCGCTGACGCCTTGTGGTCAGCAGAACAGGTACTGCGCGCCGGCACCTGCAGCGCCCTCATTTTCTGGCAGAACCATATCCGCCCAGAGTCGTTACGCCGGCTGCAGGTTGCGGCGAAAGCCGGGGAGACGCTGTTTTTCATGGTTCGACCGTTGACACAGGCTGTGGATCCTTCACCGGCCGAATTGCGGCTAGCGCTGCGGCCTACGGATGAAGGCCTGACCGTTGAGATCGTCAAAAGACGTGGTCCGGCAGCTGCTAGGCCGGTGTTGATATCGCTACGCCCGTCAGCGAAGCTGATAAGTTCGCACGGCCGTGTGCGGCGGAACACTCGCGAACCCGTTTACCAGCCGCTGGAAGCGGATGTTCTCGAAGGCTGATTCGTGCAACAACAAATGCTTTCGTAACTTCGTAACTTCGTAACGTCATAACTTTGTAGAGTCTAACTACACGACGACAATGTGGTCGCCGGGCGCGCGAAAAGACTACGTTTATCGGCCACCCGATAAAACGCTCGCTACGGCGGGCATTGGCGCGCACCAAAAGACTACGGATGTAGGAATATGCAGATGGCCATTGTCGTGAGGACACATAACACGACAGGATCCAGGCGAGAGGCCTGATTTTCCAAGCGCCTGGCTTGCCGTAGGAAAACGCTCGAGCTCGAATAGCAAAAGCACCCTCATCATTGCTCCCACAGAAACCCTATTAAATTCGGAGCATATGAAAACCGTCCTTCGCTACCTGCTTGCCTGGCTCGAGGCGAACACCTGTTTGGTCGAAGTCATGGAACGCAACCCATTTGGTACTCTAGGCCTCGTCGCTGCCACGGTGTGTTGGACTATCTGCACACTTGCAGTCACGGTTGCATTCATCGTCTATCTATTTATGAAGTGATGTCTCGATCTACAAGGAGTGACCCCGAGGTGTTCGAGCAGGTGATGGCGACCGATTTGAAGGTGAAGCTGCCAACGCGTCGATGTGCGTTACAAGATTGGCAGATCCGGAGACGTGCTTAAGGTCAAGCAAGCCGGTTTGCCACTCGACGGCGCCTGCTTTCAGATGCTTGTGAAGGACTAGCGTATGAGTGGTATCAAGACTGCCCGATCATCATCAAGAGCATCGAGCTGCCCACAACTGCGCAGAAACCATAAGCGTGCGGCCAGATATTGGTTTCTTTGACCTCTTTCTTCTGAATGACAGCCAGGATTGTGAGGAACAGTTCTATCACATGACTAGTACCGAGAATCCCCAAAAACACATAGGTTCCGAGCAATTCCATCAGCCAGATCTTGTCTTGCAGCGAGAGCCCGTGCAGCCCTCCTTCCTTTATCTGCTCCAGTACGCCGTGGGCTTCGGAATCGAAGACCTTATAAAAGACATACGCTAACGCGGCGCAGGCCACGAGCATGACGACACTGAAGGCAATCGCCTTGAATTTATCCTTATCCATGTTCTACGGCCCCCCCGAGAAGCATGACCATCACGGCTTCAGCAGCTAGGATAAGAGCGGTCGCATAGTATCCATAGCGGACGATTTTTCTGATTTGGCGGCTGCCGATGGCATAGAGAATACGGGTGGTCGCAACGAGGACGGTGATGCACGCCGCGATTTGGATCAATCTCCCAGTCTGCGGATAGTATCTGACCGCAAAAACCAACACCATCGCAACGATAACGGTGGCAACGACAGGATACCCTGTCTGCCAAGGTTCCTCTTGCCTTAAGGCAATCAGGTAGCTCCATCTACTGCTTTCCGCAGCCCAGACAAAGCGCATCGCGACCGTAATGATCGTGAATGCGGCGAGCAGGCAAACGAAGGCGAGCCGCAAATCAGCCACGAGCGTGGTGCCTGCAAGAAAAGCATCATGGCCAAACCAATGGACTAGAACGAGGAAAACAGCCGCGAGTATTAGCGATGGGATAAAGCGAGCTACCGAACCGAGAACCCGGAGCGCTTTTTCTTTCTGGGTTTCGCTCTTTGTCTGACTTTCTACTTTTTGCAGCACTTTCGCCTCCCGCCGTCGGTCGGTGGTGCGCTCGTTCCGCGCCTTGGGAATTGCCGTGTCTTTCACTCTAGCAGGTCTACAGACAGATCCCATTAGATTTAAGCCGCGGAATGCACTGTCTCAGAGGTCAGCAGATAAGTGCGAGTCAAGGTCCAAATTGTCTGAAGTTAGTATTTAAACGTATAACGCCGTCCTCAAGTTTCATCATTTAATTGCCGGAAAAATGTGGAGAACATGCGGGCTTACTTTGTTGAACAGCACTAACTGCAGCATCCAGTGCCGTCATGAAATTATTTTCGATAGGAATAATTTGGCCTACAGTTGCACTTGCCGCTTGCATTAAACCAAAATAATACGGCTGATTATTTCCGTAATATGGTGGGGCAGCATTAACTTGGCTAGCGGCCTGCTTTTGCAAAGCAGTCAGGCTATCATTTTGCGTACTCGCCATATTCGAAAGAATATGGTTCGTACGATCCAGAGATGACACTGCTTCATCGCAAGAATGTGGGAAAAATAGCTCACTAATAAACCCGAGGCCGACCAAAACAATTGAAAACACCATGAAATAGGATATCGCGCGAACCAGATGGGGCCTTGGGCGATCGCCGCGCTGTTCCTGTTCTTTCCGAAGCAATCGATAGGCGAGATAGGCCAACAGAAAGCCAAGGCCGATAACACCGTATTTCAATACTTCGATTGGATCGAAATGAGACATATAGCCTCCATCGTTGCCAACGATGAAGAGGCGGCACGATCAGCCGCCTCCGTTTTAGCATCACATTGCGCTTAACAGTGCGTTTTTGGCAGCCTGAGCCCCCATTATGTTGGAATCGTGATTTGGATCACCTACCTCTCCAACGTTCATGGGTGCATCCCAAGAGATTTCTGGTGGTTTGAATGGAATCTGCTTGACCGTGAAATGGATTTGCCCATAGACGTTATGGTCCTCGTGGCCGTTGGGCGGCGGAGACTGAATACACGGAGTTATCCATCCTTGTCGCGTATATTTCCCGTTATAGGTGGCGGTTATATCGGCGACGTTTCCAGACAAATTTACTTTAACGTTTGTGATTGTTACACCAGCATTGACGGTATCTCCATGACAGCCGGTTTTGGGTCCCGGCCCGAGGAAGGAGCTAGCGGCGTGCTCGTCGGTGCGGCGATCTTCCGACACCGAGCCGGTTCTGTTTATAAAGCGAGCCTGCATTTCGTCTACGGAAACTTGAGAGGACGCATATAACGGGATCAACACAATTGGCACTGCTAGAAGGATCTTCTTCATGTTGTGCTCCTAGGGTGGAAACAACGACTACGGGGGGTACGTCGATCCCGATATTTGAAGAAGTTTTAGATGAGAGTCGGTAAATAATCCAGACGGGATGCATATTTTCCCGATCGCTTGACGTTTGAGGAGTCTTTCTGCACCATTGAGTAACATAACGTCCTTTATGTTACTCAATGGCTCAACCAATAATTCCGATCGGTGCCGGTGGCACGTTCAGCCCGCCGGTGCTGTTCGCACCTGATCCGGGTGCCGCTAAACGCTTCATCGAGTTTTTCACCGCCAATATCCGCAATCCAAACACGCGGGCCGCCTATGCGCGCGCCGTGCGGGATTTTGCCGTCTGGTGGGATGACAATCGCCTGGGCGGACTGATCGACATCGAGCCGGTCCATGTTGCTGCCTATGTTGAACTCCTGCAGCAGCGCCTCGCGGCACCGTCAGTCAAGCTGCACCTGGCCGCGCTTCGGATGCTGTTCGACTGGCTGGTGGTTGGTCAGGTCATCCGGAGCAACCCGGCCGCCGCTGTCAGAGGCCCAAAACATTCGGTCAAAAAGGGTAAAACCGTCGTACTGACGGCCGAGGAGACCCGCGAGTTGTTGGATGCGATAGACGTATCGACGACAGTTGGTCTGCGGGATCGGGCGCTGATCGCGTTGATGACCTACACCTTCGCCCGCGTCGGCGCCGGCATCAGGATGAAGGTCGAGGATGTTTACATTCAGGGGCGCCGAACATGGGTCCGGTTGCATGAAAAAGGAGGGAAACTACATGAAATGCCGGCGCATCACAGCCTCGAAGAATACCTACATGCTTACATCGAAAGCGCTGGTCTATCCGGCTCTCCCAAATCGCCTCTGTTCCGCGCAGCTCCTCGCCGAAACGGGCGGCTGACTGAGACCGCGATGGCTCGCCAAGACGTCTACCGGATGATTGCCAGACGCGCGGCTATCGCCGGGATTCACAGCAAAATCGGATGCCATTCCTTCCGCGCGACAGGCATCACACAGTACCTGACCAACGGTGGCAAGCTCGAGATCGCGCAACAGATGGCCAATCATGAGAGCGCTCGAACGACGGGACTTTACGATCGGCGCAACGACCAGCTTACCCTCGATGAGGTCGAGCGGATTCGCATTTGAAACTGCAAAAACACGGACGTTCGGTCGGCAGAAGCGTACACAATCCACATCGGAAAAGCGCGGATTGTAATTCTCGATTTTTAGCCAAACTACAAAATTACTGGGTGTAACAGGCATCCCAGATGGTGGAAATGCTTCCGCCCCGGCTGGCAAGCCTTGCAGTCCTTTCCTCGTGTAAAGGATGAAGTATTGATCCCTTACAAGTGTGAATTTGCCGATTACGCATCCAGGTCGCGAAAGGTATTCAATACGCATCAATCGCTTCGTTGATGCCTTCCAACAAGCAAGCACTCCGAAACATTAATTCGAAGTCACTACCCGCAAGGCACCCTTGAAACACTTGGAGGTTGTCATGAATGCTCTGTATTGCGGTTCGCATCGTTACTTGAACAAAACCCTCGTCAAGCGTGCGCTCATCGGCGCGAGCGTAGTCGCTGGCAGTTTCGTCACGCTAAGCGCGCATGCTTGTGACACCAGCAAAGGCGGTTTCCTCGCTGACATCGTCAAGTGCGTGGATCCGGACGCGGCGCCGATCGTCGATCCGCTCGACCAGCTGAACGGCCAAACGCATTTCACCGAAGCGGCTGTGGCGGCCGGCGCGAATGCAGTGGTCCCCGGCTCGGGCCCGATCGTCGCGGGTGGCTTCGCACTCCAACAGTCGGGCGCGCTCCCTCAGCTGCCGGCGCCGCAACCGATGCGGCCGATGCAGGCTCCTGGCGCGATGCAGGTGCCTTGGCAACCGCCCCAGCCATCGATGAGCACGGGCGGCATCCCGGTGCAAATGCAGCAGCCCTTCCAGCCGCCGGTCATGCAGATGGGTAACCGATGTTTCACTCCGCCTTTGGGTGCTTCGCAGCCGGGCAACCCAGCGCCGCTCGGCTCGCCATGCACCGCCCTCACCCCGTACGGCGTGCTCGCTGGCCGGATCGTGTACTGAGTCTGACCGTGTGCATCGTGTACGCGAAGCGAGGCAGAATGCAGCCCTTCGGGGCTGCCATGCCAGACCCTCCCGCAGCATTTCGTCCAGCGTGATCAGCGGCGCTGGACATAAAATCGGCCATGACGTTAGGTGAAAAGACTACCAATGCCGTTCACCTGAGGCGATAGCCGAATGAGGTTACAACAACGGGGGATATATGGATAAGGACCGCGCGCCGGTTCTCTTTCTTGATTTTGATGGTGTGCTGCATCCTGTTGGCGAGCCAGCCGTTGATGACAATTTTCGCCTCATAGAAAACCCAGGCCTTTTTGTATGGCGCCCTCTCCTTGAGCGCATCCTCGAACCGTATCCGCAGATCAGGATCGTTGTCAGTTCAGACTGGCGTCGACTTTTTGACGACCCGACGCTGATCCAGTTGCTCGGGCCGTTGTCCGGACGGTTTGCAGGCGTAGTGGAAAGTTATCGATCAAATCGGGCCGAGGAGATTCTGGCTGAGGTGCAACGCAGGTCGGTCCGGGAATGGATTGCCATCGACGATCATGAGAGTGTCGCCGCCGCCCAGCACGCTGAACCGCGCTTCATCGCATGCGCACCCGGCACAGGTTTGAATGAGCCGGTTGTGCAAAGAAGGCTGGGTGATATGTTGGCAGCACTTTCGTGAGTTGGAGTACTTGCATCGAGGAGGCATATAGACAAGCTGCGAATGATGCCGCGACGGGCAAAGCGGATTCGCCCGATTCAAATCATTGCCTGCCGCACCAGTTTTGCTATCTGCTCCGGGCCAGTCGCCTCGAGCTCCTCTTGACTGTCGAACTCGACAGCATAGCCGCGAACCGTGCCGTCGTTATCTCGAGGGAATAGCTTGGTGAAATAATGGCCTTTCGGGCACGTACAGCCAGCCGGGTTGCAACCGCAGTGTGGCGGGCTCATCTGTGTCAGGCCGTCAACAGGTACAAATGCATGCTCGTCGAGCAGCCCGTCCTCAGGGACGTTGTCAAACTGGATAATCTCGACTCGAGCCATAGTGCGGGGATCTATATGAATGAAAACAACACATCGCTGTCCGAAGGCTAGCTACTGCTGCCAGTTGTCCCTTCGGCACCGATCGGAGTGAACGGCTTCATGATGCAGTTTCACGAGTTCTCTCTAGCTGACGACGCAGGCACGCGCGCATGTCGTAGGCAGCTTCTGCGGCTGTGGCCGCGTATCCTTCGCTGACGATAACGGTTTCCGCTTTGACTTCCAGCAATTCACCAGCTTCATCTCGCACGCGCCGGATGACAGTCGTCGATATCCGCCAGACCCATTCGTCCAGCCCCACCTTGTCTCGCGACGGGTACATAACGCCGAAATAGTCGCGATGAGTGAAGGTGAACAGATCCCCCTTTGTTGCCTCGAACAGAAGCGGTGCATCTTTATCCAATGTTTATCCTTGAGTGTATTGCGCAGACCTGCGCCCCGCTCACTTGTTACCCGAAGAGAAAAGGCCCCAGCCCTTGGTTTCCCGTAAACCGCATGAGGATGGAGGCAACCGTCCAGATCAAGATAGAAGATGCGACCGCCTATCCGACGGGGGGCTGGGACGGAGAAAGCGGGGCCTGGTAGTCCAGTCAGCATTGTTGCAATAAAAGAAACATTTTTTGTGTTTTATAGCTATTTATTCAGAATTTGTTGTTATTTTTGAATATATTAGCTTGATTGAAAGCATTATGTAAGTTTTTCGGCGCCGAAAACGCCCCTGATTTGACAGTCTGCAACGTTGCAGACTGCCCTAGGGGGCCGACTTGCGTTGGAAATATCGAATGTTATTCTGACAGGTTTGGGGTTAGTCTGACATGGATTTATGCATGTCAGAATAAGCGGCCTTGAGGATCTGGTTTGAACTTGAAGCGAAAACCGGTCACTTTGCGGCCAGCGGGCTTAACAGGCTCCCACTCAATTGCGAGGCTGTTCTTCTCCCGTAATTCTTTCACCGCGGGCTCAATAACTCGGCGTCGCAACTGGCCGGAGTCCTTCACACAGCTTTCTGGAGCACCCACAGCCGAGCAGAAGTCGTCATAGCCGATAACAACGAGCCCTGTGTCACGGAACTGCGCCATGATCTCAAGCAGCCGCCACGAATACATGGATCGCAGATCAGCTGCGTGGCGGAGCATGTATTTGGTGAACTCGCCTTCGATCCCGAGCAGATAGGGCGCAATACTCGGTGAAAATTTGATGTCGACCCAGCCGGCGGTCGTCGTATCGACCTTTTCGTAGATCCACCGCACTGTTCGACGTTTCGTGCCTTTCTTGCCCCGCTCGACAATCTCTTCGTCCCATTCGATGCGGCATTCAAAGAGGTTTTCTGCCGCTTCTTTCAGCTCGCTATAGGCGTGCTTGCCTTCAATGTGCGGATAGGCCTCCATGAATTCCTTGGCCGTCACTCGAATAGTCCAGCCTGGCGCCTCGCCGGTCGCAGGATCCAGGCGCATTGCCCTGTCTTTAAGCATCTTTGCTTTCGGATTGCACTTGGCGATCGCGAGCGCGAGCAGCCTTTTTTCAGACAGCTTCATCCGCTGAATACGACGTACCAGCTCATTTTTGATCGTTACGCTAAGTTCTCGCGTGGTGGGGTCCGCAGCCGCTACAAGGTCGCCCATTCTGACGTTTTCCGGGTTACTCTGACATTGACAATTGTATGTCAGAACGTGGGTTTACAACAAACTACCAGTGCCTAAAAAACGTGCACGTACCCGGAAAACGCCCGATAACCCCGGAATTTGTCAGATACTCCCCGGAAAACGCCCGACTACCCCGGAAAACGCCCGACTATCCCGGAAAATGTCAGATGAATCGGTCGCAAACCGTTGCTGGTATTGGTTTTGCGCGGGCCTACAAACAAGTTTACAAACAGGGTTTACAAACAAGGACAATATATATCTACAAAGGCATTAAGCCACCGCCTGTTGATAACTCTCCCCCCCTCCAATCGACTTGAACACGCACTCAAGACAAGTGCGCGCCTTCGGCGCGTGAACAACAGCTTTGACTAACAGCATATCCAGATCTACGAAGGCGCGGTTCCCGCGCCAGTGGTACACCTAGCCATTTGCAAAATCTGTGATCTGTATTGGGATCTCAACCTCAAACAACCTTTTCCATCCAATCGACTCGCTAATCGTCAGAGTCAATTCCCACGTCCAATACCTCAACCGCAAGTGGTATGGCGAGCTAAGCCGGCCTACGGCCGGCAGTTCGACGAAAAGATTTTGCGGGGTGTCCTGCGGCCACCCCGCAAAATCACGTCGAATCCCTCCCGGGCCTTCGCCTCAAACGTTACCGGTCTTCAACCGCCGTAGATGTTTTGCAGAAACAGGGGTCTAGCAACCTGAATTGGCCACACACACGCGTTTTTAGAGACACCAAGGCTGTTGTGAGATTTTTTTAGGTGAAATGGTCTGCGTAATTGATGCAGCCTGTAGAGACCTTCTGGTCGGAGAAGGGCGATACTGATCCGGCTCGTTACCAGCCCACGTCCCGGCTACTGTCAGCGAATTCCTCGGTCGCGACATCAATCACTCGCTGTGGATGTCGGGTGAACGTTTCAGCAGGAAGGTCGCCCTCGAGGAGCGCATGCGGCGAGTAAAGCCAGAACACGCGTTGCCAACCGCCCTGATCGTTCTCCGGGAGAATTTCCAGAAGCCGCGCTACTTCAGATCGGAGGTTTCCGAGGCTGTCGAACTGAAAATGCGGATACAAAAACCGCTGCCTCGGCGCTGACCAGACGCCAAGGATTTGACGCTTGAACCGTAAAATTTCAAGATTACGCGTTATGTTGTCCGACAAATTCAACATAGATGAAGCGACCTGCTGGTCATCGGGCCAGTCATGCTTTAGTAACTGATCTCGAAACTCCGTTGCGGCATCGGGCATTTCAGCCTCTTCAGGTGCGTGCGGTGAACTGCAGGGAATTGCCAGAGCCTGTCCTTGGCTCTTACGTTATGTTATTCAAAAGACTGGTCCTTTACAGGCTTGGCGCGTGCGTACACTATGTCGCCGCTGACCATTCCATGTGGGCCGCGACCATAAAGGTTAAATAATGAGCGTTATAAACCCTCCAAGTGTTCCAGAGGATTTTCCTCGTCCTGCTGTACGAGGATCTGTGTCCGGCTACCAACCCAAGGTGCTACTTCGCGAGATCGATGGGAAGTATGTCGCTGGCCTTACTGAAGAAGAGCTGTTCGCTCGGTATGATGCCTGCGAAGATCTGGCGCAACAGCTTGTGCCTTACGTCACACGGAAGCGGGCCGAAAATCCATCGTGGTCGCTCGACGAGACGCTGTCCAAAGTCGAAGCCGGCGTCGATAACAAGGTGGCGGACGGGCAATGGGACATTTCTCGGGACGAAATTGTCTGGATCATGGGGCGCGTTCGCCAAGCTTTAGCTGCAGAAGGCGGTGTCAGCTAGCTGTCGGGTCGCTGTCGTGCCCATTCTTATCGGGTTAACGCATTATTCGCTCCGTCGATCATACGGAGATCAGCGATGACCGAAGACCAAAAATCTCAACCCCGCCTGCTTACGCCCGAAGAACTTGCGGCACTCATCAAGTTGTATCGTGAGATGCGGCAGTGGTCGCAAGAGCAGCTGGCCGATATCTCTGGCCTGAATGTACGCACGATCCAGCGAGTGGAACGGGGTGACGGATCGGGTTTTGATACACGGCGCGCGCTCGCCCGGGCATTCGAATTGGAGGATATCGACGCGCTCAACAAGCCTTTTCTCATTCCGACCGTCGACGAGATGAAGGCGCAGAAAGAGAAGTTCGAACGGGAGCACGTGACGCTGAAGGCCTTGCCACTCGATACGGGCAGGCAGCTGGCTCGTCTGGCCGAGTCGCACAGCATGGACCTATGCACGCCTGGTTTCGAGATGCCGCGTGCTGCCGAGGAGGAATTTGCTGCCTTGGTGGACTACATGCGTGAGTATCGTGACTGCAACGACTTGTACTCAGAGACGCAAAAACTCGATGTGTATGACGACATGCAGCGCCACCTCGATGGATTGAAGGAGCTCGATGTGTCGCTTCGCTATGCCGAGCGGAAGGTACGACTCAGGTTCAGGTCGGACGCCGAGGCAGAGCCGTTCGATACCAGCGTGCTATACCTGGTCACCTTTCCTGTCGGAAAAGAGCCGGATGAATTCGCGACACCCCGGTCGATCGGACTTGAGCACTAACCGGATTAGCAGCGTCCCTCGATACCATTTGAGAGGCTGACGGCTGCTCCGCGCCAGGAAGGACGAAAACTCTCACGAGGAATGACCCCGGTCTTCAGCATCGAGTTCGGCGAAGAAGGTATCTGCATCCCTGAAGTTGCCTGCTTGAATGTCTTTCTGGCCCAGCGTGAGAATTTGCAGAAGCGCGAGCGTCTGCTGCTGGTCTTCGTAAGACTGCGCGTCCTGAACAACAACGCGAGCTTCCCCCAGATAGCTGATGGGCTTGATTTGGCTCGGCTTCATCGTCCTCTCTCCTGCCAGTGGTCTAAATATGATAATAAATTTAGACATCTGCCCGTCAGCGCCTTGCTTGCGAACCCTCGATTCCCCCAGCGGGTATCTCGACTCGGGGACAAGGCTTAAAAGGGTTTCCGGCAGACTTCCGCTGAGCACAAAAAATAGTGTTTTTTTGCCTTTCGATACCCTTGACAGGTAGAGCGTCAGACCGGCTTCTCGTAGAAGAGCTTCCACAGCAGATCTTCAATGCGGCGCGCGCCGAGTTCTGTCAGGGCGACATTCAATGGAATTCGCCCATCCAGCGATGGATGAGGCGTCTCCAGAAACCCCTGCACGGCCGCTTCGTCATTCCACACGTATGAAGCTGTTGCTACCACTCGGGCAACACGCTCGGTTTTTTCTGATTCGACGCGGGAAAGCGTGCCGCCTTGGTGGTTGTTGCTTATCTCTGGAATGATTTGCGCGAGCAATGCCTGACGTGCACCGGCGCTTTCGGTCGCGCGCGCTACACAGGCTCGCAATGCGGACATTGGCAGGCCTTCCCGCACCCGTGTCTCCAGTTCGTCGACCGTATGTGGTACGGGCTGCAACGACATCACCTCAGCGACTGCTTCTGGAGATATCAGTGGTGTATGCGAATGCCCCCGCGAGGGCGGCGTAAGTTCGGCAGCGAACCGCGCCAAGGTCGCGCTCAGTCGAGCGTCGCCAAGCGTGGCCGGGTCAACGGGCTTAAGCGTAAATCGGTCCCGGTTGAGCGGGCCATCAAGTTTGTTCGCCGGTCCCGAACCTGACGCGAGCTTGCGCGCATTAACATCACCCCTCTCGTTAAGTGATTCCCGATCAAATCTGAACTCGGCTGGCAGGCGATCGCGATACTTCCGCAAGCGATCAATTCTTCCATCGACAGTGGCTTCTTCGCCTGCAGAGTCATTGGACTCCGGCCAGAAGGCGCTATCGACCGCGTGATCGACTGAATACGGTGTTTCACGCGGGAAAACGGCGATCTCCACGCCTGTCGCATCACTGGCCCGTTCACGAGCTGCGTGCCAGGCTTCGGCATACGTCGTGGTCAAGCCGTTTCGGAGACTTGGGACTTCGGCGAGCAGATTCGATATCGCTTGACGTTCTTCCTGTATGGCGTTGTACCAAGCAGGCAGCCGCACAGATGACAGATATTCCCATTGCAGCAGATTTTGCAGCAGCCGCACAAGCCGCTCCCGCAGTTCACGCTGCATCGCTCGCGCAAGGGCGTCCAGTTCTTCGGCCACGTTGTTTCGGTCGACCTCGGCGAGTCGCCCGTCGCGCAGCAGTTTGGCTTGCTCAGTTAGCCACTGGATGAAATCGTCTTGTTCATATTCAGCCATGGGCCGACTGGTAACCGGCGCAAGATCAGAACCTGTTTTCTCATCGTATTGGGACAATGTCTCCGCGAGCGAACGCCATGTAGCCTTGTGCATATGGTTGATCGATACAGGTTGGGCCGGCTTGCGGACGCAGCCCTTGAGCGATTCAATAGAACGTCCCAGATGCGCAGCGTTAGCGGGAGAGGCCAGCAGGTACGCCGTCTCTACCAAGCCCTCGTAATGTTCAACGAGGATGCTCAATATCTCTAACCGGTTGCCATCCGGTGTGCCGGGTTGCGGGTCGAGGTCAACCAGCTTCGATACTTCGGCCAGTGCTGCGCGATAGTCTTCCTCAGTGTGCAATGGTCGGAGGTTCATTTTTGTCCCGAAAGCGCCCGCAATGCATTGAGTGTAGCGGGCAAGGCTGTCGACCGTACGAGAAGGAAAATTCAGGATCTGGAGGTGCGGATGTCCGAGCGCCTCGAGGCACTCGGTTGCGTCAGTGAATCGCGCACACCTTCGAATGCTGGCGCCGAATTGCTTTCATCCTCTTGAATGATGCTGACAGTTTGCATAATCTTGTTTGGTAGCTCAAATTTCCAGCCCTTATTCATTTTTGAAAAGCCTCTGTAGCCTGTCCACGGTGGCAGCATTTGCGCTGGAAATTGAACTGCCAATGATCGGGAGTAATGTCGGCCGATTTCGGTTTTCGTTTCGGCTGCCAAATGCGTATTTGGCTCCTTACTCGCTTAAAACACAAAAAGCGCAATTACTCAAAGTAACTCTTCTCGCTTCATATTCGAAGCTGGGCCTCGTTCGCTCCAAAAACGGTGGGAGCAGCTGAAGGTCCGCCCAGATTTAGATTAATGCGTAAGAAAGTCCCTCTTGGCACCCATGAGAGCATCTCGTTGGCATAAGGCGAGGCTGCTCACTTCCTTTCCGCTGCGCAACTGGAGTCAAAGATGGCTACACAGAGAAATCAGATGCAGCGTGAGGCTTCTCGTAGCCGTTCACGAGCCTCCGAAAAGCCGATCGAAGAATCCACCCTTCCGGCCGCATTCATCCAGCACATTGCCGTCACATCCACTGGGCCGATTTATCGGCGGAAGCAGGTGTTTGCGATGCTGCCGCTATCGGTCGCACTTGCGCTTGCCCAAGAGGTGGCCTGCCGGGTTCTCTATCCAAGGCGGCAAGTGGTTTCCTCGCTCGCGAACCGGGTGAGCGGCAAGTCCGCGCGCCAAGTCTGGCACAATCTCCACGCTTCTATTACGGTGGTGTTGCTGAACACGCCGCTCAGTTTCCGGGCGAAATATTTGCGCGCGATACTGACCTACGTTCGGCAGCAAGGCAATGTCAATGGAATCGAACCTGTGCTGTGCGCTGCAATTAATTCTGTTGCGCCCGCCATGAGCAACGTGGCCCTTACGCCCCTGCTCTCGTTATCTTCCAAGTATCTGAGCGCATCCGAGTTTCATGCTCACGAGCCTATGGCAGTACTGGA
Source organism: Paraburkholderia sp. C35 (assembly GCF_003121405.1). Lineage (GTDB taxonomy): Bacteria > Pseudomonadota > Gammaproteobacteria > Burkholderiales > Burkholderiaceae > Paraburkholderia. The sequence continues at coordinate 1,098 of NZ_QBUY01000095.1, read as the reverse complement.
CCCGGCGACAAGGACGACAACCGCGTTTGCACCAGGCAGCCTTGCCAAGCTCGATTTGGGCAAGTGGCTTGACTGGCGTGCCATCGGAACCGACGTCGGTTCGAGTGCGGGTGATATGGGTATGTGGACTGGTCTTGGTCCGGGGCAGAGCGGGATCGACCAAAGCGGCCTGATGGGGGCGGACGGTCAATCGCTGTTCGGAAACGCAAGCGCAGCCGACTTTGGTGATGGCGGCGCATCAGGACATTCTGGCCTAGACCTGAGCGGTCTCCGAGGCCCAGATGGAAACAGTGTCGTCGGTAATGGAAGCAGCAACGGCGGGCGCGGAGGCGACACGTCCGACGTCGGAGGCATCTTCGGTCACGGGGGCCTGGACCTGAGCGGCATTGGCGGTGCTGACGGCCAGGGAATTGGCACCTATGGGGGGATGGGCGGCCTCGGCGGGAACGGGCTCGGCCTAAGTGGGCCCGATATCCTAGGCCCAGGAGGCCTGTTGGGGTCGGGAACACCGGGTCAGGGAGGCTCGGCCGTCGATTTGAGTAATTTGGGTGGCAGTGGGGGACCCTACGGATATGGAGCAACCCTTTCTCCTGAGGGCTCCGCTGATGGATGGGACGCGTTGAAGTCTGTTGGCAACAGCGCGAAAAGTGCTGGCACCGGCTTGATTGCAGGAGGCGTCGCCTTGATGGGAACGGGCGCTGGGGTCTGGGCTTCGGGCGGTGCGATTGCGGCGGGATCCGCTGCGACAGGCAACGCAGTGGGAGTCGGCATCGGAGAAGGAGTAATGGTGGGGGGCAAAGGCATAGCGCAGAGGGGCTTCCAAACGGCGGTCGCAGGCGGGGTCCTTTACGTCGCCGGAGCGGCGATCGAGGCCGTTGGCGCATACGGCGCACCGTCTCCCGCGCCAAGCGGGGGACAGACACCCACACCTGCTCCTAGCGGGTCCAGCACTGCCCCTGCCCCGGCGCCGGGCTCGGATGAACCAGCCGTCGGCATTCCTGTTACAACGCGGCCCGCCGCACCGACCCCCCACTCACTCATATACACTTCTCCGAGCCCACGAGACGGACTCCGGGCGGAGGGCGGGGTCTCGGGCCA
>NZ_QBUY01000094.1 GCF_003121405.1 Paraburkholderia sp. C35 | reverse complement strand
CGCGCGAACGGCCAGACGCTCGGCAGCAACGGCAAGAGCATCATCAACGCAACGGCGACGATCGGCGACGGCTTCAACTCGACGCCTTCTTCATCGCGCAGCATGGTCGGTGTGGGTGTTGGCATGGTGCATCGCTTCTGACGTTTTTCAGATCGACGCTGTCGAAGCAAAAAGCGCCGCAATTGCGGCGCTTTTTTTATGCAGATGCGGCGTTTGCTGGTGGAGAAAAGCGCCCGCAGCATGAAGCGATCGGGCAGGTTAGGAGCCCGCAGCATGTGGTTCGCTTCTGACAAACTGCCGCACTACGATCTCTTCGACTTGAACCTCGCGGCAAGCTGCTCGGCATTGCGCGCGAGCACGCCAATATCGGAGCCAACCGCCGTAAAAAGACAGCCAAGATCGATGTAGTGATGGGCCAGCGCTTCATCGCCGATCAGGATGCCTGGCGGCTTGCCAGCCGCGACGATGCGTTTGATGGCATCGTCGACGGCTGCCTGGACCTCCGGATGTTTGACGTCGCCCACATGCCCGAGCGCTGCCGACAGATCCCCCGGACCAACGAAAATGCCATCGACACCATCGACAGCCGCAATCCGCTCCAGATTCTGCAAGCCAAGCCGGCTCTCGATCTGCACGAGCACGCATAGCTCGCTGGCGCACAGCTGCGGATAGTCCTTCACGCGTCCGAAACCCGACGCGCGCGCCGTCGATGCATAACCGCGCACGCCTTCCGGCGGATAGCGCGTGAACGACACGGCGTCGCGTGCTTCGTCTTCGGTTTCGACATAGGGAATCAGCAGCGTCTGGGCACCGCTGTCGAGCAGGCGCTTGATCGTCACCATGTCGTTCCATGGCGGACGCACGATGGGATGCGTCGATGTGCCTGCGCAGGCCTGAAGCTGGCTATGCACCATGGGGAGCTCGTTGGGCGAGTGCTCCATGTCGAGCAGCAGCCAGTCGAAGCCCGCGCCCGCCAGAACTTCGACCGACACGTGGCTAGACAGACTCGACCACAGCCCGATCTGCTGATGCTCGGCCTGCAACGCGCGTTTGAAGGGATTCTCCGGAAGCTTCACCGCGTTCTCCTTGAAAGGGAACCTGCAAGCACGTGCTACACAGAGTGCGCCGGGCGGCGCATGAATCAGCGCCGAACGTTGCGCTTGTCGGGCGGCGTGTAATCGATAGTCACGAAGCCGCCGCCCTGGAACCGTTGGGCGACAGGGTCGAGTGGATTCGGCTGCGCGAGGATGTCGGCAGCGTAGTCTTCGGCGTTCTGCTTCGGCGCATAGCCGAGCGGCGCAGCCGCCGAATTGTCCCAATAGCTGCGGGTGTTGTTCGACACACCCCAGACAACCTGGAAGCCAATGTCCGGCACGTTGATGCATTGGTCGAGCAGGTGCAGGAAATCGTCATGACCCAGCCAGGTGCTCAGGTGCCGGAATTCGGTTGGCTTTTCGATGCAACTGCCAATGCGGATACAGACGCTCTCGATACGATGCTTGTCCCAATACATGCGCGCAAGCGATTCGCCCCAAGCCTTGCTGAGGCCATAGAAACCATCGGGCCGCAAAGCGCAGTCGAGTGCGAGCTTGTCTTCGACGGGGTACATGCCGATCGCGTGATTCGAGCTCGCGAAGATGATGCGGCCCACGCCGTGCCGCCGCGCGCCTTCGTACACCTCGACCAGCCCGCGCAGGTTGTTTTCGATGATTTCCGGCAGCGGCCGTTCGACGCTGGTGCCTGCCATATGGATCAACACGTCGATGCCTTGCATCAACCGGTCGACCACGGCGGGATCGCGCAGATCGCCATGCATGACGTCTTCGCCGTCGAACAGGGGTTCCAGCGCGCGCGAACCCGCTGCCGAGCGCAGCGTCACGCCGCGTTCATTCAATGCGACGCGCAGGAAGCGGCCAAGCTGACCGCCGGCACCGCTCAACGCAACTTTTTTCGTCATGATCAAACCCTATGGCAGAAAGCAGGTATCGAGACAATCAGGAGCCAATCAGCGGCCCGAGGTCTGCCGTTCGGCGAGTGCCACGGGCGAGGCCGCGTGGGCAGTCGTTGACGGATCGCCATGCGTGATCAGCTTCCACGCAACAGTCGCGCCGATCACGTCGAACAGCATCAGGCAGACGAACAGCGGGTTATAGCCGAGAGTAGCCGCCAACGCGCCGACGATCAACGAGAAGATCATTCCGCCGAGCCAGCCGAACATACCCGAAAAGCCCGTCGCCGTGCCGACTTCATGCTGGCCGAAGACGTCGGACGCGAGCGTGAACAATGCGCCTGAAATGGTCTGGTGGGCGAACGCACCCGTGCAGAACAGCGCGATCGCGACATACGGGCTGGCCGCAAGGCCGATGCATGCGGGGCCAACCATCAGCACCGCGCCGCAGATGATGACCAGCTTGCGCGAATTGATCAGCGATGCGTTGAAGCGGCGCATGAAGAACGGCGCAAGATAGCCGCCGACCAGACAGCCGAGATCCGCGGCGAGGAACGGCATCCAGCCGAACAGCGCGATCTCCTTCAGGTTCATGTGACGCACGGTGAACAGATAGAGCGGAATCCAGAAGTTGAACGTCTGCCATGCGGGTTCGGCGAGGAAACGCGGAATCGCGATGCCCCAGAAGCGGCGCGTGGACAGCACGTGACGCCACGACGGACGCGCTTCACCGCTCTGCGCGCGGCGCTCCTGGCCGGCCTGGATGTACTGGCGTTCGTCAGCCGACAGGTTGGGGTGTTCTTCCGGCGTGCGGAAGAACACGAGCCACAGCGCGACCCAGATCAGCGCCGAGCCGCCCGTGATGACGAAGGCCATCTGCCAGTTGAAGCTCAGGATGCAGTACACGACGAGCGGCGGTGCGAGCATCGCGCCAATCGATGTGCCCGTGTTCAGCCAGCCCGTAGCGATGGACCGCTCTTTGGCCGGGAACCACTGGCTGATCGCTTTCATGCCGGCCGGAAAAATCGCCGCTTCGCTCATGCCGAGCAGGCCGCGGAAGAACGCAAGCGAGGTCCAGCCCGTTGCGAGACCGTGCAACATGTTCGATGCGGCCCAGGCGATCGCGAAGATCGCAAAGCCGATCTTCAGCCCGACGAAGTCGAGGATATAGCCCGCAATGGGCTGCATTACGGTGTAGGCGCCCTGGAATGCCGCGACGACATACGAGTACTGCTGCGTCGTCATATGCAGCTTTTCAGTGAGTGTCGGCGCGGCGACGGACAGCGAACTGCGCGCGAGATAGTTGAACACGGTCCCGAGCATGATCAGCCCGATGATCCACCAGCGTAGTCCTTTGATCGTATGGCGTAGCACTGCGTGTCTCCTGCAGATGATGGCTGTCGCTTGCAGTTCGCGATGCCGTCGGGATAAGTCTGTATAGGGGCGGGCGCAAGACGGTGACTGCTGCAGCGCGCGCCGCGCTGCGAGGCCAGCTTCTGTTCTGGTGGCTGGTTTGTATTCGCAGATTCGCAGCCGATCCATCCTTGATAACTGGCGCGTCTCGGCTTTTTTCGTGTCAGACATCGTGACTTTTTCGCTGATACTTGTCATGCAAATAATAGATGATCTTAGGGGCATCCCTGGTTAAGCGCGACGTAAAGAAAAACGCTACGAGCCTTGCCATATCTCAATATGAGCAACGAAGCCGCTGCCTTTTGAGATTCGACAACCTCCCTGTTTTGCTCTTGACACCTGACAAGTTGTATTACAACAATATTCGTAGCGCGACCCGATCGACTCCAGCCGAATCCTTTGATCGCGCGAACGATCCTCATGACATCAGGGAGACATCGGTGACGACACACAACAGGAATAGTGCTGCGCGCAGGGCAGGCTCGAATCCATCCGACACAGGCGACGACGGCCTTCAGTCACCCCGGCGACGCACCTTCATCGCGTTCGCGGGTGCCGCTGCCGGCACGACGCTGCTCGGCGCGCTGCCTGGCTGCGGCGGCAGTCACGCCGATCCGTCGGCACCCATCAGCAACAACACCATCGACCCGATCTGGGGCAGCAACGGCGCAGCGGAACAGATCATTGCGTCGCTGCAGAAGGTCGCGCAGTCGATGTTCCCGTCCGTCGATTTCGCCGTCCCGAGTTATGGCGCGCAGCCATGCGCGGTCATCGCGGCGACGAACCCGTATGCCGCGTCGGCATCGTCTCCCACGAGTCCCGGCGCCGATCAGACTCACGCGCCTGGTTCAGTCGATTCACGTCCGGCGGTTCTCGCAGCCATTGCCGCGTGCAGCGCGGCAGGCGGAGGGCGGGTCGTGGTGCCGGCAGGCACGTGGTATTGCGCAGGACCGATCGTCCTGCAGAGCAACGTGAATTTCCATCTGAGCGCGAACTGCACGATCTATTTCAGCCCGAATCCCGCCGATTACGCGAAGGACGGCCCCGTCGCGTGCGGCGCCAACGGCAACCTCTATTACAGCCGCTGGCAGGCAAACGATTGCCTGAATTTCGGCGCGCCCATCTATGCGCGCAATCAGACCAACATCGCCATCACGGGGGAAGACTCGACGTCAGTGCTCAACGGCCAGGCAATGACGCCGTTCGCGGGCAGCGGCAGTACCAGTACCTGCTGGTGGACGTACAAAGGCACGAAGAACGCATATGGCTGCGTCGGTTCGTCAACACCTTCGCAGGCCTATGCGAACCCGAACAACGTCGATCTGCGAACGGCTGCGCCCGGCATATCGGATGCGCTCTATGCGCTGTTGACCAGCACCGCCACGCCCTGGCAGCAGGATCAGAACTATCTGCCCGCGCTCTCGGAGGCGGGCGTGCCCGTTGCCCAGCGCATCTTCGGCCTCGGGCACTATCTGCGGTCCTGCATGGTCGAGTTCATCGGCTGCACGAACGTGCTGATGGAGAACTACCGCACCAACAACACGCCGTTCTGGCAGCACCATCCGACCGACTGCGCGAACGTGGTCATACGCGGCGTGACGGTGGACAGCATCGGTCCGAACAATGATGGCTTCGATCCCGATGCCTGCAACAACGTGCTGTGCGACAGCGTCACGTTCAACACGGGTGACGACTGCATCGCGATCAAATCAGGCAAGGCGCTCGATACCACTTACGGTCCCGCGCAGAATCACGTCATCCAGAATTGCACGATGAACAGCGGTCACGGCGGCATCACGCTCGGCAGCGAAATGGGCGGCGGCGTGCAGGACATCTACGCGCGCAATCTGCAGATGCTCAACCAGAACTGGCAGACCAATCCCCTGAACATCGCGATCCGCATCAAGACGAACATGAATCGCGGCGGCTATGTGAAGAACTTCTATGTCGACAACGTCACGCTGCCCAATGGCGTCAACCTCACGGGCGGCGGCTATGGCAGCGCGATGCTGGCAGGCAGCCCGATCAATGCGACCGTGCCGCTCGGCGTGGAGACGGCGTCGGCGGCCAATCCATCGGCGGCGCAGGGCGGCCTGATTACCTTCGATTGCGACTATCAGCCGGCCAACGACGCCGTGCGCACGCGTCCCGCGCTGGTGCAGAACGTGCACATCTCGAACGTGACGGCGAGCAACGTGACGTTGAATGGCGTGACGGGATCGTGCTTTCAGGCCATTGTCGCGCAGGGGCCCGTCGCGTTCGACTACAACGGTCCGACGCCTGCGCCGACCATTCCGCCTATCTCAGGTGTCACGATCTCGAACTGCAATCTCGGCACGCCCGTCTGCAACGGTACGGCGAGCGCGACCACGCCGGGGCCGATCTACGCGTACAACGTGAATGCGATTTCACTGTCGAACGTGACGATCGGCGGAACGGTCTACAACAGCTCCGTCACGGACTCGCGCTGATCGCCGGAACGCCCGCCGGATAAGGCTTTGGTGCGCATGACATGAGTCGACATAATTGCTCGATAGCCAGCGCACGGACGCTCTTCCATACTGCGTTCCGCGTGCTGAGCTGAACGGCAAAACAACACAAAACACACCGGCGATTCACGCAACCGTGACATCGCCGATGCAGCCTCGAGTGAAGCAAAACATCGGACGATCTGCTTAATCTTCTGACCGATGACAGGACTTCACATCATGTTTGCAGCTCTCAATTCCGTTCGTGGCAAAACCATCCGCAGCGCTTCCGCCGCACTCGCATTCAGCGCCATGCTGCTGAGCGGTTGCGCCGCCGCGAGCGTCACGAACACCGCCCAATATTCGACGCTCACGCAGGCCAATCCGCAGAACGTTTATGTGTACACGTTCGCGAGCAACCCTGAAACGGTGAAGCTCGACAACAGCGGCCTCATCCACAAGCTGAGCGCGAGCTTCTCGGGTTCGTCGCAGAATTCGCAGACTGAAGAGGCAGTCGCCGCGAGCGACGCGCTGACGGACGAAGTCGTCGCGAAACTCCAGAAGATGGGCATGCATGCGATCCGCACCGACGCGCCGCCGCCCGCTGACCAGAACGTGCTGATCGTCGAAGGCGCGGTGGCATCCATCGATGCCGGCAATCATCGCCGCCGCACGCTGATCGGCCTTGGGGCAGGCAAGAGCGAAGTGACGGCGCACGTGCAGGTGCTGTACAAGCCGGCGGGCGGCATGCCGCAACTGGTGCAGACGTTCGATGCCGACGCCAATAGCGGTCACATGCCGGGCGTGGCGGAAACGGCGGGTGTCGGTGCGGCAGCGGGACATATCGCGACGTCGGCGGCCGTTGGCGGCGCGCTGCATGTCGGCTCGGAACACAAGAACGACACCGTCACCAGCGACGCGAAGAAACTGGCCGATTCGGTCGCAAAGCAGGTTGCGCAGATCGGCGTCGCGCAAGGATGGATGTGGGCCGACCTGGTGAAATAACGCTGGAAAAACGGGGCATCGGCGTTGCGCTGTGTGGCGGCGCTGATGCGAGGAGACGAATGGCGATGCCGTGTGGCATCGCCATTTGTTTTGCTGCATTGCAGTTTTACTGCTGCGGCGTTTTGCATCGACGAGATCGCCGATATAAAACGCCACGCGCTCAACCTTCCCGGAAGATGAAGCTATACGCGTTCAGTGCCGGCACGCCGCCCAGATGCGCGTACAGCACCTTCGAGCCTTCCGGGAATTCACCGCGCCGCACCTTGTCGATCATGCCGTGCATCGACTTGCCTTCATAGACAGGATCGGTCAGCACGCCTTCGAGCCGCGCGCACAGGCGGATCGCCTCGAGCGTGCCTTCGTTCGGCAAACCGTATTCCGGGCCGCCATAGCGTGTGTCGAGCACGATGTCCTGGGCCGTGATGTCACGGCCGAGATCGACCTGTTCGGCAGTCTTTCGGGCGATACGCGTGATCTGCTCGCGCGTCTGCTCGGGTTTCGCCGATGCGTCGATGCCGATCACGCGATCCGCGCGGCCATCTGCTGCAAAGCCGACCACCATGCCCGCCTGCGTGCTGCCCGTCACCGAACACACGACGATGTAATCGAACTTGAAGCCCAGTTCGGCTTCCTGCTGCCGCACTTCTTCGGCGAAGCCGACGAAACCCAACCCGCCGAGCGGGTGATCCGAGCAGCCGGCGGGAATCGCGTACGGCTTGCCGCCCGCTGCACGCACGCTATCGAGCGCATCTTCCCAGCTCTTGCGAAAGCCGATGTCGAAACCGTCCGCCACGAGGCGCACGTCCGCGCCCATGATGCGCGACATCTGGATATTGCCGACCCGGTCATAGACGGCGTCGTGGTAGTTGACCCAGTTCTCCTGCACCAGCACGCACTTCATGCCCAGATGCGCGGCCACGGCAGCCACCTGGCGCGTCTGGTTCGACTGGATGCCGCCGATCGACACAAGCGTGTCGCAGCCTTGCGCAAGCGCTTCCGGAATCAGGTATTCGAGCTTGCGCGTCTTGTTGCCGCCGAACGCGAGACCGCTGTTGCAATCCTCGCGCTTCGCATACAGCTGCACCTTGCCGCCGAGATACTCGGAGAGGCGCGTCAGCGGCTGGATCGGCGTCGGTCCGAAGGTGAGGGGATAGCGGGGGAAACGTTGCAGGTTCATGGTCGAGGTCCGTTGTCTGTGGAAGGCGCGAACGGTGCCGCGCTGACAGACATGATAGAAAAGACCTCGCGAAATGAGCTTGCGAAATAAATCGCATAAAGATACTTTAAAAACGAATCACGTCATCTTTACCTTTATTCGTTTCCTGAAAACTATCATGTGCGCAACAAAATTACGCCAGCAGTCTGTCGAGGAAGTCACGCCGCTTTCGCAGCTCGATCGAATCGATCGCGCGATCCTCAAGCAGCTTCAACAGGATGCATCGATCTCGAACGTCGCGCTGGCCGCGAAGGTCAAGCTGAGTGCGCCTGCGTGCCTGCGTCGCGTGGAACGTCTGAAGGAAATGGGGATGATCCGCGCCACCGTCGCGCTGCTCGATCCGAAAGCGGTCGGCGCGGGCATGCTGGTGGTGATCGGCGTCGTGCTGGATCGCTCGACGCCCGATACCTTCGCAGCATTTGAAAAGGCTGCGCAAAAGGTCTCGGGCTGCATGGAATGTCACACGGTGACAGGCGAGTTCGATTACTTCATGCTGGTGCGCACGCGCGACAGCGAGAGCTTCAACCGGCTGCACGCCGAGCAACTGCTATACCTGCCGGGCGTGCGGCAGATCCGCAGCTTCATGGTGCTCAAGGAAATCCTGTCGACTACGAAATTTCCGCTGTGAAGCGTTTGCATAAAGGGCATCAGGGTTTGATCCGCATGCCCGCCGTCTGTCTGTGCTTATACAATAACCGCGCAGAGAGGCCAGAAAACGCGCAATGAGCGACAAAGACAACGACACCGGCAACGCGGCAGGCGAGCACGCGGTGCCACCCGAACCGCACGCAAACCCGAACGGCGTGGCGCGCGGCGCGAGCGCGCGCGCCGACAATTTCAGCCGCGAATGGCTGCGCCTGTGGGCCGAATCCACGACCGACTATTCGATCTTCGCGCTTGCGCCGGATGGCACGATCATCAGCTGGAACCGTGGCGGTCAGACGATACAGGGCTACCAGCCTGGCGAGATTCTCGGCAAGCACGTGCGCGTGATGTACACCGAAGAAGACCAGCGCGAGGGTTTGCCCGAACTCGGACTGCAGCGTGCACGCGAAGACGGCCGCTACGAAATGGAAGGCTGGCGCGTGCGCAAGGACGGCAGCCTGTTCTGGGCCAACGTGATCGTGACGGCGCTCTACGCGAGCGATGGCGAACTGCTCGGCTACGGCCGCGTCGTGCGCGACATCAGCGACAAGAAAAGCGCCACCGACGCCGCGCTGGAAAGCGACCGGCGTTTCCGCCTGCTGGTGCAAGGCGTGAACGACTACGCGATTTTCATGCTGTCGCCGGAAGGCTGCGTCACCAACTGGAATCCGGGTGCGCGGCGCATCAAGGGTTATACCGACGAACAGATCATCGGCAAGCATTTCTCCTGCTTCTACACGCCGGAAGATGCGGCGTCGGGTGTGCCGCAGCGCGGTCTTGCCACGGCCGCGCGCGAGGGTCGCTGGGAAGCGGAAGGCTGGCGCGTGCGGCGCGACGGCAGCCGTTTCTGGGCGCACGTGGTGATCGATGCGATTCGCGACGAAGAGGGCGTGCTGATCGGCTTCGCCAAAATCACGCGCGACATCACCGAACGGCGTCAGGCGGCGGAACTGCTCGACCAGACGCGCAACGCGCTATTCCAGTCGCAAAAGATGGAAGCGCTCGGCAAGCTCACGGGCGGCGTCGCCCACGACTTCAACAACGTGCTGCAGGTGTTGCGCGGCAATCTGGAACTGCTCGGCACACGTCACGAGGATGCATGGAGCCGGGCTCGCGTGGGCCGCGCGATCGAGGCCGTCGAACGCGGCTCGAAGCTCGCGGCGCAACTGCTCGCGTTTGGACGCCGGCAGGCGCTGCAACCGGTGCCGGGCAATTTCGGCACTGTGTTGCACGGCATGGAAGACCTGCTGCGCCGTGCGCTGGGCGAACGCGTGCGGGTGCGAATCCACGAATCGCATGCGGAAGGCGAGTTGTGGAACGTGCTCGTCGATACGCACCAGCTGGAAAACGTCGTACTCAATCTGGCCATCAATTCACGCGATGCGATGCCCGAGGGCGGCACGCTGACTTTCGGTCTGTCGAATGCCGTGCTCGACAAGCCCGTTGCGACGGCCGCACAACTCGAGCCGGGCGAGTACGTGAAGATGACCGTCACCGACACAGGCACGGGCATGAGCGCCGATATCGCCGAGCGCGCCTTCGATCCGTTTTTCACCACCAAGCCGGAAGGTCTCGGCACGGGGCTGGGCTTGAGCATGGCCTATGGTTTCGTGCTGCAAAGCGGCGGACATATCGAGCTGGCGAGCACGCCGGACGTCGGCACTACAGTGACGATCTATCTGCCGCGTTCGCTCGATACACCCGTGGTGCGGCCTGTCGTGCAGAGCGAGCCTGAATCGGAAGAGCGCCTGCGCGGCGGCGAGACCGTGCTGGTCGTCGAAGACGACAGGCGCGTGCAGTTGACCGTGGTCGACATGCTGTCGCAGCTTGGCTACGGCGTGCTGACCGCGAACGATGCGACGGAAGCGCTGACCGTGCTGCGCTCCGGCGCGAAAGTCGATCTCCTGTTTAGCGATGTCGTGATGCCGGGCCCATTGCTGAGTCCTGAAATGGCGCGTCAGGCGATGCTGATGCGGCCTGCGTTGAAGGTGCTGTTTACGTCGGGCCACACGCGCGACACGATGGGGCTGGATGCGCAATTGCGCGGTGGCGCGGATCTGCTGCAGAAACCGTATAGCCGCTCGCAACTGGCGCGCAAGATCCGCGATGTATTCGATGGCGCGGCACGCGGCGCGCATGATGTGGAGACAGCCGATCTGTCGCGCAAGCTGCATATTTTCGTCGTCGAGGATGATCGCGATGCGCGCGATGCGTTGTGTGAATTGCTGACCTTGCTCGGACACAAATGGGAAGCGGCGGGTAACGCGGAAGAAGCGCTGCAGCGCCTGCAATTGCATCCGTTCGATGTGCTGTTGGCGGATCTCACGTTGCCGGGGATGTCGGGGATCGATCTCGCGCGGGCGGCGGTGGCATTGCGGGCTGTGAGGCGGGTGGTATTTTCTTCGGGATTGGACACGCCGTTGCGTGAGACTTCGTTGCCGTTCGTCTGGAAGTCGTTGCGCAAGCCTTATTCGTTTGAGCAACTGGAAGGCGCGCTCGAAGGGTAGGTTCTGGCGGCGCTTCTTTGTTTGCGGTTTGATCGGAAGCGAATTGGTCATAAGACAGCGCGCGGTATCGTGCCGCGCGCCGGGTGCTTTCATTGCGCTTTCGTCATGCGCTTCGCGTTGTCTTTAACGCGTGCCCTCTGCATCGTCCTCTTCTTCATCGTCCAGATCGTCCTCGAGGTCGTCATCGTCGTCGAGCGAGATCCTGCCCATGCCGACGCCCGCATCCTTGTCCGCATACGGCTGGCGTGGGGCGTTTTCGTCCGGGGCGTAATTCTTTCTGACCATTGGCTACTCCATGAAGAAAGTTGAGCGAACCCGCAGAGCGCGCAAGCGGTGCACCTGCGCTTCACCGCGAACTATCCATGATGCTCCCGTGCGCGCCGCGCGGCCAGCGACAAATGATCCGATGCAATATGCACACGCGTGTTGCACTGCACGTCGGACGGTAACGCGTCGCGCAACGCGGGACGGTGAGAACTCGCTGATATTGCGTCATGTACGCGTATTGCGCATGTTGGCGTGCATCGCGTGCAAGCCTTTCACATACGAATGTAGATCTTTCAGCGCACGTTTTCCTTGCAAGCCGTTGTGCGCTGCGTGAAGCGATATTTCTCCATCGAGCAACGTGCCGGGCATCGCATCGATGAGTTCAAGCCGCTTCGGCGATCTGCATGGCGTCCGCGAGATCGAGTGGTTTGCGCATCGCTTCGACCAGCATGCCCGTCTGCTTCTCGCGATTGCAGCCTAGCGCTGCCACCAGCTTGCCTTTTTCTCCCAGCAGGGCGATGAATTCGAATGCGTCCGGTGTGCCCGTGAACTTCGTTTCGTCCCAGTGCGTCGCGTGACCGAGGTATTCAAAGGTCTTGCCAAAGTGATAGGTCCAGAAGTACGGCACGAAGGATTCTTTCGGCGCGATGCCGAGCATCGCATGGGCGGCGATGCGCGCCTGTTGTTGGGCCACGCGCCAGTGCTCGATCCGCACGCGCGCGCTGCCGGGCGAAGGCCATTCGAAGCGCGCAATGTCGCCCGCTGCATAGAGTCCGTCGGCGACGCGCATCGTACTGTCGACATTCACGCTTCTGTCGTCGTTACGCGCAATGCCTTCGATAAAATCCGTCGCCGGTATCACACCGATGCCCGCCACGATGAAATCGCACGCCACCGTCTCGTTGTTGTCGAGCGTCACGCGCAATGCGCCATCGGCGCCGCCCGCGCCGACCGATCGGGCATGACGGCCCATCTTGAGCCGCACGCCATGCGCTTCGTGCAGCCGCATGAAAAGCCGTCCCAGTTCAGGGCCAAACTGTTTTTCGAACGGGACATTGCCTGGCGAAACCACGGTGACGCGCAGCTTGCGCTCGCGCAACGCGGACGCCACTTCCAGCCCGACAAAACTCGCGCCCAGCACCAGCGCGTGCTGACCTTGCTCTGCCGTATCGACCAGGTGCCGTGCATCGTCGCGGTTGCGCAAAAGGCAGATGCGCGCCTTTACGCCGGCGGCATCGGCGCCCTGCAGCGACAGCCGTTTCGGTGTGCCGCCCGTTGCGATAAGGGCAGCATCGTAATGAAGCGATGGCGCGCTGCCGATGTCGATGCGCCGCGCCGCTGCATCGAGCGCAGTGACGTCGGCCTGGATCATGTCGATGGCGTGTGTAGCGAAGAAATCGTCGGGTAGCAGCGGTGGAATATCGTCCACAGACATCTCACCCGACGGCACGAATTTGCTCAACACGGTCCGGTCGTAAGGCGTGCGCGGTTCGCGGTCGATCAACACGATGCGCCCGGCGAAACCGGCTTCGCGCAATGCAGCACACGCAGCCGCACCCGCCGCACCCGCACCGGATATGGCGAAGGTGCGCCTGTCCGCAACCGACGTGACGATTTTCGACGGCTCGGGCGACGCGCTGTCGACCAGCACCTGATCCTTGTCGACGCGCACGGGATAACGCGTCAGCGGCAGCAACGCGGGCGGCTCGACCAGCGCGCCCGTCGCGATCTCGAACGTGCCTTTGTGCCACGGACAGATAAGCCGCCCATTGCATATCGCACCCTGTTCGAGCGGTGCCCCGGCGTGCGGACAGTCGGCTCCGTACGCATGCACGGCGTCGCCGTCGCGGATCAGAAGAATGGGGATGCCGTTCACCTCGACACGCTTCATGCCGTGATCAGCGAGATCGGAGAGCAGGGCGGCTTCCTGCAGGTTCGGAGTGTTGGCCATGGTGTCCTCTTCTTCGTCGGGTTCGCCGGCGCGGTGAACGCATGCGCCTGCCTACGCGCACGCAAGCGCCATGCCGTATGAGCACTGGCCATGCGGATCAACGCAAGACAGCAGCGCGCCAGACCAGGCGCACGCCGATGGGCACGTCGCTTGCATCGTCGCCGTTGAGCGCCCGTCATGTCGACGGGTGCAGCGATGTTCCCACTGCCCTTGCACGGCTGCCACGGAGGTACGCATGAACGATATCGGCCACGATCCCCTGCGGCGCGCTGCGCCCGCTGCGTGGTACATCAACAGCGGGCTGCGCCTGTCCGACGAGGAACCCGATACCGGCATCGAGCCGAAGCGCTACGCGCTGGTTCCAGCGCTCGAGCGCTATCTGGCGGGCGTGCGTTTCGCCGACGAAGACGCGGCGAGCCGCGCGGCCACGCTCGATGCGTTGCGCGCACGCGGCATGGACTGGCTGCCGCTGCCGGGCCATGGCGAAACGGCGACGCGCTGGCGCGGTCTTGCAGCCGTTGCGGCCTGCGACCTGTCGCTTGCGAAGCTGTATGAAGGTCACACCGATGCACTCGCGATCCTCGCGGAACTGGGCCGCAGCGAACTCGCCGACGACGGCAATTGGGCCGTATGGGCCGCTGAACCGCCAGATGCGAAGCTGATTGCACATCCTGCTGCCGGGGACGGTGGCGAGCTTCGACTCGAAGGCGTCAAGCAGTGGTGCTCGGGCGCCCCGCATGTCACGCATGCGTTGGTTACGGCGTGGCGCAACGGCGAGCCAGTGTTGGCTGCCGTCGAACTGTCGCAGCCCGATGTCGCGATCGACCCCAGCGGCTGGCAGGCAGTCGGCATGCGCGCGACGGGCACGAGCGAAGTGCGCTTCGATGGCGCGCGCGCCGTGCAGATTGGCGGCGTGGGCGCGTATCTGTCGCGTGCGGGTTTCTGGCATGGCGGCGCGGGCATTGCCGCGTGCTGGTATGGCTGCGCCGCCGCACTCACATCGGTGCTGCGCGATACCGTCAAACGCCGCGCCGAGCCGCATGCATGTGCGCATCTCGGCGCAGCCGATGCCGAACTGTCGGCAGTGGCGGCGTTGCTGCGTGAATCGGCGGCATGGATCGACGGGCATCCGGGCGACGACGCGCAGCAGTGCGCGCTGCGCGTGCGCGTCGCGGTGGAGCAGGCCGCCGCGCAGGTGATGGAGCATGTGTCGCGTGCGCTCGGTGCCGTGCCGTTCTGCACCGACCCATGGTTCGCTCGCGCGATTGCCGATCTGCCCGTGTTCCTGCGGCAAAGCCATGCCGAGCGTGACGAGTGCGCGCTCGGGCAAACGTTGATCGCAGAACCCGCGGAAGCGGCAACCGAAGACGGAGACGCAGGCGGGCTCTGGAATCTCGGACGCGATCCGTCCGGTTACTAAGACTGAGCCGAGCGCATGTCATTCTCCGCTGCCTATTTCGACGATCTGTATCGCCAGGACGACGATCCCTGGGACTATCGCGCGAGCTGGTATGAGCGGCGCAAGCGTCTGTTGACCCTCGCTGCGCTGCCACGCGAGCGCTATCGGTCGGGCTTCGAACCGGCATGCTCGAACGGCGAGCTGTCGGCATTGCTCGCGCCGCGTTGTGAGCGTCTACGGGTAGGCGACATCAGCGATCACGCAGTGCGGCTGGCGCGCGAACGGCTCGGCGGACATCGCCACGTGACCGTCGAACAGCACGCGATGCCCGCGCAATGGCCTGACGCGCGCTTCGATCTGATCGTGATTGGCGAGCTGTGCTATTACCTGTCGCGCGAAGCGACGCTGGAACTCGCGCAACGCGCGTGCGAATCGTTGACGCCCGACGGCACGCTGGTCGCGTGTCACTGGCGTCATCCGTTCGAAGGCAAGCTGCAGACGGCCGACGACGTGCATGCCATCTTCGACGCGTTGCCCGCGTTAAATGGAATTGTTCGGCACGCGGAGCACGATCTGCTGCTCGACGTGTGGAGCAAGGATGGGCAATCGGTCGCGCAGTGCGAGGGGTTGGCATGATCGGCATCGTGATCCCCGCGCATGACGAAGAAGCGCTGCTCGCCGATTGCCTGCAGGCGGCGCGGATCGCGGCGGCGCATCCCGAATTGCGCGGGGAAATCGTGCGCATCGTGGTGGCGCTCGATAGCTGCACGGACGGTTCGGCATCGATCGCGCGCGGTTTCG
The DNA here is from genome assembly GCF_003121405.1 of Paraburkholderia sp. C35. Taxonomy (GTDB): domain Bacteria; phylum Pseudomonadota; class Gammaproteobacteria; order Burkholderiales; family Burkholderiaceae; genus Paraburkholderia. The sequence goes on along the minus strand of NZ_QBUY01000094.1, from coordinate 21,598 downwards.
ACGCGCATGCGTTGGCGCTCGAAGTGCGCAATGTCGGCAAGGCGCGCGCGGCGGGCGCGGCGACTTTGCTGGAGCAGGGCGTGCGCTGGCTCGCCTTCACTGATGCCGACAGCCGCGTTGCGCCGGACTGGCTGGTTGCGCAACGCGCACTCGATGCGGAAGCCGTGTGCGGCCCGGTGATCGTCGAAGACTGGCGCGAGCACGATCACCTGACCCGCGACGCGTTCTATCGCGCGTATCTGAATGCCGATGGACACCGCCACGTGCACGGTGCCAATTTTGGCGTATCGGCGCGCGCGTATTGCCGTGCCGGTGGCTTTCCGCCGCTGGCCTGCAGCGAGGATGTGGCTTTAGTCGGGCTGCTGGTGGAGACGGGCGCGCGCATTGCCTGGAGCGCGGCTCCGCGCGTGGTGACGAGCGCGCGGATCGCTTCGAAAGTGCGGGGCGGCTTCGGCGATACGCTGATCAGACTGGCCGCGCGCGACGGCGACGTTCAGCCTGGCGTGCGCGGCTCGCTGGCGTAGCGCGCCAGAAACATATCCGCCGACGATTCCGCTATCTGCCGTTGCTCGGCGGCCGACAGCGGCGGCTGGCCCATCGTGACCTGCGGCCAGAACGCAAAGCCTTTCACGAGACCATGCAGTTGTTGCGCGGCGAATGCAGGATCGGGCGTATCGAGCCTGCCGTCGGCGGTGGCCGCGCGTATCCATACGGTCAGACCTTCTTCACGCTCGCCGATGCGCGCCACCATATCGCGCGCGCGTTCCGGCGAATGGATGCCGGCCGCGATCGCCACACGCGCCAGCGACATGAACGCATCGTCGTTCAGCAGCCGCAGCTTCTGCGCGAGCAGGTCGATCAGCTGCGCGCGCAGCGGCTGGTCGGCGCGATAGCCGGGCGCGTCGCCCGCCTTGCTGGCGTCCCATAGCTGCTGCAGGATGGCCGCGAACAACACTTCCTTGCTCGGGAAATGGTTGTACACGGTGCGCTTGGACACGCTCGCGCGCGCCGCGATGCGGTCCATGCTGGTGGCGTCGAAACCTGCTGCGCGAAATTCGTCGATGGCCGCTTCGATCACGGCCGCGCGCTTGCGATCGGTCAGACGGGAAAGAGTGGTGCTGTCGTCCATCTTTTAATTTTACACCGACAGGTTTACTTTTCGAGATAATAAACTACACTGTGCAGTCTACCTTCTGTTTCGAGTGACGCTTCGCATGAAATCGATCATCGGCAATATCAGTCAGGTGTTGGGATTTACGGCTGCCGAACGTAGCCGGGCGTTGTCCGGCCTGTCGCCGCAGCACGACGGCGAGCGCTTTCGCAACGTGAAGCCGCGGCCTGCCGAGGGTTTGGGCAAGACCTTGCGGATCATGTGGAACATGATTTTCAACAAGCCCGACGACACGGTGCCCAAGGGCGCCTTGCCGGTGGATGCGTTGACGCGCGCCGATCTCGACGCCGCGCCGGATGGCAGCCTGTTCCGACTCGGACATTCGACGCTGCTGTTCAAATTGCGCGGCCAGTTCTGGCTGACCGACCCGGTGTTTGCGGAGCGTGCGTCGCCGTTCCGGCGCGTGGGGCCGAAGCGTTTTCACGCGCCGCCGATTGCACGCGACGCGTTGCCGCCGTTGCGCGGGGTGATTCTGTCGCACGACTACACAAACATGCCTCAAACCCTTACTGGATAAGGCTCTCAGCTTTTCCAACCCGCCGCTAGCCTGCAATTTACCCGCTTTTTTGTAACAACCTGCAATCACCCCCTCAAAGCCACGCCTCCCGACCAGCGAGCAACACCGCACCATCGAACGCCCCCGCCAGCGCCTCTATCGGCATCCCCAGCACCCCGCGTAGCTCGCGTGTGAGCGTCACCCCCAGCAAAGCACAGGCATCCACCAGCGCCCCGTTATCGACGGCGGCGGGCCTTACGTCATTCTCAGTCTCGTATCCCGTTGCGTTATTCATGCACGACTCCATTCGAGTAAACAGCAGAATCCAGAGGCAATAAACGCCCCTGCCAGAGAAACGGCTAATTCGGATTAAAAATCGGGAAAAAAGAAGCTAGGCGGTTTTTTACTGCCTCCCGCCGCCTAGCTCTAAGCACCAATCAATTTCACTGGCTACTCATGCGCGAATAACCAGCGAAATCAGTATAGCGCTTGGCAAGAGAGAGGGAATATTTTTATTACGTGGAAGTCCGTTGCATTACAAATAAAGATGTGCCAGTGTGGATGGATGACCATAAAAGGAGTAAATCATGCGAGCCAAACGGAACCACGTTTTCAATATTCAGGCGGAAGAGTCGCTGGAAATGAAAGCCGATATTGACGCGATTTGCGCCCGTAATGGCGCGAGTCAAACCAACATCGTGCGCATGGCGCTGGCTGAATACGTAGAGCGGATCAAGCGCCAGCATGCCGTGCTGGATGAGATGGAGACGGTATAAAAGAAAAACCCCAGTTCGGGAAAAACTGGGGTTTTGGGATTCGATTCGTTAACTAGTGATTGGGTAGGGAACGAATCTGGTAGATGCAAGCATCACAGGCAACAGGCAAGTAACCCCCGAGGCATGCACTTATTATTATAGTGATATTGCCTCGATTGTCAAAGACATTAACGGGTAAATATCATGTCTAAAACGGTCGAAAACCATCCGGCCCCGGATTGCAATCAAGTGCAATTAGACAAACCGGCGGATTGCGATAAACCCAACGAAGTAATCGACGGCGTAGTCACCGCGTTGCCCCTTTGGAACCGGATTTACTCCAATAATCTGGCGGTTACCCCTGTGCTGGCGCAATTCGTCTATTGGTATCTGCCGCGTGAAAACGGCGGGGCCAAAGTAACGCGCCGCCTGAAAGAGAACCCGCATATCTGGCTTACCAAGACGGTAAATGAACTGGCGTTCGAAACCGGCCTGAAACCCAAACAGGTGCGGAGGGCATTGGATATTCTGGAGGCAGACGGGATTATCCAGACCAGCGTACACGGGGCGGGCGGTTTGAAAACCACGTTTATCCGCCTCACCTGTGCGAATGGCGCGGGCAGTATCCCGAATCGCCAAGCCGTGACTTTTCCAAAATGCCCCGCAGGGCAAATGCCCGTTGTGATTGCCCGCAAGGCAAAGCCAATCAAATCTCAAAGTGCCCCACAGGGCATTTTAAAAAGCCCTACAGGGCAGATTGAAAGTGCCCCGCAGGGCATTTCTAATACACAGACTACTAGTCCAAAGACTACGGCAGAGACTTTAGAATCTGTCGGCGCTTCGCAACCGACCAAACCGGCAACCAAACCGCCCGCAGGGAAAGCGGAAACCCCAACCCCTACACCCTGTGCTCTACCCCTGCAAACCCCGCAGGGGAGCGAGGAAATATCCGGCAGCGTGGTAAAGCTGGCGAAGCAATGGGAAGCGGTAACGGGGCAGACATTGGATGAACCCAAGGCTAAGACCTTTGGTTACACCGCCGCCCGTCTGTTCAAAGCGGGATGCACCGACTACACCGACCTTGTATGCGCGATTGCAGAGCCGTTGATTGCATGGCCCGCGTTCGGTTCGATGGTGAAGGACAAGCTACCGGAAGCAAAACGGAAAACGTATCCGGTACCGCCAGAGCCGTGCGCGTTGTTTTTCTTTGAGCATTGGGAAACGGCACTCGAATGGTGGACGGAGCGCAAAGCCAAGGCAGCAGCAAAGAAGGTGAAACACTTGCCAATCGAAAAGGCAAAGGTGACGGAGAGTTACTTGGACGCGCTAGTCGCCAAGTGGGAACCCAAGGGCTATATCGGCATCCCCAAGCCAGACTATGAATTGCTCATTGCAGCGGGCAGAGTAGAAGCACCCGCAAACGCGAATGCAGACCCACAGGCGGCATGGTGGGCGCTTGCCAATGGCGTAGGAGCGGCAGAAGCGCCGACCGCCTAGAGAGCTTTTAAATGCGTCCAATGCCGGCAATCTATTTGTAAGGATAACGAATCATGAAACGCGTAAGACAGTACCGGAATGAGTACGGCGTGAGCCGCAGAAAAGAACTGCTGATGATGCGTAACGCCCGTAACCAGACATGGCAGAACATGAATGAGCCGTTCGCCAATTGCATGGCGTTGCTTCATTGGGCGTGGGGCGGGCATGAATACATGGCGCTGGAGGATAAGGGCGCGTTGTATCGGGTGTGCGAAACGCTCAGGGAGCAAGAGGGGCAACCGATGACGTTGCTAAATCATGTGTTCCACTTCTGGCAGCAATTCACCGCCGCCGTTGATGCCGCCCACCAGCTTGGCGGGATTGTGCCTGAGCATGTCTCGCCTCAGTTCTTATTGCGGTATCTGCCACTGGCGGTAAGCATGCTGGAGATCAGCACAGAACCCGCAGACGATCCACAGGATGACTTTCCGCCGCCGCGATTCTTGGGGTATGTCGATCCAGACGATGACGATTGACATTTGACGAAGCACCCGGATTGCGGCATACGATTGCAAAACATTGACGAATGACGGGCTTGCACGATAGAGATTAATTCATTGCAGCAGCACCGAAATTCCCAATGACAGCTAGCGGGCCGCGTTGCTAGACTCGTTGCAGCTTTGTCATGCTGTGCGATGTGTCCACATAGGTCTAGTCAGCCTTTACTCCCCGCATCGCGCGGGACTTCCACTTGACGAAGTTAGAAACCCCCATTGCGCTGGTAACGCCGTGGGGGTTTCGTCATTCTGGACTCCAAAAATATTTGCACGACGAAGCAAAAAACCCTTCCAAGGCAGGGAAGCGAAAGCGCATCATCGAACTATAGTCCGACACCGAGCAAACGATGAATACCGAAATCCCCGCCGACCTCTTAGAGCTTATGCCAAGCGCACCCTACAAAACGTATCCGCAAGTCATCATCGAATTGATCCTAGCGGAACTGGAGGGCGGCAAAAAGATTTCATCCGTGTTGGATGGTAGTAACCCCATGTATCCAGCGAAAAGCACTTGGTTTAAGTGGTGCAGCGAAGATTCAACGCTTGATATGCGATACGTGCGGGCATCGCAAAAAGGAATCGCAGCACGCCACGGTATCGACTAAACGATCCTAGAGGCACCTACACCAAGCCCCCATTCTGGAGAACACCATGAGCAACGCGCGACACCTCATTACGGCGATGAAATTTCTTATGCAAGTGCAAGACGCCGTTTATCGCGAAGCGGACAAAGCACCCAAAAAGAACGGTATTTTGATTGATAGCACCCCGGAACTGGACAAGCTACATACGTTGCTTAACGGGGTGGACGATTTCATTGTGTCGGAAATCGTCCGGAACAAAGAACGCAGCGACGCAGAGAAAGCAGCGAAAGCAGAGTAAGCCATGAGCGCCGCGTATCCGAATGTCCCGCCACTGCTAGCCGACATGCTCAAAGATCATCCTGAGCTATTGGCGCGGGCCGATGCTATCGAAGCAGCGAAGAAGAAACAACCCACGGCAAGCGAACGGGTAACGCGAGAGATAGCCAGCATGTCACCAGCGCAGCGAGCGGAGATGCGGGCGCGTCTGTTTGGGGATGAGGGAAAGAAAGGCGTTGCGATTGAACACACGCCGCCCGCCGCCCCGAAAGTTGAGATCGATGAGGATTGAGAAATGACCGAACACTACATAGAGCGTCTTAACCGCATGACGCCAGAGCAATTACAGGCAGAGCGGGAAAAGGAGCGGGCATACCATGAACGCGTCCGAAACGGTACAGCGGGCAATTCTGAACCCGGCAAGGTGGAACCCATGCGAGCCGTCATCAAGACAGACCGCACGGGCCGCGAGATCACGACGTATGAGGGCGGCAGTGTTGAGCAATGGCTAGGCATGTTCAAGCCGTCCCATGTAAATCTCCAAGTCAAAATCTGCAACGGCAGCGCTGGAGATTTTGCGATTGGCGGCGGACTTTATAGCCACTTGAGGGGGTGATATGAGCGACGTACTGGACAGACTGAATGAACACGCGGAAAGCATGGGGTGGGAGCGTGTTCCCGCGCATGCGATTGAACGCGATTACGCGGACAACCATTCAGAAGTCTTCAAGTTTGTAGACCGCCGCCCCTATGAACAGGTGCGCATGACGCATGACCGCGCGATGCAAGCCAATAAGGTGTTTGCGGAAGCACCCTACATTGGTGAGACACCCCAGCAATACGACCGTCGTTTGGTTAAGGCGCTGGCGAAGCACTCACCATCGTATGAGAAGTTTTCGACATTCCAGAAAATCCCGGATTCGCTGTACTTCGATGGTAAGGACGAGTACGGCAAGCCAATGCCGGGGATTCGCACAACGGTCATGCGGGAAGCACTGGAAGGACCGGCACGCCGCAATGAACTGGTAGAGATCAAATTGCAGGGGCCACACGGCACCGGCTACAGCGAGTATGAGGGGAGCATGGCTTGGCTCGACACCTACAAGGCGGGCGGATTCGTTAGCCCGGTTTGCGTAAATGGTGTACCGCATACCCTCCCCGTAGCCTGAGAGGTGAAATCATGGGTGATACAGATTTGATGTTCGCACAATTGGCGCTTGGCAATCCTCAATTTCAAGCGTTTTTACGCGATACGTATTTGCTGATGTGGACCATGAGCAACGCCTATCACGTACTTAGCGCCACGCTGAATGCTTCGAACGTCATCACCAGCGCTACCGTGCAATGGCCTAACGGGATTCAGGGCGTCTATACCTTGTTGCAAGAGAACGGGATTTATCCGGTAGCGGATTCGTTCTCTATCACCTACGTAACACCAACCGGCCTCACCCGCACGGTTACGCAACCCGCAGGTATCACACGCAATGCGGCGGGGGCCATAACCAGCGCCCCGCCTTTGACAGTGACATAGGGAGTACATCATGAATGCCGAACGCGAAAACCACGGTTGGGGGCGAAAGATCAAGCCCAAGCAACACAACCGGCAACCGCCAGCACCGGAAGCGGTGCGCGTTCGGGATTCAATGAGCGAAGCGCAAAAGTTGGAAGAAATAAAGCGAGCCTTTAGACGAGTGCAATCATGAAAGAAGCCCCACCCGAATTGATGAGTCTCATGAGGCAAGAAACGCTATGTGAGATTCACATTGAAGACGCCGAAAAGGAACTGAAGAAATCGGGTTTGACCGAGCTTCTCAGAGAAAACGCGATGCAAGGCAAGTTTGCCGCAATAGAACGACTCAACGAAGTACGCGGCCAGAAAATTGGTGTGTGGAGGGCGTATGAGCCGGAACGCGATGGTGTTATGCGTATGTATTCGAAGTACATCGCAGAGGGCGGCAGCATCGAACACGTTAAAGCGGGCCTCAAGCTGGCGCAGAAACACCAAAAGCAGATTGATATTGCAACGGGTGAGGATGAGCGCCAGCGGCAGGAAAGGCGCGATGCATGGAACCAGCTATCAACGACAGAGCAACGGGACCGTTTGGACGCTTCCCGCCGCCACCGCGAGCAATTCATGGGTGAGCCTCAACACCACGGCGAGAAACACATGTTTGGCCCCGCGCATCGGAGGAAAGCATGACGCGCGACGAAATGCTAAAGGAGTTCGCCCGCGAGCTAGGCGTTATTCAGGCAGTCATGCAAGGCCCGACAATCGACCTAGAACAGCTATGTCTGTTTTCGGGTGTGCTACACGACAGGGGGCGGCAGCTAGCAGAGATAGCCGCATCACGCCCCGATGATGTAGACGTGCATGCACTTGGTGAAGCCTTTGTCGATACGCTCGTTCAGGCCCATGAGATGTATCAAACGATGGCCGCGAAAGAAGTGAGAGACAACACCATCCATTGATGATGCGGATTTTGAAAACGGTTGCAATCCACAGGGAGCAAGCAATGAACATCGAACAAATGAAGGCGCAAGCCAAAACAGGCACTTTCGACGTACTTGGAAAGGCAGTGCGGGGCGCGCAGCTTCAGTTAGATGGATCGGTCATTGTGTGTTTCTACACGCACCCCGACATGTATCTATGGACCATAACCGGCGCACACAGGGATGAGGGTTTCATTGCTCATATGCTGGAGCAACACGACACCGCACACGCCACCATCGCACGCGAAGCCGATCACGAAAAGATGGCATCCGACCAGATGGAAAGCGGGCAAGCGTAACGCAGCGATGATGCGGATTTTGCTCGCGTGTGCAATTCAGGATAACTAACGGCGGCAGCGATGGCAGACTCACCGATTCTTACTATCCCCGTAGACACTAGCCAGTTTGACGAATTCATGGCGAAGTGGAAGGCGTTGCAAGAGGGCATGAAGCAAGGCACGCCCGACCCATTCGCGGGGGCCGCCGCATCGGCGCGTGAGGCAGCAGAACAAACCGGAAAACTGGCCACAGAGGTAGATCATATTGCGCAGCAGAGCGCTAGCTCCCGCATGACTGGCCAGAGTTCTTTTATCGTTCTCTTTGCCAAAAACATGCACTTTGCGGCGCAAGACTCAGAGAAAGTATCAAAGAACATCGACAAGACGAATAAGGGCTTGCTTGTCACGCTGCGCAACTGGACCAACATCAAGAGCCTACGCAAAGACGCTTTAGCGCTGGGTGGTTTCGCGGCGGCGGGGGTGGGGGCAGTAGCGAATGCATCACGCGAGCTAGGAGCCAAGAATCTCGAAGCACGCGGCCTCAACATCAAACCCGGCACCGCCGATGCATTCGAAGCCGATTACACAGACTTGGGTTTGAAGCGTTCGGACATCTCTACTTTCACGAACGCCAAAGAGGATACAAGGCTTTGGAAACCGCTCATTGCAGCGGGCCTTAGCGTGGATCAAATCAAAGGCTTGGACCCCGATGAACTAGCAATCGCGTTTGCGCGTGCGGCGGGCAACCAGTACAAGGGGTGGGAGAGCCAAGGGCTACCCGCCGCACAGATTGCCAACGCGAGAGGCTTTAATGACCTCCTAGGTAATGAAACACTGAGGGCGGCGGGGAGCTGGAGCGACAAGCAATGGGACGACACGCGAGCCAAGTACGAAAGCGATAAGCAATCGTTTCGTATCGATCAGAAAACCGCAGATCAGGCCACCGCGTTTAACCAGAAGTTGCGTAGTGACCTCACGAAGTTTGGCAATGCATTCAATACGCAGCTTTCCAAGGCCGCACCCGAATTGGGACACCTTGCCGATGCCGCGACCGATGCAGGTATCAACTTGCTTAAGTGGTTTGGTCCCAAGGTGGCAAAGCTGGCAGACGGCAGCGCCGATGTTATCGATGCGGCTAACAACGGCACCACATTTGCACGTCCCGATTTGGGCGGACCGGCATACAAGGACAAAGACGTACTTTCTGGTTTCCGTTGGTATGGCGATGCTATCCGCTCAGTCTTTCCGGGCATCCCCGATGTACAGACACCAACGGGAGTCAATGCCGCTGGCTACACGTCAGCCCCCACGCGGGATGCGACATTCAAGCGTCTTGAAAAAACATGGGGCTTGCGGGCGGGCGTGCTGGATAACTTTGAGCGTCAGGAATCCTCACGCGGCCTCAACATCGGACCCAACACAAACGCGAGCGATGGCCCCGCTGGACCTTTCCAGATGACCAAGGCAACCGGCGCAATGTTCGGGGTTAAGGACCGTCTGAGCGAGTCAGAGAGAGCAGGGGGCGCGGCGCAATATCTCGCGTTTCTCTTGAAGCGATACAAGGGCGACTATGCAAAAACCGCCGCCGCATACGATGGTTTCGGCGGGCTTGATAAAGCCATTGCGAAGTATGGCGATGACTGGCGGCAGCACCTTAGCGAATTCGGCAGCGCCAAGGCAGTGAATGAAACTCGCAAGTACCTGAGAGACTTGGAAGCCAACGGCCTCGACCTCTCACAACGCGATGCCAACTTTGCCAATGCTCGCAACGATGCCAATCTCAAAGCCAATCGCGATTCGCTCGACAAGGGCGAACAGTTTGTCGATATGTCCAAGACGGGCGCACCGGCACTTACGCAGCAACAGACCTCTAGCGCGGTAGAAATGGGCGTTGTATCCGGCATGTCCAAGTTTCTCTCTTTCTTCAAAGAGGGCGGCGGCGCTGGCTTGCGTACACCGGATGCGCCACGCGGCAGACAGCAACAAAGCAATGCACAAGCGCCCGTGCATGTTCAAGTGCAAGTCAATACGCCACCGGGAAGCAGTACCAACGTCACAACGGGGAGCTTGCCGAGATGAGCCGCTATTTTCAGATCAGGATTACTGACCCAAAGACGGGAAAGATTTTTGTCCCGAATTACAACGGAAAGCCGGGGTTTTCGCTTCAGGAATATGACGCGCAGATGTGGACATATAGCAGCCTCTATTCGTATGGACACCCCGCAACGTTGGCATCGAACAATCCTAACGCGTTGCAAGTTGCGTTTGATATTCCCGTCAGTTTCATGGATGCACCGGTCGGCGATGCCTACGTGCGGATTGATGGCGTCTCGCTGCAAGAAATCAGCGGCGGTGCAAATCTTAACGGGATGAATTTCGTCATGTATGGGGGTATGGCCAAAGGTTTGCCATTGGCTAATCCCGCACAGATTGGCCAGTTGGTGACAGGGCAGATAAAACAGTGCTTTGGCAACTGGATAGATACTGAGCAATATCTGATGTTCTACATTCAGGCGGGCGGATCAGCACCCAGCGCCAATCAGGTAACAGGTAGTGTGCCTATTGCCGGTACTGTACCGATTCCGACCACGAATGCCACGCCCCCTATCATCCGCTATCAATGTGCACCGGGGCAGACGATGCAAAGCGCCATCGTTGCATGCTTGCAAACGACGTATCCGCAATACAGCATCGCGGGGAGTATCGACCCCCGGTTAGTGTGGAGCGGTACCGCTGCAACAGGGATATTTCAGACACTCCCGCAGTTCGCCAACTATATCCGCAATGCGAGCCTCAATCTGGTTGGGGGCTATGCGCCTGATTTAACCGCGTATAGCGGGGTCCGCATGACCTTGGAGAGCAACACCATAACCTTGTTCGATGGAACGGCGCAGCAGACCCCTAAGCAAATCTACGTGACTGATCTAGTGGGGCAACCAACCCTAAGCGAACCGCTAACGATACAGGCCACATGTGTATTACGCGGGGACATTCGGGTAGGTAGCTATGTGGCGTTGCCATTGGGGCAACTATTCATCAACGAAAAGGCGAATGTAGGATACGTGCAACCGCCGCCCGTGGCAGCGATAAACACGAAAAGCACAATAGCTTTCCAAGGCTCTTACATGGTTTCGAGTGTGCGACATGTCGGGGATAGTCGCAACACACAAGGCACCGCATGGATTACGTTGCTGGATTTGTTGCAGACGCATGTATATGACCCGAAAGACGATGTTTATGCACAGCAAGTGTTGTCGGGTTCAAATCAAAGCGCATACAAGTTTTTTCTACCGAAGTGAGATTTAGCACTCTTAACAGATTAGTCAAATTGCAATCAATTGCAATCGGCTTGAGATCATGGATAACCATCTTAAAAATCCAGAGTACCGCTCCCTAGTAGACGGGATTCGCGGACAGATCAACGAAGCGCTTATGCAGCTTGGCATGTCGTTACCTTGTCACGTTGAAAAGGTACAGGGCGCGATGATTAGCGTTGGTTTCGACGTTACGACTTTGCTACCGCTCCCCATAGTAACCATCCCTCTGTTCGGGCCTGAGTACATCCGTTACCCGATCAAAGCGGGTGACTTGGGCGTAGTGGTTTCGATTGACACCAGCATTGCGTTTACGTGTGGCACGTCACCACGCCCGCCCAATCTCTCGCCATATTCCGGGGGCGCGAATCTGGAGGGCTTGTTTTTCATGCCGGTAGGTAACAAAAACTGGACCCCGGTTGATCCCGCACAGGTGGATATTTACGCCCCTAATGGGGTGAAGCTACACGACACCGGCAGCGGTGCAATCATTGATTTGCACCCGGATTCGATTGATGTAAGTGTGGGCGATACGGTCTTTCATATCGACGCCAACAGCATCACCGCCACCACGCAGACATTCACCATCAACGCGCCCAGCATTGTGCTTAACGGGAACATGTCTCAGGGCAATGGCAGCACAACATACCCCGCCACATTGCAAGGGCCGCTTACCGTTATTAACGATGTTACGGCGGCGGGCAAGTCGCTGGAGCACCACGAACATTCAGGCGTGCAACCGGGTTCCGGTAATTCAGGCCCGCCCCTCTAACTTCTAATGGAGATCGACATGACAACGATGACCCTTAACGAAAAGATGGACATGATTCAACACATGGCAAAAGCGGCGGATAACGCGCTTAGCGCCCCCACGAGCCACGAGAATGACAGTATGCAGCACACACGCCATGTAATTGCACTTCTGAATCTTCAGCGTCTTGGCGACATGGTGAGAGAGGCAGAGCGCGAACTGGCGGCGGCATTGATTGCAGATGCGCGTGCATCCACCATCGCAATCCGCTTTGATACACCCGCAAAGCTGGCATAACAACAAACGCACATACACCTCACCAACCCCTTAACTGGCATGGAGGCCGATCACATAGATAGAGGTTAGCAATGCCAGTCTCAGTGAATGGCCATGTAGTAGTAGCAGCACAGGCACCGGCAAAGATTCAGACGCCTGTGAATAGCAAAACAACGGACCTCTTTAGGGGTTATCCGGCCAATATTTTTGAACGCATCCTAGATTGCATCATGCGGGGCGAAACGCTTGCGCAAGCATGCCAGCGTAAAGGCATGCCGAACGAAATTGCAGTACGCAAGCGTCTGAATGCAAACCCGGATATGAAGGCCCGCTATGACCACGCGGTAGAGATGCGGTATGAGCGCTTGGTTGAGTCTACGGTTGATATTGCTAAGAACGCGTTACAGGGCATCAAAACGCCCAGCGCCGCCGACAAACTCAGACACGCAGACCTGATTATCCGCACGCAATTTCAGGCGGCGGAAAAGATGGTCCCCACCAAGTTTGGTAAAGGCTCGACGGGTGAGGGCGGTGGCGCAACGGTTGTGTTTGCATCGTTGCAAGCGGAGAGTAGCGCCCCTATCAACATGAGTGTTGGTGTAGCGGTTAAAGGCGGCGAAGATGCCAGCTAAAGACCGCAACATCCACTTAAAGACCATGCACGATGGTCAACGCTTCATTGCAGCGAAGCGGGGGCGGCGCAGTGCCATTCGATGCGGGCGGCGCTGGGGTAAAACCACCATGTTTGAGAAGTGGGCGGCGGACTGGTCATTGCAAGGCAAGAGTGTAGGTTTCTTTGCCCCCACATACCGCCTTTTGTTGCCTATATACCGGGGACTCGAAAGAACCTTAACGCCCGTCATCGATATAGCGACTAAGGATGAAATGTCCATCCTGCTAAAGACGGGCGGAAAGATTGATTTCTGGACTCTCACCGATGAGAACGCGGGGCGCTCGAAAGCCTATCATGAGGTATTGATCGATGAGGCTTCGCTAGTACCTGGCCTACAGGACATCTTTGAGCAATCCATCGAACCTACGTTACTGGACCACTACGGTAACGCCACGATGGCGGGCACCCCCAAGGGCGTGGATGAGGATTCATTTTTTTATCAGGCATGTGTAAATCTCCCGCAGAAGTGGCGAGAATTCCACGCCCCCACTAGCTCTAACCCTACGCTCAATGCGGCGGCGGTGGCGAAGCTGGAGGCAGAGAATCACCCGCTTGTTTATGCGCAGGAATACAAAGCGGAGTTTGTATCGTGGGCGGGCCAGTCGTTGATCAGTCTCGACAAGATGACGATTGACGGCAAGGGCGTAGGATTGCCCCAGCACGTTGCGTATGTATTTGCCGTGATTGATACCGCCATGAAAGACGGGGCCGAACATGACGGCACGGCGGTAGTGTGGTGTGCAAGAAACCAGTACGGTACTGGCGCACCGCTCACTATTCTGGACTGGGAAATCGTACAGATTAATTCGGACATGCTGGAAACTTGGATGCCTCATGTATTCAACCGGCTTGGCTACTGGCGTGATGCATGCAAGGCCCAATACCCCAATCCGCAAACGTTCATTGAAGACAAAGGCGCGGGCATTGCGTTGCTACAGCATGGGGAGCGGGTGGGGTGGCCTGTGATGCCTATCGACTCAGTATTTACGGCGGCGGGCAAAGATGCCAGAGCCGTAATGGCCAGTAGTCATGTATGGAGAGGGGACGTAAAGATTCATGCCCTCGCACTGGAAAAGACCGTTAGCTACAAAGGCGTCACCAAGAATCATCTAGTCTCTCAGGTGTGCGGGTATGTGCTGGGGGATAAGGCAGCATCGAAGCGGGCAGATGACTTGTTCGATTCATTCTCCTATGCCTGTATATCCGCGTTAGGCACAGGCGAGTAGCAGTGTGAAATGTAGTAGTACTATGGAGTAAGACATGGGAAATGTGCTGAATTTTGCCCCTAAGCCCCGTAATCCAGTACGCCTCACGCCAGAGCAACAGGCGTATGTAGCGGCGGGGCGGGCCACGCATTCCGCTTTGAACGTTCGCACGCCTCGCACTATCCAGACGGGCTACGGCATGCTATGCCGGGTGTTTGTGATTGCGATGCCAAGCGATGGTATCCGCATTTACGATGCGGCCTCATGGGAGCGAGTGGACAGCCCGATAGTAACCCTCAGTGAGTATGAGCCTGTGATAACTCTCAATCGTGAATGCAAACACGGTATCACCATTGATCCCGGCCAAGGCGGCATTGTCACTTGTACCTTTAACTAGGGCGGCGCATCATGGTTAGGCACATATGCAAGTCATGTCACACGCTGCAACCCGCATCATCATTCGGGGCGGGGCGGCATAAGTATGTGTGTTTCCTCTGCGCACTGGATGAGGCCCGCATATGGAGAGCCGTAACGGGAAGCTACGCCAAGCCCTACACTTCACCCCAAGCCAAAAAAGGAAAGGCACCATGAGCCTATACGACCAGCTTAGAGCGGCAGCAATCCAGACGGGTGAAACCGTAGGCGCTACCATCAACGGGCATCTAGTCGCATGCGTGCCGATTGATGAGGGGCTAGGGTGGATTGTGATTGACGTATTGGTCTCACCTGAGTTTGCGCGTGACTTTGTAGAGAGGGTTTCGTGAATAGACAGCAACGGCGGGCGCAAGAAAGAGCGAATGCAAAGCTAAAGGTAGTCAGCTATCCAAGCGCGATGCAGTTATGCGTAGTGGCGGCATTGCCGTTTCTCGCACGCCCGCCCGCACTCAATAGCACAATCCGCATCACCCGCGAAGCACAAGCCAATGCATCGTCAAATGCGGCGGGGCCGGGGGCGGGGTTGCCAGAGCAAGAAACAAAGACATGTACCAAATGCAAAGAGAACAAACCCATAAGTGAGTACGTGAGCAAGGCAGTCAAGAACACTACATCACCCTACTACAGCAATCTGTGCAAGTCATGCATTACGCTATCCCGTCAGCAAGAGCTAGAAAACGAAGCAAAACGAGAGATTCAACGCCAAGAAAGGCGGCGGCAAAGAGAACAGCAAGACGAACAGATAAAGAAACACATAGAAGCAATAGAGAGGGCAAAGCAAACCCGTATCCAGAATGAGATAGCCATAGAGACGAAGCGAGACCTAGAGGCAAGGCTTATAGAGATCAGAGAGAATCCGCCTCAAGAGCATCCACGCCACGAATCGGGATGGCCAGTAAATCCGTTTGGTGGCACCAAGAGAACCAACGTAACACCGCTACCTCCCAAGGTATGCAGACCGCCTCACACAAGCCTGTTCGGCAAAGGCACGCGTAAGCGTTCTACCGAAATAGAGGATGACTATATTGAGGATGAAAACGAGCTTAAACGCGCTATCGCGTAGGCGATACTCACTCGCCCCACAATCACAGACAGCCGCACGCGGGGAGAGCGATTTTCCACGGCGTACACTTGTTCGCACGGAGAACACACAGTTAACCGTTTGGTACATTTATGCGGACTTTTTACGCATAATCGCGTGGTGTGCATGTTCGGGTAACGAACAATAGAGAGCCACACGCCGACCTCACCAACTGGCCCATATCACGCGGGTATAGGCCCAAAATCCTGCATCTCTACTTTCGAGCCATTTTGAGCCATTGGTGAGCGAACGCGGGTAGGGTGTAGCACCTTTTATGGGATGAGTACCAGATAGCGTGAAACACCCGTGATAGCAGGGCAAAACGTTGATCACGCTCATTATGTCAACCTAGTCTTACACCCCGAATCCCGCAAACCCCCGTCAGAGGCTATTTGGGTAAATGAAAGAAAGTCGTAGGCATGGATAGCGTAATAAACCCTCGAATCACCCCTCTTTGTAAGGTAGCGGTGTAAGTCTCTACCCATACCAATGGCCCCACCAGCGTGATAGGTGAGGCATGCTCTCCCCTCTGATGCACTCATGAGCAATATCCGCATCATCACGGCGGATGGTGTAACGCCAAGCTACATGTAGCCCTGTGATACTTCCAAGGTATGACCCCCGCCGATGGTGTAGCACAGAGATACACCGCGCCCTATGTGTGGATGGTCGGCGGCGGGGGCGTGCTGGCGTCATGTTTGACACAGTGACTTAAGATAACCAGAAGCATTCACGGGGATTACTTCTGATTATCTAAAGTCGTTGCGAGCCGCATCTAATCATAGCCACGCACAGGCCCATAGAGACGATGCGCTCTCCATTGGCCCCACCGCATAGGCGATGCAGCGAGAGGCCCGCCAAAGCCCCCTCAACCAGCCCTAGCTAGCCCGTCGGACCAAAGCGTCAAACCCTTGCCGCGACCGCGAACGGCCCCCTAAGCACTGACAGAAATTTTTTTAAAATTTTGAAAATCATCATGCAATCCTAACGATTGTCAAAGGCGGGCTACTCTCCCCTAGGGGGTTAGACGTCATCCCATATCTCACGTCGCTTGATACGTAGGATTGTGGCTTCATGCACGCCATATGTGTGGGCTAGTCTTGTCATTGGCACCCCCGCCGCCAGCGCCGCACGAATAGCTCTAACCTTTCTCTCATTGAGCTTGGCGTTAGGCTTGTGCATGCTTTCGGGGAGTTCGGGGTTAGCCTCCCGTTTCTGTCTGTGTTGCACCGCTTTTATGGCGCTACGTTGTGCGTTGATGAGCGCCGAATTTTGCGCGTAGTAGTCCCTAGCCCGTCTCAGGTCTTCGACGGTTCTATTGGAGCTATGGCGCTCGCCACGCTTGCCGACTAGGTTGCATGCCTTGCAGTAGCAACCGTATCCGTTTTTCCGATTCTTGTTTCTGAAAAAATCGTACTCCAAGACTTTGACTTGCTCACATCGCGGACACCGCCGCATGGTCTGTATGGTGATGCTCATGGCTTGCCCCCTCTCTTGCGCCCGTAGGCTTTTACCTTGTCGGGGTTAGCCTCTTGCCATTGCTTTTGATAGTCGGGGTTCTTTTCCCGCCACGCCGCCCCGTAGGCTTTGGTTTCCTCTGCATGCATGGTGCGGTAGCGGGCGTTTTGCATGGCTACACACGCCTTGCAGATAGAGCGGTAGCCGTTGCGCTGGCGATAGAAATTCCCCTCTGCCGGTTTGGTGATAAGACAGTAGGTGCATGTCTTTAGGGTAGTTGTCATTTGACACCCCCGGCAACCCCCGCCTCTGCGATGGCATGATGCGGATTTTGATATTGAGTGCCGTCTGGCAGTTACGGGCGCAATGTGTCGATCAGCCAGTACGAGTGATTTTTCATCTTTCCGTCTGGCGGCGGTAACGTTCCGGCTTTGAGGCGGCGGTAAATCTCCATTGAATTTTTGATGCCTAGCATCGTCATCACATGCCCCACTCTCAGGCGGGTATGTTCGTTGATGATGATGCCGTCCAAAGTCTTGGGTTTGGCCCCGCCTTTCTTTGGCGGTGCGGGCCGGTTGATGGTGATAGGCATGGCATCCCCTCAATGTGTTGTATTGATGGCGATGGCCAGCAAGAGGACTAGCGCCGCCTGTACCGCCAGCGTGCATACAAACGCAATCAGCGTTTGCTTTGTGTTCTCGCTCATGATTTGCTCCCCTTGCTTGTGATAACGGCGGGGCCATTCAGATAGGCCCGGATGACTTCATGGGTCCAATACGGCCTAGGATCACGCCCCGATGGTGCGGGCAGAATCCCGGCTTTGAGCTTGCGATAGAAAGGATTGGGCGTCATCTTTAGCAGGTACAGCAGATGCCCCACCCGCAGAATCCCCGGCTGATTGAGATCAACCGTTACGGGCTTGGGTTGCGTTGTGCCCGTGCGTTTCTTTGCCTCTGTCATACAGCACTCCTAATCTCATGTCGCACTCCATTGCAGGTTTAAGGGAATGGAATCAGGCGAGACGGAACAGCCGCCCTGTTTTGGAGACGCGGAACCGGGCCTGATACGTCCCATTGCTCAAGACAACGGTTTGACCGTCGCGCCCCTTGCGTACTTCACACAGGCCGCTTGTCGGTTGCCAGTACGTGGCGGGATTGTCGCGGGTTGAACGCCAGAAGGATTTAACCGCGCGTTCGATCAGTTCATCATCGTGGTACATGCTCGACTCCGTTTCGTTAATAGCGCCCCGCAGGGCGCGACGTATTACGGTTCTTTGCGATTCGCCAGCATCGCGGGCGCTAGGGTTAGAAATCTCCAGTATGGTCTCCCGTCGTTTCCATCGGGCGGCGGGAAGTTACGGTCTTTCATGAAGTCCGGTAACTCATGCATGGAGATACCCATTTCGTAGGCGATATGTTCGCGGCGCACGCGTAACTCTCTGCCATGCGCCCGCGCTATGAACGTCCGCGTAATCATGATTTGACCAGCGTCAGATGCGATTTTTTCGACAACGGGGCGGCATCCGACTTTTCATTTTCTTCGATAGCGTCGATTACGCGCGTGGCTTGCAGTAGCGTCATATCGAAACGACCACCGGCGATGATCGAGTCATCGCTATTGCGGCGCAATTGATAGCCCCTAGCGCGCGGATACTTGCTACCTTTATGCACGCGTGCCGGAAGCAGTGAGAGACCTAATGCGCTGGCGCGGTTTTCTAACGCGTATTCACGCTCAAATTTTTCGTCTGTAACGGGCTTTTTGGCTCGCTTGGTTTTGGCTACAGATGCGCCAAGCGCATCAACCATTTCTTCAAACGACATGGAATCAAGTTCGGCATTGATTTGCTCGACCAGACCAACGGCTGTACTACCGGATTGCTTGCCGTTGAGGTGTGCTAGGGAGCCGCGATAAATAACAGGCATGATGAAAACTCCAGTTACCTTGGTGTAAGTATTGGAGTTCGGCCAGATCAGGCCACAGAGAGGGGAGCGGAAATAAAAAAGAGTCCGCGCCCACAGTCTGTAAGAGACTGATTTGGCCGGACTCCATTCCGGGTACTACGTGGACGGCGACTCAGGTTCGCGCCACACCCATATAGTAGACGATGATGCTATGGGATGCAAGGGGATGATAGTATATTTTATCGGGCTATTGAATCGATGTAATCCGCCCACATTTGCATCATTTTCTGGCGTTCTGGCATGTATTCAGCTTTCGAGTATGAGCGCCGCACGCGGTTTTGTTCTACGTGAGCCAAAGCACGGTCTACGGCCTTGGCATTAAATCCCGCTTCGTCTGCCCATGTGGCGAATGTCCCCCGGCATCCATGCGCACGAAACCAGTTTCCATCATCGTTGAAACCCATACGCGTGAGCGCCTTGTTAATGGCCGCGTGACTCATACAGCGGGACGCGTCTTTGGTATTGGGTAGGAGAAAATCATCCGGCTTGTCCCGCTTCGTCAGTTCTTTAACCTCTTGGAGAATCCGCATCACTTGCTGGCTTAATGGGACCGCGTGCGGTTTGCGTTTCTTCATGCGCTCGCTAGGGATAATCCAGACCGCATGGTCTAAATCAAACTCTTTCCAGCGGGCCTCACGCAGTTCTACCGTGCGCGTGGCAGTCAGCAGCAAAAGCCGGAGCGCGTAGCGGGTTAATGGCGTACTGGAGAGGGGAATAGCGGCAATCAGGCGCTTTAGCTCGACCTCACCCAGCGCCGCATTATTGCGGGTTTCCGGGGTCTTAATGAGGGTAGTTTCTAGTGAAGCGATAGGATTAAATTCGATCAGTTCGGTAGTGACCGCCCGCCGAAAGGCGCTATCCAGTAGCGAGCGCACGCGAATGGCGACGTGGGGCGCACCGGCTGATTTACGCTCGACCCCGGCAGCGGTTTTGCGTTTTGCAATTGATTGCAAAAGCGTGGCCACATGCATGGGGCGGGTATCGCGCACCGGCAGCGCCCCAAAATCGGTATCCCGCACATACCGATGCAGGTAACGCAGCGCCGAATTGCGATAGGACTCAGACCAGCTATTTTTCTCGCTTTCAAACCAGTCATTAACCGCGAGCCATACCGTATTTTTCCCCGCTTCGATAGTTTCCTGTTTTTCGATGGCGGCGGTTTGCAATGGGTCTTTCCCGGCCTTTACTAAATCGCGCGCAGCATCGCGTTTAATGCGGGCGTCAGTTAGATTCGTGTCGGGAAAATCGCCAAGGGTGAGGGTAGAGGCTTTACCACCGATGCGGTAATCGTATTTCCAGCGTTTGGACCCCGACACCGACACCAGCAGATACAGGGAGTTTTCCGCCCGGATTTTGTAGGGCTTGGCTTGCGGCTTGGCATTCAGCAGCGTGGCGTGCGTGAGTTTCATCGCGGGGTCTCCATGTGGAAGGACTACCCCGAAATTTTACCCGCATTTTTACCTGCATTGCGTGGGATGCAATGACGATGCAACGGGATGAAACGGGACACTTATATAAGACTGGCTCCCCATGCGCATGGCACTGTAACGCTTACTGGATATGGCTTTGAAGGGTATAAAGGCCCGCCACATAAGGCCCAAACACACATGCAGCGGGACATGCAAAAAGGCATGTCGTAGTCTTGTCGCACGATCACTACGATCATCTGGATCGCGAGACGGTGCTGGCGCTGGCTGAGACGACGGGTGTGTTTCTGACGCCGCTGGGCGTGGGCGACCGGTTGATCGAGTGGGGCATCGACGCCGCGAAGGTGCGGCAGTTCGACTGGTGGCAGGGCGTCGAGATCGACGGCGTGCAGTTCACGGCGACGCCTGCGCAGCATTTCTCGGGGCGCAGCCTGTTCGACGGCAATAGCACGCTGTGGGCGTCGTGGGTGATCGACGATGGCGATCGGCGGGTGTTTTTCAGCGGCGACACCGGATATTTCGATGGCTTCAAGGCGATCGGCGAGCGGCTCGGCCCGTTCGATGTGACGTTCATCGAGACGGGCGCGTATGACGCGCAATGGCCTTATGTGCACATGCAGCCCGATGACACGGTGCAGGCGCATATCGATCTGCGTGGGCGTTGGCTGGTGCCGATTCATAACGGCACGTTCGATCTGGCGATGCATCGGTGGCAGGAGCCGTTTGAGCGTGTTGTTGGACTCGCTGCTGCGCAGGGGGTGGTGCTGGCTACGCCGAGGATGGGGGAAATGTTTGATCTGGCTGCGCCGCAGCGGGGTGAGCGGTGGTGGCGGGAGGTGTCTGAATCTGCAGCGGGTTTGCCTGCGCGGCGGCGGGGTGGGGTTTGTGGCTGTCTCTTATTCACATCAGACGCTGCCGACGATCTTACGCGTGT
>NZ_QBUY01000093.1 GCF_003121405.1 Paraburkholderia sp. C35 | reverse complement strand
GCAAGCCTTCATGGAAAACTGCAAGAAACAGGGCATCGAAATTAACCCCGCTGTTGCACTTGGTCTTTGAAACCGCCCCTACTTTTCTTTGCGGCGGCAAAGAAAAGTAGGTGCCGCCCCGCACAGGGGCAACCCAGGCAGACCACTAACAAATCGCGGATGCCAGCAAAATCAAAATCAAAATCGAAGGCGAAGGCGAAGGCAAACCACAACCACCAAAAACAAAAAAGACCGCACGCCTGAACGTGCAGCCTTTCTCACAAAAAAACAGAAGAACTACAAAACGATAGCGTATTACTCGCCCAGATAAGCAGCCCGCACCTTCGGATCATCCAGCATCTGCTTGGCATCGCCAGACATCGTAACCGTACCCGAATCCATCACATAACCACGATCAGCCGCCTGCAAGGCAAGACGAGCATTCTGCTCAACCAGCATCACCGTGATGCCTTCCTTCGAAATCTCACGCACCACTTCGAAGATCTTCTCGACCATGATCGGCGACAGACCCATCGACGGCTCGTCGAGCAGCAACAGCTTCGGCTTGGAGATAACGGCACGCGCCATCGCCAGCATCTGCTGTTCACCGCCGGACAGCGTCCCGGCCAGCTGCGTCGCACGCTCTCTCAAGCGCGGGAAGAACCCGAACATCCGTTCGACGTCCTTCTTGATGCCTTCCGCATCGCTACGCAGATACGCACCCATCTGCATGTTCTCGACGATCGACATGCGAGCGAAGATCCCGCGACCTTCCGGCACCATCGCCAGACCGCGCTTCAGCAGTTCATGCGGCGGCACGCCCTTGATCGACTGCCCCATGTACTCGATGTCGCCGGCCGAGTAAGGCTTGAGGCCCGTGATCGCCTTCATGGTGGTCGTCTTGCCCGCGCCGTTGGCGCCAATCAGCGTGACGAGTTCGCCCTGCTGGATCTCGAGGTCGACGCCCTTGACGGCCTGAATGCCGCCGTAGTTGCCCTGAAGGCCCTTGATTTTCAACATTGCCGTAGCCATCAGTGGACCCCCGCACCCAGATAAGCCTCGATCACCTTCGGATCCTTCTGCACGTCCTGCGGCAGACCTTCAGCGATCACCTTGCCATAGTCGAGCACTGTCATGCGATTGCACAGGCCCATCACCAGTTTCACGTCGTGCTCGATCAGCAGGATCGTCTTGCCGTCCGCGCGGATCTTGTCCAGCAGCTTCGTCAGTTCGACCTTCTCGGTTGCGTTCATGCCGGCAGCCGGTTCGTCGAGTGCGAGCAGCTTCGGATCGGTCGCGAGTGCACGCGCGATCTCCAGACGGCGCTGGTGACCATACGACAGGTTGCGGGACGTGTAGTCCGCGTACTGCAGCACGCCGACGTACTCGAGCAGTTCGAGCGCGCGTTCCTTGATCTCGCGCTCTTCCTTGCGCTCAGCCGGCGTCTGGAACACGGCGCCCAGCAGACCGTGCTTGGTCCGCACGTGACGGCCGACCATCACGTTTTCCAGCGCGGTCATGCCACCGAACAGACGGATGTTCTGGAACGTACGCGCGATACCGGCCTTCGCCACCTGGTACACCGCCGTCGGCGTGTACGGCGTGCCGTCGAGCTTGAACTCGCCCGAATCCGGCGTGTACAGACCCGTGATCACGTTGAAGAACGTGGTCTTGCCGGCGCCGTTCGGGCCGATCAGACCGTAAATCGTGCCTTCTTCAATCTGAAGGCCCACGTCCGACAGTGCCTGCAAGCCACCGAAGCGCTTGTTGACGCCCTTCACGGACAGACGGATTTTCTTGTCGCTCATGTTGTGTTTCCTCTTTGCCGTCCGTTACGCGCGAACCTTGCCGTTGCGCTTCGAGAGCTTCGCGATCTTGTCTTCGTGCTTCGGCGCAGGCCACAAGCCTTCCGAGCGGTACAGCATGATCAGCACCATCGCGAGTGCGTACACGAGCTGACGGATCACTTCCGTATCGACGATTTCGTGACCGAACAGCAGGTTCTGCAGCGGACCCATCGTCGAACGCAGGAATTCGGGCAGCACGGCGAGCAGCACCGCGCCGAGAATCACGCCCGGGATGTGACCCATGCCGCCCAGCACCACGCAGGCCAGCACGACGATCGATTCCGGCAGCGTGAACGATTCCGGCGACACGAAGCCCTGGAACGCACCGAACATCGCGCCCGACAGACCACCGAACGACGCGCCCATCGCGAATGCCAGCAGCTTCACGTCACGCGTGTTGATGCCCATCGCCTTCGCGGCGATTTCGTCTTCGCGGATCGCGGCCCATGCGCGGCCGATACGCGAGTGTTGCAGACGCGTACAGACCCAGATCACGAACAGCGCGCACAGCACGAACACGTAGTAGTACGAGTACACCGACGGGATCGACAGACCGAAAAACGAGTGCGTCTGCGCGAGGCTGAAGTCGCCGACGTGGATCGGATCGATACCTGTGATGCCCTTCGGGCCGTTGGTGATGTTCACCGGACGGTCGAGGTTGTTCAGGAAGATCCGGACGATTTCCCCGAAGCCCAAGGTCACGATCGCGAGGTAGTCGCCACGCAGACGCAGTGTCGGTGCACCGAGAATCACGCCGCAGATCGCCGCGATCGCCATCGCGCATGGAATGATCAGCAGGAAGGGGATATGCAGCCCGCCCGGCGCGAGGTGCGCGATCCATTCGAACTGCGACGACAGGTGCGGCGACGACAGCAGCGCCGTCGTGTACGCGCCCACCGCGTAGAACGCGATGTAGCCCAGGTCCAGCAGGCCGGCGAAGCCGACCACCACGTTCAGACCCAGCGCCAGCATCACGTACAGCATCGCGAAGTCGAGCACGCGGACCCAGTAGTTGCCGCCGGCCGTGCCGATGACGAACGGCGCGAGGATGACGAACGCAGCGGTGATGATGCCCACCGTCAGCGTCTTCGTCCGGTTCTTTTCAGGGATGAGCGTCGTGGACGGCTCGATCGGTTGAATTGAGGTCATTATGTTTGCTCCTTACCCTTGCGCCCGTTAAGCGCGATCCGCGACACGTTCGCCCAGCAGGCCCGACGGACGGAACACCAGCACGATGATCAGCACGATGAATGCGAACACGTCCTGGTAGTTACTGCCGAACACGCCACCCGTGAGGTTGCCGATATAACCGGCGCCCAGCTGTTCGATCAGGCCGAGAATCACACCGCCGACCATTGCGCCGCCGAGGTTGCCGATACCGCCGAGCACCGCCGCCGTGAACGCCTTCAGGCCGGGGATGAAGCCCATGTAGAAGTGCGCGTTGCCGTATTCCGACGCGATCATCACGCCTGCCAGCGCGGCGAGCGCCGAGCCGATCATGAAGGTCGCCGAGATCACGAAGTTCGGGTTCACGCCCATCAGCGACGCGACGCCGGGGTTCTCGGCGATCGCGCGCATCGCGCGGCCGAGCTTGGTCGTGTGCACGAGGAGCAGCAGGCCCGCCATCACGAGGAACGCGACGACGATGATCACGATTTCAGTCATCGAGATCACGGCGCCAGGCGTCGTATCGGTGGCCTTGATCACGTTCAGCGGATCGGTCGGCAGCAGTTGCGGGAACGGCAGCGGGTTGCGCGACCAGATCATCATCGCGAGCGTCTGCAGCAGGATCGACACGCCGATCGCGGTGATCAGCGGGGCGAGACGCGGCGCCTTGCGCAGCGGCCTGTACGCCACCCGCTCGATCGTGTAGCCCACCACCGCGCACACGACGGCCGCTATGACCAGCGCGATGCACAGCGTCGGCACATTGCCGAGACCGGGGAAGTGGTTCTGCAACACACCGATGGCCGAGAGCGCGACCATCGCGCCCACCATCAGCACGTCGCCGTGCGCGAAGTTGATGATGCCGAGAATCCCGTACACCATCGTATAGCCCAGTGCGATGATGGCGTAGACACTGCCAAGCACCAGTCCGTTGATCACCTGCTGGATGAAAATATCCATTTAATGCTCCTTAGCCCGTGCGACTGGATTCGCGCGCTTCATCTGCCGGTTGGCGCTGATGATTGACGCAAATCGCAACGGCACTGCGGGTACTGATATAAAAGACCGGTAAGGGTTATCTTCATCGTGCGCTCGCGACCGCTGGGTTACAGCGGTCCGCGCGCACGACGTGGATGCAAAAACGGCACCGTCGGATGGTCCGGTGCCGTCAGGCTGTACGTCCCGTCATTACATCTTGACGACGTCGAGGACCGCTTTCTTGCCGTCCTTGAAGTCGTAAAGCGTAATCGCGCCTTCTTTCAGGTCGCCCTTGTCGTCGAATGCGATGTGACCGATGACACCCGTGTAATCGGTCGAAGGCATCGCAGCGAGCACCTTGGGCGGCTCGATCGAATTGGCGCGCTTCATTGCATCGACGATCACGTACACAGCGTCATACGTGAACGGCGCGTAAATCTGCACCGGCGTGTGGAAGCGTGCGTCGTACTTCTTTTCGAAGTCCGCTCCCCTGTCCATCTTCGAAAGCGCAAGACCTGCTTCCGAACATACGAGGTTCTGGACGGCACTTCCCGCCAGCTCCCCTACCTTGTCGGTGCACACGCCGTCGCCGCCAAGGATTTTTGCCCTGATTCCGAGCGCCGCTGCCTGTTTCGTGAACGGCCCGCCCGTTGCATCCATGCCGCCGAACATGATGGCGTCCGGCTGGGCACTTTTAATCTTTGTGAGGATGGCCCGGAAATCCGTGGCCCGGTCATTGGTCGCCTCGCGTGCCACGATCTTCGCGCCGCCGGCTTCCGCCGTCTTCGCGAATTCGTCAGCAAGACCCTTGCCATAGGCAGTCGCATCGTCGACAACGGCGATCCGCTTCGCGCCGAGTGATTTCGTCGCGTAGTTCGCCAGCGCCGGTCCCTGCTGCGCATCGGTCGCGACGACCCGGTAGGTCGTCTTGAAACCCTGCTGCGTAAAGGCCGGATTCGTCGAGGATGGCGAAATCTGCACAATGCCCGCGTCGCTATATATCTTCGAGGCCGGAATCGACACACCCGAATTCAGGTGTCCGACGACAGCCACCACGTGATCGTCCACCAGCTTCTGCGCGACCTGCGTGCCCGTTTTTGGGTCGCCTGCATCGTCCTGCGCGTCGAGAGCGAGCCGAATCTTGAGGCCGTCGATCGTCAACCCCTGCGCGTTGATCTCTTCAATAGCGAGACGCGCCCCGTTTTCATTGTCCTTTCCCAGATGTGCAATGCCCCCCGTCAAAGGGGCCGCATGACCGATCTTCACGATCGTCACTTCGCTTGCGCTCGCCGGCGCCGCTGCCACTGCAGCCGACGCGCCTGTGCCCGCTTCGCCATCGTTCTTTTTGCTGCACGCGGTCAACATCGCAACCGCGGCCGCGATGGACACGGCACAAGCAAACTTGACTCGCATTAAATAGGTCTCCTGCGCCTTGCAAAATCTGGCGTTCCGAGGCCTGAAGCCCTGAGAACGCGCGCATTGTAACTCCAATTTTGCGACGGGCAATATTGTTGGATGCGCAGGGTTTTCCTGCATTGCAACCACCTCCCGAGGCCATTCTTTCGCATTGATTGCAACCCGGTTGCGCCAGTTTTTCGTGCATCAGTTGCACCATCGCTGACGCCTTGCTACACCAGTTGTTGCGGCAATTGCTTGGCAAGCCCGACGCTGCGGACTTCGGCACATTGTGTCATCTCAATAATATATGGCGTAACAAATGCACTGAATTTGTGCGCTAGCGAGCGCGTCGTTCAGAACATCTGACGAAAAACGGGGTTCGATCGCGTCGATGGGGCCAAATTACGCCCCAAAAAACATAAAGAATGTTCGCCGCGACACCGTCACTTTCTTGTTTTTCTATGATGTGGCACCGTTTTATGGCGCGTTGCGCGCCGCCTGGGCAATAAAAAAGCGCGCCGGCGGCGCGCTTTTTCGATGAGGGGACAGTTCGTCAGGCAGGCAAACCCAGCCCGCGCGGCAGCGGAAACGCAATGTTTTCCTCGATGCCTTCCAGCGCGCGCACGTTGCGCACGCCCAGTTCACGCAACCGGCCAATGACTGCCTGAGCCAACGCTTCCGGCGCCGACGCACCTGCCGTCACGCCAATGCGGCGCTTGTCGGCCACCCACGCGGGATCGATCTGATCGGGCGAATCCACCATGTACGACGGCACGCCGAGCTTTTCGGCGAGCTCGCGCAGCCGGTTGGAGTTCGAGCTGTTCGGGCTGCCGACCACGATCACCACATCGCACTGCGGCGCCATGAATTTCACGGCGTCCTGGCGGTTTTGCGTCGCGTAGCAGATGTCCTGCTTCTTCGGTTCCTTGATGTTCGGGAACTTGGCCTTCAACGCGCCGATGATCTGCGCGGCGTCGTCGACCGACAGCGGGGTTTGCGTCACGTACGCGATGCGGTCGGGATCGGCGAGCTGGAGCGCCTGCACGTCCTCGATATCTTCGACGAGATACATGCCCTCGCCCGTCTGGCCCATCGTGCCTTCGACTTCAGGGTGGCCCTTGTGGCCGATCATCACGATGTCGAAGCCTTCCGCGCGCATCTTGGCGACTTCGATGTGCACCTTGGTAACGAGCGGACACGTCGCGTCATACACGCGCAGACCGCGCTCATCGGCCTCGGCACGCACCGCCTTCGACACGCCATGCGCGCTGAAGATCACCGTGCTGCCGGCGGGCACTTCTTCGAGCTGCTCGATGAAGATCGCGCCCTTCTTGCGCAGATCTTCGACGACATATGCGTTATGAACGATTTCGTGACGCACGTAGATCGGCGAACCGTACAGCTTGATGGCGCGCTCGACGATCTCGATGGCCCGATCGACGCCGGCGCAGAACCCGCGCGGTTGTGCGAGCAGGATTTCCGTTTCGGCGAGAGTCGTGTCCGTGATGCTCATGTTTACAGGATCCCGATGATTTTGACTTCGAACGTCAGCGCCTGGCCGGCGAGCGGATGGTTGAAATCGAAGAGCGCCGAGGTTTCGCCGACTTCTTTCAGCACGCCGGCGTAGCGGCCACCGCCCGGTGCATTGAATTCGACGAGATCGCCGGGAGAAAAATCCTCGCCGATCATCGCATTTTCGCGCAGCGTGGCCAGCGATACGCGCTGGATCAGTTCCGGATTGCGCGGGCCGAATGCTTCGCCTGCGGCTAGCTGAAAGGTCGAATGGTGACCGACCTTCATTCCCAGCAGAATGTCTTCCAGCGGCGGCGCCAGTTGGCCTGCACCCAGCAGCAGCGTAGCGGGTTTGTCGTTGAAGGTGCTGACGATCTCGGTGCCATCGGCGAGCGAAAGCCGGTAATGAAGCGTGACGTGCGAACCGGATTTCACTTCGGAGATGTCGATGATGCTCATGCGGTACTCGTTCGGTCGTGGCGCGCGGGGCAGGAACGCGGCCGCGCAGGTCGCGCGCAAGGCAGGCCAGTTCGAGGCCGGAGCGCCGTGCGCAAAGGCTCTATTGTAAGCCACATATCCCGAGCCGGCTGGAACGTTGCTGCGCGCTGCGTGGTCGCCGCCTCATTTGAAATTCCAAGGAAGCTGTCATGAATAACCCGATTGCCCTACCCTTCGCCGAGGCGGAAAAATGCGCTGTGCGCCGTCCGCCGCAGGCCTGGCCGTCGCGCGACATGCCGCGCGAGCGTCTGCTCGACGCGGGTGCGGCGGCGTTGTCAGACACCGAACTGGTCGCACTCGTGCTCGGCTCAGGGCTGCCCGGCCACAATGTCTTCGATCTCGCGCGTTCGCTGTTGCATCGCTTCGGCTCGCTACGTGCCATGCTGGACGCCACACCCGGCGATTTCGACGGCGTGCGCGGTGTCGGCCCGGCCAAGCGCGCGCAGTTGCTAGCCATCATGGAGATGGCACGGCGCGCGCTGGCCGAGAAGATCCGCGAACGCCCGCTGATCGATTCGCCTGAAGCGGTCAAGGATTACTTGCGTCTGCTGATCGGGTCGCGCCCCTATGAGGTGTTCATTTGCCTTTTTCTGGATACGCGACACCGGCTGATCCGCACGGAAGAAAATTCACGCGGCTCGCTCACGCGCATGGCTGTCTATCCGCGTGAAATCGTGCGGCGCGCGCTGTCGCTGAATGCGGCGAGCCTGATCGTCGCACATAATCACCCATCCGGCGCCGTCAAGCCGAGCACCAGCGACTGCCAGCTCACCCGCGTGCTGCGCGACACGCTCGCGCTGATCGACGTGCAGTTGATCGATCATCTGGTGATCGGCGCGAACGAAACCTTTTCGTTTGCCAGTGCTGGCTGGCCGTGAATGGCGCCGTGCCGGGCGCGGCGGAGGCATGAATGCCACAGGTTTGTTCGCCATCGCAAATTCGGTTTGATTTATCGGCTCTTTTTCTGCTAGAATTTCGGTTTGCCTCTTTCCAACCCCTGTTCCGAAGCCATTAAGGCCTTTCCGGAAAGCAAGTGATTCAAGTCGGCTACGGCTCGGTCCTTATGTTTTTCCCGGGAAACTTCACGGCGTTCCGAACTCAGAATTAGCGTATTAGGAGTGCTCTCATGGCACGCGTATGCCAAGTAACTGGGAAAGCGCCGATGAGCGGCAACAACGTTTCCCACGCGAACAACAAGACCAAGCGTCGTTTTCTCCCGAATCTGCAAAACCGCCGTTTCTGGGTTGAAAGCGAAAACCGTTGGGTGCGCCTGCGCGTTTCGAACGCCGGTCTGCGCCTGATCGACAAGAACGGTATCGACTCCGTGCTCGCAGACCTGCGCGCACGTGGCGAAGCCTAAGGAGTAAATCATGGCCAAGGGCGCACGCGACAAGATCAAGCTGGAATCGACCGCAGGTACGGGTCACTTCTACACGACCACGAAGAACAAGCGCAACATGCCGGAAAAGATGGAGATCATGAAGTTCGATCCCGTCGTTCGCAAGCATGTGGCGTACAAGGAAACGAAGATCAAGTAATCTGGTTTCCCAGCCTGTTTGACGAAGAAAAGCCCCGCTACACGCGGGGCTTTTTGTTTTCCGGCCGCTCGTCAGCCTCCCTTCTTCAGCATTCCTCGCTTTCTCCAGCACACGCAAAACACTACGCCGTCCGGCCAGCTTTCCCTCGACGGTTTCAACGCGTATGCTCTTCGGTTTCCCAATCGAACGGCTGTGACGGCATTCGTCGCGCAACGGCCGCGCAAAACGACGGAGAGAGGAGATGAATTTCGATGTAGCGATTGTCGGCAGCGGCCTTGCCGGGTTGAGTGTCGCACTGAATCTCGCGCAGACGCGGCGCGTCGCGGTGATCGCCAAGCGTTCGCTGACCGATGGCGCCAGTGATTGGGCGCAGGGCGGCATCGCCGCCGTGCTCGACTCGGCCGACAGCGTCGAAAATCACGTCGACGACACGCTGGTCGCCGGCGGCGGCCTGTGCGACGAAGCCGCCACCCGCTTCATCGTCGAACATGGCCGTGAGGCGATCCAGTGGCTGATCGACCAGGGCGTGCCGTTCACGAAAGACGATGCCGCGGAACTCGGCTTTCATCTCACACGCGAGGGCGGCCACAGCCATCGGCGCATCATCCATGCTGCGGACGCGACCGGACACGCCGTGGTCGCCACGTTGAGCGAGCGCGTGCGGCAACATCCAAACATCACGCTGCTCGAAGACCATTACGCGATCGACCTGATCACATCGGATCGTCTCGGCCTACCTGGGCGCCGCTGCCACGGCCTGTATGCACTCGATCTTGCCAGCGGACGGACCGTCACGATCGAGGCGCCGCATACCGTGCTGGCCACAGGCGGTGCTGGCAAGGTTTATCTCTACACGACCAACCCCGATACCGCGACAGGCGATGGCATCGCGATGGCCTGGCGGGCGGGCTGTCGCGTGGCGAACATGGAGTTCATCCAGTTTCATCCGACGTGTCTGTTCCATCCTTACGCCAAGTCCTTCCTGATCTCGGAAGCCGTGAGAGGAGAAGGCGGGATTCTTAAGCTGCCCGACGGCACGCGCTTCATGCCCGCTCACGATGAGCGCGCCGAACTCGCGCCGCGCGACATCGTCGCGCGCGCTATCGACTTCGAGATCAAGAAACGCGGTATCGATTGCGTTTATCTCGACATCAGCCACCAGTCGCCGGAGTTCCTGCACGAACACTTCCCGACCATCCTGGCGCGCTGCCTCGAGTTCGGCATCGACATCACGAAAGAGCCGATTCCCGTCGTGCCCGCGGCGCACTACACGTGCGGCGGTGTCGTCACCGATCTCGCAGGACGCACGGATCTGGCCGGGCTTTACGCAGTCGGCGAAACATCGTGCACGGGCTTGCACGGCGCGAACCGGCTTGCGAGCAACTCGCTGCTCGAATGTCTCGGGATCGGTCGCTCCGCTGCGCAAGCCATCGAGAGCGAAGGCTTCGGCGCCGCCGTGCACGCACCGCTGCCCGATTGGGACGAAAGCCGCGTCTCCGATCCAGACGAAGAAGTGGTCGTCGCACACAACTGGGACGAGCTACGCCGCCTGATGTGGAATTACGTCGGCATCGTGCGCACGGACAAGCGGCTCGCGCGCGCGAAGCATCGGCTGACGTTACTACGCGACGAGATCCACGAGTACTACGCGAACTTCAAGGTCAGCCGCGATCTGCTCGAACTGCGCAATCTGGTCGACGTGGCGTCACTGATCGTCGAAGGCGCGCGTTCACGGCGCGAAAGTCGCGGACTGCACTTCAGCCGGGACTGGCCGAACGCACTTCCCAAAGCACTGCCAAGCGTGCTTTCGCCGGAACGCGTGCCGAATCGCAACGTTTAGCCAGACCAGGCAACGCGACTTGCATTGAAAAAGGCCATCGCCAGTCAGACTGGCGATGGCCTTTTGTTTGGGCCGCCTGCAACTTCGATCAAACGATACGCATCGAGAAATCCGTCGCGCGCACGTCCTTGGTCAACGCACCGACCGACACGCGATCGACGCCCGTCTCCGCAATCTGCCGGATCGTCTCGAAGTTCACGCCGCCGGACACTTCGAGCACCGCACGCCCCGTCGTGATGCGCACCGCGTCGCGCATCATGTCGAACGAGAAGTTGTCGAGCAGAACCGACTTCGCGCCGCTCGCGAGCGCTGTGTCCAGTTGATCGAGCGTTTCGACTTCGATCTGGATCGACACACCCGCGTTCAGCGCGAGTGCTGCCTGCATCGCCGCGCCGACGCCGCCAGCTGCCGCGATGTGATTTTCCTTGATCAGGATGCCGTCATAGAGCGCGAGCCGCTGATTCGCACCGCCGCCGACGCGCACCGCGTACTTCTGCGCGAGCCGCAGGCCTGGCAAGGTCTTGCGCGTATCGAGCACGCGAGCACGCGTGTGCTCGATGGCATCGGCAAATTTGCGCGTGGCGCTCGCCACGCCCGACAACATCTGCAGGAAGTTCAGGCCATTGCGTTCGGCCGTCAGCAGCGAGCGAGCCGGACCGCGCAACGTGCACACCAACGAGTCCGCCGTCATGCGATCGCCTTCGCGATAACACCATTGCACGTCAATACGCGGATCGACCCGACGCATCACTTCGTTGAACCAGGGCACGCCGCACAATACCGCCTCTTCCCGCACGATGATGCGCGCGTCGCGCACCTCGTCGGCGGGAACCAGCAAGCCCGTCAGATCGCCGCTGCCGACGTCTTCGGCGAGCGCATCGCTAACGTTGCGCGCGAACGCTGCCGCAAATGCGTCGCCGTACTGCGCTTCGATTTCAGCGAACAGCGGCGAAACCGCATCCTTCACTTCCAGTTGCTCAGTCACGCCCATCACGCTGCTCCGACATTCGAGAACAGCGCAGTATCGCGCGCGAGATCGCCGCTCGCCTGCACGCGCTTCTTGTGACGCGCAGCGAAGTCGAGCATCCGGTCAATCGGAAGACGCGCACGCTCGCCAATCGACGGATCGACGAAGATTTCGTTGTGGCCATGCTCCAGCACCTCGGCGAGATTGCGCAGGCCGTTCATCGCCATCCACGGACAATGCGCGCAGCTCTTGCACGTTGCGCTATTGCCGGCCGTCGGCGCTTCGATAAAGGTTTTGCCGGGCGCGGCGAGACGCATCTTGTGCAGGATGCCGAGATCGGTTGCGACGATGAAATGCGTCGCGCTGCTGTTCTTCGCGGCATCGATCAGTTGGGTCGTCGAGCCGACAACGTCCGCAAGCGCAACGACGTTCTCAGGCGACTCCGGATGCACGAGCACTTTCGCGTCAGGATATTCGGCACGGACCAGATCGAGTTCGACACCTTTGAATTCGTCGTGGACGAGACACGAACCCTGCCATAGCAACATGTCGGCGCCAGTCTTCTTCTGGATATAGCCGCCCAGATGACGGTCCGGTGCCCAGATGATTTTCTCGCCGCGCGCGTGCAGATCCGCGATGATTTCCAGTCCGATCGACGACGTCACCATCCAGTCGGCGCGGGCCTTCACGGCAGCGCTTGTATTCGCGTAGACGACAACCGTGCGGTCAGGATGCTGATCGCAAAACGCGGAAAATTCATCGACGGGACAGCCGAGATCGAGCGAACAGGTCGCATCCAGATCGGGCATCAGAATCCGCTTGTTCGGACTAAGAATCTTCGCAGTTTCGCCCATGAAGCGCACGCCTGCGACTACTAGTGTCTGCTCTTCGCGATCTCGTCCGAAGCGCGCCATCTCAAGCGAATCGGCCCCACAACCGCCCGTCTCATCGGCCAGTTCCTGCAGTTCCGGATCCACATAATAGTGTGCGACGAGCACCGCTTTCTCACGCTTGAGCAAGCCGCGAATGCGCTCTTTCAGCGCGAGCCGTTCCTGCGCGGACGGCACGTCCGGCACTTTCGCCCAAGCCTGGCCGACACTGCAGGCCGCGCCTTGCGGACGGTCGTACTCGACGCTCCTGATCGCCTGATTCATCATCTCCTCTGCCCTTCTGATCCTGCCGCCGACACGCTTTTCGGCAGCCCAAAAAGAAAAACCCCGCCAACGCGGGGTTTTGTGACGTAACGAAAGTTTAATAGATTTCGTCGCGTATCAGGCGTAGCGCCGCAGGCGCATCGCAAATTCCTGCAGCGCCTTGATGCCGCTTTGTTCTGCGCGATGACACCAATCTTGCAATTGCACCAGCAGTTGTTCGCGCGATGCATTGGAGCGTTCCCACATCGCCGCGAGTTCGTTGCGCAGCTCGATGTAAGTGCGCAATTTCTGGCTGTTCGCGAAGATCTGCGGCAATTGCATACGCTGCGGCTCATCCAGACCGGCTTCTTCCTTGTGGAACCACGAACGCGCACCGCGCATCAGCTGATACTTCTCGCGCGCGCCGACTTCCTTCAGATGCGCCAGTTCCTGACGGTAAGCGCGCTTGATCGCCTTCGCGTAGCTCGCCATCACTTCATAGCGGTTCGCGAGCACTGCCTGCAGCGTGTCCTGATCGAGCACCAGCTTGCCCGTCGTCAGACGCGGCGTCGGCGCGATCTTCTTCACCTTCGCCAGACGGAACGCCGACATGACGCGGATATACATCCAGCCGATATCGAACTCGTACCACTTGTTCGACAGCTTGGCCGACGTCGCGTACGTATGGTGATTGTTGTGCAGTTCTTCACCGCCGATGATGATGCCCCACGGGAACAGATTCGTGCTGGCATCCGACGAGTTGAAGTTGCGATAACCCCAGAAGTGTCCGAGACCATTCACAACGCCGGCGGCCCAGAACGGAATCCAGATCATCTGCACGGCCCACACGCTCAGACCGACGATGCCGAACAGCGCGACGTCGATGACCATCATGATGCTCACGCCGAGGATCGGGTACTTCGTGTAGACGTTACGCTCGAGCCAGTCATTCGGCGTGCCGTGGCTGAACTTGCGCATCGTTTCTTCGTTCTTCGCTTCCGTGCGATACAGTTCGGCGCCTTCCAGCAGCACCTTCCAGATACCGCGCGTTTGCGGGCTGTGCGGATCTTCTTCCGTTTCGCACTTCGCGTGGTGCTTGCGGTGAATCGCGGCCCACTGGCCCGTCAGCATGCCCGTGGTCATCCACAGCCAGAAGCGGAAGAAATGACTCGCGACAGGATGCAGATCCAGCGCGCGGTGCGCCTGGCAGCGGTGCAGATAGACCGTGACGCCGATGATCGTCACGTGCGTGACGGCTAGCGTCCACAACACGATTTGCCACCACGAAAAACGCAGCGCACCGTGGGCAAGGAAATCAAGCAAGGAATTCAGCAAGGCCATTTACCTAGGAACGAAGACATTCGCGCAAGGATACAACGGCGGATGTCAAGAAAGTGAAAGCAAACGAGGAATTTTGACGATATTTTACGCGAACGGTTCCAAGTGTCTGTAACAAATGAGGAATTTGTTGTGCGCGGTCAACTGGAACCGTCGAAATACGGGGTCGAACCCGCGCATAGGGACCGCCGACGCCCGCCTCAGGCGGCGCTGCCGGATTCGTTGACCGCCCGGCCGGTCATTGTTACCGGCTGCGACATGATGTCGCTGCTGCCTGCAACGATGCGCACTTCACGTTGCGCATAGGGAATCGCAATGCCGTTTTCCGAGAAAAGCCGCCAGATGTTGCGATTCACATTCGAGCGCACGCCCGACGTGCCCGTCGCGGCGTCCTGAATCCAGTAGCCGAGTTCCAGATTGATGCCGTCCGGGCCGAAGCCTGCCAGATAAGGCGTTGGCGCCGGATCCTGCAGCACCCGATCGACGCCCTGCGTGGCCTCGACCAGCAGCGCCATCGCCTTTTCGACATCGGTCGAATAGGCAATCTGGACGGTCGCCTTAGCGTTGCCGCGCGTCAGATACGACGACTGGTTCTGCACGACGTCGGTGATCAGCTTTTCGTTTGGAATCAGGGTCTCGATGCCGTCCAGCCCGCGCACGACGGTATAACGCGTGCGGATTTGCGTGACCATGCCCTGCAGGCCGCTCACGTTGATCGTGTCGCCGATGCGCAGCGACCGGTCGATCAGGATGATGAAGCCCGACACGTAGTTGCTCGCGATCTTCTGCAAGCCAAAGCCGAGGCCCACGCCGAGCGCGCCGCCAAACACGCCCAGCACGGTGATGTCGATGCCGACCAGCGACAGGCTGATCAGAATGGCGCCCAGAATCAGCAGCGCCCGACCGACGCGCGACAGCACCACTTTCAGGTTCGCATCGAGCGAGCCCGAGCGCATCAGCCGGTCTTCGAGCGCCGCGCCGAGCCACATCGCGACGATCATCGTCACGCACACCCACAGCAGGCCGGAGAGCATCGACAGCAGCGTCACATGCGTGTTGGCGATCCGGAACTGCACGCTGTTCATCCACTTGAGCACATCGTTCTGGATGCCCAGCACGGTCAGCACCATGCCGACCCAGACGATCAGCGACACGACCTTCTCGACCAGCGACAGCCACGTGTGCGTGCTGCCATCGCTGCCAAACACGCGCCGTGCGAGGTAGAACACGATATAGATCAGCCCGATGCCGAACAGCGGCACCAGCGCGAGATCGAGCAGCGACGTATGGATGAACTGCCCGGCAATCGCCCGCGCGATGAAGAGCAGCACGCCGCCCAGCAGCGGAAAGAACGCGCGATTGAGCGCCTCGGCACCGAACCGCACCGCGCCGTAGCGGCTTTCGCGCTTGGCGTCGAGCGCGCGACGTGCCAGCCGCGCGAGAATCCACGCGAGCGCCAGCGTGCCGACCAGCACGGCGACTTGCCACAGACTGGCAGGCTGACCGAAATCGCGCGCGACATCGCCCAGCGTGTGAAAGAAAAGATGGTTTTGCATGATGTTTCCCGCGACTGGCGGCCTCGCGGCCAGCGCGGCGCTTAAGACGTGTGCGCCGGCCCGACCGCTTGAATCCCGACCGCTCGTCGCGCGTGAGGCTTAGCCGCGGCGCTCCAGCACTGCCGCGAAGAAGCCATCCGTCGCATGACGATGCGGCCACAGCGACAGGTAATCGCCCATTTCCAGCTCGATGCGCTGCTCGGCGAGCACGTCACGCGCGGGCACGAGCACGAAATCGGGGTGATCGGCGAGGAATTTCTGGACCACGCCTTCGTTTTCCGCATCGAGAATACTGCAGGTTGCGTAGACGAGGCGGCCACCCTTCTTCACGAGGCGCGCGGCACTCGTGAGAATCGACAGCTGCTTCGGCGTGAGTTCGGTAATCGACTCCGGCGACTGGCGCCACTTCAGATCGGGATTGCGGCGCAGCGTGCCCAAACCGCTGCAAGGCGCGTCGACCAGCACGCGGTCGATCTTGCCCGCCAACCGCTTGATCTTCGCATCGTGTTCGCTGTCGATCAGCACCGGGTTCACGTTCGACAGCCCGCTGCGCGCGAGGCGCGGCTTGAGCTTGGCGAGGCGTCGGTCGGAAATATCGAATGCGTACAGTCGACCCGTCGAGCGCATCATCGCGCCGAGCGCCAGCGTCTTGCCGCCCGCGCCCGCGCAGAAGTCGACGATCATCTCGCCGCGCTTGGGCGCGACCAGCGAGCACAGCAACTGGCTGCCTTCATCTTGCACTTCGAGCCAGCCTTGCTGGAACGCATCGAGCTTGGTGAGCGGCGGCTTGCCTGCCACGCGGATGCCGAACGGCGCGTACGGCGTCGCGCCCGCCTCGATGCCCGACTTCGACAGCACGCCCAGCACATCGTCGCGGCTCGCCTTGATCGGGTTGGCGCGCAGATCGAGCGGCGCCGGATAGTTCAGCGCCGCGGCCAGATGCGCGAGTTCTTCAGCTTCGAAACGCTGGCTGAGCGCGGTGTAGATCCATTCGGGCAGATTCAGGCGCGTGCGCAGCGGCAAGCTTTGCGGATCGATCTTCGACACGTGCTCGAGCCACGCGCTTTCCGCTTCCGACACGAACGGCTTCAGAGCCGTACGGCCCGCTGTCTGCATCAATCCGAGCAAAGCCATGCGGCGATTAGGATTGCCGCTGCCGCTTTCCGCCAGATGCGCAAATTCCATCTTGCGACGCAGCACTGCGAACACCGCTTCCGCGATCACGCCGCGCTCGCCGTGGCCGAGCTTCGGATGCGCGCGGAAAAACCGGCTGGTTGCCGCATCGGCGGGGCCGGTGAACTTGAGAACGTCGGCGAGCAAAGTCTCGGTTTGTCCAATCAGAAATCCATGCAGTCTCATGCGCCCTCCCCGGCGTTTTTCTGGCTTGCGTGTTGTGTGTCAAGGAAGAGCCACTGCGGCTCGGGTGGCGTCACGGTCACGCGCAGGCCATCGACGGCAATCCGCCCTTCGACGAACCAGCGCACGGCGCGCGGATAAATCACATGTTCGGTGTCGAGCACGCGCGCGGCAAGCGCTGCGGCGTCGTCGCCGGGCAAGACGGGTACAGCCGACTGCAGCACGATCGGGCCGTGATCGAGCGTCGGCGTGACGAAATGCACCGACGCGCCGTGCAGCCGCACGCCCGCGTCGAGCGCCTGCTGATGCGTCTTGAGGCCCGGAAAGCTCGGCAGCAGCGACGGATGCACGTTGATCATGCGGCCAGCATAATGGTTGACGAAAGCGTCGGTCAGCACCCGCATGAAACCGGCGAGCACGACGAGATCGGGCGCGAATCCGTCAATCTCGCGCGCGAGCGCGGCGTCGAAGCTTTCGCGGTCGTTAAACTGCCTGTGGTCAACAACAGCGGTGGCAATACCTTGCGACGCCGCGAACTCAAGCCCGGCGGCGTCTGGACGGTTGGCAATCACAGCGGCGACGCGCGCCTGCCAGCCCTCGGCTGCACAGGCGCGTACGATGGCTTCCATGTTGCTGCCCCGTCCGGAAATCAGAATGACGAGATTTTTCATCCGCGGATTTTATCATTCGGCCATGCCCGATCCGCGCGCCGGCGCCGGGTGGCGCACTGTGCGTTTATAATCGATTGTTTTGCGGCATCTGGCCCGCTCAAATCCTTCGCCTCTATCGTGAGAGTCTTCCGCGGTCTTCCCAATGCCGAAAGCCGTGCGCCCTGCGCACTGACCATCGGCAACTTCGACGGTGTCCACCGCGGGCATCAGGCATTGCTCGCCCGCGTCCGCGCTGCCGCCGACGCGCGCGGCCTGCCCGTCTGCGTGATGACCTTCGAGCCGCACCCGCGCGAGTTCTTCAATCCCGCCAGCGCGCCGCCGCGCATCGCGATGCTGCGCGACAAGCTCGAAGCATTGCGCATGAACGGCGTCGATCGCGTGGTCGTCGAGCACTTCAACCATACGTTCGCCAGCCAGTCGCCGGATGCGTTCGTCGAGCGGATCATCGTCAACGGGTTGCATGCGCGCTGGGTCATGATCGGCGACGACTTCCGCTATGGCGCGAAGCGCGCGGGCGATTTCAATTCGCTGAAGGCGGCGGGCCAGGAATACGGCTTCGAAGTCGAACAGATGGCCACCGTCGCCGATCCATCCGGCGCGCGTATTTCCAGCTCTGGCGTGCGTACTTCGCTGATCGCAGGCGATCTCGATGCGGCACGCGCCGCGCTCGGCCGCGACTATCTGATCAGCGGCCATGTCGTGCATGGTTTGAAGCTCGGTCGCGATCTCGGTTTTCCCACATTGAATCTGCCCATTGCGCATAAGCGTCCCGCGCTGTCGGGCATTTTCATCGTGCGCGTGCATGGCATTGCGGACCAGCCGCTGCCGGGCGTCGCGAGCCTCGGCTTGCGGCCCACCGTCGACGACTCCGGCCGCGTGCTGCTCGAAGTGCACCTGCTCGACTGGCATGGCGACGCATACGGCAAGCTCGTGCGCGTCGAGTTTCTGAAGAAGCTGCGCGACGAAGAAAAATACGTCGATCTCGAAACGCTGACGGCCGCGATCGCGCGCGACGTCACGAACGCCCGCGCCTGGTTCGAGGCCGTCGGCGACGCGCCGGGCAGCCGTTCCACTGGTTTCGCCACGTCGGCCACCGACCGAATTAGATGACCGTCGCGGTGTGTGCGAAGCGCGAGCGTGAAGCACACACCGTCCACCGCGTATCGACGGGCGCCGCACGCCTCTGCAGCCGGCCCGCACGGTGCGCGACGCAAGGTAAATCGTCAGCCGATCCGCACGGCGCCACGCAGGTGGCCAAGCATGCCGCGCCCTAACACCGTATTCACCGCTACCTCACCATGAGCAACAAGAAAGCCGATTCGAAACCGCAGGCCCGCTATCCCGTCAACCTGCTGGACACCCCGTTCCCGATGCGCGGCGATCTGCCCAAGCGCGAGCCGCAATGGGTCAAGGAGTGGCAGGAACGCAAGATCTACGAGACGATCCGCGCCGCCTCGAAGGGCCGCAAGAAGTTCATCCTGCACGACGGCCCGCCGTATGCGAACGGCGACATCCACCTCGGCCACGCGGTGAACAAGATCCTGAAGGACATGATCGTCAAGGCGCGCAATCTCGCGGGCTTCGACGCTGTCTATGTGCCGGGCTGGGACTGCCACGGCATGCCGATCGAAATCCAGATCGAAAAGCAGTTCGGCAAGTCGCTGCCCGCTGCCGAAGTGATGCAGAAGGCGCGCGCTTACGCGACCGAGCAGATCGAAAAGCAGAAGGTAGGCTTCCGCCGCCTGGGCGTGCTCGGCGACTGGGACAACCCGTACAAGACGATGAACTTCGCAAACGAAGCCGGCGAAATCCGCGCGCTCGCGAAGATCATGGAGAAGGGCTACGTGTACCGTGGCCTGAAGCCGGTGAACTGGTGTTTCGACTGCGGCTCGGCGCTGGCTGAAGCGGAAGTCGAATACAAGGACAAGACCGATCCGACCATCGACGTGCTCTTCCCGTTTGCCGAGCCGGAAAAGACCGCGCAGGCGTTCGGGCTCGCTTCGCTGCCGCGCAACGAAGGCGGCATCGTGATCTGGACAACCACGCCGTGGACGATCCCCGCGAACCAGGCGCTCAACGTGCACCCCGAGATCGTGTACGCGCTGGTCGATACGCCGCGCGGCCTGCTGATCCTCGCTGAAGAGCGCGTCGAGGAATGCCTGAAGTCGTATGGCATCGACGGCACGATCATCGCGAAAACGCCTGGCGCGAAGTTGTCGAACGTGCGCTTTACGCATCCGCTGGCGTCGGCGCATCCGTCGTACAAGCGCACGTCGCCCGTCTATCTCGGCGACTATGTGACGACGGAATCGGGCACGGGCATCGTGCACTCGGCGCCCGCATACGGCGTGGAAGACTTTGTCTCGTGCAAGGCGCACGACATGCCCGACTCGGACATCATCAGCCCGGTGATGGGCGACGGCCGTTACATCGAATCGCTCGCGCTGTTCGGCGGCCTGTCGATCTGGGACGCGAACCCGAAGATCGTCGAAGCACTCGACGAAGCCGGCTCGCTGCTGCGCACCGAAAAGTATCTGCACAGCTACATGCACTGCTGGCGCCACAAGACGCCGATCATCTATCGCGCGACGTCGCAGTGGTTCGCCGGCATGGACATCAAGCCGAACGACAGCGACAAGACGCTGCGCGAGACGGCGCTCGAAGGCATCGAAGCGACGGCGTTCTATCCGTCGTGGGGCAAGCAGCGTCTGTTTGCGATGATCGCGAACCGTCCCGACTGGACGCTGTCGCGTCAGCGTCAATGGGGCGTGCCGATGGCGTTCTTCGTGCACAAGGAAACGGGCGATCTGCATCCGCGCACGCCGGAACTGCTCGAAGAAGTCGCGAAGCGCGTCGAAGTGTCGGGTATCGAAGCATGGCAAACGCTCGATCCGCGCGAACTGATCGGCGACGACGCCAACATGTACGAAAAGAACCGCGACACGCTCGACGTGTGGTTCGATTCGGGCACGACGCACTGGCACGTGCTGCGCGGCTCGCACAAGGACGAACTGCAGTTCCCGGCCGATCTGTATCTGGAAGGCTCGGACCAGCATCGCGGCTGGTTCCATTCGTCGCTGCTAACGGCGTCGATGCTCGATGGCCGTCCGCCGTACAACGCGCTGCTCACGCACGGCTTCACCGTCGACGGCGAAGGCCGCAAGATGTCGAAGTCGCTTGGCAACGGCATC
This sequence comes from Paraburkholderia sp. C35, assembly GCF_003121405.1. GTDB lineage: Bacteria > Pseudomonadota > Gammaproteobacteria > Burkholderiales > Burkholderiaceae > Paraburkholderia. The sequence continues at coordinate 16,260 of NZ_QBUY01000093.1, read as the reverse complement.
GATCCTCATGAAGTCGCGAACCGTCTCGGCGCGGAAATCATCCGTCTGTGGATCGCCTCGACCGATTACTCGGGCGAACTCGCGATCTCCGAAGAAATTCTCAAGCGCGTGACGGAAAGCTATCGACGTATCCGCAACACGCTGCGCTTCCTGCTCGCGAACCTGTCGGATTTCGACTTCGAGAAGCACGCACGCCCGGCCAGCGAGTGGCTGGAAATCGATCGCTACGCGGTTGCGCTCACGGCCAATCTGCAAGCGGACATCCTCTCGCACTACGACCGGTACGAGTTCCACCCGGTGGTCGCGAAGCTGCAGACGTTCTGCTCGGAAGACCTCGGCGGCTTCTATCTCGACGTCTTGAAGGATCGCCTGTACACCACGGCGTCCGATTCGAACGCACGCCGCTCGGCACAGACCGCGCTGTATCACATTGCGCATGGTCTGCTGCGTCTGATGGCACCGTTCCTGTCGTTCACGGCGGAAGAAGCGTGGAAGATTTTCCAGCCGAACAGCGAGACGATCTACACGGAGACGTATCACGCGTATCCGGAAGTCGCCGATGCGAGCGCGCTGCTCGACAAGTGGACGCTGCTGCGCGCCGTGCGCAGCGACGTGACCAAAGCGCTGGAAGAAGCACGCGTCGCGAACCAGATCGGTTCGTCGCTGCAGGCGGAAGTCGAAATCCGCGCAAGCGGCGCGCGTCATGAAGCGCTCGCCAGCCTCGGCGCCGACCTCAAGTTCGTGCTGATCACGTCGGGCGCGACGGTGCTGAAGGTGGAGAACGTCGAAGAAGAAGGCGTCGACGTGATCACCTCGAAGTACCTGAAGTGCGAGCGCTGCTGGCATTACCGTAAGGATGTCGGCGAAGACGCGGAACACCCGACGCTGTGCGGCCGCTGCATCAGCAATCTGTTCGGCAACGGCGAATCGAGGAGCGCGGCATAATGTCCAGAACGCTGTCGAAACCCGCGGGCGGTTCGCTCGCGCCGTGGCTGGGCGTTGCCGTCGTCGTAATCCTGTTCGACCAGTTGACCAAGATCGCGATTGCGAAGGTGTTTGCGTATGGCTCGTCGCATGCCATCGCGCCGTTCTTCAACCTCGTGCTGGTGTACAACCGCGGCGCGGCGTTCAGCTTCCTGGCAATGGCGGGCGGCTGGCAGCGCTGGGCCTTCACTGCGCTGGGCGTCGGTGCGGCGCTGCTGATCTGCTATCTGCTCAAGCGGCATGGCAATCAGAAGTTGTTCTGCGCTGCGCTCTCGCTGATCATGGGCGGCGCAATCGGCAACGTGATCGACCGCCTGCTGTACGGCCACGTGATCGACTTCCTCGATTTTCACGTCGGCGCGTGGCACTGGCCGGCGTTCAATCTCGCGGATACCGCGATCACGATCGGCGCGGCGCTGCTCATTTTCGACGAGTTGCGGCGCGTGCGCGGCGCACGCTAGGCGCTGGTATCGCGGGTATAACAACAGGCAAAGTGCGGTGCTTCATGTATCGCACCTTCCGCGCGGGGATCGCGGCTACATGCCGCCCTGCCCGCGCCCAGGCAGTCTTGCAGTACGAAGCCGGCGCGCTTCACCGATGCGCCGGCCATCACGTCTTGTCGGAGGCATCAGTTGGCCACAGAACTCGCCGGAAAACACATCGTCCTCGGCATGACAGGCGGGATCGCCTGCTACAAGATCGCTGAACTCACGCGCCTGCTGGTCAAGGCCGGCGCGACCGTGCAGATCGCGATGACGGAAGCGGCCACGCAGTTCATCACGCCCGTCACGATGCAGGCGCTGTCCGGCCGCCCCGTCTACACCAGTCAGTGGGATGCGCGCATCGACAACAACATGCCGCACATCGATCTGTCGCGCGAAGCCGACGCGATCGTGATCGCGCCCGCCTCCACCGATTTCCTCGCCAAGCTCGCGCACGGTCTGTGCGATGACCTGCTGTCCACGCTGTGTATCGCTCGCGACTGTCCGCTGCTCGTCGTGCCCGCGATGAACCGCCAGATGTGGATGAACCCGGCCACCCAGCGCAACGTCGCGCAACTGCGCGCGGATGGCATCGAACTGCTCGGGCCGGATTCGGGCGCGCAGGCGTGCGGCGAAGTCGGCGATGGGCGCATGCTCGAACCGGAAGCCGTCTACGAGGCTATCGCGTCGTTCTTCACGCCGAAGGTACTGGCAGGCCGCCGCGTGCTGCTGACAGCCGGCCCGACCTTCGAACCGCTCGATCCCGTGCGCGGCATCACGAACCGTTCGAGCGGCAAGATGGGTTTCGCGCTCGCACGCGCGGCGCAGCAAGCTGGCGCTGACGTGCATCTGGTCGCCGGTCCGGTCGGGCTGGAAACGCCGTGGGGTGTCTATCGCGAAGACGTGCAAACCGCACAACAGATGCACGATGCCGTGATGCGCGCCGTGCCGGGCTACGACATCTTCATCGGCGTCGCGGCGGTGGCGGATTGGCGAGTCGATCATGTCGCCGAGCACAAGATCAAGAAGACCGCCGATCACGCGATTCCTTCGTTTTCGTTCGTCGAGAATCCGGACATTCTGGCTACCGTCGCGAAGCTTCCGCGTGCGCCGTTCTGCGTCGGCTTCGCTGCGGAAAGCGGCGACCTCGACGTGCACGGCGAAGAGAAGCGCAAGCGCAAGAACGTGCCGCTGCTGATCGGCAATCTCGGTCCGCAAACGTTCGGGCTGGATGACAACGAAGTCGTGCTTTTCGAGGCCGCGGGATCGACGCGGCTTCCGCGCGCGGACAAGCAGACGCTCGCGCGCGCCTTGATCGTGGAAATTGCAAAGCGCCTGCCGGATGCGGGTGTGAACCGTTGAGCGCAGCCGCGCTCCGCGTTCTCGCGTCTCAGCGACACGTCACACCCGAATGCAATCCATCTGCTAACGCCATGGTGCTGTCATGACCCTGCTCTCCGTGCTCGACCAGACGCCTGTTATCGACGGGCATAACGTGGCCGACGCGATCGCCGCAACGATCGAACTCGCGCAACTGGCCGATGACCTCGGCTACACGCGCTACTGGTGCGCCGAACATCACGGGCTGGTCGGCGTCTCGAACCCGTGCCCTGAAGTGATGCTCGCGCGTCTGGGCAGCGTGACGAAGCGTATCCGCATCGGCTCCGGCGGCATCATGCTGCCGTACTACAGCCCGTTCAAGGTTGCCGAGCAGTTCCTGATGCTCGAGGCGCTGTTTCCGAACCGCGTCGATCTGGGCGTCGGGCGCGCGCCCGGCGGCGACATGCGCACGGCGCAAGCTGTCGCTGCCGGCGCCTACAATCGCGGCGAACTGTTCCCGCAACAGGTCGCCGAACTCGTCGCGCTGATGAGCGGCACGCTGCCGTCCGACCATCTCGCGCACGGCGTGCTGCTACAGCCGCAGATCGAAACACGTCCGCAATTGTGGGTGCTCGGCTCGAGCGATTTCGGCGGCATGCTGGCCGCGCAACTCGGCATCCGTTTTTCATTCGCGCATTTCATCAATGCGCATTTCGGGCAGGCTGTCGCGCGCGCATATCGTGATCGCTTCACGGCGGGTCACGAGCAGAAGCCGTATCTCGCGGCGGCTGTTTTCGTGATCTGCGCGGACACCGAGCAGGAAGCCGCCGACCTCGAGAAAGCCGTCGATCTTCGCCGCGTGCAAATGGCCTATGGACTGAACGCGCCCGTTCCATCCGTTGCACAAGGACTCGCGCAGGAATACGGCGAGCGCGAGCGGCTGATCATCGACCGCGAAAAGCCGCGCAGCATCATCGGTACGCCGGAGTCCGTCACGGAGCGGATGCGTCTGTTGCAGGAACAGTTCGACGCCGACGAACTGATCGTGCTTACCGTCGCGGGCAGCTATCGCGCGCGCTTGCGTTCGTATCAACTGCTGGCCGAAGCGTTTGAACTCGGCAAGTCATGAATCGATCACGGCGATCCATCGCATTGGTGGACGCCACAACCACTTCAACCTCTCACCAAACTGCATGAAACTCGACCTGAAGATTCTCGACCCGCGCATGCGCGATCAACTTCCCGCCTACGCCACGACGGGCAGCGCGGGCCTCGATCTGCGCGCCTGCCTCGACGCACCGCTGACGCTCGAACCCGGCCAGACGGCCCTCGTGCCGACGGGTCTCGCGATCCATGTGGGTGATCCCGGCTACGCGGCGCTGATCCTGCCGCGCTCGGGTCTGGGCCACAAGCACGGCATCGTGCTGGGCAATCTGGTCGGCCTGATCGACTCGGACTACCAGGGGCAACTGATGATCTCGACGTGGAACCGCGGCACGACGACGTTCACGCTGAATCCGATGGAGCGTCTCGCGCAACTGGTGATCGTGCCCGTCGTGCAGGCCGAGTTCAATATCGTCGATGAGTTCGAAAGCAGCGATCGCGGCGAAGGCGGCTTCGGCAGCACCGGCAAACACTGAGGCATTGCTCGGTTTCGTGCGTTGAAGCCTTTGCAGCTTTTAACGCGCAGCCAATAAAAAACGGCGTGGGTTGTGAAACCCACGCCGTTTCTATTTGCTTCGGAGATAGCGACGTTTAGTCGACTTCCACCGCTTCCGGATTCGGATTTCGCGGAGGCGCCGAGTTTTCGTCGAAGGTCAGCTGGATCTTGTCGTCTGCATCGACGTCGACCGTCACGCGACCACCGCTCATCAGCTTGCCGAACAGCAGTTCGTCGGCCAGTGCACGACGGATCGTGTCCTGGATCAGACGCTGCATCGGACGTGCGCCCATCAGCGGATCGAAGCCGTGCTTCGCCAGATGCTTGCGCAGCGCGTCGGTGAACAGCGCATCGACCTTCTTCTCGTGCAGCTGATCTTCCAGCTGCATCAGGAACTTGTCGACCACGCGCATGATGATTTCTTCATCGAGTGCGCGGAAGCTGATCGTCGAATCCAGACGGTTGCGGAACTCAGGCGTGAACATGCGCTTGATGTCGGCCATTTCGTCGCCCGTTTCGCGGCGCGACGTGAAACCGATGGTCGACTTCTGCATCGACTCAGCGCCCGCATTCGTCGTCATGATGATGATGACGTTGCGGAAATCCGCCTTGCGTCCGTTGTTGTCCGTCAGCGTGCCGTGGTCCATCACCTGCAGCAGCACGTTGTAGATGTCCGGATGCGCTTTCTCGATTTCGTCGAGCAGCAGCACGCAATGCGGCTTCTTGGTCACGGCTTCCGTCAGCAGACCGCCCTGATCGAAACCGACATAGCCCGGCGGCGCGCCGATCAGACGGCTCACCGCGTGACGTTCCATATATTCCGACATATCGAAGCGGATCAGCTCGATACCCAGCGTGAACGCCAGTTGTCGCGCGACTTCCGTCTTGCCGACGCCCGTCGGGCCGGAGAACAGGAACGCGCCGATCGGCTTGTCCGTCTTGCCGAGACCCGCACGCGCCATCTTGATCGATGCCGACAGCGCGTCGATAGCCGGATCCTGACCGAACACGACAGCCTTCAGATCGCGATCGAGCGTTTGCAGCTTGCTGCGGTCGTCTTGCGACACGCTTTGCGCCGGCACGCGCGCGATCTTCGAGATGATCTCTTCGATCTCGCTCTTGCCGATGGTCTTCTTCTGCTTCGACTTCGGCAGGATGCGTTGCGCCGCGCCCGCTTCGTCGATCACGTCGATCGCCTTGGCGGGCAGATGACGATCCGTGATGAAGCGTGCCGACAGTTCAGCCGCCGCCGACAGCGCACCCGACGAATACTTCACGCCATGGTGCTCTTCGAAGCGCGACTTCAGGCCACGCAGGATCGCCACCGTCTGCTCGACGGTCGGCTCGGTCACATCGATCTTCTGGAAACGACGCGACAGTGCTGCGTCTTTTTCGAAGATGCCGCGGAATTCCGTGAAGGTTGTCGCGCCGATGCACTTGAGCGTGCCCGACGACAACGCCGGCTTCAGCAGATTCGATGCGTCGAGCGTGCCGCCCGATGCGGCGCCTGCGCCGATCAGCGTATGAATTTCGTCGATGAACAGGATCGCGTTAGGACGTTCTTTCAGTTCCTTCAGAACCGTCTTCAGGCGCTGCTCGAAATCACCGCGATACTTGGTGCCCGCGAGCAGGGCGCCCATATCGAGCGAGAACACTTGCGCGTCCACCAGGATATCGGGCACTTCGCCGCGCGTGATGCGCCATGCGAGACCTTCGGCGATGGCCGTCTTGCCGACGCCCGCCTCGCCCACCAGTAGCGGATTGTTCTTGCGCCGACGGCACAGTACCTGCACCACGCGCTCGACTTCCGCCTCGCGTCCGATCAACGGATCGATGCGGCCGTCCTTCGCCATCTGGTTCAGGTTCTGCGTGAACTGCGCAAGCGGTGTTTCCTTTTGCGCAGCGGCTTCGTCCGATTCCGCGTTCGCATCCGTCGACTTCGCAGCTTCCGAGCTGTTCGTCTTCGCGATGCCGTGCGAAATGAAATTGACGACGTCCAGACGCGTCACGCCCTGCTGTTGCAGGTAGTACACCGCATGCGAATCTTTCTCGCCGAAGATCGCCACGAGCACATTCGCGCCCGTCACTTCCTTCTTGCCGTTCGAGGTGGACTGGACGTGCATGATCGCGCGCTGGATCACACGCTGGAAACCCAGCGTGGGCTGCGTGTCGACGTCGTCAGTGCCCGGGACGGTCGGCGTGTTGTCGTGAATGAAGTTGCGCAGGTTCTGACGCAGGTCTTCGATGTTGGCCGCGCACGCGCGCAGCACTTCCGCCGCCGTCGGGTTGTCCAACAGCGCCAGCAAAAGATGTTCGACCGTGATGAACTCATGCCGTGCCTGGCGTGCTTCCATGAACGCCATGTGCAGACTGACTTCCAGTTCCTGGGCAATCATGCTTCCTCCATCACGCACTGCAGCGGATGCCCTGCCTGCCGCGCGTGGGTAACGACTTGCTCGACTTTGGTCGACGCGATGTCCCGCGTATAGACCCCACAAACTCCCCTGCCTTCGCGATGGACCTTCAACATAATCTGCGTTGCGGTCTCTCGATCCTTATTGAAATATTCTTGCACGACCATCACGACGAATTCCATCGGCGTGAAATCGTCATTCAACAACACCACCTTGAACATGGCAGGCGGTTTCAGCTTTTGTTCCTGCCGCTCCAGTACGGTGTTGTCCTGCTTGTCCGGGATAATCGCCATACACCCATTCTAAACAACTCGGACAGGCCCGCAATCCTGTCAAAACCCGACCGGCTGGCCGGACATCGGGTCCCTCCGGCGCGGTGCAGCAGCTTCTCGCGGTTGCCCTCTGCGCCGGGCCGCGTGCGGTGGCGGCCCTCCGGTAATCCTGCATTGCAGCTTGATGACTGCAGTCGGATCGAGTATCGCACAACCCGCGCCAGCAAGCTGATGACACGCCAACCTCTGTATCCGCCGCTTCACCGTTGAACTGCATGTGAGTCGATTATGCGACTTTTCAAGACGCGCCGCTTGCGCCACCGCACATAAGGAAAGCGGGAAAAACCCTGGAAATTGGGTCTTTACAACGAAGAAATGGGCGTCTCAAAATTTTCTTGACACTCGAATAAAGAGACTCAACAATCAAGCTGGCACTTTTTTCAATAAGCGGTCTATACGAAAAAATGCCGTTGGTGAGCTTGTGAGGAGGGACGACTGCATCCCGTGGTCGTTGAGCTTTTCGAGGGCTCGTGGCAGCTTTTGAGTTACAGGGGAAGTTGGTATGGCAACTGGTACGGTCAAGTGGTTCAACGACGCGAAAGGTTTCGGATTCATTACGCCCGACGAAGGCGGTGAGGATCTGTTTGCACACTTTTCGGCTATCCAGATGAACGGTTTCAAGACCCTCAAGGAAGGCCAGAAAGTTAGCTTCGAGGTCGTTCAAGGCCCGAAGGGCAAGCAGGCATCGAACATTCAGTCCGCAGCCTGAACGTTTGGGCCCAAAGCCTTGAAAACCCGGCTTCATGCCGGGTTTTTTCGTTTCTGGCCTTTGTTTTGTCTCTATCGATAACTACGGCAGGAATCAGACAACCTTGAGGGTTGCCATCATGCCGAGATCCTCGTGTTCCAGTATGTGGCAATGGAACATCCGCTCGCCCGCGTCGTGCTGCACCGTAGCGATGCGCACTGTCTCGCCGGGCTGCACGTTCACCGTATCCCGCCATGCGAGATACGGCTCTGCCGTTCTCGAACTGCCCTGCTGTTGCCGCGACATCACCTGAAACTGCGTGCCGTGCAAATGGAACGGATGATCCATGTCGGTGCGGTTTTCGATCGACCAGACTTCGACCTCGCCGCGCCGGCTGGTCAGCGCGATGCGCTTCGGGTCGAAGCTCGCGCCGTTGATCAGGAATTGCATGCCGGGTGGCAGCGCCGACATCATTGCGCCCGGACGGTGCATGGCCGTCATATCCATCGCTTCCGTGAAAACGACGGATTTTTGCGGGGCTTTGTCGGCTGAATCGTTGTCGGGAAGCAGCGGTGCGATGGGTCGCAGCGTGGACGGCATGACGCGCGCTGCCTGAGACGCCGTCGCACCCGGCATGAAATGCACATCGGCGAGCGGTTTCGCAGGATCGCCGGGCAGGCTCTTGCCTTCCGTCATCGTCATCTTGCGGCGGTCGTAGGCGGCTGCGGTGAGAATGGCCGTCGATGGTTGCGCACCGGCACGCACGATGATCTCCGCCCGCTCGCCCGGCGCGAGCAGCAGTTCGGTCAGACCGTCGCGCGGCTTGTCGAGCAGACCGCCATCCGTGCCGATCTGCGCGAAAGTCTGCTTGCCACCGAGCGACACGCCCAGATAGCGGGCATTGCAACCATTCCACAGACGCCAGCGTTCATCCTGCGCGACATCGATACGCGGACGCCGAGCGCCGTTCACCAGCACGAACTGGCCTTCGCGGCCGTTCATCCAGTCCATCATGTCGTTCGGCGCGATGGATGCGTCGCTGGCCAGCTTCAGGTCCGAGAAGAACAGATGGCGTTCGGGAAAAGCAGCAAGCGGATCGCCGGCGGCGCGCACGATGATCGGCCCGGCCAGTCCGCGAAACACCTGTTCCGACGACATCATGTGCGGATGCGGGTGATACCAGTACGTGCCGGCGCTGCCCAAGGGCAGCGTGAAGCGGTACACGCGCGACTCGCCCGGCGCGACGGGCTGCATCGGATTGCCGTCCTGATCGGGCGGCACGGGCAGGCCGTGCCAATGGATCGTCGACGGCTGCGGCAGACGGTTCACGAAGCGGATCACGACGGTATCGCCTTCGCGCACGTCGATGAGCGGCCCGACGATCGGTCCTTGCGCGGCATCGCCGTAGAGCCAGAGCGATGTCGAATGACCCGGCATCAACTGGCGTCGCACCGGTTGCGCGACGAGCGTCGCGCGAAACACGCCTGCTTCACTGCTTTCGTTCGCGAGCTTGCGCAGTGCGGCAAGCGGCGCGCCTGCGGGCAGCGCGGTGTCCGGCGCGAGGCCCGGCGCAGCGTGTGCGGCGTGTGTATCTGCACCATGCCCGGCCCCATGCGATGGCGACATGCCGGGCATGTCATCCATATCGTTCATACCGGACATGCCTTGCATGCCGTGCATCGAATGCTGCGCGAACACTTCGCGCGCGAAGAGCGAAGCAACGGCGACGCTCAACGTGCGGGCGAGAAATTCCCTGCGGATCATGGATCGTTTCCTTGCTGATGCGTCGCGGCAATCTGGTTGCGCGCGGCGCATGGATCGTGTGACGTAACGTGACGGAAGCGGACGCAACGGTCTCGTTCACGCTTCGCTTGGGCGCGTTGCTCCGGCAAGCGCCGGCATCGAACGGTCACACGATAGGCGGACGCACGGGCGGTGCGCGAGTCACGCTCGTGCGGGCGGGATCGCTACCCGTCGCCGGCACATCCGACGACGCGACGCGCGCCGTGACGCCGATAGCCGACAGCAACGCACTGCAATGCGCACCACACGCGCTCATGCAGCACAGCGAATGCGTGCGATGACACGATGAACTGGCGTCGTCCATGTTCATTGATGTCGCGCAATGAACCACGCTCGCTTGCCTGACCTGTTGCATGCGCATGGTGCGCGCCGCATCGCCGTGATGATGCTCGCACGCAGACGCGCCCTGCATACCGAGCAGGACGAGCGTCAACACGACGAGAATGCGCCACAACGATTTCATGCTGGTCTGTCGAAGCGGATGCGCGAATGCAAAAGAGAGAGAGTCGATCATAACGCAGCCAGGTCGCCACGCCGGGGACGATCGCGCAAAACAAAACCCCGGCGCGCCGGGGTTTTGTTCACGTAGAAAGCGCTAAAGCCACGCTCACATATTGTCGATCATCACCTGACCGAAGCCCGAGCACGACACCTGCGTTGCGCCTTCCATCAGACGCGCGAAGTCGTACGTGACGCGCTTGGACAGAATCGATTTTTCCATCGACTGCAGAATCACGTCCGCCGCTTCCGTCCAGCCGATGTGACGCAACATCATTTCCGCCGACAGGATTTCCGAGCCCGGATTCACGTAGTCCTTGCCCGCATACTTCGGCGCCGTGCCGTGCGTCGCTTCGAACATCGCGACGGTATCCGACATGTTCGCGCCCGGCGCGATACCAATGCCACCAACTTGCGCCGCGAGTGCATCCGAGATGTAGTCGCCGTTCAGATTGAGCGTGGCGATGACATCGTATTCAGCGGGACGCAGCAGGATCTGCTGCAGGAATGCATCGGCGATCACATCCTTGACGACGACGTCGTTGCCCGTCTTCGGATTTTTCACCTTCATCCACGGGCCGCCATCGATCAGTTCCGCGCCGAACTCTTTTTGCGCGAGCGCATAACCATAGTCACGGAAAGCGCCTTCCGTGTACTTCATGATGTTGCCCTTGTGCACCAGCGTGACCGTGCGGCGATCGTGGTCGATCGCATACTGGATCGCCTTGCGCACCAGACGCTCCGTGCCTTCGCGCGACACCGGCTTGACGCCGATGCCGGACGAATCGGGGAAGCGGATTTTCTTCACGCCCATTTCGTCGCGCAGGAACTGGATGACCTTCTTTGCTTCAGGCGAACCCGCCGGCCATTCGATGCCTGCGTAGATGTCTTCCGAGTTCTCGCGGAAGATCACCATGTTGACCTTCTCCGGCTCGCGCAGCGGCGACGGCACGCCCTTGAAGTACTGCACGGGACGCAGGCACACGTACAGGTCGAGCTCCTGGCGCAGCGTGACGTTCAGCGAACGGATGCCGCCGCCGACGGGCGTCGTGAGCGGACCCTTGATCGACACGAGGTATTCCTTCACGACTTCGAGCGTTTCGTCCGGCAGCCACACATCGGGACCATAAACCTTGGTCGCCTTCTCGCCCGCGAAGATTTCCATCCAGTGGATCTTCTTCTTGCCGCCGTACGCTTTTTCGACGGCTGCATCGACGACCTTGATCATCACGGGCGTTATGTCGACGCCCGTGCCGTCACCCTCGATGTACGGGATGATCGGCTGGTCGGAAACGTTGAGCGAGAAATCCGGATTGACGGTGATCTTGTCACCGTCAGCCGGAACCGTGATGTGCTGATACGCCATGATCGGACTCCAGTGGTAGCTGGTCTGTGAGAACAGGTTGGAAATGCGAAAACGGGGCGCTTCCCTCGCGCGCGATGCGATGCCGCGCCAATGCAGGTGCTGATGCCAGAAACCGATGCAGCAAGCGGCCAGGCGGCTATTCTAGCCCACACCGGCACCGGCACGCGCGCGGGACGTGCACGTAGGCGGGCAACCCCGCAGCGCAGCGTCGAAATATGCTCAACGTCTTATATCTTATATAAGACATGCGACACGACGCTCCAAAATATGCTTTAAAATCTCGCCATTCGCATCCGCGCCGCCCGCCGGCACGCCCCGCGCCCTGCCTCTTGTCCTCGCATGACTCTGCTCGCTCTCAACAAGCCATTCGGCACGATCTGCCAGTTTTCCGCGCACGAAACGCGCGCATCGCTGGCCGACTGGGTCAAGACGCCCGGCGTTTATCCGGCGGGCCGGCTCGACTCCGACAGCGAAGGCCTGCTGCTGCTTACCGACGACGGCGCATTGCAGGCGCGCATTGCAGAGCCGCGGCACAAACTGGTGAAGCGCTATTGGGCGCAAGTCGAAGGCGCGCCTGAAGACAAGCATCTGAAGATGCTCGCGCGCGGCGTCGATCTCGGCGATTACGTGACGCGCCCATGTCGCGCGGAGTTCGTCGAACCCGGCGATGCGCTATGGGCACGCACGCCGCCCATCCGCTTTCGCGCAGCGATTCCCACCACGTGGATCGAGCTATCGATCACCGAAGGCAAGAACCGTCAGGTGCGTCGCATGACGGCGGCCGTCGGCTTTCCGACACTGCGTCTCGTGCGGGTCGGTGTTGGCGCGCTCGATATTTTTTCGCTTGGATTGCAGCCTGGCGAGACCATCGAACTGTCTTCGCGTGCGCCCTGGGATGGCATCGCGTAGCTATCCATGTGCCTGAAAAATGCGCATTGATATTCGCTAAACCTTTGTATCGAAATACGTTTTCTATTCAGAAGCGCGCTTTGAAAAATACCCACGAAAAGCGCCAGAAACTCTCATTTCGCGACGCGTTATCAAACTTGAAAATTTCCTGAAAATTTTCGTCAACCGCGTTGCAAGTCCATGCGTTAGTTGACGCAGATGCCGATGAAGCTGTCCGGCATTCAGCCTCAAGAGCCTTGACACAAGCCGCTCCAACGACATGTCTCAAGGCGTCTGAACGCTCGCAGCCGCAAAGAAAAATTTGTTCGATGCGGATGTCAACCGAAAGGTGGACGGCACGTTTAACGACATGACTCCAATCTAACCGGGTCATTTGGTTAATTAACTAAAGCTGAGGATTCACAAAATGAACAAACTGATCGCCGCTCTGGTCGCTGGCCTCTTCGCAACGGCAGCATTCGCACAAGCTTCGGCACCGGAAGCAGCTTCGGCTGCTCCGGCAGCAGCAGCTTCGTCGCACAAGGCAACGAAGAAGGCACACAAGAAGTCGCACAAGAAGGCAGCAGCTGCAGCAGCGGCTTCGGCAGCTTCGGAATAAGTTTGTTGCAATAACGCAGTCAAGAACTAGCTGGTTTGCCGTTCTTACGGCGTTGAAAGGCAGATGGCCGCAAGGCTCTCTGCCTTTTTGTTTTTGACGCGCTCGCGTAACATTCGCGGTTCATATTTAGTCAGGAGCCACACCGTGCGATTTTCATTGCGCCCGCTGATCGCGCGTCTCGCGATTGCCATTGCATTCCCTGTTGCCGCCTTCGTGATGTTGTCGTTCATGACGATATCCGTGCGCGATGCGCACGCGCAGCAGATGCCCCAGGGCGCGAAGCAGCCCGGTGAGTTTCCGCGCGCCAAACTGACGGCAGGCATGTACGTGATCGACGCCGCCGTCGCCGCGAACGATGCCGATCGCGAGCAGGGTTTGATGTACCGCTCGGAACTCGCGCCGAACGAAGGCATGCTGTTCGTGTTCGGCGAAAATGCCGTGCACTGCTTCTGGATGAAGAACACCTTGATTCCGCTGTCGATCGCATTCATGCGCGCCGACGGCACGGTCACCGACATCGACGAGATGCAGGCGGAAACCACCAACAACCATTGCCCGAAGAACAACGGCGTTTATGCGCTGGAGATGAGCAAGGGCTGGTTCACGTCGAAGGGCATCAAGCCCGGTATGAAGATTCAGGGCTTGCCGGCGCCGCAATAAGCGCGCACGCCGCCCGTCATACGCATCCGGACCGGATAGAAGCCGGCGCAGCCGCAAGGCGCGCCGGCTTGTTTATTTGCGCCGCGCCGCAACGTAGTGCGGGCTGCTGCGCCGGCGGCTTCTGGCAGGATTCCTGCAAAAGCCTGGGCGACACGCTATTCTTATAGTCTCACCAGCAGCACCGAGATCGGCCGGGCCGCAGTCCGCAAGCCCGGCGCCATTCACCGGCGCGCCTACTCCATGGAGGTTCACGTGCCCCGCAAGACTCCTATCGAGCGATATCGGAACATCGGTATCAGTGCTCACATCGATGCCGGCAAGACCACCACCACCGAACGCATTCTTTTCTACACCGGCGTGACCCACAAGATCGGCGAGGTTCACGACGGCGCGGCGACGATGGACTGGATGGAACAGGAGCAGGAGCGCGGCATCACGATCACGTCGGCTGCGACCACGGCCTTCTGGAAAGGCATGGCCGGCAACTATCCGGAACACCGCATCAACATCATCGACACGCCGGGACACGTCGACTTCACCATCGAAGTCGAGCGCTCGATGCGCGTGCTCGACGGCGCGTGCATGGTGTACGACTCGGTTGGCGGCGTGCAGCCGCAGTCCGAAACCGTGTGGCGTCAGGCGAACAAGTACAAGGTGCCGCGCATTGCGTTCGTCAACAAGATGGACCGTGTCGGCGCGGACTTCTTCCGTGTGCAGAAGCAGATCGGCGAGCGTCTGAAAGGCGTGGCCGTGCCCATCCAGATTCCCATCGGCGCGGAAGATCACTTCCAGGGCGTGGTCGATCTCGTGAAGATGAAGGCGATCGTCTGGGACGACGAGAGCCAGGGCATCAAGTTCGAGTACGAAGACATCCCCGACAACCTCAAGGAACTCGCGCACGAGTGGCGCGAAAAGATGGTCGAGGCAGCGGCTGAATCGAGTGAAGAACTGCTCGAAAAGTACCTGACCGATCACGAGAGCCTGACGGAAGAAGAGATCAAGGCGGGCTTGCGCAAGCGCACCATCGCCAATGAAATCGTGCCGATGCTGTGCGGCAGCGCGTTCAAGAACAAGGGCGTGCAGGCCATGCTCGACGCCGTGATCGACTATCTGCCCTCGCCTATCGACGTGCCCGCGATTCTCGGCCACGACGAAGACGACAACGAAGCGGAACGTCATCCGAGCGACGACGAGCCGTTCTCCGCGCTCGCGTTCAAGATCATGACGGACCCGTTCGTCGGACAGCTGATCTTCTTCCGCGTGTATTCGGGCGTGGTGAATTCGGGCGACACCGTCTACAACTCGGTGAAGGAAAAGAAGGAACGTCTCGGACGGATTCTTCAGATGCACGCGAACGAGCGCAAGGAAATCAAGGAAGTGCGCGCGGGCGACATCGCGGCGGCGGTCGGCCTGAAGGAAGCGACGACGGGCGACACGCTGTGCGATCCGAACAACGTGATCATTCTCGAGCGGATGATCTTCCCTGAGCCGGTGATCTCGCAGGCTGTCGAGCCGAAGACGAAGGTCGACCAGGAGAAGATGGGTATCGCGTTGAACCGTCTCGCACAGGAAGATCCGTCGTTCCGCGTTCAGACGGACGAAGAGTCAGGTCAGACCATCATCTCGGGCATGGGCGAGTTGCACCTGGAAATTCTCGTCGACCGGATGAAGCGCGAGTTCGGCGTCGAGGCGACGGTCGGCAAGCCGCAGGTCGCATATCGCGAGACCGTGCGCACGAAGGTGGAAGGCGTGGAAGGCAAGTTCGTCAAGCAATCGGGCGGACGCGGCCAGTACGGCCATGCCGTGATCACGCTGGAGCCGGATCCGGGCAAGGGCTACGAATTCGTCGATGCGATCAAGGGCGGCGTGATTCCACGCGAATACATTCCGGCTGTCGACAAGGGGATTCAGGAGACGCTCAAGGCGGGCGTGCTGGCTGGATATCCGGTTGTCGATGTGAAGGTGACGCTGACGTTTGGTTCGTACCACGATGTGGATTCGAATGAAAACGCGTTCCGCATGGCTGGGTCGATGGCGTTCAAGGACGCGATGCGTAAAGCGAAGCCTGTGTTGCTCGAGCCGATGATGGCGGTCGAAGTCGAGACGCCTGAGGACTTCATGGGCAACGTGATGGGCGATCTGTCCGGACGACGCGGCATCGTGCAAGGGATGGAGGATATTGCCGGCGGTGGTGGCAAGCTCGTTCGGGCTGAAGTGCCGCTGGCTGAGATGTTTGGTTACTCCACTTCGTTGCGCTCGTTGACGCAAGGGCGTGCGACTTACACGATGGAGTTCAAGCAGTACGCTGAGACGCCGAGTAACGTGTCTGAGGCGATCATCAATTCGAAGTCCAAGTAAGTTTTTTTTCGCTTCGGCGCGAAGGCCTGTTCCGGTTGGGATGGGCCTTTTTTGTTTTTATGGTTTGTGGTGCTTTTGCTGGCGTCCGCTTTTTGTTAGTGGTCTGCTTGGGTTGCCCCTGTGCGGGGCGGCACCTACTTTTCTTTGCCGCCGCAAAGAAAAGTAGGCAAAAGAAAGCGGGCTAACAC
>NZ_QBUY01000092.1 GCF_003121405.1 Paraburkholderia sp. C35 | reverse complement strand
CGCATTCCGCGTCGGCGATCCTACAAGACACACCGCCTTTGCTTTTCAGTCCGGAGTGGAGCGTATAAGGCGCGACGGCCGACACACCGTTTGCCACCTGGGCGGCCGTGGACTCACCGGTACCGTTCGCGGTGACGCGGACGTCTGAAGCGGGTGATGCGCTCATTCGGAGCGTTGGCAACGGGCATTGACAGGAAGGATGCCGTGTGAAGGATAAGAACAGCTGGGGGCCCGCAGGCAAGGACCGTAGTGGGTGGTGTTCAGCGGCTTTCTTTTGCCTACTTTTCTTTGCCGCGGCAAAGAAAAGTAGGTGCTGCCCCGCACAGGGGCGACGCGTGAAGCACCAATACCAAATCGCGGATGCCAGAAAAATCTCAATCAGAACCGTGCCACTACACCCCAACAACCCGACACCACCGACAAGCCATTGAGCACACTCACAACTACTTCAACGCAGACGGACTCATCTTGACCAGATCAATAGTACTGGCGCCATGCGTAGCCGACGATTGATCGGAAACTTTCGCCACACTCGCCCCCAACCCCGTGCCATCCGATTTGCGCCGCGCCGCGTGCCTCTCGATGATCCGCTGCAGCAGGCAAAACGCGCACAACAGCGCGCCAATCACAATGCGCGTCCACCACGAACTCAGCGTGCCGTCGAAGGTAATCAGCGTCTGGATCGTGCCCAGAATCCCAACGCCAAACACCGAGCCGATCACATAACCCACGCCGCCCGTCAGCAGCGTGCCGCCGATCACCGTGGCGGCGATCGCATCGAGTTCCATGCCCTGCGCCTGCAGGCCGTAGCCCGACAGCACGTACAGCGTGAACACAAAGCCGCCAAGCGCCGAGCAAAAACCGCTCAACGCATACACGCCGATGCGCGTGCGCGCGACGGGCAAGCCCATCAGCAGCGCCGAGCGTTCGTTGCCGCCCAGCGCATACACGTTGCGTCCGAAGCGCGTGAAGTGCGCGACGAAGATCGCCACGGCCAGCGTCAGCAGCGCGATCAAGGCGCCCGACGTCAGTGAGCCGCTGCCTACGGGCACGCTGAAGCCCGCCATCGCGTGGAAGGTCGATTCGTTGATCGTGATCGATTGCGTGGTGATCAGAAAGCACGCGCCGCGCGCGAGGAACATGCCCGCCAGCGTGACGATGAACGGCTGTAGCCTGAAGAAATGGATCAGCGCGCCCATCGCCGCGCCGTACAGCGTGCCGAACGCGAGCACCAGCGGCGCGATCAGCCACACGGGCCAGTGCAGGCGCTCGGCGCAGATCGCGCAGAGAATGGTGGTCAACGCGACAACCGAGCCGACGGACAGATCGATCCCGCCCGACACGATCACGAACGTCATGCCGATCGCGACGATCAGCAAGAACGCGTTGTCGACCAGCAGCCCGAGCAGCACCTGCAGCGAGAAGAAGCCCGTGTACCTCACCGAGCCGAAGCCGAACAGCACGGCGAACAGCACCACCGTGACGACGATCGGCAGCGTACGTGGATCGAGCAGACGCCCGAGCATGTTATTCATTGTGGCGTCCCCGTCAGCGGCTTCGTTTTCATGAAAGCAAACGCGCGCACCAGTTGCCGCACCAGCAACGCCCGCGCGACGCTCGACTGGATCACGCTGACCAGCAGCACCACCACGGCTTTCACGACCAGCGTCGCTTCGGGCGGCACGCCAATCGAATATGTGGTGTACGTGAGCGTCTGGATGATGAGTGCGCCGAGCACCGTGCCGGCAAGACTGAAGCGTCCGCCGAGCAGCGATGTGCCGCCGAGCGTCACCGCGAGAATCGCGTCGAGTTCGAGCAGCAGCCCCGCGTTGTTGCCGTCCGCGCTGCGCACATTCGAGCTGGCCAGAATGCCGGCGATGGCCGCCGTCAGGCCCGAGAACACATACACGCTGAAAACAATCGCACTCGAACGCAAGCCGACCAGCCGCGTCGCCACCGGGTTCACGCCGATCGCGCGAATGAAGAGACCCAACGCCGTGCGATTGACGAGCAGCGCCGTGGCCGCCGTCACACCCATCGCGATCCATACCGAACACGGCACGGTCGCCAGATAGCCGCCGCCGAACACCAGATAACCCGGCGCGCCGATGGGAATGATCTGCCCGCCCGTCAGCAGTTGCGCGACGCCGCGCCCCGCCACCATCAGGATCAGCGTGGCGATGATCGGCTGCATGCCGACGAATGCCACCAGCATGCCGACCCAGATGCCCGCCAGCACGCCGACGCCAAGTGCCGCGCACAATGCCATGCCGATACGGGTTGGATCGTCGGCGAGTACGACGGCGGCCGCCGCGCCTGCAATCGCGACAATCGCGCCAACGGAAATGTCGATACCGCGCGTCGCGATCACGAGCGTCATGCCGAGCGAGACGATTACGAGCGGCGCAGCGCGATTGAGAATGTCGATGGGCGCGCCGAACAGATGACCGTCCAGCAGCGCAATCGACAGGAAGTTCGCGCGATGCGCGACGTCGATGGCGAATAGCGCGACCAGCGTCAGCACGGGCCACACCAGCTGGTGGCCGAATACGGCCTGAATCCGCTTCATTCGTTGCCTCCCGCAATCAGCCGGTAGACCTGATCTTCCGATACCGCGTTGCCCGTCACGTCGGCGATCTTGCGCCGGTCGCGCAGCACGGCAATGCGATGGCTCACGCGCACCACCTCGCCCACTTCCGACGAGATGAACAGAATGGCAAGCCCCTTCGCACACAACGCAAGCACGCGATCCATGATCTCGAACTTCGCGGCGACATCGATGCCGCGCGTGGGTTCGTCGAGTATCAGCATCTTCGGTTCGGTGGCGAGCCAGCGCGCGAGCACGACTTTCTGCTGGTTGCCGCCCGATAGCAGTCCGATTGGCTGTTCTGCATCGTGCGCCTTGATGCCGAGCCGCTCGATGTAGGTATCGGCGATTTCGCGCTGCTTCTTGCGGCCGATTACACGCAGCCAGCCGCGCCGCGCCTGCAGCGCCAGAAGGATGTTCTCGCGGATCGACAGCGTGGAAATGATGCCTTCCTTCTTGCGGTCTTCCGGACAGTAGCCGATGCCGTGGCGCACCGCGTCGTGCGGCGAACTGAGCTTCACGTCCTTGCCGTCGACGCTGATCGTGCCCGCGTCCGCCTTGTCGACGCCGAACAGCAGGCGCGCCGTTTCGGTACGGCCCGAACCGAGTAAACCAGCAAGACCAAGAATCTGGCCCGGCTGCACGTCGAGATCGATGGGATTCATCACGCCGCGCCGCGCGACGCCTTGCATCGACAGAAATGGCGCGGCGCCCGCGTGTTGCTGAGACGTGTCGGGCGCGCCGCCTTTGAGTCGCTCCGTCATCCGGTTATGACCGACCATCTTCGCGACGAGTTGTTCGACAGGCAGATCTTTCGCGAGATATTCGCCCTCGCGCTCACCGTTTCGCATCACCGTGATACGGTCGGAGATCGCATACGTCTGTTCGAGAAAGTGCGTGACGAACAGGATCGCAATGCCCGATTGCTTGAGATTGCGCAATACGTCGAACAGGCGCGCTACTTCGCCATCGTCGAGACTCGAGGTCGGTTCGTCGAGAATCAGCACGCGTGCTTTCACCGACATCGCGCGCGCAATCGCCACCATCTGCTGCACGGCAATCGGATACGCATCGAGCGACTTGGTGACGTCGAGCGACACATTCAGCGCGGCAAGCGCTTCATGCGCACGCGAGTGGATCGCTTTCCAGTCGATCGCACCGCGCCGCTTCGGCTGACGTCCCGCGAAAATGTTCTCCGCCACCGACAAATTCGGGCACAGATTGATTTCCTGGTACAGCGTCTGGATACCGGCGGCTTCGGCTTCGAGCGGCGTTGCAAAGCGCACGGCTTCGCCCGCGAGGCGAATCTCGCCCGCGTCCTGTTCGTGCACGCCCGTGAGCACATTGATAAGCGTCGATTTGCCCGCGCCGTTCTGACCCATCAAGGAATGGATCTCGCCGGGAAAAAGACGGAAGTCGACGCCCGACAGCGCCTTCACGCCCGGAAACGTCTTGCTGATGCCGATGGTTTCGAGTAGAGGTTGTGCGGCCATGAGTGACGCGAGGAGCGTGACGCGACAGCGTGATGGAAAATCCGGCGCGCCCTGCTGGCAAGGCGCGCCGGACACATGTAACGATTCAGCCGTTCAATACTTGCGCTGCGGCAGGATCTGCGCGGCGACGCTCATCGGGAACACGGTTTCGTTGGTCACGATGCGCTTGGGCAACTGCTTGCCCGCCACCACTTCCTTGACGGCCGTCATCAGTTGCGGCCCGAGCAGCGGACTGCATTCCACGTCCACGTTGATCTTGCCTGCGATCATCGCTTCGAAGCCGCCCTTGGTCGCATCGAACGAGACGACGCTCACGTCCTTGCCGGGCTTGATACCGGCTTCTTCCATCGCCTGGATCGCGCCGAGCGCCATGTCGTCGTTATGCGCGTAGACCACGTTGATCTGCTTGCCGTAGGTCTTCGCGAACGCTTCCATCACCTGCTTGCCGCCCGCGAGCGTGAAGTCGCCGCTCTGCGACGCGATGATCTTGAACTTCGGATCGTTCTTGATCACTTCGATCAAACCCGCATGGCGATCGTTGGCCGGCGCCGAGCCGACCGTGCCCTGCAGTTCCGCGATATTGATCGGGCCCGCATCGTTCTTGTAGCGCTCTTCGAGCCACTTACCCGCACGGCGCCCTTCTTCCAGGAAGTCCGAACCGATCATCGTCACGTACAGCGACGTGTCTTTCACGTCGATCGAACGGTCGGTGAGAATCACGGGGATTTTCGCGTTCTTCGCTTCCGTCAGCACAGGCTCCCAGCCCGATTCGACCACCGGCGAAAACGCGATCACATCGACCTTCTGCGCGATGAACGAACGGATCGCCTTGATCTGGTTTTCCTGCTTCTGCTGCGCGTCCGAGAACTTCAGGTTGATGCCAGCGTCCTTCGCTGACGATTTCACCGACACGGTATTCGCCGTGCGCCATGCGCTTTCTGCGCCGACCTGCGAAAAGCCCAGGGTGATCTGTTTGTCTTCAGCGAAGCTGTTGCCGCTCGCGGCAACGGTGAGCGCCGCTCCGACGAGCATGCCGGCGATCAGACGCGTGGCGACTTTCATGTTGTGTCTCCGATGGGATTGTTTTCCAGGCGCTGCATTCCGTGTGCGACGGCCTTGACGCGACGACGACGTGCATAGCGCCACCTCTTGCTGCAAACCGGCAACCGACAGTCAAGCTGGACATCATCGAAACTCTGGCCGAACGGCCTTCCGCATGGATGCGCGCTCGGGGCGGACATCCTGCGCGCCGGGCATGGGTCCCGAACCTTGGCGAGACTGCCATCGACGCGTCTGATTTTTCCTTATAGCCAAACTATATGTTTGGCGCCGCGTGCTTTCGATTAGCGTTTTCCCGACCTTCCGTGCAGCCGCGACGAAACGATTGATGGAGATTTTGTTGCCGGTATGACGCGCTTTCCCACGTTTTAGGCAGATATGAAAAACCCGGACGGGACTGTGTTAAGCGCTGGCTCACACAACGAAATGGCGGAATGCGATCGGATCGCGAATCGTTATAGTAATACTATAAAGCGTGCAACAGGCCAAAAAAACGCGGCGCCGAACAGGGTTCGAGCGCCGCGAGCCAATCAAATTTTCAGGTCAGGTCAGTCGAAATCGAACATGTCGAACAGCGACTTCTTCTTGCGACGTGGATCGTAAGTCTGCTTGCGATGATCGTCGTGGTACGCATCGCCGCGTCGTCCCCACTCCTGATCGCGCCGTGAATCGCGGTCGTCGTAGCGGGCGTCGCGCTGCTCGTTGCCGCTGCTGCGTTGCGGTTCGGGCACTTCTATCTGGTTCAGCAGCTTGTCCAGTTCGCCGCGGTCGAGCCATATGCCACGGCACGTCGGACAGTAATCGATCTCGACACCCTGGCGTTCCGTCATCAGCAGATCAGGGGTCTTGCAAACAGGGCACTTCATTGCATTGCTCCTTTCGTAACGTTCATACCTTCTGGTGCTTCAGTTCGGGGCGCGTTCTCCGCGGCCCCGTTGAGACTGCGATGCTCAGTTCGAGACAGCCGAACTGTCGCTGCGCGGCTTGTCATGCTCACGTTTGTCCTTCCTGCGGCGCGACAGCATGTTCATGCCTTCGACGAAGCCCGCGAACGCCATCGCAGCGTAGATGTAACCCTTCGGCACGTGCGAACCGAATCCTTCCGCCAGCAGCGTCATGCCGATCACCAGCAGGAAGCTCAGCGCAAGCGTCACGATGGTCGGGTTACGCTCGATGAACTTCGACAGCGGGCGTGCTGCGAACAGCATGGCCGTGACGGCTGCGATCACCGCGATGAACATGATCGGCAGATGCTCCGTCATGCCGACAGCCGTGATGATGCTGTCGACGGAAAACACGAGGTCGAGCACCAGGATCTGGCCGATTGCCGCCGTCACCGTCAGACCAGCGACGCCCATCGCGGGGTTCGCCGTTTCGTCGGCGTCGCGGCTCACGTGGTGATGCATTTCACGCGTCGCCTTCCACACGAGGAACAGGCCGCCGCCGATCAGGATCAGGTCGCGCCACGAAAACGCGTGATCGAACACGGTGAACACAGGCGTGGTGAGCTGCGCAATCCACGCGACCGTGCCGAGCAGGCCAAGACGCATGACCAGCGCCAGCATGATGCCGATGCGCTGCGTGCGGGCGCGCTGCGCTGCCGGAAGCTTGTTGCTGAGGATCGAAATGAAGATCAGGTTGTCGATGCCGAGCACGACCTCCATCACGACGAGCGTCACGAGTGCCGCCCATGCTGCGGGGTCGGCTGCGAGGGTCAATAACGAGTCCATGTGCGAGCGATGTTGTCCGGTTGAGAGAAAAACGGCTGATTACTGGGTCACAGCCTGTGGAAAGCATGATCGCCTGGCGGAGCGATCGGAAAAACCAGTGATAAGCTGATGGTTAGTTCGGTTTTTTCGAAGTAACTTTTTGTGCTGAGGCAACCATGCTCAACTACCGGCATCTGCACTATTTCTGGGTGGTGGTGAAGGAAGGCGGTTTTGCGCGCGCCGCCGAACGGCTCGACATGGCCGTACAAACCATCAGCGCGCAGGTGCGCGAACTGGAGAAGGCGCTCGGACATCAGTTGCTGAAGCCTGCCGGACGCGGCGTCGCGATGACGGAAGCGGGCCAGGCGGCCTATGCGCGTGCGGAAGAAATTTTTCAGCTTGGGAGCACACTGCACGACGAAGTACGCGAAGCGGCGAGCGGCACGGTCGCGCGCTTTGCGGTCGGGCTGACGGACGGCATTTCGAAGCTGGCGGTCCACGCCATGCTCGCAGGCGTGCTCGATACGCCCTCGCTGCGTCTGCTCTGCCACGAAGGCGAAGCGGAAGACCTGCTGGCGGAGCTCGCGCATCATCACCTCGATCTCGTGCTGTCGAGCCAGCCCGCGCCGCATAACTCGAATCTGCGCCTGTCGAGCGAACGCCTGATCGCTTCGCCGATCGACTGGTATGGGCCTGCGTCGGTGGTGCGCAAAACGCATATCGACCATTTTCCACAATGTCTCGCGTCGCTCCCCGTGCTGCTGCCGACGGGGCATTCGGCGCTGCGCTCGCGGCTCGACCGCTGGTTCGAAGCCGCCGACATCCGGCCGCGCATCGCGGGAGAGTTCGAAGACAGCGCGGTGATGATGCTGTTCGCGTCGCGCGGCATGGGCGTCTTTCCGCTCGCCGCGTTCGGCGCGGAGCGCGACGAGCCGATGCATCGCAGCCTGCGCTGGCTGGGCCGCTCGCCGGAAGTGAAGGAGGAAATTTACGCGATCGTGTCGCGGCGCGGGCGGCATCATCCTCTGACACAAAAGGTGTTGAGCGCGGCGCATGCATGACCGCGCTTGCAGGGGCGCAACTCACTTCGGTTTTTCCGAAGCCGAGCTTCCGTTATTTCTGCTTTTTCCGCGGCACCTTCTCACCGTACGCTTGAGCCGTACTCACCAAGGAGGTGTCTCATGCAAGTCCTGTTCAAGTCCCGCGATCGTGAAGCCGTCATGTTGCGCAGCTTCGCGCGTCAACGCATCCGGTTCGTGTTTCGCCGCATGGACTGGCTGATTTCGAAGGCGACGGTTAGCCTGTCCGACATCAACGGACCGCGCGGCGGACTCGACAAGCGCTGCCAGGTGCAGGTGCAGACGCCCGATGCGACGCCTGTCGTCGTCACGTCGATTGCGCGAGACTGGCGCGGCGCGCTCGATCTGGCGCTGGCGCGCGCCGCACGTGCAATCGTGCGCAGGCAGCAGGCGCGTGTCGCGATACGGCGCATCAACCAGCGCGAACCCGCGTGGACGACGCAGCCCGACGCCGTCTAACCTTGCGGCTGTTGATCGCCGCTGACAACTGATCATTGACCGACCGCATGACGGCGCTGTGAATGCAGCGCCGTTGGTCATTGCGCTATCCGTTCATCGCCCGGTCGAGCAGTTCAAGGCCTTCGACTGCGCCGCGCGCCAACCCGATCCCGCGATTTTGCCCGATACCGAAATCGCGCGGATTGATACGTATCACACGCGGGCCATTTTGCTCGCTGAAATATCGCACCGTGGGGATCGCCTTCCCCGCGCCGATCTCGACCACGGCCAGCCGCTCGACCCTTCGCAGCCACGCATGCAGATGCGCCTCCTGCTGTTCGGTGCGCAACGCGATCCAGTCGTAGTCGCCGAACATCAGAATGTTGGGCCGCGCCACCGCGCCGCATTGCGGGCAGCGCGGCAGATCGCTGATCAGCTCGCAAGCCGCTTCATCGACTACCGGTTGCAAGCCGGACGCGGGCCACAGGCCGTCGTGGCACACCTCCGAGCATTGCAGCACGTGAATCGAGCCGTGGCACTCGGCAACGACGGCATGCTCGAACCCCGCCGTCTGAAACTGGCCGTCGACGTTGCTGGTGAATACGGCAAGGCCGTGCGGCATCGCTTCGCTCCAGCGCCGCAGGATATCGAAGCCACGATGCGGCACGGTGCGTCGGTAAAGATCGAGCCGATGCCCATAGAAGCCCCAGGCAAGACGTGGATGCAGCGCCATGACGCGCGGATTCGCCATGTCCTGAAAGGCCAGCCGATGCTGCTTCAACGCGGGATACGCGCGCCAGAAGCCCTCGGCGCCGCGAAAATCCGGCAAGCCCGAGTCGACGCCCATACCGGCGCCTGCCGTCACCAGCAGGCCGTCGGCCTCGCGCAGCCACGACACGGCGTGGCGGATACGTTCGTTTTCGTCCATCGCGCCACTCTAGCAATTCAGGCGCGTATCGTCTTGTGAGCACGGCTGCGACGCCGGACAATACTCGCCTGCTGCTTTTTGACGTGCGATGCTGTGCGCCCCACGCAACCACCAGGGAGACCGTTCGATGACCGCGTCGGCTGCTGTATTCGCCATTCTCGTCGCGTTGCTGCTGGGCGCGATGATCCCCGGACCGAGTTTCGTTCTCGTCGCGCGCAATTCGATCAGCCTGTCGCGCAGCGACGGTTTGTCGACCGCGCTCGGGATGGGCGTCGGCGGTATTTTCTTTGGCGGTATTGCGCTCGCCGGACTGTATACGTTGCTGGTCGCCGTCGAATGGCTGTATATCGGCCTGAAAGTGGCCGGCGGTTTGTATCTGATTTATATGGCGTCGAAAATCTGGCGCGGCGCAGCTCAACCGATTGCAATGGATGCGAGCGGCGCAGCGCAAGGCCGCAGCACGAGGAAGTCTTTTCTGATCGGGCTGACGACGCAACTGAGCAACCCAAAAACGGCCATCTGGTACGGCAGTATCTTTGCCGCGCTGTTGCCGCAGCATCCGCCCGTCTGGTGTTACTTCGCGCTGCCGCCGCTGGTGTTTGCGGTGGAGTTCGGCTGGTACACGGTGGTGGCGTTGTGTTTTTCGAGCCGGCGTCCGCGCGAAGTCTATCTGCGGGCCAAGACGTGGATCGACCGGATTGCCGCGGGCGCCATTGCGGCGCTAGGACTGCGGCTGATTTTCGCGGCCAGGAAGGCCGGAATCTGAGCGAGACGTGGTGCGCCGCCGGATGCTCATGATGCAGCGCGGCGGCGCGCCAATGACAAAGGGGAGTTCAGACGAACTCCCCTTTGTTTATGCGAAATGCTTAGCGGCGATACGCTTCAGCGAGAACGGCGCAGTGCTGCAGGTGCAGATCCACGGCGCGGATAGCAAGCTCGCGCAGGCGCGAGAGCCAGCTCGTAGACGGTACTGCTGCGGTCGTAGCTTGTTGCATGGCGGACTCCTTATACGGGTAACACCCTAAGTAATAACCCTAGTATAGCTCCGCGCATGTCGCACCGCAACAAATCAATAAACTTTCTCCGGATTTTTCTTACAGATTCCCTTCTTCGGACGCACGCTCCGATGTCAGCCGTTTCCGGCGTTGCGTAAGCGGACCCAACCCGCGTCACGCGCGTAATGACACCTGATGCAAGCGCTATCGATTAGTTAGCTCACCAATCAGTCTCACCCGATTAACAATCGCACAAAGCATTTGCGATCTTTATCAGCGAAGACAAACGTCAGCTACATGACATCCGAATTTCGTTTTTGGACGGCAATATTTCGCTCACGAAAATACGTCATGCCGGATTTCACAATGATTGACCATTTGCCTGATAACACTGACAAGCCACGCCACTGTTGCGCACAGACCAACGGTGTATTGGAGAAATTAATGTGATGTGAAAAAAGCTTTTGCTCTAACATTCGCCGTGCTCCACCAACGCCCAATGCCAAAGAGGAAGTACATGGACATCAAGTCAATCCGGCAATCTGCATTCGCAATGCCTGTTCATAATCCCGCCTTCCCTCGCCCGCCTTTCCGCTTTCTCAATCGTGAGTACTTCATCATTTCGTACGAAACCGATATGGATGCGTTGCGCGCGGTAGTGCCTGAACCGCTGAAGCCGGAAAACGCGCTGGTGCACTACGAGTTCATTCGCATGCCCGATTCTTCGGGTTTCGGCGATTACACGGAAAGCGGCCAGGTGATCTCGGTGCGCGACATGGAAGGCCGGCTCGCGAACTACACCCATTCGATGTATCTCGACGACGAAGGCCCGATTGCGGGCGGCCGCGAAATCTGGGGCTTCCCGAAGAAGCTTGCGCGTCCGAAGCTCGGCGTGGACGGCAACGACACGCTGCTCGGCACGCTCGATTACGGCACGCAACGCATCGCGACGGGCACGATGGGCTACAAGCATCGCATGCTCGATATCGAAACCGAACGCGTGAAGCTCGCGGATACGCCCAACTATCTGTTGAAAGTGATTCCGCATGTCGACGGCTCGGCGCGCATCTGTGAACTGGTGCGCTTCTATCTGCGCGACGTAACGGTGCTCGGCGCATGGAGCGGCCCGGCTGCCCTCGAACTGCATCCCCACGCACTTGCACCCATTGCCGATCTGCCTGTGAAGCGCGTGGTCGGCGCACGGCATGTGATCGCCAATCTCACGCTCGACATCGGCGAAGTCGCATTCGACTATCTCGCGCCTGCACACGTTGAAACGCAGCACGCAAAGAAGTCGAACGACGACGCACTCGAACTCGCGGTTTAACGCTCTCCAAACCAATCAAGGGAAAAACATCATGTCACTGCAAAACAAGGTCGCGCTCGTCACGGGCGCAGCAAGCGGTATCGGCGAACAGTGCGCGCGCAAGCTCGCGAGCCTCGGCGCGGCCGTCGTCATTGCGGATCTGAACCTGGAGAATGCGCAGAAGGTGGCGTCGAGCATCGTCGAAGCAGGCGGCAAGGCTATTGCTGTCTCGATGGACGTGACGAATGAAGAAGCTGTCAATGCAGGCATCGAGCGCGCCGTGAAGGAACTCGGCAGCATCGACGTGCTGGTGTCGAACGCGGGCATTCAGATCGTGGCACCGATCGAAGAGTATGCCTTCGCCGACTGGAAGAAGATGCTCGCCATCCACCTCGACGGCGCGTTCCTGACCACCAAGGCGGCTATCAAGCACATGTACGACAGCAAGCGCGGCGGCTCGATCGTGTACATGGGTTCGGTGCACTCGCACGAAGCATCGAAGCTCAAGTCGGCCTACGTGACCGCGAAGCACGGCCTGCTCGGCCTCGCGCGCGTGGTCGCGAAGGAAGGCGGTCCGCGCGGCGTGCGCGCCAACGTGGTGTGCCCGGGCTTCGTGCGCACGCCGCTGGTCGACAAGCAGATTCCCGAGCAAGCCAAGGCGCTCGGCATCAGCGAAGAAGAAGTCGTGAAGAACGTGATGCTGAAGGAAACCGTCGACGGCGAATTCACCACGGTCGAAGACGTCGCTAACACGGTCGCCTTCCTCGCGGGCTTCGAATCGTCGGCACTGACGGGACAGTCGGTGATCGTCAGCCACGGCTGGTCGATGAAATAAGGAGCACGTATGCGCAGCGACACAAATAAAATCAGCGCGCAGCCGGAGCCGTTTGTGTTGCCGCGCTACGACGAGATCGCACTGGTGCTGCAAGGCGGCGGCGCGCTCGGTTCCTATCAGGCGGGTGTGGTCGAAGGGCTCGCCGAAATGAAGGTCGAGCCGCACTGGATCGCGGGCGTGTCGATCGGCGCGCTCAATACCGCGATCATCGCAGGTAATGCGCCGGAAAAACGCGTGGAAGCGTTGCGCGGATTCTGGAACGCGATCTGCCATCCACTCGACTGGGTGGGCCGAGTAGGCGCATGGGCGCTGCCGGGTCTCGGCTTGCACGACATGTCGCGCAAGTGGGCCAGTATGTGGGCAGCGGGCCGCGCGCTGACGGAAGGCCAGCCTGGCTTCTTCGCGCCGCGCTTTCCGTTGCCCGTGGCGGGTCTTGGCAAGCTGGATCCGAGCCGCGTCAGCTACTACGACACGGCTGCGCTGCGCGCCACGCTGCTGCAATACGCGGACTTCGACCGCATCAACGATGGTCCTATCCGCGTGTCGGTCGGCGCCGTGAATGTCGCCACCGGCAATCTCACGTACTTCGATAACCGCAAGATGCGGCTCGAGCCGGAGCATTTCATGGCGTCGGGTGCGTTGCCGCCTGGCTTCCCGGCTGTCGAGATCGACGGCGAGTACTACTGGGACGGCGGTCTCGTGTCGAATACGCCGCTTACCGAAGTGCTGCGCGATTCGGATCACAAAGATACGCTGGTTTTTCAGGTCGATCTGTGGAGCGCACGCGGCAATGCACCGGGCGATTTCCTCGACATTTCGGAGCGCGCGAAAGACATCCAGTATTCGAGCCGCACGCGCGCGATCACGAACATGCTGGCGGAGCGGCAGAAACATGCTCGCTTCATCAAGGAACTGCTCGAGCACGTGCCTTCATCGGTGCTGAAAGCGGACCCCATGTTCCGACTCGCTGAAGAAGCCGCTGACGGCAGCGCGATCAACGTCGTGCATCTGATCTACAAGAACAAGCCGTACGAAGGCCACTACAAGGATTACGAGTTCAGCATGGATACCATGCTCGAACACTGGCAAAGCGGCCTCGACGATATCCGCGATTCGTTCTCGCACCGCGACTGGTTCGACGTGCCGAGCCGTGAACTGGGTTTCGTCACGCATGACGTGCATCGTCCCGCTGGTTCCGTGCCGGAATCGGACAAGCAGCCGGTCGAAAACGAACTCGGCAAACGGCGTAAAGCGGCGGCCTGAGCGCTGCGAAACGGTTGTTTGCAGTGAAATGCGGCTCTGCGATTTTTATCGCAGAGCCGCATTGTCTTTGAGCCGTGCAAACGTACACCCGGAAGCCGTGCGTGGCCGCTTTCGCGCGCGAGCCGGCGAAGCATCGACCGGGCGGACCGGCTTTCTTCAACATCTCAATCATACAGTACAAAGACTGTATTTTCGATTTACAGCTTATAGACTGTATCTTGTCAATACAGGCCATAGACTGTATTCTTTCCTGCACGGGTCGCGGCAGGTGCGCGACCTGCACGTGCTGCATGTCAGCTCGCCTTCAACCCGTCTGCATCGAGGCCCGCCGTGGACTATTCCGTCAAGACGCTCAGCCAGTTGCGCCCCGTTCTGCGCGGC
Source organism: Paraburkholderia sp. C35 (assembly GCF_003121405.1). Taxonomy (GTDB): domain Bacteria; phylum Pseudomonadota; class Gammaproteobacteria; order Burkholderiales; family Burkholderiaceae; genus Paraburkholderia. The sequence goes on along the minus strand of NZ_QBUY01000092.1, from coordinate 23,517 downwards.
TTTCGCAAGGCCGCGGGACTCACGCAGGCCATGCTCGCCGAACGGCTTGGCATCACGCAGCAAAGCTACGCGCAATTCGAGGCCGATCCGGCTGCGGCCGGCGTCGAGCGACTTTTCACGGTCTTGCGGCTGTTGAACGCCAGCATCACGCTCAGCCAGAACGAGTCCCTGCCCGCGCAAGCGGCCCCCGTCGCGAAGATGGCGTCGCAACATCGCCAGGCCGCACAAGTCAGCAGTGCAACGAAAACAGCGCCGCGCAGGCGCGCCGTCAAGCCGGTTACCACGCAGGCGGTGCCCGTGCTCAAGGCAGCCCAACGCGCGCCGAAGAAGCGGGAGCAATGGTAAGCATGGGGCGTCGCTCGCACACTCAACGACTCGATCTCTGGATGAACGGCCTCGCCGTCGGCTACTGGGAAAAGTCCGGCGGCGGCGAACGTCTTGTCTATTTCGACGACTGGATCGTCGATCCGCAGGGACGGCCGCTGTCGCTGTCCCTGCCCTTCACGCCCGGTAACCAGCCGTATCGCGGCGCCCTCGTGTCCGCCTTCTTCGACAATCTGCTGCCCGACAGCGAACCCATCCGGCGCAGGATGGCGCAACGCTACAAGACGGGTGGCACCGCTCCGTTCGATCTGCTGGCCGCGCTCGGGCGCGATTGCGTCGGCGCAATCCAGATGCTGCCGCCAGGCGAAACGCCCACTCACCTCTATCGCATCGAGGGCGACGCACTGACGGGCGAGGACATCGGCCGCCTGCTGCGCGACACCACGGCCACCGCGCCGCTTGGCCAGCGCGATCACGCTGGCGACCTGCGCCTCTCCATCGCGGGCGCGCAGGAAAAAACGGCGCTGCTGCACCACAAAGGCCGCTGGGTGCTGCCGTCGGGCAGCACGCCGACCACGCATATCCTGAAGCTGCCGCTGGGTCTCGTCGGTAATATGCAGGCCGATATGCGCACGTCGGTCGAAAACGAATGGCTGTGCGCGAAGATCGTCGCTGCCTTCGGCCTGCCAATTGCCGCGTGCGAGATCGCACAATTCGGCGATCAGAAAGCGCTGGTGGTCGAACGCTTCGACCGACGGCTGTCGAACGACGGAACGTGGATCGTCCGTCTGCCGCAGGAGGACATGTGCCAGGCGACGGGCACGCCGCCCATCGCCAAGTATCAGGTCGACGGCGGGCCCGGCATCGACGCCGTGATGCACATTCTGGCGGGATCGGACGATGCCGCGGGCGACAGCACACGCTTCTTCATGACGCAATTGATCTTCTGGCTGCTCGCCGCCACCGACGGGCACGCCAAGAACTTCAGCATCGTGCACCTGCCTGGCAGCCGCTATCGCGCGACGCCCTTGTACGATGTGCTGTCGGCGCATCCCATCATCGGGCGCGGCGCGAATCGCATTCCCATGCAGAAGGCGAAGCTCGCCATGGCCGTGCGCGGCACCAGCAACCACTATCTGATCAGTCAGATAATCCGGCGACACTGGATCGCGCAAGGTCAGCAAACGGGTCTGCCGCCCGATGCCGTCAACGCCCTGATCGCCTCCGTCACGCAGGCCACGAAACACGTGATCGATACCGTTGCCGCGCAGCTTCCGGCGGATTTCCCGCAAGATCTCGCGGCGGCGATTTTCGACGGCATGGTGAAGCAGAGCAAAAAACTCGCGGCAGCGTAGTCCGCAGGCGGCGCACGGCAACACGCCGCGCGCCATCCCGAAGCCGATCCGTCAACCGATCACCGGTCCGATCTTGTCGAGTGTCAGCGAAGGCAGAAACGTCTTGTCCTGATACACCTTCGCCAGTGCCTGCTCGCTGATTTCCCTTGCGCCTGCCGGCAACGATGCATCGGCGACGGCAAATGCCGCTTCCCAGATCGCAGCGAGATAGCGCGCGCCTGCGCCCATCAGTTTCGCGGTGTCGTCGCCGAACGCGTCCCACAGACCATCGACGACGCGCGCCGAACTGCCGCCGCCCAAACGGATGTACTCGTCGATCAACGTGGACGGCGGCAGGATCGTCGCCGCTTCGGCCATCAGCGAAACCGTCGCGAACGCGGCATCGCGGCCATCGTCGATCTTCGGGATCGCGCCTTCGAACGCCTTCGCCTGCGGGCCGATCTTCGGCAACAGGTCGCTCGAATGGCGATCGACCATCTTGTCTTCGAAGGTCGCGTGCACGCCCTTGCCCGGCCATTTCTTCGACGTCGCGCCGGGCGCGTCCTGAAAGCCGTCCGCGTGATACGAGCCGTGCAAAGGCTGGCACGCATCGCCGACATAGTGCGCCAGCACGCCCGCCGCGCAGAGGAACTTCGTGTCGTTGTGCGCCTTCAGTTGCCGGACCATTTCATCGAAAATCTGCCACACACGAAACGGCAGCAGCCCTTCAGAACGCGCCTCGGTCACGCCTTCGTCCGCGTACCACTTCGACCACAGGGCGACGCTCATGTTGGCGATATTGCCGAGCGTCACCTCGCGCAGCGTCTTGCCGTCGCCGTCGGGCTGATCGATGTCCGCATAATGATTCGGATGCTCGGGGCCGGCATTCTGCGCGTAATCCCGTCCGCCCGGCACGCGGCTGGGCGTCTTCTTCCAGACGAGATCGGGCACGTCGGCCAGCTCGACGAAATCGCCGCGCGCGAGTTTCTCGCGAATCTGCTCAGGCGTGAGTTCGTCGGGACGAAAGCTGATACGTTCGACGTTCGCTTCGAGAAAATCACGCAACGGGCCTTGTTTCACCGAATCGATTGCCGCTGTCGCGATGCTGTAGTGGCCCGTTTGTCCCCAGTACGGATTGGCGCCGACATTGTGTTCACTCACGAGATCCACGTCGAGCAACTGGCAAGCGGTGCTCAAACCTGTCGCGAGCGCATGGTTCAGACGCTGGCCGTTGTCGCTCACGAGTGTCTGGCCGCCCCATTCGACGGCGAGCGGATACAGACGTCGCTCGCTTCCATCCGTTACGTCGGAATGCGGCGCCAGATACCACACTGTGCCGGAATCGCCGGGCTGCGTCTGCGGGCTGCCATTCGCAGGCGCGATGAGGAACTGCGAGACATAGTCGTAGCCCGCCAGCGACTTGTGCCGGTAGAACAGCGCCTTGATCGTGCCGTCGAGCGCACCCGACGCGCTGCCGAATGCCGTCACCGGCTGATCGATCAACTGCAGACTGAGACTCACCTCGTTGATGTCGGCGACATTCCCGATGCTGCCTTCGATACCGAACGGCTGGCTCGACCAGTCATTCGCGTCGTGCACTTCGACGAGCCCGATATCAAGCGTCAGAAAGCTGCGGCTGCCCGCGAACTCGGGAAACACCGACGTGAACGGCGCGCGCGTGAGCTGCCGGTCCGATGCGATGCCGACCTCCTCCGTCGCGCCGCGCAACAGCGCCTTCACGGGCGAGCCAGGCTCGCCGCACACATGGCGGTTGGTGAGCGCGTAGATCGTGTGGCCATCCGTCACAAGACAACCCACGCTTGCACTCCGCTCGACGCCCTGCGCATCGGCAATCAACGGACAGCCGCCGCCGACATACGTCGCAGGCCAGCGTGCATCGGCGGGCGCGCTGACGGCCGGGGTGGCCGGCTCGACGGCGACCACGCAGACGGGCACAGCGCGGCCATCGGGCATGTACAGCGTACGCGGCACCATGTGATCAGGATCGACCTTGCCATGTCCGAACTCGGTGGCATCGACCCAATCGCGCACCAGCACGATCACCGCGGGCCATGAATACGGGCGCACTTCCGAGTTGTCGAAGGTGCGAATGCCGCGCACCTGTACGCGCGCATCGTCGCTCGCCGGGTGCTGATCCGGCCACGGCTCGTCTTTGCGGATCAGATATAGGCGAACCGCCGTGCCGACGACGTTCGCCTTGTTGGTCAGATGCCAGTGATACAGATCGCGTGCTTCGAGCAGATCCTTCAACGACAGGCTCTGAAAATTGTGCTGCGTGGACAGTGGATTCATCGATTCACCTCGACGCTCGCCGGTCGCTTCGATCAGTCGACCGACCGTTGCAGGCACGCCGCCGCGCCATGCTCTGCAGCCCATGCTGCATGCATCACACACGGCAACGCGTGGTCGCGTTCAAGGTTCTCCGATCGATATGACAAGGTTGGGTCACTTTTGGTGAGGGCTGTCATAAAGATGTCACGCCCAATACCCAACATCGGCGGACAATGCTCACGAATGACGACTGAGAGCGTCATCGCATCGCGCGGCATGCCAGATGCTGACTCAAGTACTGACTGCTAGCGCGTGACTATATGGAAGAGACACTGTGAAGCAACGTGCGACTGTTGTGTGCCGGATGGGCACCCGCATTCTGCTGGTCGGCAAGGCAAACTCGCGCTGGTCGCTGCCGGGTGGCAAACCCGACGGCGGCGAAACCTTCGAAGCGGCCGCCGTGCGCGAACTGATGGAAGAGACACGCCTTCAGGCCACCGGCATGCAGTATCTGTTCGAGTTCGCGGGCACGCGGACCTGCCATCATGTGTTCGCCGCGCACATCGACGAACAGCAGACACCCATTCCCAGCAATGAGATCACGCGCTGCACGTGGGCAAAGGTCACCGACATCTCCGATCTCGACACGAGCGTGTCGACACGCGGCATCGTCGATGTGCTCGCGCTGAAGCGCAACTACGATCCACGCGTGCAAAGCCGCTATCAACGCTCCGATGCGTTCGTGCAAAACCTGCGCGAAGCGTTGCAGGATGTGCGTCTGAGGGGATGGACCACGGCGCTGTGGTGAGCGAACCGCACGCTGTTCCTTTCCATCTCGACGCCTTTACGGAATCGCCCGCAAAAAAACAAAACCGCCGGTCTGATACAGACCGGCGGTTTTGTATACGCAGATACTTCTTACGCGGATAGCGTCGACTGACGACGTGACGGGCGCACGCGCCGTGAGCGCGCCACGATCTTGGCGATCGTCACGCGGCCCAGCGCGCGACGCTTGCTGCTCACGACATTCGCGAGCCGTTTCTCGCTCACGCGATGACGCGCCCACACATACGCGGCAATCCAGCCCACCACGGTCCAGCCAAATAGCACGTTGAAGATCGTGAGCGCGAACGCATCTTCACGTTCACGCGCGTCGGCAACAATGGCGGGCAGGAACTACACGACGACTGCTGCCACCAGTACCAAACCTTCGAAAAATGCTCTCATGGATCACCTCCTGCCCTGCTCTGCAGCGCGACGGTGCAAGACCGCCGCGCGCTGCGATCAGTGACCCTTGAAGACGTTGACGTCGTTAGCAGCTTGCGCTGGTTGGCGGCTGCCCGATTGCGACGACGCGCCATTCACGCCACCGACAGCATCGTTTGCAGCCGTAGCCTGGTTGCGTTCGGCAGCGAAGGTTTGTGCGCTGACGCCGCGTTGCGATGCAGGCGCGCCAACCGACGGATGATAGAACGGGGCCGGGCCATAACCCGATGCGAAAGCGGGAGCGGCAACAGCGGCGGAGACGGCGACCAGCAAGGCTGCGATCAGACGGGTTTTCATGACGTAACTCCAGAAATTTTGAATCAGGGAGGCGTCGCAACCGATGGTTCTGGCGCGGCGTCGATTGAGAGTGAGTTTAGACGAGACCTATCGAAAATCTATGCTCATAGAATGAAATCACAGTTCCCAAATTTCAAACAATGGGATGCCCCGCACGATCGTGCGACAGCCTTTGTCCATGCGGGTCACAGGGTTGTTGGATGCGTCGCCCGGTGCGATTCATCGCGCGATGCTAGGATCGGTTTCCGTTGAATGGCTTTAATCACATGCAATCCACTGCATGCGACAACATGCACAACTGACCGTGAGCGCTGCTAATTCCCATATCGATCGACGTGTGTTTTCCGCAGGCCATCTGTCGATCGGGCTGACGTTGCCGTTGTTGCGCGCAGGTCAGATCGTCGCTGACTTCAGCGAGCAGATCGAACTGGCGGCACTGGCAGATTCGCTCGGCTTTCGCGCGCTCTGGGTTCGTGACGTGCCCCTGAACAGTGCCGACTATCCGGACCCCGTTGGGCATCTCGATCCTTGGGTGCTGCTCGGTGCGCTCGCGTCTCACACGAAGCAGATTGCACTCGCGAGCGGCGCGATCGTGCTGACCTTGCGTCATCCGTTGCATATCGCGAAAGGCGCGGGATCGGTGCAGACGCTGTCGAATGGCCGCTTCATACTCGGCCTTGGTTCAGGCGACCGGCCGCCTGAATACGCCGCGTTCGGACGCGATGCCGAAGAACGGCGCGAACTGTATCGCGCGCATTGGGAAACGGTGGCGGCCGCGCTCGGCGAAACGCCGCGCGTGATACCCGATCTTCGGCCGGAAGATGCCCCTGAATTCATGCTGTTGCCGCGACCGCCTATGGCCGTGCCGATGCTTGCGGTCGGCTCGGGTGGACAGAGCGTCGACTGGATCGCGCGGCATTCGATTGGCTGGATGACCTATCACCGCGAACCGGAGACGCAGCGCGCGCGGCACAGCATGTGGCGCGCCGCCGTCGACCGGCTGCAAACGGATGCATTTCGCGCATTCGGTGTCGCAATGCGGCTCGATCTCAGCGATGATCCGCATGAACCGGCTGTACCGCTATCGCTCGGATATCGCGCGGGGCGACATGCACTGATCAACGTGCTGGATGAGATGCGCGCGAACGGTACGCATCATGTCTCGCTGAATCTCGGCTCGGACCGGCCGGTGAGAGACGTGATAGAGGAACTCGCTGCGGAAGTGTTGCCGCATTTTCACGCGTAATGCGACCGCGAGTTTTACGCGACATGAAGTCATTTTCCGGTCTTCTTTGATACCACCGACTTCGCCGCCTTAGCTGTACTTTTACTCTGCTTCACAACCAACCCGCTACCAGATGTAGTTTTCTTCACTGCAGTTTTCTTCACTGCAGTTTTCTTCACTGCAGTTTTCTTCACTGCAGTTTTCTTCACTGCAGTTGCGTGCCCATCGAGATCGAGCACTACCCACGCCGGTGCATGATCGCTTGCATGCGGCTCGCCTCTCACCCAGCTATCGACATCCGCATCGCGCATCATCGCGGCCACCGTTTTGCTCATCAGCATATGGTCGATCCGCAAGCCCGCGTTGCGCTGCCAGTGCTGCCGGAAGTAATCCCAGAAGGTGAAGACCTGCTCATCGGGAAAGCGCGTCCGCAACGCATCCGTCCAACCCTGCTTCAGCAGCCGTGCATAGCATTCGCGGCTTTCCGGTTGCAGCAATGCATCCTTGAGCCACGAGCGCGGATTGTAGATATCGAAATCGGTCGGCACGACGTTGTAGTCGCCCGCCAATACGACGGGATGCCCGGAATCGAGCAGCTTTTTCGCGTAGGTGATGAGCCGCTCGAACCACGCGAGCTTGTAGTCGAACTTCGGGCCCGGCTGCGGATTGCCGTTCGGCAGATACAGACAGCCGACCAGCAGGCCATCCACTGCCGCCTCGATATAGCGGCTATGCGTGTCGCTGGGATCGCCGGGCAAGCCGCGGCGGGTTTCGAGCGGCTCGGCATCTTTCGCCAGGATCGCGACGCCGTTCCACGACGTCTGACCGTGCCAGATCGCGCCATAGCCGGCACGATTGATATCGGCTTCGGGAAACCCGGCGTCGGGTGCCTTCAGCTCCTGAAGACACACGACATCGGGCGCTTCCTGTTCAAGCCATGCAAGCAAGGCCGGCAACCGCGAACGGATGCCGTTGATGTTGAAAGTGGCGAGCTTCATGATGCAGACGGCGCTGCAAGTCGCGTTCCCATGACCATGAAGCAGTCCATCATCCGTGCCGCCCGCCGGAGCCGTTCAGTCCTTCAGATCGTCCGGCACCTTGCCACCGTTCTCCGCGAGCTTCGTCATCACCTGCTTGTGCAGCCAGATGTTCATCGATGCAGAATCGTTCATGTCGCCGCTGTAATCCAGTTCCTCCGCCAGCTGCTTTCGTGCACCGAGACTGCTATCCAGCCCCAACAGCTTCATCAGATCGACAATCGACGTGCGCCAGTTCAGTTTTTCCGGATTCTGCTCGGCGAGCGCCGTCAGGACGGCCTCGACATCGACAGGTTCCGCCGGTGCGGCTGCGGGTGCGGCGTCGGTTGCTGCGGGCGCCGCTGCGGCATCCGTAGCGGGCGCTGCATCGGGCGCAGCGGCAGCCGTAGCCTGCACTGCAGGATGGCTCGACGGAAAAATCTTGCTGAGGATCGTGCTGAAAATGCTCATGGCTTTCCTCCAGACAGTCGGTTGAACGCGTCGGCCCTGCAAGCCGGGCCATGCCGGGCTTGCGCGGGAGCGAACCCTTATCCTCGCTGTAAAAAATGACAGGACGATGCCGCCCATTCTTACTTGAGGACGTAAAATCCGGCCGCCAATCTTGCGCAGGATTCAGACTCTGAACCGGCAATGACTCACAACAAGGCAAAATACGGGTTTTGACGCGGAAATATCGAGCGCGTCCGCCCGTGTTGCGGCGGCCGCGGCCGTCCGCCCCGAATTTCGCGCCGCCGTGCGACACCCGCGCGGCGCGGCCGTACACAAAGAATCAGGAGCGATCTTTCATGACCGAACCGAACGTTTCGTTGCTGGGCAGGCTGTCGCTTGCTTTCGGCACATTTTTCAGCATTCTGGGCGATCGCGATTTCGCCGCCAGCGTGCTGCGCGTGCGCAGCGGCGCGGCGCCTGCGCCCGCTCCGGCACCAGCAGCCGCGCCCGCACCTGCCCCGGCACCTGCACCCGCGCCCGTGGTGATCAAGGAAGCCACGCCCGAAGCCGCGCTGCAGCTGCTCGGCCTGCTCCAGCGCGATGCACGCTTCATCGATTTCGTCGAGGAAGACATCGCGAAGTTTTCGGATGCCGATATTGGCGCGGCTGCGCGCCTCGTGCATGAAGGCTGCCGCGCGACGCTGCGCGAGCACTTCACGATCCGCCCGGTACGCGACGAAGCCGAAGGCAGCCGCGTGACGATCAACGAAGGTTTCGACGCCACGGCCATCCGCCTGACGGGCAATGTGGTCGGCAAGGCGCCGTTCTCGGGCAGCATCAGCCATCGAGGCTGGCGCGTCGCCGACGTGCGCCTGCCGAAGCTCACGCAAAGCCACGACGCCAGCGTCCTCGCGCCCGCGGAGGTGGAACTGTGAGCGATCCGCGCTATTCGATCGGCATCGATCTGGGCACCACGCACTGCGCGCTGTCATACGTCGATCTCGCCGCCAGCGACGGCGAGAAGACCGACCAGCAGGTCATGCCCGTCACGCAACTGACGGCACCCGGCGCAATCGAAGACCTCGAACTGCTGCCGTCGTTTCTCTATCTGCCGCACGAAAGCGAGCTGACGGCGGGCGATCTGGCGCTGCCGTGGACGGGCGATCGCACCTTCGCAGTCGGCGAAATGGCGCGCAGCCGTGGCGCGGGCACGCCGATCCGCCTCGTCTCGAGCGCAAAGAGCTGGCTGTGCCATCCGGGCGTGGACCGCCGCGCGGCCATTCTGCCGAGCGACGCACCGCCCGAAGTGTCGCGCGTGTCGCCGCTCGAAAGCTCGGTGCGCTATCTGACGCATCTGCGCGAAGCGTGGAACCATGCGCATCCCGACGCGCCGTTCGATCAGCAGGAAATCACGGTGACGATTCCCGCATCGTTCGACCCGGCTGCGCGCGAACTGACGGCGGAAGCCGCCAATGCCGCCGGTTACGGCCCGATGACGCTGCTCGAAGAACCGCAGGCGGCCCTCTATAGCTGGATCCAGAAGAGCACGGGCGGCTGGCGCAAGCAGGTCAAGGTGGGCGACATCATTCTCGTCGTCGATGTCGGCGGCGGCACGACCGACCTGTCGCTGATCGCCGTGATCGAGCGCGAAGGCAATCTCGAACTGCATCGCGTCGCCGTCGGCGAACACATCCTGCTCGGCGGCGACAACATGGACCTCGCGCTCGCGCACGTGGTCGCGCGCAAGCTGGCCGCGCAAGGCACGCAGGCCGATCCGTGGCAGTTGCGCGCCCTCACCTACGCATGCCGCAGCGCGAAGGAAACGCTGCTATCCGATCCGTCGACGGATACCGTGCCCCTCGTCGTGCCGAGCCGCGGCTCGAAGCTGATCGGCGGATCGATCCGCACCGAACTGACGCGTGGCGAACTCACGCAGATCATCCTCGAAGGCTTCTTCCCGCAAGTCGATGCGTCCGCGCGGCCGATGGTGCGCACGCGCGCCGGTCTCACGCAGCTCGGCCTGCCGTATGCGCAGGATGCAGGCATCACGCGCCATCTCGCCGCGTTCCTCGGCCGCCAGGTGGCGGCGCTGGCGGAACTGCAAGGCACGCAGACAGCCGGGCAATTCCCGCACGACGAGAACGCCACGTTCCTGCATCCGACGGCCGTGCTGTTCAACGGCGGCGTGTTCAAGTCGCCGCTGCTGGGCGAGCGGATCATGTCGACGCTCAACGGCTGGCTCTCAGCCGACGGCGCCGCACCCGCACGCCTGCTCGAAGGCGCGGATCTCGATCTTGCCGTCGCCCGTGGTGCTGCCTACTACGGCTATGTGAAGCGTGGCCGCGGCGTGCGCATTCGCGGCGGCACGGCACGCGCCTACTACGTCGCCATCGAATCGGCGATGCCCGCCGTGCCTGGCATGGAGCCGCCCATTTCCGCGCTGTGCGTCGCGCCGTTCGGCATGGAAGAAGGCACCGACGCGCCGCTGCCGGAACAGGAATTCGGCCTCGTCGTGGGCGAGCCGGTGCACTTCCGTTTCTTCGGTTCGTCGGTGCGGCGTCTCGATCAGGTCGGCACGATGCTCGACTACTGGTCGCCCGATGAACTGCAGGAGCTCGAAGAAATCCAGGCGACGCTGCCCACGGAAGGCCGCACCGTCGGCGAAGTCGTGCCCGTCAAGCTGCACGCGCGCGTGACGGAAGCCGGCACACTCGAACTCGAAGCGATCCCGCGCGGCACGAACGAGCGCTGGAAGGTCGAGTTCGACGTGCGCGGCGGCACGCAAGGCTGACCACCAGGGCTTCGATGAAGGACAAGCACAGGCAGAAGCAGGCAGCCGCGCGCTACACGGTCGGCATCGACCTCGGCACGAGCAATACCGTCGTCGCCTATGTCGGGAGCGGTTCCGACGATATCCGCGTGTTCGATGTCGATCAACTGGTCGCGCCCGGCGAAGTCGCCGCGCGGCCGCTGCTGCCGTCCGTCCGCTATCACCCGGCTGCGGGCGAACTGAATCCCGGCGATCTGCAACTGCCGTGGTCTTCCGTCGATCTCAAAGCGGATTCCACGCCAGGGTCTCAAACGGCCGGCGCACAGCCGCCCGTCATCGGGCAGCTGGCGCGCGCGCTCGGCGCGCAGGTGCCGGGGCGGCTGGTCGCGAGTGCGAAACGCTGGCTGTCGCATGCGTCCGTGGACCGGCTTGCGCCGATCCTGCCATGGGGCGCGCCCGACGACGTCGCCAAGGTCTCGCCCGTCACCGCGAGCGCGAGCTACCTCGCGCACGTGCGTGCCGCGTGGAACGCGCGCTTCCCCGACGCGCCGCTCGAACAGCAGAACGTGGTGCTCACGGTGCCCGCCTCCTTCGACGAAGGCGCGCGCGCGTTGACGCTCGAAGCCGCGCGCCTCGCGAAGCTGCCGGCGCTGCGCTTGCTCGAAGAACCGCAGGCCGCGTTCTACGACTGGCTGTTTCACCATCGCGATACGCTCCGGTCCGAGTTAAAGGACACCAAACTCGTGCTGATCTGCGACGTCGGCGGCGGCACGACCGACCTCACGCTGATCAAGGTCCAGCTCGACGGACACGGCGAGCCGCAACTCACGCGCATCGGCGTCGGCAATCATCTGATGCTCGGCGGCGACAACATGGACCTCGCGCTCGCGCGCCTCGTCGAGACGCGTCTGGCGCAGGACGGCCAGCCGCGGCTGTCGGCGGCGAGCCTGTCGCAACTGGTCGAACGCTGCCGCGTCGCGAAGGAGCAGTTGCTGGCCGTGAACGCGCCCGAATCAGTGGCGATCACGCTGCTCGGCGCGGGTTCGCGGCTGATCGGCGGCGCGCGCACCACGCATCTGACGCGCGACGAACTCGCCAGCGTGGTGGTCGATGGGTTTTTCCCGCAGGTCGCCGCTGATGACCTGCCGCGCCGTTCGCGCGCGGCCATCGTCGAGTTTGGCCTGCCCTATGCAAGCGATGCCGCCGTCACGCGTCACGTCGCGGCCTTCCTCAAGCGGCTCGCGGTGCCGTCGCGCGAAGCGCTCGGCGCAGCAAGCGCGGGCGAAGACGCGTCGCTGCCCGTGCCCGACACGCTGCTGCTCAACGGCGGCGTGTTCCGCGCGCAGGCGCTCACGCAACGGCTCGCCGATACGCTGGGCACATGGCGCGGGCAGCCGCTGCATGTGCTGCAAAACGATCATCCCGATGTCGCCGTCGCACGCGGCGCGGTTGCATATGGACTGGCGCGCGCGGGCAACGCGCCGCGTATCGGCGGCGGTTCGGCGCGCAGCTATTTCCTCGTGCTCGAAGACGGCCAGGGCATCTGCCTGTTGCCGCGCGGCACGGAAGAAGCACACGAAGTGCATCTCGACGGACGTGTGTTCGCGCTGCGGCTCGGCCAGCCAGTGCGTTTTCATCTGATGTCGACTGTCGCCGATACGCGCTTCGAACCCGGCGAGCTCACCGACCTGTCGCAAGGCGATTTCGTCCGCCTGCCGCCCATCGCGACCGTCGTGCAGCGCCGGCACGCGTCCGACGCCGACGAGCGGCCTGTCAGGCTCACCACGTCGATCACCGAAGTCGGCACGCTCGAAGTGAACTGCATCGCCACCGACGACGCTTCGCAACGCTGGCTGCTGCAATTCGAACTGCGCCGCGACGAAGCGGCGTCCGCACCGGACGCCAGCGAAGGCACACGGCATCCGTCGCTCGATCACGCGATCGAACTGATCGAGCGTTCGTTTGGCGCGCGTTCGTCGAATGTCGGCCCCAACGAGGTCAAGCGGCTGCGCGCACAACTTGAACAGACACTCGGTCCGCGCGAAAGCTGGGACGTCGCGCTGCTGCGCGAACTGTTCGGCGCGTTGTGGGAGCGCGCCAAACGCCGGCGCCGCTCGGCCGATCACGAACGGCTGTGGCTCAATCTGGTGGGTTATTGCCTGCGGCCAGGGTTCGGCTATCCGCTCGACGAATGGCGCGTCGAACAGTTGTGGACGATTTTCGACGACGGCATCCAGTACATCCACGAAAGCCAGGTGTGGTCGGAATGGTGGACGCTGTGGCGCCGCGCGGCGGGCGGCCTGAATGAAGATGCACAACTGCAATTGCTCGATGCAATGGAGTTCCTGCAAGCCGCAAGCATTAAAAAGCAGAAACTGCCCTTTGATCCCTCCAAGGTCGGCTACGCGGACATGATCCGTGTGCAGGCTTCATTGGAGCGCATTGCCGTCGAGCGCAAGATCGCGCTCGCGCAGGCCTTGTTCGAACGCCTGCACAAGCCCGGCGAGAATCATCAGACGTGGTGGGCCATCGGGCGCATCGGCGCGCGCTTGCCTTTCTACGGCAGCGCGCATGGCGTCGTGCCGCCCGAAGTGGCGCTGCCGTGGCTCGACGCCGTGCTCGCGCTCGACTGGAAAAAGGTGGAGCCGGCCGCGTTCGCCGCCGTGCAGCTGTCGCGCATGACCGGCGACCGATCGCGCGACCTGCCCGATGCCGCCCGCGAAAACGTGATCCGGCGGCTGGAGACGCTCGGCGCGGCGCCCGCGTGGATCCGCATGGTCCGCGAGACCGTCGCGCTCGATGAAGCCGACACCGGCCGCGTATTCGGCGAAGCGCTGCCGGCGGGTCTGAAGCTCATCGGCAGCGCCTAGCCAGCTACGCGTCAGAGCGTTTGCGCGTGGACGTGCGCTGCGGCGCGTGCCTTGTCGCGGCGGCGATTCGATTCGCCTGCCGCTTCTTCGCGGGATGCAGCGCCGGATGTCGCCACCAGCACCGAGCGGCGCGTGCAGCGTCCGACCACGTCGCTCATCCGTTCTTCCCAGAAGCGCCATTTCGAACCATGCCCCGCGCCGCCCACGATCATGTCTGCATCGAGCTCGTCGGCGAGTCGGGCGATGCGGCGGCCGACGCTGTTGCTGCCCAGCTGCACCGTGAGCGCTTGCGCCTGAATGTCCCATGCATCCGTGGCGAGGGTCTCGTTGCAGCGGCGCTCGACCTCGCGTTCCAGTTCCTGAACCAGCTGGTACGAATCGATGCAGCCGTATTCGACACCCGTCATCGCCCACCATGGCATCGTGTCGACCACGTATACCGCCGTCAGCCGGGCGCCCGTATGGCGGGCCTTTTCGATGGCTGTCTTCAGTACGCTGCCGTCACAGTTTGCGCCAACCGCTACCAGAATGTGCTTGCTCATTTTGTGTGCCTCCGTCGTCATGTGCTTCGTCATGTGATGCATGATGCGACGCGAGAGTTAGCGATAAATGAGCGTGCGGAGACGGCGCGCGTGAAGCGCGATCGAGCAGGACAATGACAGGAAAGGAAGCGGGAAGACGGATGACGCATCGCGCGCCATCCGTCGGGCAGGATCAGATGATCAGACGGGAAATCTTGGAGCCTTCCAGCGATACCCCCGCCATCAGCCCGCCGTTCGTGAGCACGAACGCTTCGACGGGACTGGTGGCCGTCGATGTATCGACATTGCCGTTGGCGCCGACCTTCACCAGCGCGACGGTGGCATCGACGCCCGCCGACCAGCCCTGGCTGCGCGTGAAACTGCTGAGCGCGTCGTCGGTCATGAACAGCATGATGATGGCCTTCGATTGCGCGCCGATCTGCAAGCCAAACGATGCCGCCGCGATGCTGTAATAGCCCGACGTCTGCCCGCCGACGCGCAGCGCACCTTGCCCATACTGCCCGCCGAACCAGAAGCCCGCCGAGATCACCGACGGGAACACGAGAATGCCGCGCGACTTGTCGGCCAGTTCACGCGAACCGCCGATGGTGTTGTAGAGACGCTCGAGCGTGCCGTTGACGGCGGCGTCGATGGTCTGGCGCTTCGCCGCATTGACTGCGTCCGAGTTATCCGACGATGGCCCCGTGGTCGTGCAACCTGCCAGCGCCAGTCCGCTGGTCGCGAGTGTGGCCGTGGTCATGGCGAGGAATCGGCGACGGTCTGTTGTCATTGTTTCTCCCTTGCTGGGTGTCGTTGGGTATCGTTGGATGTCGTTGATATCGTGATCGAAACGGCTCGCAATCATGCCGATCCTATCCGATGACAGCTGTTGCAGCGCGTGAGTTCCGCGCCCGTTCCTTACCGCTTGCCCTTCACGCCCGTGCGATGCGCTCGTGAATCGCGCGGCAATGGCGAACCAGTTCAGGACGCGACAGCACGTACGCCTTCAACGGCGTGTCGATCTCGTAGAAGTAGATGTTCGCGATAAAGCCGTAGATCGCCGCGTCGATGCTGGCGGGCTCAGGGCCGAATACGAAGCCGCTGTCGCCGAGCAGATCGGCCACCACGCGCAGATCGCCGATGCCTCGCGCGTACACCTGGTCCGGTTCATATCGCCCGATGCCCTGATAGCGGTAGCGCTTGTCGTTGTATTCGCGGGCGGCTTCGAGATCGCTTGCGGTGACGTCTGCGTGCTCGCGCAGCACGGCGTCGCGGAATGCCGGCCAGTAGCGGTCGTCGCGCCAGCGCGAATAGCTCATCGGCCAGTAGAGATCGTCGAGTGTGCGGCGCACAAGGAAGTCCAGGTTTTGCTGCCCCGGCGATAGCGCACGGTCGATCTGCAGGTCGTATTGGCTCTTCAGATACGTGATGATCGTGTCGCTGTCGCCGACTGTTTCGTTATCGTCCGACAGATAAGGCAGTTGACCGCGTGGTGCGTGCGACGTGTCGAGAATGTGCTGATGATCGAATTCAAGTCCGCATAGACGCATGAACGCGTAGACCTTCAGGCCGAATGCGTTGTTGTCGGCGACGCCGAACAGATCAGGGTATGAGTAGAGCGTCAGCATCGAATGTGGTCTCCCTCCGGGCGTTGATGTCGTTGAGTTTGCGTCGAAAAGCGAAAGCCCTTTTTTATTCGGTTTTAACACGAATCGCGCTACGCTACGCCTACTGTCAGTCTGGAGAAAGGGCATGACGAAGACCCGGGCGATTCTGCGCGCCATATTCGGCATCCACCATCATCACAACGACGTCGCACGCCACAGCACGACCACCCGCAGCGTGATGATGCGCGTCACACTCGACGCGCAACACGTCACACCACTGCGCCGCGCGCTGACGCGCGATTGCGCGGGCCAGCCGTGGACCATTCGCATCGCGACACTGCCGCACACGGAACGCGTGCAGCTCTCGTTATATCTGCCGAAAGACGCGGTCAACGGCGCGATCCAGCAGGTCACGCGCATTGCGCCCGCAGCGCAGTTCGGCCATCTGTTCGAAATCCCCGACACCCCGACCGACGGCTGGCGCGACCTGTTGCGCGCCACCTCATGGGCACAGGCGGCGAGCGCGCTACGCCCGGCAAGAACACACGTCAAACCCGGCGACGACAGCGTCGATACGCTCGATCAACTGCTGAGCGTCAGCAACGTCCTGCTCGACACCGAGCTTGCCGATCGCGCCGCGCTGTTCGCGCAACTCGGCGCGTGTTGCGAAACGCGCTACGGCGTACCTGCGCAACAGGTGATCGATGGATTGAACACGCGTGAAGCGCTCGGCTCGACGGGACTCGGGCAAGGTGTCGCCGTGCCGCATAGCCAGATCGCCGGGTTGCTTACGCCTGTGGTGCTGTACGTGCGCCCGCGTGTGCCACTCGACTTCGACGCGCCCGACGCGAAACCCGTCACCGATGTGATCGCGCTCCTCGTGCCCGAAGGCGCGAACACCATGCATCTGAATCTGCTGGCCGACGTCGCGCAACGCTTTTGCGATCAGCACTTCCGCGAACGACTTCATGCCTGCGCAAGTGCAACCGAAGTATGCCGGCTGTTCAGCAGCACGGGCGAAGCGTCCGAAATTCCTGCCTTGATGCCCTATCCCGCTGCGCGAACCGGCGCGCCGGGCGCACGGCTCAGAGCCTGAGCGCGACGCACCGCGCTCATTCCCAGCGCATGTCGTCGCGCTCCTGCAGCGCGGCGACGCGCAAGGTCGCCTGCGTACGCCGGAACACGCGCGGCGGCACGCTCGGCGAATCCTCGGCGAGCCGGTCGAGTACCTCGCGCACTTCGCTCACATAGTGACCATCGCGCGCGCCGGGATCGCGTGCATAGATCGCTTCCAGCCGGCGACGCACCGCGCCATAGCGTGCACCCGCCGCGCGGTGTTCCTCGGCGCGCTCCGCGTAGCGCAGAAAGGTCTGCAACGCCGCCGACACGGCCGCTGCGATACTCACCAGCCCGACCACGAGCCGCACCCACGGCGAATCCGACGACGCCACCAGCGACAGGAACACCGTCGTGCCGACCACCGCCGAAACAACCGTCACGCCGATGCCGAACAGGCGGTTGCGCGCGGCCAGCAGATCCGCCATGTCGTAATGACTCTTCTGCGATTCGCGCGCCCGGCGAATCCACTTCAACAGCAACTCGTCCTCATTGACGGGCGGCCGGTACTCGGCGTGCCCGCCCGAATCAGGAACGGGATGCGCGCCGACGCGGGCGCCCGGTTCTGCATGCGTATCGACCGTCGTCATGCCTGTGCCTTGTTTCGTCGCAGAGCGGTCAGCATAGCATCGCGGTTTGACCGCGCCGCCAGCATGCCACCCGAAAGTTGGTACGATGACGGCAGACGCAGGAGCATCGATGGCAAAGCGTGAAGTGGAATCCTGGTATCGGCCGCCCGTGGACGACGTATGCCCGTTGTGCGGCCGCGCGATTCCCGCCGCCCAGCGCGATGAGCATCATCTCGTGCCGAAGACGGAAGGCGGCCGCGATACGGTTGCGCTGCACCGCATCTGCCATCGGCAACTGCATGCGCTCTTCACGGAGCGCGAACTGGCAACACGCTATGCATCCGTCGATCGCCTGCTCGAAAATGAACAGGTCCGCGCTTTCGTGAACTGGGTACGCACGAAGCCCGACGGATTTCATGAGCGCACGCGCAGCAGCCGGCGCAAGCGCTGAACGCGCAGCGCGTCCGTCGTGTATCTCGGGCGCCTGTTGATGACGACATCGGAACCAAGTTATGCCTGTGTACGACTACGAGTGCGCCGGATGCGGCAGGTTTGAAACGGTCAGGCGCATCGCCGAGCGCGACGAACCGGCGGATTGTCCGCACTGCGGCGCGTCGGCGGAACGCGTGCGAGTGGGCGCGCCGGCCCTGCTTGGCGGCGCTTCGGGCGGCTCGTCCGACAGCGACAGCGACAGCGAAGGCGGCTACGGCATGCGGCATCGCGGCTGTTCGTGCTGCCCTTGAGCGCTCGCGGGTTGTGCGCGTCGTCGCCTGACGCAAAGTCTGCCCCGCTTCCATTCCGCCGGGAACCCATACCATGCCGCTTCGCCTGCCTCCGCTGAACGCGCTGCGTTTCTTCGAAGCGGCGGCGCGGCACGGCAGCTTCAAGCTCGCCGCCGCCGAGCTGAACGTCACGCCCAGCGCCGTCAGCCACGGCATCGTCACGCTCGAGGAAACGCTCGGCGTCGCGCTGTTCGTGCGCGAACCGCGCAAGCTGTCGCTCACGCCCGCGGGCGAGCAGTACTTCCCCTATATCGCCGAGGCTTTCTCGCTGATCGCGCTCGGCACCCAGCGGCTGCCCGACGACCGCACGCATCGAACCATCAGCGTCAGTTGCGCGCCGACGCTCGCCGCGCGCTGGCTCGTGCCGCGCCTGTTCGCGTTTCGCGCGCAGTGGCCGGGCATCGACGTATCCGTCGATACGTCACGCCGTCAGGTAGGCTTTCCATCCGATGGCTTCGATTTCGGCATCCGCCTGAGCCGCGGGCCGGTGCCGGGCAGCGATTGGAGCCGTCTGTTCGGCGAGCGGCTTGTGCCTGTGTGCAGCCCGGCCTATCGCGCGAGCCTGCTCGACGCACATGGCAACGCCGATCTGCGGCGCGCCACGCTGATTCACGTCGACACGGCCAGCGAAGACTGGCAGGCATGGCTGGATGGCGCGGGCGTGCCGGACATCGACGCCGCGGGCGGCCTGCGATTCGACACGATCCAGCTTGCGCTCGAAGCGGCCGCGACGGGCATGGGCGTCGCGATCGGCAGGCGGCCACTGGTGAACCGCGAACTCGATGCAGGCGTGCTCGTCGAAGCTGGCGCGCCGGCAGTCGAGGCAAAGACGGCTTACTGGCTCGTCAGCGCTGAGGGCACGGACGAGCGCCCTGATCTGCAGGCGGTCAGGCGCTGGCTGCTGCAGGAAGCACAAGCGTTCGGTGAAGTGGCGTCATCTGGCGACCTCGCGCATCTCGCCGCTGCCGTCCGCTAGCCAGACGCGCGCTGGCCGAGGCTCACTTTCCCGTCGACCCACACGAGTGAAATTTCTTCACCTGTCGCCGAAAACTTTTCGTTTGTCGCGCCGCTTCGCCACTGCGAGGATGCACGTGGAGGAAACGAAACATGTCGACAGCCAAACCCGCACTCACCGCACGCCCGCGCAATCCGACGCTCTACGTGATCATCGCCGCCGCGCTGATCCTCAGCGCCGCGATGGGCATCCGGCAAACCTTCGGCCTGTTCATCGGCCCGTTTTCGTATGATCGCGGCCTGCCCGTCACGCTGATCGCCTTCGCCATCGCGCTGCACAATCTGGTGTGGGGTTTCGCGCAGCCTTTCGCCGGCGCGGCAGCCGACCGCTACGGCGCCGCCCCCGTGGTCGCATTCGGCGCCGCCACCTTCGCGGCGGGGCTGGCGCTGGCGGCAAGCACGCCGTCCGTCGTCGCGCTGATCGTCGGGCTGGGACTACTGGTCGGCATCGGCGTGAGCTGCACCACCTTCGGCGTCGTGCTGACGGCCGTCGGGCGCGTCGCCACGCCCGCGCAGCGCAGCATGGCGATGGGTATCGCGAGCGCGGGCGGCTCGCTCGGACAGGTGCTGATGGTGCCGTTCGCGCAACTGATACGCGAAACGTCCGGTGTCTCGACCTCGCTCTATGCGCTCGCTTTCCTGATGCTCGCCGCCGCGCCGTTCGGCATTCTGCTCGATCGCCGCAAAGGCGCGACTGCGCCTCAAGCGGTCACGCCGTCCACGGCGCCCGCCGCTTCGTCGCTGCGCGAGACGCTCTCCTATGCTGTGCGCCATCGCGGCTACCGTCTGTTGACGCTCGGCTTCTTCACGTGCGGTTTCCAGCTTGCGTTCATCGCAACCCATCTGCCCGGCTATCTGACCTTATGCCATCTGCCGATGGGACTCGGCGCCACGGCGCTCGCACTGATCGGCCTGTTCAACATGGCAGGCAGTTGGGCATGCGGCTGGCTCGGCGGGCGGTTCCGTCAGCAGCATGTGCTCGGCTGGCTGTATCTGGTGCGCGGCGCGACGATCGCCGCTTTCATCCTGCTGCCGAAGACCACGCTCTCCGTCGTGCTGTTCGCCGCCGTGATGGGCCTGACGTGGCTCGGCACGGTGCCGCTCACCAGTGGCCTGATCGCCAAGGTGTTCGGCATACGCCATCTCGGCACGCTGTTCGGCGTGGTGTTTCTGAGCCATCAACTGGGTTCGTTCCTCGGCGCATGGCTCGGCGGCTACGTGTTCGACGTGACGGGGTCGTACACGCCGCTCTGGGCAGCCACCGCGCTGGCAAGCCTGTTCGCCGCACTGCTGCATTTCCCGATCGACGATACCGTTCACGCGAGCATCGAACCGGCGCACGCGTAGTCCTCGTTATCGTTCTTCACAAGCGCTTTCCAGAGGCCAGTGTTCAGTATTGGCCATTGACGCGGACGGCCCAGGCCGTCCGCTTTTTTACACTCGCCGCCTGAGCAAACCCATGTCGCGCTATGCGACCTCCGCCGTGGCGGCAGCCGCCGCGAAACGCTTGCGCGTCGCAAGGCAGCGCCGCACGAACATCGCGGCCTGCCGCAGCGCCTGGTTCGCTTCAGGCAGGAACGGCGCGAAGCACGGCAGCGCGTGCGGCATGCCGTGCCACAGCGCGACCTGCACCGTGACACCCGCGCGATCGAGCCGCGCCGCGAGAGCACGCGCGTCTTCGTACATCACTTCGCTGTCGCTGATCTGCAGATGGATCGGCGGCAGATCGCGCAGTTCGCCACGCGCGGGCGACACATACGGATCCCACGTGCTCGCATCGCCAACGTACCTCCGCGCTGCCTGCTGGATAGCGAGGCGCGTGACCGGGCCGGTGCCGCGCGCGGCGCGCCATGTCGTCGTCAGGTCGGCCCATGGAGAAAACAGCACGGCACCGGCGGGCAAGGCTTCACCGGCGTCCCGCAGCGCGAGCAGCAAGGCGAGCGCAAGCCCGCCGCCCGCCGAATCGCCGGCGACGACGATCGAATCCGCCGCGATGCCGCGCGCGATCAGCGTCCGGTATGCATGCAGCGCATCGTCGAGCGCGGCGGGAAACGGATGCTCGGGCGCGAGGCGGTAATCGGGCGCGAAGACGGGCGCGCCGCTGTGCGCGGCAAGCGCCGGCGTCACCGCGCGATGCGTCTCCGGCGCGCCGAAGTAATAGCCGCCGCCGTGCAGATAAAGGATGACATTCGCGACAGGTCCGGGCCGGGTGGCAGGAAAGGTCCACAGGCCCGCAAGATCGGCATCGCGCATCCTGCGCGAGCGTGGATTCAGCAGCGCCGCGAGCCAGGCGCCCGGCAAGGACAAGCGGCGCGCGCGGGTGCGCACGGCTGCGACGTCCTGCAGCGCTACGCGACGCGTTGCCGCGCGCCGGCCCACCAGCAGCGGCATGGCCAGCAGCACGGCACGCGCCTGCCAGCTTGCCGACATGCGATCCGTGCGGCCTTCGATAGCCGGATGGTTCGACATGACGTGCTCTTAGTGCTGGGGCGAGCTGAAACCTTCGCTCCAGCCGGCACAACGCGGATACTGCACGCTCTGGCCGCTCAGATCGCTCACATCGATCTGGCCCGGTGCAACCCGTACGCGGTAGGCGCGCGCGCCATAGACAGGTGAACGCAGGTCAGTACGCACGGTGCTGCCTTGCGGCGTGCAATCCATATGCACGGCGATCCGCGTGCGGGTGCAGGGATCGTACATATCGAATGCCGTTTGCAGATTGTTGCGCGCGACAACTACCTTGACTTGCGGAATGCCTTTCATCGCTTTCTCCTCGCTGCTCGAACAGCGTGATTGCTGTGCGGTTGAGAAGATTGTGGCGATGCAGAGTGAGGGAAGAATGAGCGCGCGAGGGCGTCAGGTTTTGGGTGCTTCGCCCAGCATGACGGTCCAGCCGAGGCCGCGCACATTGCGGATCACCGATTGCCCGAACTTCTTGCGCACCGAGTGAATGAGCACGTCGACGGCATTGCTCTCGACTTCCTTGCCCCAGCCATAGAGTTTGTCTTCGAGCTGGTCGCGCGACAGGATCGTGCCGGGCCGTTCGAGAAACGCGAGCATCAGCGCGAACTCTCGCGCCGACAAGACCGACGACACGCCGTTGCAGCACAGCGTGCGCTTGTCGAGATCGAGGTTCAGCGCGTCGTCGCCGAGACGCGACGATGCATAGCCGGCCTTGCGGCGCAGCACGGCACGCATGCGCGCCATCAGTTCGGGGACGTCGAAGGGCTTGAGCACGTAGTCGTCGGCGCCGACATCCAGACCCTGCACGCGCGCGTCCAGATCGTCGCGGGCGGTCAGGATCAGAACGGGCACCGTATTGCCTGCCGCGCGGGCCGATCTCAGCAGCTCGATGCCGCTCATGCCCGGCAGGCCGAGATCGAGCAGCACAACGGTGTATTCGGCGGCAGCGATCGCCGCACTGCCCGCGTTGCCATCGCGGACCCAGTCGACGCTGTAATCCGCGTCTTGCAACGCGCGCATCAGACTTTGGCCAATCTGCAGATCGTCTTCAACCAGTAGCACTCGCATGATGTCGTGTCCACAGCAACGAAGTGATGTCGTCCGGCCGCTGCACCTGGTCCGCCGCGATGGTCGGCGGTGTGCGATGCACTGGGCCGTGGCCGCCGGCGACGTGTGTTCATTGGCGCCAGCCAGTTTGCATGATAACCGAGGTGATGTGGGATCCGTCTCGCGAGACGTCTTTTCGAAAAGCAAAAAAAGCCGACCACTTCTTCCGTGGTCGGCTAAGGATTCTGGCGTGCACCGATCGCCGTGCCAGAACCAGAGGGGCCTGCTCCAACAGATCCCAGAACAGTTACCATCATAGGCACGGACAATTAGCGAAGAATGAGCGCTCTTCAGGGCGCAGAAGGAAAGCCGATCGACGCGACTATCCCCGATACACCGTCAGTGCGGTTCCGCAAGCTCGCCTCGCCGCCGTATCGATTGACAATCGCCTGCACGATCGACAACCCGAGGCCACTGCCCTCGATCTGCACATTGGCCCGGAAAAAGCGGTCGAACACGCGCGGCAGCATCGCTTCTGTCACTTATAAAAATCT
>NZ_QBUY01000091.1 GCF_003121405.1 Paraburkholderia sp. C35 | reverse complement strand
GTTAGCCCGCTTTCTTTTGCCTACTTTTCTTTGCGGCGGCAAAGAAAAGTAGGTGCCGCCCCGCACAGGGGCGACGCGTGAAGTACTAACACCACATCGCGGACGCCAGCAAAAGCAAAAGCAAAAACAAAAACCTAAAATCAAAAGCAACAACAAACCCAAAGCCCGCGCAGCAAAAACCTTCAACTCACCGAAGGTTCCCGCTGCGCAGCAGCCTTCCTCGGCATCGCCCCAGGCGTATTCTGCGGCGACTGCTGCTCGACGCCCCTCGCCGCCGCAACAGTAACCTGCGGCTGCAACAACGCAGTCAACGAATCCACCATACTGGCAATCCCAAACCTCGCATCGAAGGTTCTACGCGCCTGCTCCCGCATATTCGCCTTCGCAGCAGCATCAAGCGAATGCCAGTTGAGCAGATTACGCTGCGTCCCATTGATCGTATCGCTGGAAACAAAGCCAGCGTGATCATTCTCGACCTCACGCCACACGCCAACCTTGTCGGACAGCAACACCGGCAACCCGCACGCCAGTGCCTCGGCCACAGCGACACCAAAATTCTCCTGATGCGAAGGCAGCGCGAATACTTCGCTGGCGTAAAAAGCTCCCCATTTCAGATCGGCCTGTAACATGCCCGGCCACGTCACCCGATCCTCCAGGCCGCACGAGCGCGCCAGCCCTTGCAGTCGCCGCTGCCATCCCGTCGCATCGGGACCGGCGATCACCAGATGCGCATCGGGATCCCGCTGGGCATGATCGGCGCACGCATGAACGAGCAGGTCGCAACCCTTCTTCTCGTGAATGCGCCCGAGAAACAGCACGATCCGCTTGCCGCGCAGATTCGGATACGCCTGCAGAAACGCTTCGCGCAGCGCCTGCGCGTGCGGCGGCGGCGCATTGGTGCCGAACGGCACGACCCGTTCATTCGCGCGATACAGCCAGAACGACTGACGCGCCAGCAGCCGCTCTTCCTCGGGCGTGTAGATCACGGCAGCAGCATCGCGCAGCACGCGATACTCCGCCCACGGCCAATACGCCCATTTCTTCAGATGCTTGAGCGGATAAGCATGCTTGAAATACGGATCGAGCATGCCGTGCGCGTACACGTAATACGGCACCTTCGATCTACGCAGCGCGCGCCACGCGCCATAGCCATGGTATTGCCACAGACCATGCACGATCACCGCGTCGAAGCGCTGCGCCTCGCGCGCAAGCCACGGCACGTAGGCGGGCGTGAAGCCATAGTAGTTGCGCCCCGGACCGAGCGCATGCACGGGCAACGGAAATTCGTGCACGTGCGGTGCGTCGGGTGCGTCGAGCGATGCGACCTCGATCTCATGACCCAGCGACGCCATCGCGACACCGCTCTGTCTCACACCTTCAGTCGGTCCGCCTGCCCGTGGATCGACTGTCGAAAGTAGATGAAGTATTTTCATTGGCGAATAACACGGTGTAGTGCGTGATGCTAAAAAAACCGGCACAGCCGGGCGATGAAGCGAGGTGATCAGCGTGATGCATGTGTTGCGTCAAGGCGCGTCACGCGGACGCCGGCATGCCTCGCTGACGCAGATCTCCTGCACGGTCTGCGTCGTACGTTTCGGTCTCCGTCGAATCCTGCAGCGCGCCGAGCGCTGCCGCCGCTGCGAACGGCGCCGGGCGCGTCGGCTGAACGGGCGGATGCGCAGGCGGCTGCTGCTGCGCGACGGCCGTCGCGCGCGCCGACTGCGGCGGCGTCACCGGGCCGACGCGCGAACGCGCCTTCACATCCAGCTCACGATGCAAACGACAATACGTCGCGACCGTCATACCGAGCGCGACGCCGAATACCAGTCCCGAGAAACGCGGCCCGAGCGGATTGCCGCCGATCGACATGGCAGGCAGCCCCGCGAGCAGCAGGATCGAGCGGCCGAACACGGGCAGTAGCGGCGCGCCCGGACTTTTTGCGCGCCATCGTCGATAGGCGAGCGCGCAGTGCGCGAGCACGACGATCACCGCCAGCGGCAGCGCAAGGCCAAATAGCAGCCCGCCCGCGAACAGTTGATACATCCAGAAGTTGTGGCCCGCGGCCCATTCGTGGATCGCGTAGAAATCCTTCTCGCTGATCTGGCCCGCGAGATCGGGCAGATATTGCGGCGAGTAGCGATAGTAATGACCGTAACCTTCGCCGAGCAGCAGCGATTGCGTCGAGGACGTCACCTGATCGAACTGGTCCTTGATTTCGGCCAGACGCGTGATGGTGGTCGGATCCTTGCCTGTCTGTGTCGCGGACGCTGCCGTGAAGCGCTGCATCCAGTGCTCGCTGACGGACGGCATGCTCAGCACCGCGGCCGCGCCGATCGCGCCGAGCACCACGCTGGCCAGGAACGCGCGAAACGCCGAGCGCATCAGATAGCGCAGCGACGGCGCGCTCATCCACGCAGCCATCATGAACAGCAAGACTGTGCCGACCAGCAGACTGCGCGTCACGCTGATCAGCTCGACTATCACGGTGCCGCCGAATACAGCGAGCATGAACGGCGAAAAACGCCGCGCCAGCACGAACTCGTGCAGCAGCACGCCTTGCAGGCCGAGCAGCGTCACCGAGACGATCCGGAAGCGCACATCGGCGATGCCGCCGATTCCGCCGCCCGTCGCAATGCCGAACACAAAGGTGAACACCATGCAGATCGTATTGGCCCAGAACAGCGCCTTTTCGAGCTGCGTGACGCGATGCTCGTGCCACGGATGACAGGCCAGCGCGTAGCCCAGCAGGAACAGCAGAAACGGCAGCACGACACGCAGATAATTGCCGAAATCGTTGTCCTGGACGAATTGCGCAACGAGACTGCCCGGCACGCTCAGCAACAGGCAGACGGTGACGAAGCGGCGTAGCGGTGAGCCCTGGCGAAAGCGCGGCGCGATGAAGATCAGCGCGAGCGCGGCAGCGAGCGTCGGCGCGACGAGCAGCACCTGGGTGGCGTGGCCCGAGTCTGCATCCGGCGCCTTGTAATCGAGCGCGAGGGGGCACAAGCACATCCAGATCCACAACGTAGCGTACTTGTTGTTGCGCATCGACGATTCTCCCTCTCGGTGCGGTGCGTGTGTTCATCGTGTCAGGGCGGTGCACGCCTCTGTTCAGTCTGAATATAAATGGATGGCTTACGGTGAAGTCCGGGGCAGGCGTAATACGCCTGGGTTCTGGCGGGGTCAAACGATGCGCTTCAAACGCTCTCGTCAGACGGTTTCACGCGGCCTGCGAGGCTGTCCGACAAGGACAGCAACTTGGCGTGTGAATGCGTGGCCGAGCAAGCAACATGGCGGCAGTAACGTGCGAAAAAGTGCCAGTTGGCGCGGCTCTGCGTGCCGCATGCAGCCGACGGCGGATCTGTGACGGTTCGATGGCGCTGACGCACGGCGTGGCAGTCGATCTTCGCATGGCGGCTCACGAACAACGATCAGCAAACGACGTCGAAGGGGAACAGGCATGAAGCTATTCGGCAGCGCGCAAGCGATGACGCGAGGCAGGTCGGTGGAGCTCGACTTCGTGCGCGGCATCGCGATTATTGCGGTGATGGGCTACCACTTCCATGTGAATCACACGGGTAGCGCGCTGATCTCGATCATTGAGTATCCGCTGAAAAGCTTTGGCCGCGAAGGCGTGAACCTGTTCTTCACGCTCAGCGGTTTTCTGGTCGGCGGGCTGCTGCTGCGGCAATACGCCGAGACGGGTCACATCGACGCGCGCCGCTTTATCGTGCGACGGATCTTCAAGATCTGGCCGGCGTACTACGTGCTGATCCTGTTCCATACGATCGTCGGCCGCCATCCGCTCGATTCGTTTCTCTGGCAGAACCTCACGCACCTGCAGAACTACTTCGGCACCTCGATTTCGCAGACGTGGAGTCTCGCTGTCGAAGAGCATTTCTATCTGTTCCTGCCCGCCGTGCTGCTGCTGTTCGCGCGCTGGAAAATGCGCGCGGGTTCGATCATCAGCGTGCTCGGCGGCATCTGCGTGATCGTGCTGATCGCGCGTTGCCTCGAAGTGGCGGGCGGCGATCTGCAGGCCGCATTCTTCTACACGCAATATCGCATCGACAGCCTGCTGTACGGTGTGATTCTCGCCGCGATCTACTGGATGAAGCCGGAGGTGTATCAGGGCATCGCGAAGCGCACGTACTGGCTGCTGGCGATCGTGGCCGTGCTGGTCGCGTGGCTCGTGCTCGCCATCCGGAACGAACCGCTCGACGAAAGCATCGGCTACACGATTCAGGCCATCGGCTATTGCGCGTTCATCGTGCTGATGCTCGAGCACTCGGGCAAGGCGCGCGAGTCGCTCGCGTATCGTGCCGTCGCCTGGCTCGGCGTGTACTCATATGGCATCTACCTGTGGCATTCGCTCGCACTCGCACCCGGCGATCTGGTGATCCGCAAGGCGACAGCAATGGGCTTGCCGCCCGCCGCGATCTGGTTCATCGCGCTGGCTGCGCAGGCAGCCGTGGCGATCATTGCGGGCTACGTGATGACGCGTGCCGTCGAGTATCCGTTCCTGCGCTTGCGCAACGCGCTGTTCCCGGCCAAGCGCAATGCGTCGGTGCGGGAGGAAATGCCCGTCGGCGGGCAGCTGTCCTGATTCCGGCGCATTCAACGCTGTATTCCATGCTGTAACGTACTGCACCCATAGCGTGCGATGACGGGCGGTCCAAACCGCCCGCAGGGGAGAATTTGCGTGAGCTTCACAGGATCGCTGACATGGCTTGACCGTATCGGCAGCCGCTGCGTGGAGCGGACCCGCGTGAACGCGGCGGGCGCGACCGTCGCGCATGTCCCGTCAGTTGCCGCCACCACGTCCATCGCGAAGACCGCGGCACGCGACGATGCCCGCGTCGCAGCACTCGACGCTGGCCGTGCGCTGGCGATCGTCGGTGTGATACTCGTGCATCTCGCGCTCTTCATGCCCGCGCTGCCGCCGTGGCTGCAAGCCGTCTCCGACATGGGGCAATACGGCGTGCAACTGTTCTTCGTCATCAGCGCCGTGACGATCATGCTGACGCTCGAAGAAGAAACGAAGCGCTTCGGCGACGACCGCTCGCTGATCGCGCGGCGCTTCTACGTCAAGCGGTTCTTCCGCATCGCGCCGCTGTACTACGTCGCGATTGCCGTGTACTCGCTCGGCAATCAGCTGGCGGCGCATTTCGGCACCCAGGTCACGGCACCCCATGGTGTCGCCGATGTCATTGCGAATCTGCTTTTCATTCACGCGTGGCTGCCGAGTGCCGTCAATACGGTGGTGCCAGGCGGCTGGTCGATCGGCGTGGAGATGTGCTTCTATCTGTTCGCGCCGCTGATCTTCGTCGCAACGCGCACGCGTCGCGGCTTGTGGCGCGCGTCGCTGGTGCTGCTGGTGTTCAGCGCGCTCATGCTGATGGCGGGCGCCTGCAGCGACGCTGTCTGCACCGTCGAGAACAACTCCTTCCTCTACTACTGGCCGCCGACGCAGTTGCCATGCTTCGTGGTCGGCCTGGTGCTCGCGCGCTACGGCAAGCGGCTGCTATTGCGCGACGGAATCAGGCTGACGATGTTCGGTGTCGTGTGTGCACTTGCTGCCTGCGCGCTGCTGGTGGCGCTGCTGTATGCGACGGGATCCGGGCTGGGTTTCGCGCATTGGCTCGCACCGACCATCGCCGCGTGTGCAGCAGCCGTTCTCTTGCTGGTGCTCGCGCAACTGCCGCGACGCTATCCGGGCGCGCGACTGGTCGCTGCGTTCGGGCAAAACAGCTATGGCCTGTACGTCTGGAGCTTCATCGCGATTCTGACGGTGCGCTTCGCGTTGAAGACGCCGCTCGATGCGCTCGATCACCGTATGCCCGTCGCAGGTTTCATCGCCGCTGCTGTGTTCGCGTGTTGCACGAGCTACGTGGCCGCGCGGATCAGCGCGACGCGTATCGAACGGCCTTGCGCACAATGGGCGCGGCAGATGCTGCTGCCGCGCGTGGCGCGTGAGAAGCGGATCGAAGGGGTAGGCGGCGAAACGTCGGAGTGAATGTCAGGGCAGCGCGTATGCGATGACGGGACGGCATACGCGCGTGCATGCAGTTGCAACGCGCGTTGCCGTGTCAGACGCGTGCTTCGATGGCCGCCGTGATGGCCTGACGCAGGGTGTCCTTGAACTGGCCGAGCGTATTGCGCGCGAGCAGATGATCGAGAGGACGCTGATGCTTTTCGCCGCGCTCCCACTGCGCGGCGATCTCTTCGAGCGCACGCGTGATCGATGCCGCCGACAGATCGTCGAGACACGGCCCGAGTTGTCCGCCGCGGCAAAACCAGCCGATCAATCCATCGCTCGTCGCGATCACCGGTTTGTCGAAACGGTAGGCCTGCACGAGCACGCCGCTCATACCGTAGTGGCCCTTGTAGCCGAGCCAGACGACATCACACGCCGAGAACAGATCGCGCTCCATCTCGTTGGAAATGAAGCGATCGAGGATCACAGGCGCAGGTTTCAGGATCGGGATGAACGCGCGCATGAAGCCGCGCGTCTCCGGGTCCTGTTCGCCTGCCAGCAGCAGCGTCGGCGCGTCCTTCATGCCAGCAAGTGCTTCTGCCAGCTCGCAGATGCCCTTGCGTTCGGTAATCGAGCCATAGACGAGCAGATAGCGGCCAGCGGGATCGAGATCGAGCCGCTCGCGCGCGACGAACATATCTTCGGGCTTCACATCGGGAAACGGATCAGCGATGTATTCGACGGACGCGCCATGTTTCGGCTTTTCACGGCCAATCCATTCGGGCAGCGTAGGATCGATCGACAGCAGCGTGCGCAGTCCTTTCGTATGCACGGTGCGTCGGAACAGCAGCGATTTGAGCGTATTGACGAGCGGCCGTCCAGGCGTGCGCACACCCACCTTGCGATGATGGAAGGTCGCGCGCATCGTGATGGCGATCCACGGCGTGCGGCCGAACGGCGTGCCGAGCAGCGGCAGCGCGTGAAAGAAGTAATCGACATACGGCACCACCACCAGACGCACGCGTTCGGCGTGCTTGACGGCGTCGTAAGCGCGTTTGAAATAGGCATGAAAGCGCGCGTAGCTGATGCGCTTCAGGCCACGGCTGTCGCGCTTGCTCTCCGTATCGACGAACGCGATCTGCAGGTCTTCGCGCCGTGCCGACATGATCTCGCGCGCGAGGCGATGATCCTCGTTCGAGCTTTCGGTGACGACCAGCACGGGGTAGCCTGCTTCGAGACAGGCTTGCGCGATCCATTCGACATATCGCCACCGATGGCCCGTGAAATTCGGCTCGATGATGACGACATAGCCGAGTCTCGCGGCATCGGCGATTGGAGCATCCACAGGCAGGAGATGAGTAGCGCGTTCCATGGCGATCTTATAGAGCAGCCTTGCGGTCACCTTAGCATTACGCTTGCGGCGTGAACCGCCAATTTCGCCATTTGTTTGGCGACAACAGACAGTCCGAAGGGGCAGGTTGCCGAATCTGACTGACAGATGGCGTCCGTGCGCGAGTATGGCGAGGTAACTTGAGGGACGGCGTGCGCGAGCCGGTGGCGAGGTTGTGGCTGCCGCAAGCGCGGGTACAGGCAACGTGTTGCGGCAGCATGAAACAGCGGGCCGTTTGCAGGGGATGGGAGACGCGCGCAACTCGCGCAGGCTCTCGCAGTCGTCAACAGGAGAAGAAGATTGCGGACGATGAGGCTACCGGCGTTCTCGTTCAGGGCGGGCCTGGGTTCGAGTGCAGCGACATGGGTGCTGTTGCAGCAGGTGTTGATGCGCGGGCTCGTTGCCATCAAGTTTCTCGCCATCGGCCGCATCCTCGGGCCGGAGGCGATCGGCAGCGTGAGTGTCGCGCTGCTTGCCGTCGCGATTGCGGAAGCGATGTCGGATACCGGGCTTTCGCAGGCGGTGATCCAGGGGCAGGCCGCGCCGACGCGCGATGAGCTCGGCGCCGTCTGGACGACGCTCGCGACTCGCGGCCTGATCATCGGCGTGGCGCTGGTTGCCATTGCGCCGCTGATGAACAGCCAGTTCCATCTGGGCGGCGCGCTGCTGCTGTTGCAACTCGCGGCGCTTCTGCCGCTGTTGCGCGGTGTTGCGTCGCCGGCGTATTACGTCGTGCAGCGCGAGCGGCGCTTTCAGCATGTCGCGCTGATCGAAGTCTCGGCGGCGTTCGTCGATTGCTGCTGCGGCCTGGCGCTCGCGTTGATGGGTGCGGGCGCGTATTCGGTGCTGCTGGGGATGATCGTCGGTGAATCGCTGAAGACGACGCTCACCTGGGTCACGATGAGTCCGCGTCCGCCGATCCGGCTGCGCTGGTCGGGCATCGGTCATTACATTGGCTTTAGCCGCTGGATCTGGGCAGGCAGTGTCGTCAACCTGGTCCTCAACCAGTTCGACAAGGTAGTGGTCGGCAAGCTGCTCGGACCGGCACAACTTGGCGCGTACCAGATGTCGTCGCGGCTCGCGCAGATGCTGCTCGCCGATGCCGCCATCGCGATGTCACAGTACCTGTTTCCGACTTTCGCGGCCCGGCATCGCGCCGATCCGAATGCTGCTGCCAAGCTGTTCAAGCGCTATATCGGCTTGATCGCGCTCGGGCTGGTGGTGGTCGTGATCGTGCTGCGGCTGGCCGCGCAACCGCTCTTTGCGCTGATTCTCGGGCCGGCCTGGCTGCCTGCCGTGCCGCTCTTCAAGATCTTCGTGATCAACATGGCGATCGGCGCACTGATCGCGGTGCTGGTGTCGTATCTGCGGGCGGTCGGCGATGCGAAAGCGACCACGCAGGCGTCTGTCATTCAGGTGTTCGTGCTGCTCGCCTGCGTGCCGCCCGCGACGCATTACTGGGGCGTGACGGGCATCGCATGGGCGATGACGGTCGGTCTCAGTTCTGCTGCTTCGTGGATGGTGTACCGCACCGCAAGGGTGATGTGATGCGGATACTCCATCTCGTGCTGGAGCCGCGACTATCGGGCGCTGAAGTGCTGGCGAAAGATCTCGCGATTCTTCAGCAGCGCGAGGGCAGTGTCGTCGGCGTGACGGCGCTGATGCCCGAGCGGCCCGATTTCGCGCCGTTCACGCGCGAGTTGCAGAGTCATGGCGTGGCGTGCGCGTTTCCGGCGAAGCGCGCGAGCCTGCCGGGCAAGCTGATGCACCTGGCGGGCGTGCTGCGGCGTTTCCGGCCCGACGTGGTGTTCGCCCATGCAACCATCCCTGCGTTCTACGCACGCGCGCTGCCGAGCCGCGTGCCCGTCGTCTACGTGATGCATTCGGCCGTCAACGATTTCGAGCGCAAGCTGTTTCGCAACGTCGAGCGCGTGTTGTCGTCGCGGGCGCGGGCGGTGATTGGCGTGTCGCCAGCGAATGTGCGCGACTACAACGATTGCGTCGGCTCACATCCACTCGTGACGCTGATTCCAAACGGCGTCGATACATCCCGCTTTACGTTCGACGACCGTCCGCGCGCCAGCGATACACCGCCCCAGATCGTGCAGATCGGACGCTATACGTCGGTGAAGAACCAGTTGCAGACGGTGCACGCGTTTCGCGAAGTCGCCGCGCAGGTGAACGACGTGCGGCTGCAACTGTATGGCGTGATCGAAGATCCCGCTTATCTCGCTGCGATCAAGGATCTGGTGAAGAAGCTCGGACTCGAAGAGCGCGTGAGCGTGGACGGTCCGATTTCGGATGTGAGCGGCGTGCTGCGCGCGTCGAACGTGTTCGCGATGCCGTCGCGCTCGGAAGGGCACAGCATTGCGTTTCTGGAAGCGCTCGCGTCGGGGATTCCTGTGGTCGCGAGCACGATTACGCCGTTCCAGTTCGCGAAGACTTTGCCCGCTGTTCAACTCGTCGATACCGATGACACTGCCGCCTATTCAGCCGCGTTAGTGGCCGCGCTGGCGCAGAGGAAAGTGCCGAGATCGCTGGCGGGGCTGACGCTGCAGGATACGGCGCAGCGTTACCTCGCGGTGGCGCAGCAGGTGATCGAGGCGAGGGCTTAGGTTGCTTTAGGGTACTTCAGGTTACGCTTGCGGATCGCTGAGGACGCAGGCGTGGCCGGTAAGCGCTACGGCTTCAACGAAGCCCGTACGATTTCCGCCAGCTTTCTGCCAAGCGTCGGCGAATTAAGCTGCTGATACTTCGAATAGGCCGCTGCGCCGGCTGCGCGCATCGCATCGGGCGGCATCGTCCATACGCGGCGCAACGTATCCGCGAGCGCATCGACGCCGCCTTCACGCGGATAGAAGAAGCCCGTGCTGCCTTCTTCGACGTAACCCGGCTCGGGGCCCATGTGGCGCTGCAATTCGTCGTGCACGAGCGGCGGCAGGCTAAGCCCGAACATATGCACGACGCTCAAACCGGCCGCACCCGGATAGCAGCCGATCCGGCATTGCCGGCTGATCGCTGCAATGCGGCTCTCATCGAACACGGGTCCGTACCAGACGATATAGTCGCGGTCGCCATACATGCGCTTGAGCAGCGCGCTGTGCTTGCCGCCGCCGACAAGATGCAGCGTGATCTCGTGATCCTCATTGCGCAGCCGGCCGACGGCTTCGATCAGGGCATCGACATTCGAGTCGTCGCGCAGCCGTCCAAGGAACAGGATGCCTGTCTCCTTGCCCGACTTTTCGGCGGGAGCGACGGTGTGTTCGACGGTCAGCGAGTTATCGGCCACGATCAGTTTCCCGGAAGGACAACCTATGCTCTCGAGCGAGCGCTTGGACGCATCGGTGTAGCAGATGTATTGGGTGGAGAGCGCGACGGCGACCCGGTAGCACAGCCCGCGGATCATGCCGACATCTTCTTCGTGCTTGTAGAGACCCTGTCCGTGGATCAGCACGGGGATGCGCATCGCGCGGCCTGCCATCAGCGCGAGCCACAGCGACAGATAGCGGATATCCGCGAACATCAGCACGGCAGCGGGGCGCTCGCGCACGATTCTCCCGACGACTTCCCGCTGCATGTTGATGCCCGGCGAGAAGACGTGATTGATCTCGGTTTCGACGAACTCTGCGCAGGCGGGCTTTTCGCGCGAAAAGCCATTCGACTCCATGCCCGCCGAACTGGCGAACAGCTTGACCGAGAACAACCGGTTCAACGACTCGACCACTTCCATCCGGTAATGAGCAATCAGCGGCTGCACGTAGAACACGGTCCGCTTGTCAGCGGCGAGTGTGCTCTTGCCCAGCGACGCAGTACTCCAATCGGTAAGCAGTTTGTCGGTCACCGGATCAACCCTTTGCAGGTTAGTGATGCGCTGATGATTGAAGGTCGCTTGAATTATGCAGTAGACAATTCGCTTACGCGGATTAATTGGCTGAAATTGACTACGGAGAGAGGATGATTGTCGGGAAAGTACTATTTTTTCTGAATCCCGTTTGAATTATCGCTGAAGCGGTGCGTTCATTTCCTGTAATGCATACGTCTGGTGCAAGCCAGGCAAGGCTTTGAGGGGAGAGAAAATGTGTCGGGCATCACGCGACGCATACCTCGAAAATATAATCTTTGCAGCCCGGATTCCGATTTAATTACGGCTTTTTATTGACGCGCTAATGGATTTTGCAATTGAGGCAAAGCAGTAATTTTGGCGGAATGTTAATTGAATGAAATCCGGATGGGTAATTTTTTCGTGTGAGCAGGGCGGAGGTTGAGAAGCTGCGAGGACTGCGAGAAGAGAGACTTCGCGGGCGGCGCTCAACCGGACATGCAGCAACGCGATGACGGCAATGCGCAAATGAAAAGGGCTTAGCCGAAGCTAAGCCCTTTGAAATCTTTTGGTAGGCCGTACGTGACTCGAACACGTGACCAACGGATTAAAAGTCCGCTGCTCTACCAACTGAGCTAACGACCCAAAAGAGAAGCGGGATTATAACGTCGAAGCGCAAAGCTGTCAACGAATCGCATTACAGCCGCAAGCAAAAGAAAAGCCCGAAACCGTGAGGTTCCGGGCTTTCCGGCGAGAGGCGCGTATCGGTTGTTGAAGCATCGATACTGCGTTACTGCTTCCATCTACATCACCCGGCTCGCGCCGGGCGCTACAACATCACTTGATCTGCGACAGCTTGCTTTGCGCCGACTGCGCGACATCGGAGCCGCTGTACTGCGCGACGATCTGTTCGAGCGTCTTCTTTGCGGCTGCCTTCTGACCTTGTTCGAGCTGGTTGTTCGCGATGGCGAGCAGCGCCTCCGGCGCGCGCGGGTGCTGCGGATACTTCTGCACGATTCCTTGCCACACGGAAGTCGAGCCCTTGTAATCTCGCAGCGCATAGAGCGCGTTGCCGAGCCAGTATTGCGCCGTGGGCTGGTACGGGCTCTGCGGATACTTCGTGATGAAGCTGCGGAACGAGGCCGCTGCATTCTTGAAGTCCCCGCTGCGGAACTGCTGTGAAGCCGCGTTGAACGCGTCCGTTTCACCCGGCTGCACGGAGCCCTCGACGCCATCGACAGTCTGCTGCTGCGGCTCGAACTTCTTCAGACGACCATCGAGATCGCTGTAGTAGTCCTTCTGCTGCTTCTGCAACGTGGCGACCTGGTTGGCGAGATCTTCGTTCTGTCCACGCAACGTCGCGACCTGCTGGTTGAGCTGGTCGAGACGGTTGGACTGATCGAGGATCGTGCGTTGAGCCGCCGACAGCTGGCCCGACAGACTATCAGTCTTGGTGCGCAGATCGAGGATCGCCTGGCGAGCCTGATCGTCGTCGAACATGCCGGCGTGAGCGGGCAGGGCCATCACGGCCGATCCCGCGACGCAGGCGGCTGCGGCCATGCGCAGCCAGGAGAAACGGTGCGTCATACGGCTTGTCACCTATTACTGTTGATAGACGAGATCAGCGCGGCGGTTTTGCGCCCACGATGCTTCGTCATGACCCGTAGCTTGCGGCTTTTCCTTGCCGAGGCTCACGGCTTCCATTTCCGAATCCGGCACGCCGAGCAGCGACAGCGAACGGCGGACAGCTTCAGCACGCTTCTGGCCGAGTGCCAGGTTGTACTCGCTCGTGCCGCGTTCGTCGGTGTTGCCCTGGATCAGGACGTGACGTTGCGGATGGCTCTTCAGGTACTGTGCGGGTTGCTGCAGCAGCGGCTGGTAGTCGTCCTTGACCGAGTAGCTGTCGAAGTCGAAATAGATGCTGCGCTTGGCCAGCGGGCTATTCGGATCGTTCAACGGATCGACGTTGACGGTGGCGACATCGTTCGGGTTAGGTTGCGCGCCAGTTGCGCCCCCCTTGTTGGCGTTTTCGTCGAGCTTCACGCCCGAATGACACGCAGCCAGTACACCGACCATACCCACGGCAAGCGCGATACGAAGTTTGGACATCATGCTTCACTCTCCTAGTGTGTTATTGCATAAACGGGCCCCAGGAAGGCTCGCGTACGCTGCCTCCCTGAACGGACAGGACCTGCCGCGTCCGACCATCTGTCGATACTGCGGCCAACACGCCACGGCCGTTCACCTGAGTGGCGTAAAGAATGTACTGACCATTCGCCGCGAAGCTGGGCGATTCGTCATGTGTGGTGTCGGTGAGCGCCGTCGCGACGCCCGAACCCAGATCCTGGATATACAGCTTGAAGCCCCCGCCCGAGCGCGAGATGTAAGCGAGCTGTTTGCCGTCCGGGCTCACGCGCGGACTCGTATTGTAGTTGCCCGTGAAGGTCACGCGCTGCGCGCCGCCCGCGGACTCGCCGCCGACCGGCATCTTGTAGATTTGCGGCTGACCGCCGCGGTCGCTGGTGAAGTAGATCGACTGGCCGTCAGGAGAGAACGACGGTTCGGTATCGATCGAGCTGCCTTGCGTCAGGCGGCGCAGGCCGCTGCCGTCGGCGTTGACGGCGAAAATCTGCGTGTTGCCCGTGCGTGACAGCGCGACGGCCAGCGTGCGGCCATCAGGCGACCATGCGGGCGCACTGTTGTTGCCCTTCTGGTCCGACACGATCACACGGCGGCCCGTGGGCAGATCGTGAATGTAGACGATCGGCTTCTTCTTCTCGAACGACACATACGCGACCTTCGTGCCGTCAGGCGACCACGCCGGCGAGATGATCGGCTCCGGGCTCGACAGCGCGATGTGCGCGTCCTGGCCGTCGGAATCGGAAATCTGCAGCTGATACTTGTTGCCGACCTTGATCACGTACGACAGACGCGTAGCGAACACGCCGCGGCCGCCCATCAGCTTCGCATAGATGTAGTCGGCGACCTTGTGCGCGCTCATGCGCAGACCGCTTTCCGGGCTGACCAGTTCGAGGCCGCCGAGACTTTGCTGGTTGACGGTGTCGTACAGCTTGAAGCGCACCTGATACTGGCCGTTCGGCAGCTTGGTGACGCTGCCGGCGACGAATGCGTTCGCGCCCTTTGCCTTCCACGCGCCGAGATCGACGGAATCGCCTTCCGAAACGGGGGCGCTGCCGGCATCGATGTTGGTGAATTTACCGCTGCGCTGAAGATCTTGGCGGACGATCGTGCTGATCTGCTGGGGAGAATTTGCCTCGTTGGCAAAATTTGCCGTGGCAATCGGGAACTGGGTGGACCCGACGCCCGTCACGAGGACGTTGAGTTGTGCATGGGCGGCTCCGCCAGCGGCGATAAGGCACGACGCTACGAGCGCCCGCAGGCCTAGCTTGGTCATCAAACTCATTCTGTATAGATTCCCCAAAAACGGATTTCTAACAATCCACGACTACGAACAGACCGGCTTGAGCAGAAATCGTTCCCGGTCCGCCCGCGCGAGCGCGCGAACCGTAAACGACCTGTCAGGCGGCCGGACGCAGCGTGATCTTAAAGCTGCCGGGCGTTTTACCGTCGATATCCTGCGGCATCGGATCCGAGCGCTGGACCGCGCGCAACGCGGCGTCATCCCACGCCTGGTTGCCGCTGCTGCTGACGATCGTCGCGCTCAGCAGGGTGCCTGTCGGCGAACAACGCACGGCGACCACGGTTTGCAGGCCCGACGTATCGCCCGACCAGACGATATTCGGCCTCACGCGGCGCTGGACTTTCTCCGCGTAGCCCGGCGACGCTGCATTGCCACCCGAACCCGTGCCCGTGCCGCTCTTCGCGAGACCGTTGCCCGTCGCGCCTTCACCGCCTGCCATACCCTGCATGGCCGCAAGACGTTGACGGCGTTCCGCGTCGAGCTTCTTCGCGGCTTCGGCCTGCGCCTGGGCGTGTGCGGCAGCCTTGGCCTTCGCGGCCTTCGCCGCGTCAGCCTTGGCCTGCGCTTCGGCTTGCGCCTGCTTCGCTTCCTGTTCCTTCTGCTGCTCTTCCTGCTGCTTCTTCAACTGGTCCTGCTTCTGCTGGGCGAGTTGCTGCTGCTTGAGCTTGTCCGCCTGCTGCTGTTGCTGCTTTTGCTTTGCAGCGGCTGCTGCCGCAGCGGCCTGATCAGCGGCAAGCTGCTGCTGGCGCTTCGCCTCGGCTTCCTGCTGAGCCTGCAGCTTCTGCTGACGCTGCTGCTCGGCAAGCTCGGCCTGACGCTGCGCTTCCTGTTGTTTACGCTTCTTTTCCTGCAGCGCGATGTCGGCCTGTTCGTCGCTCACCTGCGGCGCGGGTCGTACGGGAGCGGGCGGCGGCGGTGGGACAGGGCGGGGCGTCGGCACGTCGGGTACTTCCGTCCACAACTCGGCTTCGGCGCCCGCGGGCGTGCTGTTCTGCCAATGGATGCCGTGATACAGGAAGAAGCCCAGCAACACGTGCATCAGCGCGGCGAGCGCGCACGCGCGCCACGTGCCGCGCTCGCGCGGCGGTCGAAGCGGATAGGCGTTTTTCTGGCGGGTCATTGCGATTTGACGAGCAATCCAACGCGCTTGACGCCACGAGCCTTCAGGTCGGACATCACGTTCATCACGACTTCGTACTTGACGGTTTTGTCCGCGGCGATCACGACGGGCTGGTCAGGATGCGAGGCCTGACGGTCGGTGACGAAGCTGCGCAGATCGGCCTGCGTCATCGTCTCCTGCTGGGTCGCGCCCGAGTCGTCCGTGTACTTGACGCTCATGTTGCCGTCCGCCTTGATGTTGACGACGACGGGCGGCGTCTGCTGTTGCGGCGCGGCGCCGCCGACAGTCGGCAGATTCACGATCGACGGTGCGACGAGCGGCGCCGTCACCATGAAGATCACGAGCAGCACGAGCATCACGTCGATGTAAGGCACGACGTTGATGTCGGCCATCGCGCGGCGCGAGCGGCTGCCGCGCATGCTGGAACGGGCTGAACCGGCCATCGTGGACTCCTTAATGGGCCTGGCGTTGCAGGATGTTCGAGAACTCTTCGATGAAGGTTTCGAAGCGGATCGCGAGGCGATCGATATCGTGTGCGTAGCGGTTGTACGCGACCACGGCGGGAATCGCGGCGAACAGGCCGATGGCCGTTGCCGTCAGCGCTTCGGCAATGCCGGGCGCGACGTTCGCAAGCGTAGCCTGCTGGACGTTTGCGAGGCCGCGGAATGCGTTCATGATCCCCCACACCGTGCCGAACAGACCGATATACGGGCTGACCGAACCGACCGACGCGAGAAACGCGAGATTCGCTTCGAGCACGTCCATTTCACGCTGGAACGCAGCGCGCATGGCGCGACGCGCGCCGTCGAGAATCGCGCCCGGATCGTTGATCCGCTTTTCCTTGCCCTTCAGGAATTCACGCATGCCCGACTCGAAAATACGTTCGAGCGCGCCGATGGTGTGGCGGTTGTTCGCGGCGCTTTGATACAGCGCCTGCAGGTCGCCGCCCGACCAGAAATCGCGTTCGAAACGCTCAGTCTGCGCCCGCGCGCGACGGATCGCAAACCACTTGCGGAAGATGAAAGTCCACGACATCAGCGACAGCAGCAACAGCAGCGCCATCACCGCCTGCGCGAGCAGACTCGCGTTGAGAACAAGGGAAATGATCGACAGATCTTGTGTAGTGTTCATAGAGGTTCGTTGTAACGTCCCGGGTGGGGCGTCCGGCTGCAAGTCGAATCGAAGCGTTCGGTAGGCAATCAGTTGGCAAACCGGAAGCTTCGGCAAGTACTTCGCCGAACCATGCTTGGTCTTGTTGTGACCGTTACGAGTTCACTGTCCAGGTAACAACGGCACTTAAATACCTGCCGTTGACACGCTGGCGCCGTTTGAGCCCGGTTCGCGCCGCAACGCGGCATGAACTGGCGGAGGAATGGCGGCCGGCTTCATCGATGCCGAATCGACACAGCCGACGCGGATCGTGCCCGTTGCCAGCAGCGTGTCGTCGCGCCAGGCTTCCTGAACGAAATCGACCGACGCGCGGCCAAGCCGCTCGATCCGGCTGACGATGCGCAGCATGTCGTCGAGCCGCGCCGGCGCGCGATAGTCGAGTGCCGTACTGCGCACGACGAACAGCGCGCCCGTCTCTTCAGCCAGCCTGCGCTGATCGACGCCGCACGCGCGCAGCCATTCGGTGCGCGCACGCTCGAAAAACTTCAGGTAGTTCGCGTAAAACACGATGCCGCCGGCGTCGGTGTCTTCGTAATACACGCGAATCGGCCAGATGAAGCCGATTTCCGCGCCAGACTGACTATCAGACATATTCATGGCGCGCATTTTACCGGAATGCAAAAGCGCGCCGCATTTTTAGGCACATTCGTGTTCACACGGGTTCGTGCCGGGCGACGCGCGCCGCATCCTGATCCGGCGATCCAGGTCAGCGCGGCGCGCCCGCGACGCCTAGCCCCGGTGAATGTTCAGCCCGGCAAACGACTGCGCGACAGGCATCAGCTCGATCGTATTGATGTTGACGTGCGCGGGGCGCGTCGCGATCCAGTAGATCGAATCGGCGATGTCTTCGGCCGTGAGCGGCTGGACGTTCTGATACACGTTCGCCGCTTTTTCGTCGTCGCCACGGAAACGTACGTTCGAAAACTCGGTGCCGCCGCACAGGCCCGGCTCGATGTCTGTCACGCGAACGGGCGTGCCATGCAGGTCGGCGCGCAGATTCAGGCTGAACTGACGCACGAATGCCTTGGTTGCGCCGTACACGTTGCCGCCCGGATACGGGTACATCCCCGCGACCGAGCCGAGATTGAACACATGTCCGCGGCTGCGCTCGATCATGCCCGGCAGGAACGCGCGCGTGACCTGCACGAGGCCCGTGCAGTTGGTGTCGATCATCGTCGTCCAGTCGTCGAGCTCGGCGCGCTGCGCCGGTTCGAGGCCAAGCGCGAGGCCGGCGTTGTTGACCAGCACGTCGACGGCGGCGAAGTCGGCGGGCAGGGCGGCGGGTACGGCCTCGACG
Organism: Paraburkholderia sp. C35; assembly: GCF_003121405.1. Taxonomy (GTDB): domain Bacteria; phylum Pseudomonadota; class Gammaproteobacteria; order Burkholderiales; family Burkholderiaceae; genus Paraburkholderia. The sequence goes on along the minus strand of NZ_QBUY01000091.1, from coordinate 19,768 downwards.
GCGGCGCGGTCACGCACGTCGAGTTCGAACGGCAGCAGGTTGTCGCCGAGCTCGTCGGCGAGTGCCTGCAGGCGGTCCTTGCGGCGCGCGGTCGCGACGACGCGATGGCCGCCTTTCACAAAAGCACGGGCGATAGCGGCGCCGAAGCCGGCGGACGCCCCGGTGACGAACACGATCATTGCTGTTCCCTGGTCGGTGGAGAAAGGCCACAAGCCTACTTCCAATGGCGCGATGCGGCAAGAATGACCCCGCCGCGCGAAGGCGCGTTCGGGCGCGTCACAGGGCGCCCTCAGCCCAGTAAGGACGGGGCTTCCAGCGGCGGGCAGGGCGCGCCCGTGCGTCCGGTTGCCTATTCGACCCGGTTCCAATAAACTAACGCGCTCATCCCTGCGTGACTGGCGATAGAACCCCATGCTGTCAAGCCTGACGGGTTCAAGGTGGAGCGTCCCACCGTGAAGCGCAGGGTGCCGTTTTGCCGTTCGCCTGGGCAGCCATGTTTCGCGCGCGCCGTCGTTTGCGCTGCCGGTGGTTGTCCTGACTCGCGTGTGCGGCACCTCCTTCATACGCCACGTCAAGGCTCCCACCATCAGCAGTGGCCAGCAGTGCTGCGTACCCAATACGCATCCGGCACACGACCTGCGCACGATCCGGTCAACCTGAACACACATAACGGAACCAGCATGTTTGACAGAGCCCAAAGCACCATCGCCAACGTCGATCCGGAAATCTGGAACGCCATCCAGGACGAAAACCGCCGTCAGGAAGAGCACATCGAACTGATCGCGTCGGAAAACTACACGAGCCCGGCCGTGATGGCCGCACAGGGCTCGCAGCTCACCAACAAGTACGCCGAAGGCTACCCCGGCAAGCGCTACTACGGCGGTTGCGAATACGTCGACGTGGTCGAGCAGCTCGCCATCGACCGTGTGAAGCAGCTGTTCGGCGCCGAAGCCGCGAACGTCCAGCCGAACTCGGGTTCGCAGGCCAACCAGGGCGTGTTCTTCGCCATGCTCAAGCCGGGCGACACGATCATGGGCATGAGCCTCGCGCACGGCGGCCATTTGACGCACGGCTCGCCCGTCAACATGTCGGGCAAGTGGTTCAACGTGGTCAGCTACGGCCTGAACGAAGCCGAAGACATCGACTACGAAGCCGCTGAGAAACTCGCTCAGGAACACAAGCCGAAGATCATCGTCGCGGGCGCATCGGCGTTCTCGCTGCGCATCGACTTCGAACGTCTGTCGAAGATCGCGAAGTCGGTCGGCGCGTATCTGATGGTCGACATGGCTCACTACGCCGGTCTGATCGCCGCGGGCGTGTACCCGAACCCGGTGCCGTTCGCCGATTTCGTCACGACCACCACGCACAAGAGCCTGCGCGGCCCGCGCGGCGGCGTGATCCTGATGAAGGCGGAGTTCGAAAAGCAGATCAACTCGGCGATTTTCCCGGGCATCCAGGGCGGTCCGCTGATGCACGTGATCGCCGGCAAGGCTGTCGCGTTCAAGGAAGCGCTCGCTCCAGAATTCAAGGACTATCAGCAACGCGTCGTCGAGAACGCACGCGTGCTGGCTGAAACGCTCGTCAAGCGCGGTCTGCGTATCGTGTCGGGCCGTACGGAAAGCCACGTGATGCTGGTCGACCTGCGCGCGAAGAAGATCACGGGCAAGGCAGCGGAAGCAGCACTGGGCGCGGCGCATATCACCGTGAACAAGAACGCGATCCCGAACGATCCGGAAAAGCCGTTCGTGACGAGCGGTGTGCGTCTGGGCTCGCCGGCAATGACGACGCGTGGCTTCGGCCCGAAGGAAGCCGAGCAGGTCGGCAACCTGATCGCCGACGTGCTGGACAACCCGGAAGACACGGCCACCATCGAGCGCGTGCGCGCCCAGGTTGCCGAGCTGACGCAACGTTTCCCGGTCTACCGCTAAGCCGCCATGCGCTGCCCCTTCTGCCGGCACGACGACACGCAGGTCGTCGATTCGCGTGTGTCCGAAGACGGCGCCGCGATCCGGCGCCGCCGCCGCTGCCCGGCCTGCGACAAGCGTTTCACGACGTACGAGCGGGTCGAGCTGGCGTTGCCCTCGGTGGTGAAGAAGGACGGCAGCCGCACGGAATTCGATCGCCGCAAGATTGTTGCGAGCATGCAACTGGCGCTGCGCAAGCGTCCCGTTGCAGCCGACGCGGTGGATGCCGCCGCGTCGCGCATCGAATATCAACTGCTCGGTAGCGGCGAGCGCGAAGTGCGCAGTGAAAAGCTGGGCGAGCTCGTGATGAACGAGTTGCGCGCGCTCGACACCATTGCGTACGTGCGCTTCGCCTCCGTCTACCGGCGTTTCGAAGATGTCTCCGAGTTCGAAGACGTCATCGAAGAATTCCGCCGGATGAACGCTCCGGCCGCACCCGCGAAGCCTGCTCGCAAGCGCTGATTGTTCGCGCTTCCGCATTTTTTCTCCCTGAAGTTTTCCCACGAATTCATCTGATGCACGGGCATTCTCGTGCAGGGATTCGTGCGTCCGCCACCTGGCCATCCGGCTAATTGTGGGCGTTGCCGCGCACCCGTAGAGTCATCGCATTCTTGGTTCAAATCGAGGAATGCTAATGAAACGGGATGTTCATACGCGGCGCACGTGCCGCGCGTTCACGCTGTTCGAAACACTGGTCGTGGTGACGTTGCTGGCGATCGTCGCGACGTTGACGGTACCCTCGTTTGCCGCGTGGCGTATGCGGGATCAGGTCGACGCGCGCGCACGTGCGCTGTTGTCCACGCTCAGTTACGCACGCGGTGAGGCGTTGCGGCGCGGTGCGCGTGTCACACTGTGCCGGGTCGATGCAGCACATCACTGTCTCGCTTCGGGGCAACCGTGCAAAACGGGCGTGATCGACTGGTCGTGTGGATGGGCCGTGATGATCGAACGATCAGGCGGTTTCGTTCCGCTGCGTGTACAGCCGGATCTCGCGTCCGTCAGTGTTGTCGGAGCGCTCACCAATCTCACCTTCACGCCGCCAGCCGGTCAGGCCAACGGCAGTTTTCGCAGCTTCGATATTGGCCCGCGTGTCGAGTCGAAGGCGACGCAAGGCAAGGACTGGCGGCGCTGCATCCGTATCGCAGCGGGTGGACGGGCGCGTATCGTCGATGGCGCATGCGGAGCGACGGCATGACGCGCGCTTATATTCCCTTGCAACGTGGTCAATCGTTGATCGAAGTGCTGATCGCAGTGGGGGTGACGGCTGTCACCGTGCTAGGTCTGATTGCCCTGCAGCTATCGATTGCGCGCAGTGCGCGAGCGGCGTCCTATCGCGAGCAGGCTGCGCTCGTTGCCGATGCGATTGCCGAGGCAGCGCGCGCGCCGAATCCCAACGACGCCGCGCTGAATCAATGGAAGCTGCGCGCCGCGAGTCTGCTGCCCAAGGGCGATGCCAGCATCAGCGGCGCCGACGTGTCGCTCGCGCGCGTGACGTGGGCGTGGCAGGACAGCATGCCGCGCAACACGTCGAACCCCGCCGATATGATCGACTCGCCCGCGCCTTGCGGTGAGGCCGATGTGCCGAACGGTGTGCAATGCGTCGTCGTGGCGTTTTCCCGATGAAGCCGCGAGTTTTTCTGTTCGTCCCTGCACGCGACGCGCACGCATGGATCGGCCACACGCTGCTCGAAATGACGATCGCGATGGCGCTCGGCCTGATCGTCACCGCGAGCGCGGTATCGCTGTATCACTCGCAGCGAATCGCCTTCACGCAATCCGCCGACACGGCGCAGATCAACGATGCAGCGATGACTGCGCTGACGTTGATCGGCGAGCAGTTGCAGATGGCGGGCTTCGTTCCCGCCGATATGCCCGCTTCGTTTGTGTCCAGGCCCGCGCTGTTCGGTTGCTCGGGCGGCAGGCCAGTCGGCGCGGACGACACGCTCACGTGCGAATCGCTGGCGACACATTCGGATGGCGTCGCGGTCCGCTACGTTGCCGATGGCGTATCGACATGGCTGTCCACCGCGGGCCTCGCGACGGATTGCCTCGGGCAGGGCGTGACAAAAGCGGATGCGGACGCGCCCGGCGTGGCCATCGTGAACCGCTTCTACGCCAAAACGAGTGGAGCGACGGGCGAGCCCGAACTCTACTGCGAAGGCAGCGGCAAGGCCAACTCGTCGCAGCCGCTTGTGGAGGGCGTCGAGCGCGTGCGGTTGCGGTATTGGCTGACTGGTGGGACATCGGCGGTCGATGCCGCGGCGCTTGCGCCCGCGCAATGGGCGAGCGTAGTCGCCGTCGATGTGTGCGTGCTCGTGCGCGGCGCACCCCAGACGGCGCCGACGCGCTATGTCGATTGCGACGGCGTTTCGACGATCGGCAGCGACGCGCGCGTGAGACGTGCATTCTGGCGGCGCGTTGCTATACGCAATAGCGAGGTATCGACGACATGACGACTGCGCATGGCAGACAGCACCGACGTCGGCATCCGCATATCCGTGAACAGGGCATCGCGCTGCCCGTCGTGCTGCTGATTGCAGCGATGATGCTCGCGACGTCGGCAGCATGGTTCGAGCAGACAGTGGTTGCCGCGCGAAACGCAGCAGGCATGGCTGATCATCTGATCGCGCTGCACGCAGCAGATGCTGCGCTGACGACATGTGCACGCGGCGTGATCGGCGGCGCACTCGTGAGCATGACGGTTGTGAACAGCGAACCCACCGGCTGGAAGTCGCAGGCGACGTTCGAATCCAATGCGGTTGCAGCCTTTGCATCGTGGCCTGCAACGCTATCGTTTCGCGCGCCGCAGTGCCTGATCGAAAGCTGGCAACTGACGAACCGCGTGAACAAACAGGCCTTTCTCATCACCGCGCGAGGCTACGGCCGCAATGTGGATTCGCAGGCGTGGCTGCAACTGCAGATGGTGATTGACGGCGGTAAGGTCGAAAAGCATTGGCGTCGCGTTACTGCGCGCCCATTCTGAGGAAACAGATAAGCAATGCACGTCCTCACGAAACCTGGCACGCTCGCGTTTTCGCTGCTCGAACTGATCGTCGCGCTGGCGATCGCGGCAACACTTGCTGCATTCGCGATTCCGTCCTATCGCAGCCATATCGCGAAAGCGCACAGAACGGATGCAGCGTCGGCGCTTTATCGCGCGGCGCAGTTTGCCGAGTCGGCTGCTCATGTGGACGGTGCGTCGTTACCATCCGGTCTCGATCAGGCGCCGCAAGGAGGAAGGGCGGTCTATCGGCTGCGAATCTTGCCCGCCGACGATTCGAACGGTGGCTATGCGCTGGAAGCGCAGCCGCTGGACAGCGGCCCGATGGCCGACGACTTATGCGGCACCTTCATACTCGACGCGACGGGCGCAAAGTCCAACCGCGGCCCGGCAAGCACCGACTCCGACGATTGCTGGAGCGCGCGATAGATGATGAAAGAGCGATGTGATGAAAGAAAACGATTTGAGGCCCGATCAGGGCGGACTCATATCGGCATCATCGGATCTTACGGCGGCAGTCGAACCCGTAGTCTTGCCCGACTCGCGCTTCACCTGCTGGTAGATCCGATACGCCTCCCACGCGGCGAGGCCGACGCTGCCCCACTTGAACACCGGCTTTGCGGTCGCGAACACGGTGTTGCGGATCGGTTTGGCGAGCACCAGCGAAGCGATCGAACTGATCAGCGGATACTCCTTCAGCAGCGCGCCGATCCCGCCCGCAGCAACGCCGCGCTTGCGTGCCCACGGCATCGAGCCAGCAAAACCCGGCACGATGAACTTGAGCCAGCTGAAATGCGTGACGGCGCTGCGCAGTTCGAGGGTGGCCTGTGCGAGTTCCATGCGTTCGACGTCCGCGCGCACGATCAGCAGTTCCTTGCGCAAGGCGCGCAGATGCGGCGCGCTCAGATCTTTGGCGGTCGGTCGGCGGCTGCGATAGGCGTTATCGGAATGGACCTGGCTCATAGAATCGCTTTGATCGGAATCGGTAGGCGGAATAGATGGCGGCAACAGGTGCGCAGTGTTCAGCGCTTACGGAAGATCTCGCGATCTTTCTCGAACTCGTTGAGCGTGGCTTCGAAGATCATCGGCGCATTGCGCAAACCGCTGCGCGCGCGCAGCGCACAGCCGATGGCCGCGACTGCATAGACGATCGTGATGCCTGCCAGTGCCTGCCAGCGGTAAGTGTCCCAGAACGCAATCGCGACCAGCGCGGTCAGCGCGATGAGCGCCATCGTCGCCAGCATCATGGCGGCGAGGCCCATGAACAGCACCATCAGCAGCCGGTCTTTTTCTTCGGCCAGCTCGATGCCGATCAGTTCGAGCCGCGTTTGCAGGATCGAAAAGAACGAACTGAGAATGCGCCGCAATGGCCCGCGGTCCCCGCTCTGCGTTTGTGTATCGATCATGGCTTAAGCGTGTTGCGCGCGAGGGTGCGCGAAGAAGGCGCGGACAGGGCGCGCGCGCCCGTCCGCTTGTCAGCGAAGCGAACCGGCCGCTGTGCTACGCAGCCGGCGGCTTCACGCGCGTTGCTTGTTGCGTCTGCTTGCTGCTCCGTCAACTGCCGCGTTACTTGCGGTTGATGAGCAAGCCGACCAGCACGCCGACACCGGCTGCAATGCCGATCGATGCCCACGGATGTTCGTGGACGTAATCGTCGGTGGCGCGAGCGGCCTTTTTGCCTTTCTCGACCACCACGACCTGCACGTCGGCTGCCTTTTCCTTCGCCTGCTTGAGACGCGAGAGCGCCGTCTCGCGCAGCTCAGAAGCGCGTTCGCCCGTGGCGCTCGCGGCCTGCTTCAGCAGATCTTCCGCGTCTGCGAGTACGGTTTTGATATCCGACATCAATCTCTCCTTGTTGACTTCCGACATTGACTGCTCCCTTCGTGCACGTAACGCGTGAATCGTAAACCAAAGAAACGTCCGCTGGCGAGCCAGCAGACCTTACGACCGACCGTGCGCTCATGGGCTGCGCGCAGTGCACGCAGTTATCTGAACGCGGTCGCATGAAGCGTTCCCGAACGTCACAGACGTTTCATCTTGCCTGCTCCGACCTGTCCCGCTCCCTGTATTGCAGAGCACGCCATCGTTTGATGGAGTTGATCTGTCCCGTTAAGTTTCGTACATCGGCGAGAAAATTACAAAACCAGATAAGCGTTGCTGCCAATGTTCGTTAGAGGTGCACGGCCTCGTCCCGTATGCTCTAATTTGAACCCCTCGTCCGGCGGACGGGCGAATCCGAATCATTCGAACAACTTCAAGGAGCTGCACCATGAGTCTACGTCTTGGCGATGTCGCACCCGATTTCGAGCAGGAGTCGAGCATTGGCCGTATCAGGTTCCACGAATGGCTGGGCGACAGCTGGGGCGTCCTGTTCTCGCACCCGGCCGACTTCACGCCTGTCTGCACGACGGAACTCGGTCTGACCGCGAAGCTCGCGAGCGAGTTCGAGAAGCGCAACGTGAAGACGATCGCATTGTCCGTCGACAGCAAGGAATCGCACAGCGAATGGATCAAGGACATCAACGAGACGCAGGCTGCGAGCGTCGGCTTCCCGATTCTCGCTGACGGCGACCGCAAGGTGTCGGAACTGTACGACATGATCCACCCGAATGCGAACGCCACGTTGACGGTCCGCTCGCTTTTCATCATCGATCCGAGCAAGAAGGTTCGCCTGATCATCACGTATCCGGCGAGCACGGGCCGAAATTTCGACGAAGTGCTGCGCGTGATCGACTCGCTGCAACTGACGGACAACTATCAGGTCGCGACGCCCGGCAACTGGAAGCATGGCGACGATGTGGTCATCGTGCCGTCGCTGAAGGACGAGGAAGAGATCAAGCGCAAGTTCCCGAAGGGCTACAAGGCGCTGCGTCCGTATCTGCGCATGACGCCGCAGCCGAACAAGTAAGCTTTTACGGCGTATCTGGCGCAAACAAAAAGCCCGTGTTCTCACGAACGCGGGCTTTTTTGTGGCGTGAACCTGAGCGCGTCAGAAGAACGCCTGAATCCCCGTTTGCGCGCGTCCGAGAATCAGCGCGTGAATATCGTGCGTGCCTTCGTACGTGTTCACGACTTCCAGATTCACCAGATGCCGCGCCACGCCGAACTCGTCCGAAATGCCGTTGCCGCCCAGCATGTCACGCGCCATGCGCGCGATGTCGAGCGACTTGCCGCACGAATTGCGCTTCATGATCGATGTGATTTCGACGGCGGCCGTGCCTTCGTCTTTCATGCGGCCCAAACGCAGCACGCCTTGCAGGCCGAGCGTGATTTCCGTCTGCATGTCGGCGAGGTTTTTCTGGATCAGCTGGTTCGCGGCGAGCGGACGGCCGAACTGCTTGCGGTCGAGCGTGTACTGACGCGCGGTGTGCCAGCACGCTTCCGCGGCGCCGAGCGCGCCCCATGCAATGCCATAGCGCGCCGAGTTCAGGCAGGTGAACGGACCACGCAAGCCCTTTACGCCCGGCATCAGGTTTTCTTCCGGCACGAACACTTCATCGAGCACGATCTCGCCGGTGATCGACGCACGCAGGCCGACCTTGCCGTGGATCGCCGGCGCGCTCAAGCCCTTCCAGCCTTTCTCGAGAATGAAGCCGCGAATCTCGTCCTTGCCGTCGGTGTCGAGCTGCGCCCACACGACGAACACGTCCGCGATCGGCGAGTTGGTGATCCACATCTTCGAACCCGACAGCGAATAGCCGCCGTCAACCTTCTTCGCCCGCGTGACCATGCTGCCCGGATCGGAGCCGTGGTTCGGCTCGGTCAGCCCGAAGCAGCCGATCCATTCGCCTGAAGCGAGCTTCGGCAGATACTTGTCTTTCTGCGCGTCGGAGCCGAATTCGAAGATCGGGACCATCACCAGCGACGACTGTACCGACATCATCGAGCGATAGCCCGAATCGACGCGTTCCACTTCGCGCGCGATCAGCCCGTAGCTGACGTAGTTGAGGCCGGGGCCGCCGTACTGCTCGGGAATGGTCGGGCCGAGCAGGCCCAGTTCGCCCATTTCGCGAAAGATCGTCGCGTCCGTCTTCTCGTGACGGAATGCTTCGAGCACGCGCGGCGCGAGCTTGTCCTGCGCGTACGCCTGCGCGGCGTCGCGCACCATGCGTTCTTCTTCCGTGAGCTGCTGGTTCAGGAGCAGCGGATCTTCCCAATTGAACTGTGCGGCGGCTGCCATGGACGTATCTCCTATACCGACCGGCATAGGGCATGTCGTGCCTCGATCCGGTCTCACACTTGACTTGAGTTCCGCTCTGCGAAACAATGTTTTGCAAAACGACGGTTGAGTGTAGCACCCCATGTCCAAACCTGCATCCACAACTTCCCCAACATCCGTCTCGGCGGGTGTGTCCGAACCCGTCGACGAGCGCAAGTTCGTCGTCGCGCTGGCGCGCGGTCTGGATCTGCTGCGCGCGTTCCGGCCGGGCGAGACCTTGCTTGGCAATCGCGATTTCGTCGAGCGCACGGGCTTGCCGAAAGCGACGGTGAACCGGCTCGCGTACACGCTCACCGTGCTCGGCTATCTGCGCTTCGACGAAACGCTCGGCAAGTACGCGCTCGACGCGGGCGTGCTGTCGCTCGGTTTCGCGCTGCTGTCGGGCACCGATACGCTCGAACTCGCGCGCCCGCACATGCGCAACTTCGCGCGCGAGGTCGGCGCGGCCGTGTCGCTTGGATGCCGCGACGGACTCGACATGATCTATCTGGAGACGATCCGCAGCGAGACGGCCCTCACGCTCGGCCTTGCCTCCGGCTCGAAACTGTCGATGCTGACAAGCTCGATGGGCCGCGCGTATCTCGCCGTCCAGCCCGCCGACGTGCGTACCGCGCTGCTCGTCGAACTGCAACGGGCAGCCGGCGATGAAGGCGACGAACTGGTCGCGCAGGCGCAAAAGGAAATCGGGACTTACGCAGAAGAAGGCTGCTGCTATTCGTTCCGCGACTGGCACGACGATGTGAACGCCGTCGCCGTGCCGTTCAGCGATCCGCGCGACGGGCGTCTGCTGGTGCTGAGCTGCAGCGGCCCGGCGTCGTCGATGGGGGAGAGCGTGTTCAGGGAGCGCGTCGCGCCGCGTCTCAAAGCGCTGGCGCGTCGCCTGGGCGACAGCCCATAAGGAGTCTCAGGCCGTCCGGTTCTCGTGCACGACGAACAAGGATCCCTGCACGAAGCGCACGTCGTATTGCTGAAGCGCATCGAACTGCGCTTCCGTTGTCACGCGATTGAAGATCAACGGAATTTTTAGCCGATTCGCATAGCTGACCAACGGCTTCACCATCGAATCGCGCAACGCCGACGCGGCGTCCATCTTCACGAAATCCAGTCTTGCCATCTCCGACACGGACAGGATCTGTCCTGCATTGGGCAGATTCCCCGCGACCTTGAATCCATAGTGCTGATAGCTCTTGGTCAGATAGCCAAGAAACGTCTTATGCGCGACGGCTGCCGGCGGCAGCTCGATCACGACCCGCGACGGATTCAACCCAAACGACATCAGCACAGCCGAGAAATGTCTGCCGTGATCGTAGCGCACGCTTTTCAGCAGGCGCTCGTGCACGCGCAGGAACAGCAGGCCGTGCCGCTGCGGACCGAAGAAATTGATCGCGTGCATCGCGCGCGACATGCGGTCGAGCGCGACCAGTTGCTGATCGTCGGGGACGTGATCGAACGGATCGAAGCTGTCTAGCGGCGTGCCGTCGACCAGCTGCGTGATCGCCTGGACGCCGAGTTCATCGCCGAAACGGTCCGCACTGTCCGGCGACGACGACAGCGACTGCGCGAGCGCATGCACCGTGATGTCGAAGATCGGCTCGTAACTGCTGCCCAGCTCGACGTCGCCGTAAGTGGCAATCGCCTCGCCGCTGCGTGCGCCGCTGCCCATCCTCAGATGCTCGCCGAGAAACGGGTGAGTGGAAGCGCGTTCGACGAGTTCGGAAATGGTCAACGGAATCATGAATGCGTGGAGAGCGGAGGGGGATCGCGGCAGAGGCCGCACGACTCGATGGTAGCAGCGGCCGCCGCCCTTTCATGCACCAAATACTGATATGGATTTCGCCATTCGTGTGGCGATCCCTGTTCAACCGAGGGTTTACGTTAATTTCACTAATCATAATCTGTTTTACTATTCGTAAATTCATGCTGCCGGGATGGGATGCGGCGACAGCGGTCGGTTAGCCGATGCGTGTCGCTTCGTCTCGCGTGCAGCCTTTCCCTCGTTATGCAGGAAGCGAAGATGAGCGATTCCCTCCATTCCGCCGATGTGATCGAAGTCGAGAGCGCGCTGGCCAACGCGCACCGGCCCGCATTCCAGCTGATGCTGCTCGTGCTGTGCGCGCTGTGTCTGGTGATCGACGGATTCGATGCGCAGGCGATGGGCTACGTCGCGCCGAGCGTGATCGGCGAATGGCAGGTATCGAAAGCGGCGCTCGGTCCGGTGTTCAGTGCCAGCCTGTTCGGCATGCTGCTTGGCGCGCTCGGCTTGTCGGTGCTGGCGGACCGGATCGGGCGGCGTCCCGTGCTGATCGGCTCGACGTTCTTCTTTGCGCTGGCGATGCTCGCCACGCCGTTCGCGTCGACCATTCCCGCGCTGATCGCGCTGCGCTTCATCACCGGGCTGGGTCTCGGCTGCATCATGCCGAACGCAATGGCGCTGGTCGGCGAGTTCTCGACGCCCGCCCACCGCGTCAAACGGATGATGCTGGTGTCGTGCGGCTTCACGCTGGGCGCGGCCATCGGCGGCTTCATCAGCGCCGCGCTGATTCCCGCGTATGGCTGGCGCGCGGTATTCTGGGTCGGCGGCGCGGTGCCGCTCGTGCTGGGCTTCGCGATGCTCATGGCACTGCCCGAATCGCTGCAGTTCCTCGTGCTGAAGGGCCGTGACGAACGCGCGCGGCAATGGCTGGCGAAGTTCGATCCGTCGTTGAACGTCGGTCCCGGCACGCGTCTCGTCGTGCGCGAAAAAGCCGATGGCGGCGCACCCGTTGCCGAACTGTTCCGCGCTGGACGTGCGCCCGTCACGCTGATCCTGTGGGGCATCAGCTTCATGAATCTGATCGACCTGTACTTCCTGTCGAACTGGCTGCCGACCGTGATGCGCGACGCCGGCTATTCGCCGTCCACGGCCGTGATCGTCGGCACGGTGCTGCAGACGGGCGGCGTGATCGGCACGCTGCTGCTCGGCTGGTTCATCGAGAGATTTGGTTTTGTGCGCGTGCTGTTCGCCTGCTTCGCGCTGGGCGCGGTGAGCGTCGGCGCCATCGGCGCGGTATCGCATGCGCTCGCGTGGCTGCTGGTTGCGGTATTCGCGGGCGGCTTCTGCATCGTCGGCGGGCAGCCGGCTGTGAACGCGCTCGCCGGACATTTCTATCCCACTACCTTGCGCTCGACGGGCATCGGCTGGAGCCTCGGCATTGGCCGGATCGGCTCGGTGATCGGACCGCTGGTCGGCGGGCAACTGATTGCGCTCAACTGGAGCAACGCGCAGCTGTTCCACGCTGCCGCCTTGCCCGTGCTGTGTTCCGCCGCGCTGGTGCTGACGCTCGCCGTCGCCACCCGGCAGCGTGGCGGTCCGGCCAAAGCGCAGACCGTTTGAGATTCATCGGAGACTTTGCATGGAATCATCCACAAGACGCGAAATCCAGCCGGGCTATCAGTCCGGTTTCGCCAACGAATTTGCCACCGAGGCCTTGCCCGGCGCGCTGCCGCAAGGCCGCAACTCGCCGCAGCGTGCACCGTATGGCCTGTACGCCGAGCAGTTGTCGGGCACGGCATTCACGGCGCCGCGCGGCCATAACCGCCGTTCGTGGCTGTACCGCATCCGTCCGGCGGCCGTGCATCAGCCGTTCACGGCGCTGCCGTCGCACAAGCTGGTCGCGAATTTCGCCGACGTGCCGCCGACACCGCCCAACCAGCTGCGCTGGGATCCGCTGCCGATGCCGTCCGAACCGACGGATTTCATCGACGGCTGGGTGACGATGGCGGGCAACGGCGCGGCGGAAGCGATGAACGGTTGCGCGATTCACGTGTATGCGGCCAACCAGTCGATGCAGGACCGCTTCTTCTACAACGCCGACGGCGAACTGCTGATCGTGCCGCAGGCCGGGCGTCTGGCGATCTTCACGGAACTGGGCAAGCTGGATGTCGAGCCGTTTGAGATCGCGGTGATTCCGCGCGGCGTGCGGTTTTCCGTGTCGCTGCCAGACGGCAAGGCGAGCGGTTATATCTGCGAGAACTTTGGCGCGCAGTTGCGCTTGCCGGATCTCGGGCCGATCGGCTCGAACGGTCTCGCGAATCCGCGCGATTTCCTGACGCCGCACGCCGCGTACGAAGATCGCGAAGGCGATTTCGAACTGGTCGCGAAACTCAACGGCCATCTGTGGCGCGCGGACATCGGCCATTCGCCGCTCGACGTGGTCGCGTGGCACGGCAACTATGCGCCGTACAAGTACGACCTGCGCCACTTCAACACGATCGGCTCGATCAGCTTCGACCACCCGGACCCGTCGATTTTCCTCGTGCTGCAGGCGCAGAGCGACACGCCGGGCGTCGATACGATCGACTTCGTGGTCTTCCCGCCGCGCTGGCTCGCGGCCGAAGATACGTTCCGCCCGCCCTGGTTCCATCGCAATGTCGCGAGCGAGTTCATGGGCCTCGTGCACGGCGCGTACGACGCGAAGGCGGAAGGCTTTGTGCCGGGCGGCGGAAGCCTTCATAACTGCATGTCGGGCCATGGCCCGGATGCCGATACCTTCGAGAAGGCATCGAATAGCGACACCAGCAAGCCGCACAAGGTCGACAACACAATGGCCTTCATGTTCGAAACGCGCACGCTGCTCAAGCCGACGCGTTTCGCGCTCGAAACGGCGCAGTTGCAGGCGCATTACTTCGAATGCTGGCAAGGTCTCAAGAAACACTTCAATCCGGAGCAACGATGAACGCATCGAGCGATCTTCAGGCGACACTCGACGCGTCGCGCAAAAGTTGGGTCGAATCGGCTAACGAACCGTCCTGCGATTTCCCGATCCAGAATCTGCCGTTCGGCATTTTCAGCGACGCGCTGAATACGACGCGCCGCGCGGGCGTCGCGATTGGCGACTGCATCGTCGATCTGGCCGCGCTTGAAAGCGCGGGTCTGCTGACGGTGCCGTCATCGGGCGCGGGCGATAGCGTGTTCGTGCGCGACGCGCTGAACGATTTCATCGCACTCGGCCGCGATACGTGGCGCAGCGTGCGCATCCAGTTGAGCAAGCTGCTGTCGCGCGATCACGCGGCACTGCGCGACGACGCCGAACTGCGCAACCGCGCGCTGATCCGCCAGTCGCACGCGGCGCTGCATCTGCCCGTGCAGATTCCTGGCTACACGGATTTCTATTCGTCGAAGGAGCACGCGACGAACGTCGGTTCGATGTTCCGCGATCCGAAGAATGCGCTGCTGCCGAACTGGTCGGAGATTCCGATTGGGTACAACGGGCGCGCGTCTTCCGTGGTGGTGAGCGGCACGCCTGTGCGCCGTCCGAATGGCCAGCTGAAGTTGCCGGATCAGGAGCGGCCGGTTTATGGCGCGTGCCGCAAGCTGGATATCGAACTGGAGACGGGTTTCGTCATCGGTCGCGGCAATGCGCTTGGCGATCCGATTGCGTGTGAAGACGCGGAGAATCACATTTTCGGCATGGTGCTGCTGAACGACTGGAGCGCCCGCGACATCCAGCAATGGGAATACGTGCCGCTCGGGCCGTTCAACGCGAAGACCTTCGGCACGACCATCTCGCCGTGGATCGTCACGCTCGATGCGCTCGAACCGTTCCGTGTCGCGCAGCCGGTGCAGGATCCGCAGCCGCTCGAGTATCTGCGTCACGGCGGCGAGCATGCGTTCGACATTTCGCTCGAAGTGCTGCTCAAGCCGCAAGGCGCCAAGGAAGCGACGACGATTTCACGCACCAACTTCCGCCATATGTACTGGACGATGGCGCAGCAGTTAGCGCATCACACGGTGTCGGGCTGCAATACGCGCGTCGGCGATCTGATGGGTTCGGGCACGATCAGCGGTCCGACCGAGGATTCGTGCGGCAGCCTGCTCGAGATGACCTGGAGCGGCAAGAATCCGCTGCAACTGAAGGAGGGCGGCACGCGCGCGTTCATCGAAGACGGCGACGAACTGACGCTCGTGGGCTGGTGGCAGGGCGAGGGTTATCGCGTGGGCTTTGTTACGTGCGTCGGCGAGATTTTGCCGGCGCATCAGTGAAGCCGTAGCGTGACAGGCTGCGTCGCGTTCATGTCGAACGTGACGCGCATGTGACTGAAAACCGCGCGGGGTGCTGCAACCCGCGCGGTTTTTTTGTGATCAGGACGCCGCGCTCGCTACGCCGCGCCGCTTCTCCCACAGCACCGCCGCGAGAAACGCGAGCGCACTCGCGAGCACCACGGCGATCATCGCGTCGTTGCCGACGCTCTTCATCAACGCGCCCGCGCTCAACGGCCCGCCGAAACTCGCGATACTCCACGACGCGCCGACCAGCGAACGCGCCGACACCAGCGCCACGCCGCGAAAGCGCTCGCCGCACGCCACCAGCGACAGCGTATAGATCGCGCCCGCCGCCGCGCCGAGCACGTAGAGCAGCGGCCAGCACAGCCACGCGTGCTGCACGGCCCACGGCAGCAGCGGCAGCAGCACGACCACCAGCACCGCACAACCGATATGCACGCGCTCGCGCCCCAGTCGATCCGCGAGCCAGCCGATGGGGAACTGCATCGTCGTGTCGCCGAGCAGCAAAGCCGATGCGAACAGCACCGCGACTTCCGTCGGAATGCCATGCGACATGGCGAACAGCGGCATCAGCGATAGCGCGATCGTGTCGAACAGCGCGAAAAAGCCAGTGCCGATCACGAGCGCGGGCATTTGCGGCAGGACGTGACGCCAGCTGCCGTGCGGCTCGTGTTCGTCATGCGCGTGCGGGGCGGAGCGGATCATCGACAGCACGGGCAGCGCGATCAGAAAAATCGCGCCGCAGATCAGAAAGCGCCAATGCTCGAACTGCGCGATCTGACTGACCAGCACCGGACCGGCCATCTGGAACAGCGTGAAGTTGGTCGCATAGATCGCGACGACGCGGCCACGCGAGGCATCGTCGGCGAGTTGATTGACCCATGCTTCGCCGATGGTGAAGAGCAGCATCAGCGCCGCGCCGCACAGCATGCGCAGCACGGCCCAGACGAAGGGATTGGCGGTGACCTGCATCAGCGCAGTGGCCACGGCGACGATCAGCACCGAGCCGATGATCGCGTGGCGCCCACCGCAGCGCGCGGCGATCCAGCCGGCGACGGGCACGATGAACAGCCCGCCGCCCGCCTGCGCGGCCGTCAGCAGGCCGACCACGTCGGTGCCGTAGCCCGCTTGCGTCAGCGCGAGGGCGGTGAGAGGGAGCGTTGCGCCGCTGCCGAGGCCGACCACGGCCACACTCAGGATCAGCGCGAGGAAATCACGGGAGAAGACGACTTTCATATCGGGCGAGATGCTACACCGCCCGCATGTCAGATGCACCTTGCGATGGCAGGGTGCAGGCTTCGAGTATGTTGCCTCGTGTGCTTATCCCGCAACCGGCAGACGCCGGTCGAGCGACACCGACCACCACGTCAGCGCGACGGCAGCCGCCGCCGTCAGCACGCCGACCCACGGCAGCGACGTGAGCGGGGCGCCGGCGCCGATCGCCATGCCACCGAGCCACGCGCCCGTTGCATTGCCGAGGTTGAAGGCGCCCTGATTGAGCGTCGAGGCCAGATTCGGCGCGCTGCTCGCGCGATCGACGATCAGCATCTGCAGCGGCGGCACGATCGCGAACGCGAGCACGCCCCACAGGAAAATCGTGATCATCGCGGGGATTTCGCTGTGCATCGTCATCGCGAAGATGGAGAGGATCGCGACGATAGCCAGCAGGAACGACAGCAGCGACTGCACCGGGCGCCAGTCGGCGAGCTTGCCGCCGATTGTGCTGCCCACCGTCAGCCCGAGGCCGAACAGCAGCAGCACCATGGTGACCGCGTGCGGCGTGAAGCCCGTGACGTCTTCGAGAATCGGCGTGATGTAGGTGAAGGTCGAGAACAGGCTCGCCGACGCCAGCACACTCGTGCCGAGCACCATCAATACCTGCGGGTTCTTCAGCACCGTGAATTCGTGGACGAGGCTCGCCTTCTGCATCTCGATCTTCGACGGCAGACACACTGCGAGCGCGATGGCCGCGATCACGCCGATGCCCGTCACGGCCCAGAAGGTTGCGCGCCAGCCGACGGCCTGGCCGAGCGCGGTGCCGAGCGGCACGCCGAGCACGTTGGCGAGCGTGAGGCCGGTGAACATCAGCGCGATGGCCTGCGCGCGGCGGTTCGGCGCAACGAGGCCGGCTGCCACCACCGAGCCGATGCCGAAGAACGCGCCGTGGCAGAACGCCGTGACGATGCGCGCGGCCATCAGCACCGCGTAGCCCGGCGCGATCGCGCACAGCAGGTTGCCGAGAATGAAGATGCCGATCAGGCTCATCAGCGCTTTCTTGCGCGGCATGTTCGCCACCGCGATGGCGACGATCGGTGCGCCGATCGTCACGCCGAGCGCGTATGCCGACACCAGCATGCCCGCTGCCGGAATCGACACGCTCAGGTCGCGCGCGACATCGGGTAGCAGCCCCATGATGACGAATTCGGTGGTACCGATTCCGAACGCGGCGACGGCAAGGGCAAGCAGGGGCAAAGGCATGATGGGACTTTCACGGGAGGATCGCGGCGGCGGGCGAATGGGCCGTTCGCGCTGCCTGCGCGCGCTTCGGGACGAGAGCGCGGGCGCCGGTCAGGGTAAATCAGTAGGGAATTCTACCTAAATCAATATGACTGTGCGTTCTGCTTCGCACACTGTTGTATTTCGTCGATTGCCCGGCGATGTCGCGCCCATCTCGCATCGAAAAACCCTTAATTCAAGGGACATTTTTATCCGGGCTGTGATCGAGACGGGTGCCGTGACGGCCCGCTCCCGCAGCGAATGCAGCCGCTCCCGCCACGCCTTGCGAGAACACCGCCGCGTAGCCGCCGGCGCCTTCGCGGCGCAGCGCTTCGGGCAGATCGTCGAGCGGCGAGTTGTCGTAGACCGAACGGCGGTCGGCGAGCAACGCGGCTTGCGGGAACGCCGCCAGTTCGGCTGCAAGCCGCTCGGCAGCGGCGCGCGCCGTGCCTGCCGGTACGACGCGATTGGCGAGTCCGAATGCCAGCGCCTCATCGGCGGTGACGGCGCGGCCTGTCAGGATCAGATCGAGCGCACGCGACTGGCCGATCAGACGCGGCAGCCGGATCGTGCCGCCATCGATCAGCGGAATGCCTACGCGCCGGCAAAACACGCCCAGCACGGCGTCCGCTTCGACCACGCGCAGATCGCACAGCGCGGCGAGTTCGAGTCCGCCCGCCACTGCATGACCTGCAATCGCCGCGATCACGGGTTTGGTGAACATCATGCGCGTCGGTCCCATCGGTCCGGGTCCGCTGCCGTCGGCGTGCAATTCGTTGCGCCGCTCGTCGTCTTGTAGGGCAGTGAGGTCTGCGCCCGCGCAGAACGTGCCGCCGGCGCCCGTCAGTACGGCGGCGCGCCATGCGTCGTTGGCTTCGAAGCGGCGGAACGCGGCTGAAAGCGCTTCCGCTGTCGGACGATCGATGGCATTGCGACGCGCCGGCCGGTCGATGACGATCGTCGCGACGGCATCGAGCGGGAGAGCAGCTTGCTGATTCTGTGCAGTTGGGTTTTTTTGTGCAGTTTCGATTCGCACGAATTCTCCAAACTGTTCGCTAGCCATCGTTTTCTCCGCTGCGAGTTACGCTGCAACATCTAGACTGGAAGACAAGCACTGAAAAAAAGTGGCGACGTGTGCGGCGACACCCTAAAGAACCGCGCAAAACGACCGCTAAAGCAGCAAGCAACAGCCTGCGCAACGATGCGTGGCGACCGGATGGCGATGCAGCGCGAATCGCTTGTCGATAAGTCACGTGGTTTTAACAATCGCCTCGTAGCTTAGGCGAATTTTGAACAGCCAGGGCGCGCGCACGCACCGGCGCATGGAGTACGCCCAATGTCCACATTGATGGAACTACCGACCACGCCTTCCACGGCAGCGCCGTCTCCCAGCAACGAGCCAGTCTGGATCGTTCCGCTGCACGAGCATCCTCCCTATGGCCACGTGCGGCTGAAGCGCGTCTTCACGACGGATGGCACGCGGCACCAGGTCGTGCTGGTCGACGCGCGCAAGCTGCTCGCCTGTGCCGACCGCGACGATACCGACTATGTGTTGCCGCCTGTGCACGAGTGGCATCAGGGGAAGGTGCGCGGTATTCGCGAGTTTCTCGATCCTTCCAACGCGCGGATTCCGCAGATGCCTTATGTGACGATTTCGACGCGGCGTGCGCCGGGGTTGCTGGGGTTACTGCGGCTGGAGCATGAAGGCGTTGTTGCGTTTCGTAACGGGCAGCATCGTGCGAGGTATATGCTCGCCGCGGGCGCTGTGTGGTTTCCCGTTGAGGTGCATGAGCGTGAGGTGGCGTTGCTGCGGCAGTATTGCGGGGCGTCGGATGATGCGCGGACAGCGTTGAGGCCGACTGCGTCGGTGGGGATGGGTGAGGGTTTGGTTTTGGTTTTGGTTTTGGTTTTGGGTTTGGTTTTGGTTTTGGTTTTGCTGGCATCCGCGATTTGGTATTGGTGCTTCATGCGTCGCCCCTGTGCGGGGCAGCACCTACTTTTCTTTGCCGCGGCAAAGAAAAGTAGGCAAAAGAAAGCCGCTGAAC
>NZ_QBUY01000090.1 GCF_003121405.1 Paraburkholderia sp. C35 | reverse complement strand
AGCCAGCTGATCGTCAGCGTGTCGTGAATGCCTGCTTGCCGGATCAGACTCGGCAGCCAGAAGCTCACGCCGTACAGACCCGCCAGCAACAGAAAATAGACGGCCGAAAAGAAGAGCGTCATGGCGTTGAGGACTGTTCGCAGCGCCGCAACTCAACCTGCCGAGCAGCACGCCCAGTCCAATCAATGCGCGGCCTGGGTGTGTTTGAACTGTTTGACGTATCGTCGGGCGAGAAGCGCGAGGAACTTCAGGCGCTCGTAGAGACGATCGTGAGGGCATGTTCGCCGAGCGTTGTCGACGGGGCCAAAGTGAAGGCGAAAGTGCGCCAACCGCGAAAAGTCGACGCACTGGAATGAGTCCAGACAAGTCGAATGGGTTAGAGCCGGAAGTCGACGGCGGGGCGACCAGTTGACGATGGAAAGAGCAAGGTATGGTATTCGGCCACCAGAGCATGGATGAATGAAACCATGCGCAGGCCGGCTGTCGGCATGACCGCGTCCGGCCTGCAAGCTACCATCGAAACACTGCGCACTGCCGGATGAAATCCCCGTCGGCGCACCGCGTTGTGTCGGAGAAGCGGTCTTTGCATTGCAACAGCCCGACCTCCGAACTACCTTGAATAGGTCGTGAACACCAGGTCCGCGGAAGCTGGCAATTTCGCGTGGCAAGCAAAGCAGCTATTGATGATTTTCAAACTCGGATTCGCCCTACCGTTCTCGAACTGCCCGTAACCCCATCCACCCGTGCTCGCGTAACGCTTTGAGTCTTTTACCTCGAGCTGCACGTTGGTTGGTGCTCCGGCAACGAACGACTGCTCCCGGCCGAAAATGGCATTGTTCCGATCTGACGATACATATTCGTACGCCAAGCGCACGATGATGGAGCCGTCTGGAAAGGGCAGGGTCCCTTCCTTGATCGCTTTCATTGCGATGTCGTTTCCGAGTATGCCCCGGATATCATTGTTATTGCCGGCTTCATGCGCGACGCTGATAAATTGCCAGTCGCGGTAGCCTGCGGGAAGGGTCACGCCGAACACAGGAGAGGCCCGCCCGTCGGAGCCCGAGGCGGTGCTCTCGTCAGCCGCGGTCGATAGATGAATCGAACCGGAAAGCGACGTCGATATCAACGTCAGCACGATGAGCTTCCGAGTCATTAGGGGCCTCCGACTCACTCGAACACCGCGTAAGCCTGATTCAAGCTAGCTCTGCCACTTATGCTTGTCAAGGCGAACCCGCGCGGGCAATAAGTCTTGCATTGCTGTTCCACGGTGCTGGCTAACGAATCTCCCTGGCGACTGCCTGCAAACGCGTGAACGCACTGACCCGCGCGTCATGTAACGCGCGCACATCGCGATGGGGTTCATAGACTTTACTGACTTGAGACATAGCGTTCATCGCAGTCTGCACATCGTTGAATTGCGCGCCTGCCACAGCGCCAAGAATCGCGGCGCCGAGAAGAACGGGTTCCTCCGCGCGCACGGCCAGAACCGGCTTGCCAACGGCATCGGCGAGCAGCTGGCGGACGAGATCATGGCGTCCCGCGCCTCCGCTGATCATCACCCGTTCGATCGGCGCGCCTGCGGACGCCTGAGTCTCGACTATCTGGCGCAAGCCATAGCCGATACTGCAGATACCTGCGATATACAGCGATACCAGACTATCGAGGTCGGTCTCCATGCCGAGGCCCGCGATCACTGCTCTCGCATGCGGATCGGCAAACGGGGCACGGTTGCCCAGAAATTCAGGGACTACATGTACGCCCTGCGCGAGTTTCACGACATCGGACAATGTATCGGATGCCTGCGTCGCAAGATTGGCGAGCATAGCGGGGAGTGATTGTCCCGCCTCCTCGGAACGGCCGCGCGCCTCGGCGGTCGCCGGATGGAGCGTAAGCAGCCTTTCAATGGCCGCGCCCGCAACGGACTGGCCGCCTTCGTTGAGCCAGGCGTTCGGGACCATTGCCGAGAAATACGGTCCCCAGACGCCTGGCACGAACTTCGGTTCCCGGGTCGTAGTCATCGTGCACGACGACGTTCCGAACACATAGGCGAGACAGTCTTCCGGCTCGCCTTCGGCACCCACCGTGCCGATGCCGCCCGCGTGCGCATCGATCACGCCCGCGGCAACCGGCGTCCCCGCGCGCAAGCCGAGTTGTGCCGCCGCATCTGCTGTCAGGCCGTGTTCCAACGGCGTGCCGGGTTCTACCACCTTCTGCCCAATGCGAGAAAAATCCTCGTCTGCCAGCAAACCCAGTCCGACGCTACGAAAATAGGTGCCGTCCCAGCGACGCTCATGGGCAAGGTAAGTCCACTTGCACGTGACCGTGCATGTGGATCGCGCCAGGTCGCCCGTCGCACGCCACGTCAGGAAGTCGGTGAGATCGAAGAACTGCCATGCGTCGTTGAATACGGCGGGACGATTCTCGAGAAGCCACAACAGTTTCGGCGTTTCCATCTCCGGGGATATCTTGCCGCCCACATACTTCAGGATGTCGTGCCCCGTGGCGTTGATGCGTTCCGCCTGTTCCACGGCGCGGTGATCCATCCAGACGATGATGTCGCGCTCAGCCTCCTCCGACGGCCCTACCGGCAGCGGCTTGCCGCCCTGGCCGAGCACGACCAGCGAGCAGGTGGCATCGAACCCGATCCCGACGATCCATTCCGGCGATACGTCGGCCTGCGCAATTGCATCCTTGACGGCGTGACAGACGGCACCCCAGATTTCGGTGCTCGACTGTTCAACGATGGACCCGTTTGCGCGAACCAGCGTGATGTCGTGCTTCGCCGTCGCCAGCATGCGGCCGTCAAGGTCGAAGACGCCTGCGCGCGCGCTGCCGGTGCCGACATCCACGCCGACGACAAACTGCGCGTTCGTTGCGTCCAGGGTTGTGTCATCAGAAGTCATGGCTTGCTGCCTGCTGGAGCGTTGGGTCGATGTCGAGGGACATGGGTGCCTCTCGCATGGATGCCGGTATCAGAGATCGACCGCGTTCGGAAGGATAACGAGGTCTCGAACGGTCACATTGCGGGGGCGGCTCAGCATGAAAAGCACGCAATCGGCCACTTCCTTCGGCTGCATCAGGCTGCCGGCTGCGAGCGCCTCGTCCATCTTCTCCTTGGGCCAGTCGTCCAGCAAGGCGGTCACGACCGGTCCCGGCAATACCGAGCCCACGCGTACGCCGTGCTTCGAGAGCTGTCGGCGCGTCGTATGCACGAAGGCCTGCACCGCGAACTTCGAAGCGGTGTAGATAGGCTCCCAGACCACCGGCACCATTCCTGCGATAGAACTCGTGAAGATGATGTCGCCGGACTGCTGCTTCACCATGTGCGGAAGGACGGCGCGCACGGAACGGAACGCGGCATTAATGTTCAGGTTCAGCATGCGGTCCCATGCGTCGGGATCGCCTTCTGTCACATCGCCGCCCACGTACGCGCCGGCATTCGCGTGGAAGATATCGAGGGCGCCGGCTGCATCGAGAATACGCGGCAGCAGCCCAGACACTTCCGCGGGGTTCAGCAGGTCGACGACGATGGGCAATGCATCGGGCCCAAGCTCCGAGCAAAGCGCATCGAGCCGATCTTTGGCGCGATCGATCAGCACGACCTTGGCGCCATGTGCAAGCAGCTCACGCGCGCACGCCAGACCGATACCCGACGCTGCGCCCGTAATGGCGGCGACTTTTCCTGCGATTGAGTCAGTCATTCATCCGTCTCCTTGAGAGTAGAGATCACGCGCGCCCGTGGGAGACGCGCGATTGCCGGGCAAGCGAATCGACAATGACGGCGATTGCCAACACCGCGCCAGTGATCATGAAACGCAGCGAGGACGACAGGTTCAGTAGCGTCAGTCCGCTTGCAATCGACTGGATGACGATAATGCCTAGCACCGCTGAGTACGCACTGCCGCGGCCGCCGAAGAGACTTGTGCCGCCAATCACCGCAGCTGCAATCGCGTTGAGGTTGACGTCGCCAGAGCCGGCTTGCTGACTGGCCGATGCGAGTCGCGCTGCCGACAGGACACCCCCGAGCGCCGCGAGACTCGAGCAGAGCACAAAGGCGCTCAGATAGATTCCTTTGACGTTGATACCCGCGCGTCTTGCTGCTTCTTTGTTGCCCCCTATTGCGTGCATCGAACGGCCCCAGCGCGTGCGTCTGAGCATGTAGTCCATTACGACCACAAGCGCCAGAAAAAGCGCGAACAGCAGCGGAACGCCGCGTCCCTGATTCAGGTATGCCACCACGACTTCCAGCAGCACGGTAACGACAACGCAGCGTGTGAGCAGACTGCTCATCGACGGCGCCGAGAGATTCGATGCGCGGCGTCGCTGATGTGTGCGCGTCCCGAGGACCAGCATGACTACGCCCGGCACCAGCGCAATCACATATGACGCGACAGGCGGAAGCACGATGAGCTGTCCGAGGTTGACCATCGCCGAACCATAGGGCAGGTTGATCGAGCCGCTCGCGCCGAGCACATAGAGTTGCAGCCCGAGCAAAGCCAGCAACCCGGCCAGCGTCGCTACGAAGCTTGGCATCCCAAGGCGGTTGAGCAGCGATGCATACAGCGCGCCGACGACTGCGCCCACCACGATGGCCGCAACGATCGCCAACCCCACCGGCCAGCCGTTGTTGACCCAGAGCATGCCTACGAGCGCGGAAGCGAAGCCACTCATTGAACCGACGGACAGGTCGATCTCGCCCACCATCAGCACGCACACGATACCGAGCGAGATGACCCCGATCGTCGAGCAGTCGAAGAGCAGGTTGACCAGATTGTTGGCAGACAGGAAGACCGGATTCAGGCTTGTGAAAACGGTCCAGATGATGACGAGGCCTACGACGACGGGCAGCGAACCCAGATCGCCGGACTTCACCTGATCGACGAACGCGGAGACCGTGCCTCCGATGCCCGTGGCGTGTTTAACGCGCACATCGCTGCGATCCAGCAACTGGGAGGGCCGATCGGGCTTCTGTGGATTCCCCTGCGGGGCACCCTGAACCTGGTTACTCATGACTGTTTCTCCCACTAGCCATTCACTAGGCATTTGTTGGAGCCTGACGGCGGTCGGCGCGGCGCGAGACTGCATTTTCGGTTGCGCCGGTTATTGCCGCGACGAGCTCCTGATTCGACGAGTCGGGATAGAAGACGCCGTTGTTCTTGCCGAGCCGGAGCTCGACGATCCGGTCTGCCACGGCGCGCACATCTTCCATGTTGTGGCTGATGATGATCACCGCGTGCCCGCGATCGCGCACACGTTCGATGAGATTCAGCACTTCCGCAGTCTGCGCGACGCCCAGCGCGGCGGTCGGCTCGTCGAGCATGATCAGTTTCGGGTCGAGCAGCAGCGAACGCGCGATTGCAACGGTTTGCCGCTGGCCGCCAGACAGCGATGCGACCACATCGCGCACATCGGGAATGCGCGCCGACAATTCGTTCAGAAGAGTCCATGCCCGCATCTCCATCGATACTTCGTCGAGGCGCATCGGACTCAGCTCCCGCCCGAGAAAAATGTTGGCGACCACATCGAGGTTTTCGCACAGCGCGAGATCCTGAAACACCGTGGCAATGCCCAGATCGAGCGCCGCTGACGGGTTAGCCAGCGTCACTTCGCGGCCGTCGAAGGTGATCGTGCCCGAGCTCGGCTGATGCACGCCTGCCAGCACCTTGATGAGCGTCGATTTGCCTGCGCCGTTGTCGCCCACCACCGCGACAACTTCTCCGGCGTGTACGTCGAGTTCGATGTCCGTTAGGGCCGAGACCGCTCCGAAGTGCTTGGATATGTTGCGCAGACTCAGCACCAGCTTTCCCGGCGCGGGCCGCTTCGTGGAGTTGTCAGTCATAGACCGTACCTCTGCTTTATTGCACGGAAAACCCGTACGGCACCGGAGTTCATCCGGCGCCGCGCCGGTTCAGTAGGTGATGCCGAGCTTTTTGCAGCCTTCCGCGTAACGGTCGGTACACAGGGTCTTCCCATTCGCGAAACCCTTGTCGACCACTTCGGCCTTCAGGTTCTTCGCCGTGATGACCATGGGCGTGAAAAGTTGCGTGGGCGTGTTGAAGAGCGAAGTTTCGCCCTTCGCAGCCTGTCCGGACAGGAACCCGACGGCGACCTTGGCTGCCGCCGCCGCAACGGTTTCGCTCGGCTTCAGGATAGTGTTGTATTGGTCGCCAGCAATGATCAGTTGCAGACCCGCGATGGTCGCATCGTTGCCCGTCACCGGCGGCACGGGATTCACGCCGGCTGCCTTGAAGGCCGCGACCGTTCCACCAGCCGTGCCGTCGTTTGCCGCCACGACGCCGACGATCTGCGACTGGAAGCGGGTGATCTGTCCGCTGACCCATTGTTGAGCCTTCGGCGGCGCCCATTCAGGCGTGTCGTACTCGGCCAGCGTCTTGTAGCCGCCAGACGCAATGCCTGCATGTATGCCCTTCTTGATCAGCCCCGCTGCCGCGTCGGTGGGAGAGCCGTTGACTTCGAGAAGACCACCCTTACTGGTTGGGACGCCCGTCTCTTTCAGATGCTGCACGAGCGACTCGGCGATCATGCGGCCGATGCCTTCATTATCGAACGAGACATAGTAGTCAGCCGGCGTCGACGGAACGGGGCGATCGTACGCAATGACCTTCACACCCTGGCTTTGCGCCAGATGTACCAGCGACGCCGCTGCCGTCGAATCCACCGGGTCAAGGACGATGACCTTGGCGCCCTGTGCGATGACCGAGTTGAACTGCTGCTGCTGGGTCGCAACGTCCGCGTTCGCGTTCTGATAAAGCACCTTGCAGTCGGGGCACAGCTTCGACATCGTAGCTTTAAAGCCCGGGAAGTCGTGCTGTTCATAACGGGTGGATGCCTGATCCGGCATCAGGAACGCAACCGTACCCGACGGCGCTGCCATTGCCGATCCATTTAGCAGGCCTAACGTGACGACGCCGATCGTGCCGGCGAGTGCCGAAAGCTTCTTCATACAGTGTCTCCTTGCTTATTGGACGGCGGCGCGTGGCGCCGCGTATTGTCGCGCCGAACCGGGCGCGTCGGACCCGCTTGCCGCATTGAGTTGCTGATATCCGCGCCACCTGGAAGGGGACATACCCTTGAGCGCCAGAAACTGACGGTTGAAGTTGGAGAGGTTGTTGAATCCGACCTGATAGCAGATATCACCGATGCTCAATTCCCCGGATATCAGCAACTGGCACGCAAGATTCACGCGTAGTTGGTTCACATACTGCACGAACGGTATGCCCGTATGACGGCGGAAGTATCGGGAGAATGCGCTCACGCTTTGGCCTGCCAGGCCCGCCAGGTCAGCTTCCCGCAGTTCCTGCGCAAGGTTCTTGCCGATGTAGGTCAGCACATGATTGATACGCGTCTCGGCGTAACGTGCCGGATCGGCCCGATAGGCGGCGCTCGCCAGCTTGACCGGCTCTCTGCTCTGAAGGAGGAGGGCGAACAGCGATAAGAAGAGCGCGATTCGCTGCATTCCCTGCGCGTGCAGCATCTGACGCATGATAGGCTCGGCGGCCGCGCCTGTATCCGGGGTGAACAACACACCCCAGCCCGACGCCTTGAGCAGGCCAGTCACCTTTTTGAATTCGGGAAACGCATCGATTGCACGCGTGACAAAGCCAGTATCAAACTGCAGTACCAAACAGCGTTCGCTGACTTGCTCGCCACGCGGCACATTGCTTACCCAGTTGTGAGGCAGATTGGGCCCGGTCATCACGAGATTGCCGGGCGTGAAATCTCCGACGTAGTCACCGACGAAGTACTTGCCTGTCGTGGCGGTGATCAGGTGAAGCTCGTACTCGGGATGGAAGTGCCAACGCACTGTGCTGTAAGGATAGCCGTGCGACCACACCTTGAACGATTCGTCGCGCGATACGGCGACCAGCTCCAGGTCGGGCTGACCAACGCAGGGGCGACGTCGAGCGCTGCCTTCGCTCGAATCGGTGTTGTCGTTCGTCACGTCTGTCTCCATGGCCACCGTCTTTGTCGACGATTGTTGGGCGTGTCGCCGGGTCCATAGGGCGAAGAATAGTAGACGATGCAAAATTTCACTAGACGGGATAGGACGCATCGTTGATATTTTTTTGCATCCGGGAAAGCCCCTGGCGCCTCTTTCAGTCAAAAATCGTGCAGTGCAGCAGGTCGGCGTGCGCGAATCGCATCGACTACAGGGATGCGCGCGACGCGTGAGGTCAAATTTTTGGTAGTGGCCCACTCACGGCGAACGCCGGGACTATCCTTCTTCTTCCCCGTATGGCTGCTGAGATATGTTCGTGTTATCTACGTGATTTCTGGGTTCGACAGCTTGACGCGTGATGTGAATCGGGGTGGTTCGGCGACACGCAAGCATAGGCATGTTGCGAACTGCCGGAATTGGCTGAAGGGGCCGGCCGACCTTGCCTCCAGAATTGTCGACAATGGTGGCCGTATCGAGAAGCGAATTAGCCCAAGGCGCTGTTAGTTCATTCGCAAAGGCCCTACGAGGCGCAGGAAAGATCGCGCTGGCCGCCCGCCACGATTTCGCCGGTTCAGATGGTCATATTGCAGCGAGGGGCGCTCCCACGTAGATCGCTTGACGTGTAGTGCGACTTCCAATGAGGGAGTACAAGGACACGATCTTGTACTCCCTTCGAGCATCATTCACGCAGTGCTTTCTTTGACCCGATCAAGCAGGGGCAAAAGCTCTTCGGGGTCAGGCCGGCGGGTGTAGTCCGGGTTGACCTCTGCATACACGATCACGCCGTCTTGACCGATGACGAATCGCGCGGGCATCGGCAGCGTCCAGCTCGCCTCGCCGTTCGCAACGGCGAGATCGTTTTTGAAGACGGTCTTGTACAGGTCCGCCAGGTAGTCGGGCAACTTGAATCGAATACCGAATGCCGCTGCGACTTCATTACCCGGATCCGACAGGATGGGGAAGGTTACGTGGTTCTCCCGCTGACTACGACGGCTGTTCGGAGCGGTCTGCGGTGAAATCGCTACGAGTTGGGCACCCCTGCTTTGCAGGTCCGGAAGCGAGGCCTGAATTGCCTGCAGATCGAAGTTGCAGTAGGGGCACCATACGCCCCGGTAGAAGGTCACGATCAGCGGGCCATGTGCGAGGAGATCAACGGACGAGTGCGATGTTCCTTCCGCATCCTTCAGGGTGAAGGTTGGGGCCTTGTCTCCAACCTTCAGCGCCTTTTCAGCAGCGCCGGACTCGATGAGTTCGCGCGTGGCCCGATGCATCGGCTCGTGAATGTGTGACGGTGCATTGTACGGCGGGCCGCCGGCTTCGAAGTTGGCGCGGAACGCGTCGAGCTTGTCTTGCAGTGACATGAGAAGACCTCTTTTCAGGTGATAAAAATTACGCCGTTGGTAAAGCAGCGTTAAAGGGATAGTCGAGATTGTGCTGAGCTAGCAAGTTAAGTTATTCCATCAAAAAGCAGTAGACTGGCATCTTCGATAACACTTATTCCAATGGAGAATGACCCGTGGACCGATTCGCGACCATGGAAGCATTCGTTCGCATCATTGAAACGGGTTCCTTTTCGGCGGCTGCACGTCAACTCAGGGTGGGTCAGCCTTCAATATCAAAAGCTGTTGCACAGCTTGAAAAACGGCTGGGAACACGACTCCTCTCACGCTCGACACGAGGGTTGACGCCGACTGAAGCAGGTCAGGGTTTTTACGAGCGGGCCAGGCGCGCGCTTGACGAAGCAAATGAAGCGGACCTGGCAGCAACTGGAGCCGGGACGGGACTGACAGGACGCTTGCGCTTCAGTGCAACGGTGACTTTTGCCCGGCTACACGTCATGCCGCTGCTACCGGCTTTTCTTGAGGCGCATCCTGCACTCACGGTGGAAGCAATTCTTGACGACCGCAGCGTCGATCTGATCGGGGAGAACATCGACATTGCGCTGCGAATGGGAGACCCAAAGTCGATGACGGTAACGGGAAAACGGATTGCCACGTCCCGGCGCGTGGTCGTCGCGACTTCCAGCTATCTCGATCGCCATGGCACGCCTGAACGGCCAGGCGATCTGCCCAACTTCCCTGCTGTCATTTATACGCAGGGCGGTGGAGGAGAAACATGGACTTTTAGAAAGGGCGTGAAGTCGGAAGTCGTGACGCTCAAGAACATGATCAGCACTACCGCAGCCGAGGGGGTGCGTGAGGCTGTTTTTGCAGGCATGGGGTTGGCTGTCTCTACGGAGTGGATGTTCCAGCCAGAGATCGATCTCCATCGCGTTGAGACTGTTCTTCGCGATTGGACGCTTCCGTCACTTGATCTGTGGGCTGTTTATCCAGCAGGGCGTCAGGCGACTGCGAAAGCGCGCGCCTTTTCAGCTTTCATCAGCGAATCCCTGGCAAAGACACCTTTTGCGCCTGCGGAGTAGGCCGGATGTTGGCGCTGGGATCGTTGCGGTCACAAGCGGCTGCGGAGACGCTATCGTCGTCTGATCATCTCGCGTGGCGCGACCGCGCTGGATTCACACTGGCCTTGCCCAGGCGGGATGCCGTATCGCATCTAGTGCTTCCAGCGTGGCCTGGATTGCGGGATCACCGCTGCGTCCTTCCGCATAGACGAAGGCCAGTTGCGTGGTCGCCCGATGATCACCAAAGAACACGGCTTCGCCCGCCTCGCGTGCTTCGATGGCCAACGCTTCCCGCAACAAACCCACTCCGACGCCTGCTGCAACGAGTGCCCGCATCAGTTGCTCGTGATCGGCCTCGACGGTTTCAACCGGCTTGATAGCGGTGCCTTGCAGAATCTCGTTGAGTACTTCCTGATGCCCGCTGCGCGGCGCCATTCGAATCCACGGCCTGTCCGCGAGCCGCTCCAGCGAGTCGTCCGCGAAGCGTTCCCAACAAGCCGGTACGACGAGGCGAAACGTGATTTCGTCGAGTACCTTCATGCGCGTGCCTTCCGGCTGCGCCTTGCACACCAGCAGCGCCGCGTCGATTTCCGCGCTACGCAACGCATCGACGAGCCAGCTGGTGCGGCCTACCTGCAAATCGATCTTCAGACCAGGATGCCGCGCCACCATTTCCGCGAGCAAAGGTCCGACGCGCAGCACGGCCGGGTCCAGCATCACGAAGCCGATGCGCAGCCGGCCTTCTATCTGGCCACGAAAGCCGCGCGCTGCGTGCACGAACTCGCCAAACACTTCGATGGCTTTCTCGGCCTTGCCTAACAGCGCTTCGCCTGCCTGAGTGAGCGTCACCGACGACGTCGTGCGCGACAGCAGGCGCACGTCGAGTTCCTCTTCAAGACTTCTCAGTTGTCCGCTGACGGCGGGCTGGGTGATATGCAGCGCCTCAGCCGCTTTCGTCACGCTGCCAAAGCGCGCGACGGTGACGAAGGTTCGAAGCTGACGGATGTCCATGCCTGACGGCTCCTTGTGTGCTCCCTGTGTACTTCAGAAGACGCGCTTATGACCTTTATCCGGGAAAGTGATTTCCCTGCTCAAAACGCCAGACCTATTCTGAACGTGACCCGACGGCGCGATCAATCCGGTCGCGCCCGGGGACCCATAGCAACGATCACGGAGACACACATGAACGCACCCATACTTCCTCACAACGCAGCCGAAGGTCTGTGCGCGCTTAGCGCGACCCAGACGGTCGACCTGCTGAAGAAACGCGAAGTCTCACCGCTGGATGTGGTCGATGCCGCCATCGCGCGCATTGAAGCCGTGGATCCCGTCGTCAACGCGCTGCCGCAGCGACGCTTCGAGGCAGCGCGAAAAGCGGCGCGCGACTTCCCGAAACCCGACGACGATGCGCTCGCGATGCCCGGCTACCTTGCCGGTCTGCCCATCGCCGTGAAGGACTACAACGATCTCGCGGGCGTGGCGACCACGTATGGTTCGCCGATCTTC
This sequence comes from Paraburkholderia sp. C35, assembly GCF_003121405.1. GTDB lineage: Bacteria > Pseudomonadota > Gammaproteobacteria > Burkholderiales > Burkholderiaceae > Paraburkholderia. Next base: position 26,437 of record NZ_QBUY01000090.1, on the reverse strand, counting down.
AAGGACAACGTGGCCGCTGCATCGGACCTGACCGTCGCCAATCTCGAACGGCGCGGCGCGATTCCGCTCGCGAAGTCCAACGTCCCTGAATTCGCAGGTGCCAACACCTTCAACACCGTGTTCGGAGCGACGCGCATTCCGTGGAATCCGGGTCTGACGGTCGGCGGGTCGTCGGGTGGATCGGCGGCGGCGCTGGCTTCTGGCATGGTGTGGCTCGCAACGGGCAACGATCTGGGTGGCAGCCTGCGGATTCCGGCGAGCTATTGCAGTATCGTCGGCATGCGGCCGAGCGTGGGGCGCGTGCCGCGTCCCGTATCGCCCATTCCGTACGATCCGCTGTGGGTGGAAGGTCCGATGGGCCGAACCGTTGCTGATGTCGCGTTGATGCTCGACGCGCAGGCCCACTTCGACGCTCGCGATCCTCTCTCCTGGCCGCGCCCGGCCGTGCCATTCGCCGATGCCGTGCGCCGTCCGCGTGCGCCGCGCCGCGTGGGCTTTTCGCCCGATCTCGGCATCGGCAAGGTCGAAGCGCAGGTAGCGCGCATCTGCGAGCGGGCCGCGTTGCAATTCGGCGCATCCGGCGCACAGGTCGATGACGGTTGCCCGGATTTCGCGGGCGGCTTCGAGGCATTCCAGACTTTGCGTGCGAATCTCGTCGCGGCGGTACGCGGTCCGTTGCTCGACACCGCGCGTGATCGCATCTGCCCTGAGATCATCTGGAACATCGAAAAAGGCCTGCAGCAAAGCGGCGCAGATGTGGCGCGGGCCGAACGCCTGCGCGGCGAACTGTTCAACCGGGTCAGCGCGTTCTTCGGCAGTTACGACATGCTCGCGTGCCCGACCGTTGCGGTCGCACCGTTTCCCGTCGAACAGCGCTATCCGACGGAAATCGACGGAAGCGCGCTCGATTCGTATATCGACTGGATGTATCTGACCTTCGTGCTGACGCTCACCGGATGTCCGGTGATATCGATTCCCGCCGGCTTTACCGACGACGGCAGGCCCGTCGGCCTGCAACTGGTCGGCCGTCCGCGAGGCGACTTCGAACTGCTCGGCGCAGCGCAGTGGCTGGAGACGGCACTGAACGTACCGGCGTCGATGCCGCGCGCGGTGGCATAACGGCGATCCGCCGATCCTCGTAGTTCCATCGAGAGAACAGAGATAGAGGAAGGAGACAATCATGTCGGTCGATAGCAGAGAAGTGGCGCGCGCGCATGCGACGCATGCGCCATCCGATGAAGACGCAGCGTTCCTCGAGCGCGTGGCGTTGCGCGTGACGGCGTGGTGCGAGAAGTGGTATCCCGATGCTTTCGTGTTCGTTGCGCTGACGGTGCTCGCGGTCGCGCTCGGGGCGCTCGCGATCGGCGCGACGCCGCGTGCGGTTGCCGTCTCGTTCGGCAATGGTTTCTGGAGTCTGATTCCGTTCACGATGCAGATGGCGATGGTGGCGATCACGGGTTATGTGATTGCCAGTTCGCCACCCGTTGCAAAACTCGTCACGCGCGCCGCGCGCGTGCCCCGCAGCGGACGCGCAGCCGTGGCGTACGTCGCGTTCCTGAGTGTGCTGACTTCGCTCCTGCATTGGGCGATCAGCCTCGTATTCGCCGGTTTGCTGGTGCGTGAGCTGGCGCGACGCACCGACTTGCAGATGGACTATCGTGCGGCGGGCGCAGCAGCGTATCTCGGGATCGGAGCGACCTGGGCGATGGGTTTGAGTTCGTCCGCCGCGCAATTGCAGGCGAATGCCGCGAGTATTCCCGCGACGCTGCTGCCCATCACGGGCGTCATTCCGTTCAGCGAGACCTTGTTCCTGTGGCAAAGTCTCGCCATCGCCGCGGCGCTCGTGGTCGCGTCGACATTGATTGCGTGGTGGACCGCGCCGGGACCGTCTCGCGCGCGAACAGCCGCCGATCTCGGCATCACGCTCGACACTATCGAGGACGCCTTGCCGCCCCGTGAGCGTCCCGGCGAATGGCTCGAATACAGCCCTGTACTGATGCTGGTGCTGGTTGCACTCGGCGGTGGCTGGCTGATCAATGAATTTGCCGGCAAGAACTGGCTTGTCGCGATCTCGGGTCTCAACACCTACAACCTGATTTTCCTGATGCTCGGCATGCTGCTGCATTGGCGGCCCAAGCGCTTCTTGCGCGCGGTGTCGAAGGCTGTGCCCGTGACGTCGGGTGTGCTGATCCAGTTTCCGCTTTACGGCGCTATCGCGAGCATGCTGACGTCGGCGAAGGGCGCAACGGGCGAATCCCTGACGCACCATCTGTCGACGATGTTCGTGAGCATTGCCTCGACGGATACGTTTGCACTCGTGATGGGTGTCTATTCGGCCGTGCTCGGATTTTTCGTGCCTTCGGGCGGTGGCAAGTGGATCATCGAGGCGCCGTATGTGATGCAGGCAGCGAACAGCCTGCATGTGCATCTCGGCTGGGCCGTGCAGATCTATAACGCGGCGGAAGCGTTGCCGAATCTGATCAATCCGTTCTGGATGCTGCCGCTGCTAGGCATTCTTGGGCTGAAGGCGCGCGATATGGTGGGATTCACGTTTGCGCAGTTCTTCTGCGGAACGGTACTCGTGCTGACGATGTTGTGGGCGCTTGCACCCACACTCGTCTATCACGCGCCGGTGGTGCCGTGATAACGGCCATACGTGGAATTGACTGATACAGAAGAGCGATACTAGCTACCGGTGTTTACCGTCAAGAGGTTCAGCTTCGAGGGAGCCAGAGCGGCGGGTGGAGCGACTCTGACTGTGGTCTTGCGTCTCAGAGAATTTAGGTGGCCCACCGCCGCTTGCAAAGCAGACGCCTGTTTCGCAACCAGCAAGCCTGGCATCAGGTCCGACGGTCTGCTGCTTCCTCCTGGGCAAACAGGCTCCAGCCTGAGAGGAAAAGCGCGGCAATCAGGGGGCCGATAACGAATCCGTTGATGCCGAACAGAGACATCCCGCCTAACGTCGAAATCAGAATGACCCAGTCAGGCATCCGGGTGTCCTTGCCCACGAGCAAAGGCCGAAGAAAGTTGTCGACGAGGCCGATCACGACTACGCAGAAAAACACGAGTATCGCGCCCTTCCAGAGGCTGCCTGTCGCGAACAGATAGAGCGCGGCTGGCCCCCACACAATGGCCGCACCAACGGCTGGCAAAAGAGAAAGAAATGCCATCAGCACGCCCCACAGGAGCGCGCCCTGAATGCCGAGGATAGCGAAAATAACGCCGCCAAGCGCGCCCTGAACTGCCGCTACAACGACATTACCCTTGATCGTTGCGCGGGCCACCGTTGTGAATTTTGCGATCATCAGGGACTTGTGCTCTTCGTCCAATGGAAGGGCACGACGGATAAGCCGGCTGATGTATGGGCCGTCGCGAAGCAGAAAGAAAACCAGATACAGCATCACGCCAAAGCCAACCATAAATTCAAGCGTATGCTGGCCGATCGCGAGCGCTTGTGCGCCGACAAAGCTGCTGATCTGCGCGGCGCCCTGAGTCAGACGATGCTGCAATGATGAAATATCGTTCAGCCCGAAGCGCGTAATGATCGACTGGGCCCATTGAGGCGCCATATCCAGCAGTTTGCCGTAGGCTTCGGCGGGATTAAACTGGCCTGACTGGATCTGACCATACGCAATTCCGATATCGTTAACCACACTCATGGTGACCACCAGCAATGGAACGATCACCAGAATGATTGCAGCCAGCAGGGTGATCAGCGTCGCGAGGTTGCGACGATTCCCCAGCCGTACCACCAGCCGTCGCTGCACGGGATGAAACAGCAGCGCGAGCATGACGCCCCAGAAAATCGCGCTGAAGTAGGGCAGCAATATCCAGAAAAGCGCGACCGTCACGACGAGCAGCAGCAGATGGAAAAAACGGCGATGGATGTCTTCGTTGGAGTCGTTGCTGTTCATGATCTTCGTGTTGATGGGTTGTCTTCGGTATTCCAGCGACAACAATTGAAATCAGAGCTGCGATTCGAGCGGCAAGACGATTAACTCACCCAGTTTTTCCCTGAGGGAGCGGCGCTTCCAGCGATCGTAGGTATAGCGGGTGGCGTGTTTCAGATCGGCTTCCATCACGCGAGTCATCTCCTCGCCGAAAGTGGGCGAGTACACGTTCAGGCTCGCTTCGTCGTTCAGGTTGAACGAGCGCATATCGAAGTTCGTCGATCCGACGGAAACCATCAGGCGATCGAGAATCAGCATTTTGTTATGCATCATCGTACGGCTGAACTCGTAAATTTCGACGCCTTCTGCAAGCAGACTGCCCCAGCGACGCTTCGACGCCATCCGCACCAACCGGGAATCGATATATCGGCCCGGTACGAGAAGGCGGACGTTGACGCCACGCCTGCGCGCGGCGACGAGTGCGTCGATCATCAACTGGTCGGGAATGAAGTACGCGGCCTGGAGATCGATCGATTTCTCCGCCGCCACGACGGCCAGCATATACATCAGATACATACTGGCCGATCCGCCAGCAGGTGAGCTGACGAACACGTGCATTTTATGCGGGCCGGCCGCAGCGAGCATCGGGTAATAGCGGTCGCTGTGCAGCACGCGGCCGGTGGTCTTCAGCCAGTTGTCCATGAAGGCCGCCTGCATCTGCGCGACCACCGGCCCGGTCACCCGAAAGTGCACGTCGCGCCAATGTTCCGGGTCCTGTGCGTGGCCGCTCCATTGGTCGGCAATTCCAACACCTCCGGTGAAGCCGATTTCGCCATCCACCACCAGCAGCTTTCGATGGGTGCGATTGTTCAGTCGGGCAACGGTGTACCAGTTCAACGCGTGATAGCGCTCGACTTCGACGCCGGCCTGTTTCAGTTCATCCAGTAATGCTGTGTCCATCTTGGCGCTGCCCGCCCAGTCGAGCATCACGTGAACCGGAATGCCGGCCGTTGCCCGTTCCTTGAGTGCATCGGCAAACTCCCGTCCGATCTGCCCCGACCAGTAAATGTAAGTCTCGAACGTGATGCTTCGCCTCGCGCTCCGGATTGCGGCGAGCATGGCCGGGAAAATCTCATCTCCGTTCTGCAGAGCCGAAATCGCATTGCCCTCCTTCATATCAGGGCCGAGCATGGCATCCATTTCCAGCTCGAACTGAGGATCGGAGATCCCGTGACAGTGCGAGATCTGATGACGAACAGTCTTTTCCGGGGTTTTAAAATTAATCGCCAGGACGAACAAACAGAACGCCACCAAGATGGCTGCAAGGGTTATCCAGGCCACGTCTTACCTTAAGGTCGGAGAATCGTCAGGGGTTGAATGAGGTGCCTGTTGTTCGAGATCAGTTGATGATTTGCAAGTCAATCGGATCTTCGGGTGAGTGCAGGGCCGTGTGGCTTACGCAATTTTCGTACCTGGGAAAAATGCCATAAAGCGAAAGTTCTTGATCTGCTCCGATCGCTGTTGATCTTCGGTTCACGGCTCCGCCTCCGTCTCGGTTGTGGCGAACTGTACCGATCCAGAAAAGCGGATTGATCTACGGCACGGAGCGCACCCATTAGCAGCTGCCCGACGACCGTTTAGACCTGGTCGCATGGAGTTCAGTCAGAGAGAAATCCGGAGACCGTGTTGATGCAAGGCGCGTCTATCCTGCACCTCAGGAGTCAGCGCGGGGATCGACCCGTACGTGGGCCGGGATTGAGGCCTGCGAACGGGTTATCGACAGCATGATTGGTGTTCGCGTGGCGGGTGCGATGGTCGTGCTACCGGTGTGCGGCGTCATTGCGAAATCTGATGCGTGCAGCAACTCAGGATGCACAGCAGGCCGGTTTCGAAAATATCGAACCTGGCCGCCGCGATGGTGCCCGCAATAAATGTTCGCGCGAGGCCGGCATCGTCGACATGCCCCTCGCGCGATATTGACGAGCGTCGCGCCAAGTTTCATCCGGGCAAGTTGTGGGGCACCGATCAGGTGATGGTTCCAGGGACCAAGGTTGGTAGCGCCGCAGAAGCGGTCATTGACCCGATATATTGATCAGCGACCGCTTTGGGTCGAGGCTGTGTGGAAACGCGAAACGCAGGTTTGACGTGCGACGAATCTGCAGCAGTAAGTATAGAGCCGCACTGTGCTCTCGCAATCAATCAGTCGAGTGGGGAGCGCTGGGCGGCACCGTTGCCTCACTACTAGCTGGGCGGCGTCTCGGTCTGTGTTGGGAACCTCGGTGCATCAAGCACCCACCAGCCGCATTGCTCTCATCGTTCGCGAGAATCCCAATATCGATATGACGCGCTTGAGGTTGTAGGCCAGTACATGCAGGCTCATCTCCGTGCTTACATTGTGCAGTCTGCGAGTCAGGAAGTGTGTGTAACCCATCCAGTGCTTGAACGTTCCGAAGACGTGTTCAACGGTGCGTCTTCGTACCATCATCGCCTCCGGCATTCGGTCCAGTCTCTGCTGGGCGGCTTCCAGGACAGACTCATGTTCCCATCGCGTGATTCGTCGATAATCGCTTGGGGTGCATTGTGATTTAATCGCGCAACGAGGACAGGCACTGCTCCAGTAGCGACGCAGTTGCATGCCATGCTCCTCACGGTCGAAGCGATGGATTGCACGTTGTCCAGCCGGACACAGGTATTCGTCATCCCGGGCGATGTAGATGAAGTCTGCTCTGTCGAAGCGGCCATGGGCTTTTGCGCCTGACGTCAGGTTCTTCGGCAGAATGGCTGCAATGCCCTCATCCGCGCATGCTTTTATCTGCGGCCCGCTGTAATACCCGCGGTCAGCGATAGCCTTCAATCTCTTCTTGCCCATGGCATCGCGGGCAGCTTGGGCCATTGGACTGAGCTGCGCCCGGTCATGGCCGGAGTTTGTTACCTCATGGGCGACGATTAGATGGTGCCGGGCGTCTACGGCCACCTGCACGTTGTAGCCCACCATGCCCGAGCCTCTGCCGCTCGTCGCCATAGAGCGCGCATCAGGGTCGGTCAGCGAGAGCTGACCATCAGGCTGCGTCTTGAGTTCTTCCTTAATCTGCTCAAGGCGACGCATTTGCCCCCGCAATTGCACGATCTTCTCTTTCAGCCGGGTTGTCCTGGCTTCCAGCTCTGCCGGTTGTGTGCGGTCAGCAGTTTCCAACGCACTCAGATAGCGCTGGATGCTTTCCTCAATCTGTTGTTGCCGTTTGTCGATCTTGCCATTCGTGAAGTTACGGTCGCGGGTGTTGGATGCCTTGAACTTGCTACCGTCAATGGCAACCAGTGCTTGCGAGAACAGCTTCAGATCACGGCACAGAACAACAAACCGGCGACAGACGTTGCAAATGCCTGTTCCATTGTCTCGCCGAAAGTCGGCTATCGTCTTGAAGTCCGGTGCCAGGCGACCCGTGAGCCACATCAACTCGACATTGCGTTGGCATTCCCGCTCCAGACGACGACTCGATTGAATCCGGTTGAGGTAGCCATAGATGTAAATCTTCAGCAGCACTGCCGGATGGTAGGAGGGGCGACCTGTCGTTGATGGTGTGACACCATCGAAGCCCATCGGTTCCAGTTCGAGTTCTTCGACGAAGGCCTCGATGATCCTCACCGGGTTATCCTCGGCAACGAAGTCATCCAGGCATTCGGGCAACAGCGTTACCTGATTGCGGTCTTCGCCTTCTATGAATCGCTTCATCCGGTCACCCACGCTGAATGAGTCAATTCAGTCTAGGCCATCTGATGCGAGAATGTTGACTCGAGAACTTACGGCGAGAAGGTAGTGAACCTGCATGTGATCTATACACGAGACAACCTGATCCTGCTGTCGCGAAAGCAATACGTATCGTGGCAAGAAATTCAGGAAGACATCGAAGACTACATGGCTTCGCTAGGGCCTTGGCTGCCCGAACAAACCATTGAATACTTGCAGGAAGAGCATCCGGGCCTGTCACCGGACGCGGCCGAGCAGGTGCGCGCGTTCCTTTCAATGAGCGAAACAACCATCACCCTTCGTTTCAAGTCCAGCGGCACCGATGACTAGGGAGCTACTTGATGGACAAGAGTAACGTGTTTTCACACAGCCTCGGTCGACTTCTGTCGGATGCAGTCGGGCCAACGGCAGCATCTGTGGTGGGCTCACCGTCGGACCGTATGCGGCCACGAAGCGACGGTCGCCAAAGTTGAATCTGTGTCATTCGGATGACCGGAACGCATCCGAAAGTAGTCACTGCGTTTTGCAATACAGCTGCGACGTCCATCAGGTAGCACCGACGTCGCAACCGCAAATTCGCCGCTTAATCCAGGTCCGCCGGCGTGAGCACGAAGTCGAACGCAGATCGCCACAGTGTGGAAGCGTTCTGCAAGCGCTCATACGGCGCGACCAGCGTCTCCTTTACACCAAACACCGCATCGGACGTCATGTAGTTGTCGTCACCGACGAACGTATGCGTCACCACTCTCTGGAAATCCGGTGCTGTGACGATGAAGTGCATGTGTGCGGGCCGATAGGGGTGTCTTCCAAGCACTTCCAGCATCTTGCCGACTGGACCATCGTGCGGAATCGGATACGACACCGGCTTGATGCCAACAAAGCTGTAACGGCCGTCCGCACCCGTGGTGAATACTCCCCGATTATTCCATTTGGGCTGGATATCTGGCTGCTGGACGTCATAGAACCCTTCAGCATTGTCGGACCATACATCGATCCTCGCCCCTGCAATACCGTTTCCTCGCAGATCCGTCACGCATCCCTCAAACAGACAGCTCTCTCCTTTTCCATCGAATGAGATCCCCGCGCCCAGGTCCCGCTCGGGCGCACCCTTGACGTGAAACGGACCCAGTACCGTATTTTCGGTCGCGCCCGCAGGACGTCGATTGTTAATCGCGTCAACGAGCATCGACGCGCCCAACGTGTCACTCAACAGAACAAATTCCTGTCGCTCGCCACTGCATATCTGCCCTGTCTGCGTCAGAAAGTCGATCGCGAATTCCCATTCGCTCTGGGTGAGTTGAACGTCCTTAATGAACGCATGTAGATGCGAGATTAGCGAGGACATCACCTCCTTAAGTCGAGGATTTACGGTGTTCCCCATGCGGGCATTGACAGCCTCGACCGAGGCTACTTCAGAAAAAAATTTCGACATGGTCGACAGTCCTTGAAATTGATGGATCGATCCGGCATCACGTTATCGTGGCCGCGATCCTTCCCACGCACGCTGCAGCAATGATCGAACCGCGTCCCGTTCGATCGGCCGCGGATTCCAGTAGGGATTCTTCACGGCCAGATCGGTGGCCTCATCGAGCCGCGTCTCTTGCAGACCGAGATCCTTCAAAGCAAGTGGCGCGTTGAGAGAACGCGCGAAGTCGTAGAGCCCAGCGCCAATCGAGCCGCCGAACAGCTTCGCAAGCGGCTCCAAAGTTAGTGCGGCGGCCTGCGCGTTGTACTCTGCCGAGTGCGGCAAGACGATCGCATGTGTTTCGGCGTGAGGCAGATCGAATCGGCCGCCAAGCGTATGGCAAAGCTTGTGGTGCAATGACATACCGACCGTGCCCAATACGGAGCCGCAGAGCCAGGCGCCGTAGAGCGCATCGCCTCGGGCTGCCAGATCGGTTGGCTGACTGACGATAACGGGCAGGGCATCGCGCAAGGCGCGCACGCCTTCAACGGCCATCAACGACGACACTGGATTTCCGTCGCGGGCATAGACGCCTTCTACCGCATGCGCCATTGCGTTCAGACCACTCGTCACGCTCATTGCGACCGGCAAACCGACTGTCAATTCGGGATCGTAGATGACGACCTCCGGCAGGACCTTTGAATCCCGCACAGTAGTCTTGATGCCATTCTCGGTCTGTCCAAGGATCGGTGTCACCTCTGAACCGGCGTACGTCGTCGCGACGACGATCTGCGGCGCGTCGTTACGATATGCGATGGCTTTACCAAGGCCGATGGTCGAACCGCCGCCATATGCGACCACGCAGTCGGCACCTGAAGCATCGTAGACGTCCATCGCTTTCACCGTCACGGTCACCGGCGTATGCATCGTGGCTTCATCGAACACGCCGGCCGCGAGCGGCCCAAGTTGCTCGGCGAGCCTCTCTGCATCGACCCGTTGAAACGGTGTCGACAAAATCAGCGCCCGCTTTTTACCCAGGCGGCGGACCTCATCCGCGACGGCGTTTAATTGGCCGACCCCGAACAATATTCGGGCGGGGTTAATGTCGAAGTTGAAATGGGTTGCCATCTACACAGTCCTGAATCAGATGAACAGGGGGAGATACGTATTGAATGCCTTGTGTCCTGCCTTCAAAGACGGCACCACCGCGCTGCGATACGCTCCGCGGCAACTTCGGCAAGCATTAACGTGGGGAGATTGGTGTTTGCGCTCGTGATGACAGGCATCACGGAAGCATCGACCACAAAGAGATTGCTGGCGCCGTGCACGCGAAATTCGTTATCGACGACAGCCATAGGGTCGTCCGCATTGCCCATAGAACAAGTGCCCACGGGGTGGCCCATGGGACAGATCGACGACAGCAGCTCTTCGTCGAGGATCTGTCGGCCTCCACCGGCAAAAACAGCGGCCTTTCCACTTTTGAACGCACGACCGAATATTGTCCGCCGGATGGGACCGGGTGAACCGGCAGCCAGTCCCGCTGCCATGGCCAGCGCCTTTCCCGCGAATCCAGGGCGGTTGAACTGCTTCATGGAAAGTGCGCCGGGCAACAGAAAGGCCTCGTTATATTGTGTGGCGACGCTTGGGTCGCGCAGCAGATGCTCGGTCAGTCGTGCTGCCCTGATCATGCGTTCAGGATCCGCCGGATCGGACATAAAGCGGAAGTTGATGTCCGGGTTGACACGCGGATCCGCGCTGCTCAGTTTGACAAAGCCGCGAGACTTCGGTGCATACAGTGCAGTACCGACCAATGCGAAATCGGGACCGAACGATTCTCCGCTCACCCGGCCAATAACAAATGCAAACAGGTCACCTGCTGGGCAACCCTGCACGCGAGACGAGGCCCGCAGGCCCGCCACAGCGAAACGTCGTAAATCAGCTTCGATCCGCTTCCCGCGGGGTAACGTGAGCGCGAAGAACATGTAGGGGTGGTTCTGAAGGTTCCGGCCGACGCCCGGTAGATCGACAGACACCGGAATCCCGAGCGTGGTCAGTTCTTCTGCGGGTCCGATGCCGGAACGCAGCAAAATGGTCGGCGAATAGATGCCCCCCGCGGAGACAATGACATGTCGCGCGTTCAATTGAATCGTTGTGCCGTCGTCCCGTACTGCATCTACACCCGATACCGCATCGCCCATCATGCGTAGCCGGGTAACCTGTGTGTTCGGCAGGATCTCCAGATTCGGTCGTGCCCTGACCTCAGCGGAGAGGTAGCTCCCTGCGCTTGTCACGCGGGTATCTGCGTCGAGCGCAACCGGCATTGAAAAAAAGCCGTCGCCGGGTTGTTCGTTGATATCGTCGATGAATGGCAATCCGGCGCGTCGCGCCGCCTGCTCCATTGCGCGGACAAATGCCGGCCACTGTGCCTTCGGTGTCCGGGAAATGGGATGCGGACCATCCGAAATGCCCACCCGATCCCGATCACTTTCGACCTTGCGGAAATACGGCAATACCGTGTCCCACGAAAAATTACCGGCGCCGGCATCGGCCCATCGCGCATAGTCGGACGGCACCCCGCGGAGTGCGAACATGCCATTGATGCTCGAACCGCCTCCCATCACCCGTGCCTGCGGATATGGCGCGGGTGGGGCGCCATCTGCAGACTTCGCCGCCAGGTCTTTCCAGAAATAGTTCGGATTGAGCGATGAGGCAGGAAACGCGTCCTGAACATCCGCCGGCACCGCCCCCGGCGAAATATCGTCGCCTGCTTCAACGAGGATGACACGACACTTATGATTTTCTGAAAGTCGCGATGCCATGACGGTACCGGCAGTGCCGCCGCCGATAATCATAAAATCGAATTCCATACCTTCCTCATTCTTGGCAAGCTTGTCGGTCGGCGACGGACCGTGGAAAAGAATCAGTCATGGACGCTAATTGCTTTCCGGAAACGCAGATCCGATAGCAAGTTCAAGTTGCTGAGGAACGCGTCGTCTTGTGACGGCCAGTGCAATCGTGAACACGGCCGCCAGTGCAAAGCCCGCACCGCAAAGGGCGATGCTGGTCGCAAGACTGGTTCTGCTTGCAAGGGCGCCAAGCACAAAAGGGGCAAACGCAGACAGCCCCCGGCCGACGTTGAAGCAGAATCCCGCACCGAGACTGCGGACCCTCAGCGGATAAATCTCGGCAAAATAGGAACCGAAGATCCCCGAGAAAGAGAAGAACAACGCCATGACAGGCCCCATCCACAACAGCACAGCGTTGCTGCCTGTGAGGGAATAGAGCGGCATCATGATGGTCGCACCGACAAAGGAAAGAAGCAGCGATGGCACCCGACCAATTTTGTCGCTCAACCAGCCAAACAGCTGCAGACCGACAAACATCCCGACGTTAAGCAAAATGACGAATGTGGTCATGCTGGCGGCACTCAGGCCTCGTTCCTTGCTGAGATAGGTGGGAATCCACGTGTTCGCCCCCCAGTAGCCAACCAGTGCGAACGTTGCCGCGAGCGTTCCGAAGATGGTCGTCCATCGCAATTCGTCTGAGAATATTTCGGCTATTGATATCTTTTGCGCGGTGATTCCCGCCTTCTCCCGGCTCGCCACCCAAACGGCTGACTCCCGGACGAAGTACATCGTATAGATTGCAGCTACGATGGCGCCGAATCCACAAAGAAACAGCACCCGCCAACCATACGTTGGCAGGATAACACGGGCGAGTGTTGCCGCGATGCCAAAGCCAACGGGCCACGCGCTGCTCACGAGTGACATTGCACGACCTCGCTGGTGTGGACCGAACGTCTCTCCGATGAACGCCGCGGCGACGCCCCAAACGCCCCCAAGACCGAGGCCAGCGAGGAAGCGCATCACCATCATGTCAAGCCAGCCACGTGAGAGCGCTATGGCGGCAGTAAAGACGCCGAAAACTAGCAGACTTCCGATAAGCGCGCGCTTGCGTCCGTAGTTATCTGCATACCAGCCAACCATCACGCTGCTCAAACCCACACCGATTAGCGTTGCAGTCCCGATCAGACCTGCCATCGCCAGTGGCAGATGGAAATCACGGATGATCACCGGCATCGCCACGGCCAGTAGCATGAAATCCATTGCATCGAACGCGTAAGCAAGAAAACAGGCGGTTAGAACGTGCCAGCGGTTCTGTTCTTTAATGGATGGATTTGTCGACATGATGTGTCTCCTACGGACTGCGAATTGTTGTGTGGCGCCTCCACCTGATTTGTCATCGAGATGGAGGATGGTGCAATACGACGATATGATCGTCTTCAATAAATCGAACTGTCTCGGGCTTACAGGGACATTTGCCTCTTTGCACCGAAGCAACGCTCGGTGGCCTTTTACTTCATTCGGTGCTGGCTATCAACCGCCGGGGCGCAGTTGCATTAGCGATCCTTCCCTCGAGGTGAAGCGAAACCCTGTGCGTGCGATCCGGGATCGCGCTCATCACAGAGGTGCCTCATAGTCCACCTGATGTCTCGCGACGCGCAGATCACCGAGTTCGGCTTTGACGCGCAGATGTTCAGCATGAACGGCATATTGAGCCAGCGATTCTGCTGAATCGAATTCGGAATAGAGCACGACATCGCAGGCGTAATCGATGCAACTGACGTCTGCTCCGACTTCCAGGTTCAGAAGGCCTGGAATCTTGCCTGTCAGGCCTTCGAACGCCGCCTTGATTCGGTCAACAGCATGCGCTTTTTCACTTGGCGTATTGCCTCGCACGTTCCACATCACGATGTGCTTGATCATCGACTCACCCTTACCGTTGTTGCGTTCAGGAAGGAGATTGCCTGCCTTTGCATGTCGCATCGGGCCAATTCGTCGGTATCCGTCCTGCCATTGGACTAGCTGCCCACGAAGACAGTCCCATGTCCCTTGAGCGAGCAGCTGTCAAACTACCGGCTGCGGATTGCCCCCAAGCACATCTGCGATCCAGTCAGCCATGTAGTCCGTTGCGAGACTCATGTTGCCAATGCTGCAGTGCTGCTCACCCCCTTCGCGCTGCGTGAAAACCCGCAATTCGCGCCGCGGACTGTTGACGCAATCGTCATATGTCAGATACGCATCATTTACAGAGATCTGACGGTCAAGTTCACCATGGGTAATCAGAATAGGCACACGGATACGGTCGAGGACGCCCTTGAGCGTGAAGCGATCCGCGATCGGCAGCGCTTCGGCGATCGACGACGCACCCAGCACCCAGAGGATGTGCTCGAGCATGTGCGGCACCGACGGCGCCAGCGTCGGGTCTGCGAGATTGGCATTGGCGGCCGCCACCCGTTTCTGGAGGCGTTCGCCGAAGGCATAGTTCGCACCCCACGCGACGCAGCACTTGAATCGAGGTTCGAAGGCGGTTGCACGCGGCGCGTGGTGGCCACCCATACTGAGCGCAACCATGCCGATCCTGGCGGGGTCAACATCTTCACGCGTTTCGAGGTAATCGATACAGGCACCCGCAGGCTTTTCCGCCTCCGCGAAATTGCGAAGACCGTGTTTTCTCAATGCCTCGCCAACGCCGGGATTGTCAACGACGAGCGTCGATACGCCGCGCCGTGCGAGCGCTTCGGGAAAGCCTGACAGGAACAGGAATTCCTTCAACCCGTCGAGGCCATTGAAATGAACCATGCACGGCGCGGGACCATCACCGTGCGCACGAACGAACAGTGCCGGCAGCACAGATCCTTCATACGGTACGAGCACGCGCTTGCAATTGACGTTTCCCAACGCAACGTATTTGTCGAAGCACTCAAGCAGGCGATCGTAAGCGACCTTCCGCGGAGCGTAGTCATGGGGAGGCATGCGCTCCGCCGTGATGTACATGATGGTCGCGCGCCGGTACTTTTCGGAAGCACTCAGTGCGTTTCCGTTCTGCTCATCCTGTTCAGCCTTCTCGACGAGTTGTGCTGCAGCATTCACCCACGCATGAAAGAATGCCTTCGCCGGGTCAAATCCAGCATGTCCATGATCGCGAAGCTGGCGAGACGCGCGATCGATCTCGTCCATGTTGGCACCCATATCGAGGGCCATCCCCACTCCCAGGTTCCATGCATAATCGCTGAAATACTCAAGCATTTTTTTCCTCAAACAGATATTTGAACCAACGGACAAACTGCGTCCTGAGTAAAGTGCGGTTGCAGATAATCCTCGGCCACTGACGCATTCTCGATTACAGGATCAACTCACGTGCCGTGATCTAGCTGATTGATGGTCAGTTCAACCAAGGCCGGACGCCGTTTCCACAACCTTGATAATCGCCGCATAGTCTTCGTCGGCATACCCGCTCGCGGAAGCACTGGATAGCCATTGCGCAGCCAACGCAGTCAATCCCAGCGGGACGTTGAGCGTTTTGCCCGCATCCAGAACGAGGCCCACATCCTTGCGCATCTGCTCGACGGTGAATGTCGCCGTAAAGTCTCGCTTCGCCAGAGCGCCGGCCTTTGCCTTCACGATGGGTGAGCCGACTGCGCTCGCTTCGATGACTGGCCACATGTCGGACCACGCCAATCCACCCTTTTGTCCGAGAGAGAGCGCTTCGGCAAGCATGCCCGACGTGAGGTTGATCATGAGGTTGATCGACAGCTTCATGAGCTTGGCCTGCTCGGCATCGCCAAGGTAGAAACATGCCTCGCCCCAACACTGGAACAGGTGCCTGCACTTCTCGAACGCCGTGTGATCCCCCGACACCATGACGGTAAGCTTTCCGGCCTCCGCCATCAGGTTATTCCCGGAAACAGTGCAGCGGAGATAGGTGATACCCGCCCGCTTCATCTGTTCTGCGACGGTCGAAGAAGCGTCAACCGATACCGTGCTGGTATCGATGTAGATGGAACCAGCATCAGCGCAACGACTAATCTGCTCACCGACGCTCAGGAGAGCCGCGTCATTGGGCAACGATGAAATGAGAATGGCGCTAGACGCGATAAGTTCTTCAGCTTTGGCAGTCATCGTTAGCCCTGCCTTGCGCGCGTCGGCGATGCGCTGCTCGGAAGTATCGAATCCCACGACGGCGTGATCGTTCCTTTCGATATGCCTGGCCATCGGAAGTCCCATCTTTCCCAGGCCGATAAAAGCTATAGTATTTCCCATGATCACCTCGTCAGTCGCGATCTTGCGACAGTCCTCTATTTCGTGCGCCGCGCGCTGTGTTCGAACATGCGAGCGGATCGCAGCGCGCGATGCGGCTGCTACTCACGGTTATCCACCCGCTTCAGAAAGGCGTGGATCATCACCTGCTGCCAGACCTCCGCTGCATTGAACGGATCATTCCGGTTGAATTCGATCACTTCCTCCCTGGTGTCTGCTTCGACCAGAAAGAAGCTGCCGATAGCCGTTTCGCCATCGTCAGAGATTAGTGGTCCGGAGATAACCGACTTCACTTTGGCGTTTGCAAGGTATGCCTTGTGTGCCTCATAGTTGGCCAGCCGGCGTACCAGCGCGCCATCATGGTCGAGACAATGAACGATGAAATGCACTTTTCTCTCCTCGGTTGAGTAGCGGCGGCCCACGCGAATTACGGGCTGCTCTACGGTTGGGAGAAGACTAAACGGTTACTGTCTGGACACCAACGGCCCGGACATCCAGAATGGATATTCGATAAGCGTAATTCACGCTTCCGGCGACAAACCGCCTGAAATCAGGGAAAACACTGACGTCCAGATGATGAACGAGCAAGAGCTTCTGAGGATTATCGAGTTCATAGACAGTACCCGGGCACCGTTCACCGAACGGATCGCCGGTATGCTGCCCGACTCCGACTGGGCACTGACCAGCGCCCTGGTTCGGGGGAAGCTGAGGGAGCAGGGTGTCCCGATATCTCTGCTCATCAAAGCTTCCGGCCTCACCTACGGGACGGCTCACCGGCGTATCAATGCCTTGATAGAGGAGGGCCTGATTGACGTCGTTCCTGCGTCTCCGGGTAGCAAGGCACAGGTTTTGTTGCCTTCCATCCGGCTTATGCAGGGATTTGAAGGACTGGCGGTGCACGTCAAGTCACTGGTCGCGACTCTGGTTGGTCACCGCGAAGACAGCCAAAGCTCCGAGCAGTATTACTTCGGCGAACCACGGCAATCACTCGAACGGTTACTTCCCCCATCGGAGCTGCTCGCTTTTCCCGGCAATCCTGGCAAGCGATTGCGGTTCCTGTTTCATGACGACAACTATTTTGCGGCGCTACGCAATCTCTGGATCGACTTTAGAGTCAATGCCGGACGGCGCGAGGACTTCCAGCTTGCACACCTGCAGGAGTTGTACGAGAGGGCGCTTGCGAACGGAACCCGCAAGGAATCCGAATTCGATATCATCGCGCTGAACTATCCGTGGCTTGCAGAGTTCGCCCAAAAAGGGCTGATCCGTCCTTTAAATATCGACACGCATGGAGCTTCGACGAATCTGGGCGACTTTCACCCTGCGACTCTTGAGTGCGTTACCTACGCGGATCGCCTCTACGGGTTACCGATGTACATCACGGTCGAAGCCCTGCTTGCGCGTCAGGATATGTTTGAGACCAATGCACTGCGCTATCCCACTACACCGAAAGACCTGCTTGCAGTGGCGCGTCGACTGCACAAGCCAAGGCGGGGACAATATGGTCTCGTCTGGAATGCCGCACGGGGTATGCCGGTAGCAAGTGCCTTCATGTTTTTTCTGAATGCACATGGCGGAGCGGTGATCGTCAAGGAAAAGCCAACCGCGCGAGGGCGCTCAACAGCGGCGCGCAAGCAAGGGAACTATGCCGCCCTCAACGGCAAGGAGGCCCGCGCGACACTCGATTTCATGGCGCAACTGCTGGCGGTCTCTCCACCTGACACACTGGCCTTTGACTGGGAAGACAGCCTCGACGAATTCATGTCGGGACACTCGGCGCTTTGCTATGCGTGGACGATGCGTGCGGCACGCCTCGAACTGGATCTTCACTCCAGGGTGAAGGGGAAGATCGCGTTACTGCCTCATCCCAACGTGCATGGCGTACGTCGGTGCGTACCACTCGGGGGATTCTTTCTGGCGATCCCCAGCAATATTTCACACGAGCGCGCAGAATCGGCCCGGCAGGCCATTCAGTGGATGACATCATCAGAGGCAATGAAATCCAATGCACTCAACGGATTGCCTATCGCGCCGCGCTTCAGCGTGAGTTCCGATCCGGAACTGGCAATCATTTCGCCCATCGTCAGCTTTGTCGATGAGTTGGCGCGCACTGGCCTGATCTGCAACACGATGCGTCCGCTTACCCCGGTATATAGCCGCATTGAAGACGTTCTGGGTTCGGAAATACATGACGCGCTTTGCGGGCGAATCTCGCACGATCAGGCATTGTGCGCGGCACAAACCAAAGTGCAGGATCTTCTGAACTCGGTGCCACAGCATTAGATCGCGTAGATTGAGCGACATCGTGCTCTCTTTGCACCACCTCCTGGCCACGCGAGCGGCAACACCAGCGGCTCGCACCGCTTAGCCATCTCACCCCCTCGGTGCTTTCCCTGACTACCCTTCGCTTTTGCACAAATCATTGACGGGATGACCTTCAAATATCCATTCTGGATGTTTGGACCGTTGGAGTCGCGCTCGACAGCGGCTAATCTAGCCTCGACTAACGCAGGCGATGTAGTGAGAGCAAACCAGTCGTTCAAGGTTGGGGTAGGGTTGCGCTGACTCTTCCCGTGACGGCTGGGCAACACCCGGTTGATCCGGACATTAGCTTCATGTCCGGGCATAGAATTGATTCTCTCGGAGACGCATAAACCTTCGTTATCAGCGTCGCTTTAATACTTCGTATATCTAAATAAATAGATGGGCAGAAATATTGCCATCTGCCAAGGAGACGGTTTGATGTATAAAGAAGAGACTCTCATTCCAAAAGTAATTGCTGTCGGCATGGGCGTACTGCTCAGCGGCGGAATGGTTCACGCGCAGAGCAACGTCACGCTATACGGCGTCGTCGATTCTGGTCTGATTTACATCAAATCGCCGGGAGAGAAAGGGACTATTCAGGCTAACGACAGCGGTCTGTCACCATCGCTATTCGGCCTGACAGGTAACGAGGACCTGGGTGGTGGTCTCAAAACGGTGTTCAGGCTCGAAGGTGGCTTCAGCGCGACCAATGGCGGCTTTGCCGATTCGAACGGCAATTTCTTTGGCCGTAATGCCTACGTGGGACTCGAAGGCAATTTTGGTACGGCCCTGGTCGGCCTGCAGTATTCGCCGTTCTTCCTGACGATGTACGAGACCGATCCCCGCGGTGCTGTTCAGTTCGGCAGCGCTGTCATGCCTTATATCGACAACGTCTACGGCACTGGCTTCGCCAACTCAAATGCTGTGTCGTACACCACCCCGAAACTCTGGGGGCTGCAAGGCAGCGTCATGGTCGCGCTCGGAGGCACCGCCGGTGACTTTCAGGCAGGACGTCAATACTCGGCGAACCTGAAGTATGACAACGGGACCTTTATGATCATGGCCGGTTACTACGATGGTAACAATGGCGGGAACGTCAACACGTCGCTGCCAACGACCGTCGACTTTATCGGTCGCATCATCGGTGCATCATACAAAATCGGCCCTGTCACCATGAAGGCGTCCGCAACGAACTACAAGGTCGCTTCGTCGGCCGGGAACCTTGCGCTCGGTCTCGACCCGCACAACAACTACGTCTATGCGGCGGGACTCGACTATCAGACTCTCCCGCAGCTCGACTTCAGTACCGGCGTGTACTACACCAAAGACAAGAACGACTCGAACAATCATTCGCTCATGGCCGCGCTAGGCGCGAGCTATTTCCTGTCAAAGCGCACAACCCTCTATGCGCAATTTGGCTTCGTGAACAATCACGGCACGCAGGATCTTGGATTGTCGGTCATCAATAACTACTCCAACCAGGCCGGCAACACCTATGCAACCAGCGTCGGGATTCGACACACGTTTTGACCGACCGGTACTTCGTGCTCGATGTGCTTGTGCTAAGGCTTGCGTCACACGATTTCCCCCGGTGGGGCAGTTTCGTAGATTCGACGAACTCCGCGGATTGGCTGCTGGCAGTGACGCGTGCTGACACGCATATCGAGAAGAACGATTAAAGGGAATACCTCTATGAACGCAATATCTGTTTCGCGCACCGCCGTCCTGGTTGAGAGCCCGGAGGAAAAGGAGCTCTTCTCGAAGATCAACTGGCGCATCCTGCCCTTGCTGGTCACTGTCTACTGCCTTGCATTTATTGACCGGGTGAATATCGGATTTGCCCAGCTTCAGATGAAGGGAGAACTGGGATTCAGCGACCAGGTCTTCGCACTCGGCGCCGGCATGTTCTTTGTTGGTTACATTCTTTTCGAAGTGCCGAGCAATATGCTTCTGGAGAAAATTGGCACGCGCAAGACGCTTCTGCGCATCATGCTTCTTTGGGGGCTCTGCGCGATGAGCATGGCATGGGTGACGGCGCCATGGCAGTTCTACACGCTTCGCTTCCTGCTTGGCGCCTTCGAAGCAGGCTGCTTCCCCGCCGTGGTCCTTTATTTCACTTACTGGTATCCGCCGGCTCGCCGGAGTCAGGCCATTGCCGTGTTTATGAGTTCGACAGTCATCTCCGGCATTCTTGTCGGGCCGCTCAACGGTGCGCTGATGAAGTTCGGTCAGGGGGTACTTGGTTTTCACGGCTGGCAGTGGATGTTTATCATTAACGGCGCGCCGTGCCTGCTTGTAGGTTTTCTTTGCTATCTTTGTCTCAGCAACAGTCCCGCCGAAGCCGCATGGCTCAGTCCCGCCGAGAGGAAACTGCTCGCCGAGCGACTTGCCAGGGACGGGGCATCGCGCGGGGACGCAGTGCATAAACGTGCAGCACTGCGGGCGCTGCTGCGTGATCCCAAACTCTACGTCTTCTCTCTCATTAACTTCCTCTTCCTCGGTGCCGTTTATGTGCTGGTGTTCTGGACACCGACGCTGATCCATAGCTGGGGAGTGAAAGACGTCTTCTACATCGGACTGCTCGCGGCAATTCCTAATATCGTGGGCGCGATCGGCATGATGCTCATGAGCCGTAGTTCGGACCGTCGAAACGAGCGGCGGTGGCACTTCGTAGGCGGTGTAGCGCTGATCGCGATCGGCTTGCTCGGTATCGCGTTCATGAACGGCGGCATAGCCTCATCGATCATCCTGCTCTCTATCGCGACCATCGGCACGGCGTCGATGACCCCATTGTTCTATGCCTTCGTCAGCGACTATTTGCCGAAGGAACAGGCCGCGGTCGGTCTAGCGGTGATTCCCTCGCTCGCCGATATTGCTCCCATCATGACACCTTCCATCGGAACCTGGCTGCGCGCCACGACGGGAAGCAATTCGGCCAGCCTGTATTTCATCGTCGCTCTCTATGTAGCCTCGGCTGTCGTCATGTTTTTCGCAGCCCGAGGGCCAAAGGCCGTTGCTGCCCCAAGAGCTCGGCGTATATGAACCGCTATGCACGCGTCCGAGGTAGCTGACCGGAAACTATCACCGTTTTCCAGTGAACAGTCCGCTGCACAGGTTGTCATCACACTAAGAAATGGAAGAAAATAAATGAATAAGGCTAACCTTGTACTGGCCGCAGTATGTTCCATGCTCGCCTTCAGCGCCGTGAGCACGTGGGCGCAAGATCAGGCCAGCGACACTATCGCTAGCGCAACTGCTACAGCAAGCCCGCCGTTGCGCTCAAGGGAGATGCGAAGAGCCAACCGATTGCTTGCGAAGAAAATTCGGCAAGCACTGGTCAAGGTCAAAAACCTTGATTCGACCAATATCGTGGTCTCTGCGAAAAGCGGCTCAGTTCTGTTGGGCGGCACAGTACCCGCAGGCGACCAAATACAACTAGCGACAACCACCGCGGAAGGCGTCAGCGGCGTTCGCGAAGTGCGAAATGCCCTTCGGGTCCGCGCACCGGGCCAATGAGTCGGCTGGCGGGTGGTCCGATTCGCACCGCGGCCAGCCGCTGAACTACCCGGCCAGAGCATCGCGCTCTGGCCTCCCTGTTGGTTGACAATGCCGAGCCGGTGCGCATTGGTCTCCTCGCAACGCTCGCACACCAGGTCGCCGGGACAAATGGCCGCTATACCTTCGATACCGGTCGAAGAGAAACCGACGACTTGAGCGTCGGCTCAGGGTCGACTAGGGAAGTTCGGCGATCAATCCGGGCGGCCAGTCCATCGTCAGGCGATGGATTTCCGTGTGCGGCCATAATGGGACATTGGACGTTGAAAGCTAGATTGGCGACAATCCCGGCAAGCAAACTCCCTCCGTTCATGAATCAAAATACCTAAGCATTGGTGGCATCCGACGTTTCTCAAATCGCGGTGGAAGGCCATGGCAGGAGAGGTGCACTGATGCTTCTACT
Source organism: Paraburkholderia sp. C35 (assembly GCF_003121405.1). Taxonomy (GTDB): domain Bacteria; phylum Pseudomonadota; class Gammaproteobacteria; order Burkholderiales; family Burkholderiaceae; genus Paraburkholderia. Next base: position 4,035 of record NZ_QBUY01000090.1, on the reverse strand, counting down.
TCATGGCTGGTCTCTCCGCTGGGGACTGGACTCACCTGTGACCCTTCAAAGCTAGCGGTGGCGAAGAGCATCGCAGATACCGTCAATGATGTAAAAGGAACATGATTGTGCAGAGAACCGGAACTGCGCTTTGTGTGGCAATTGTGCTTGCTGGCAATGCGCAAGCGGCAGTCAAAGACCCGAAAAGTCTCGAATGCTCGGTTGACCAGAAAGAGGTGTCACACGATCTTGAGGTGAAGCAGTCCAATGGTGTCATCGTCAGCTTTTCGTATCTGTCTAGCGTTCCCACGCAGGGTCTCGCGACCAATTGCACCATAGATTCCAGCCTTGTCAAGGGTACACCCATTGTCTCCGGTATTATGACTACATACCCGCTGCTGGACGGTGATGTTGTGACAGTCACAAAGACGGCGCGTGGCTTCCTGCTCGATATGTCGAAGCTGGACCAGGTGAAATACTGCAGCGGTACTATCGCGACGAGAATTCTGCTTCAGCCTGGGAAAACGAAGTGCGTGCTCATGCCTTGAACGGTGTGCTGGAATAGCTCACGATTTTGTGAGGCGATATCGAGGATTTTCTCGCGACGCGAGCGTCTTAGACAACTGCACAGTAGACGTTGCAGGGCAGTCTGAACTGGCCTGTCGATGTACTCCATGAAACTTCGATGCCGCAACTTCCGCGTGGTCTGTAACTTTGCCGGCTCGAACAGAGGAGCTGCGACCGTCCGCTAACGAGAATGCCGAAGGTCCACTGTGGATCGAGCTATGCCTTTTGCATGGGGGCAGCGCCCGAGGTGATCGCCGCGCCGAGTCTTTAGGCACCGATCGGCAGCGGATTCGGTCATCCGAGGTCGATGCGAGAATTGCCAACAGTTCTCTCGATCTGGAGTACAGCCGGTGTCATTTCGACTGGAACGATCCCGCTCGCACGAACTGGGCACGTGCCTCCTCGGGCAGCCATGAAAACTCATGCTTGAGCCGGCTATCGCAAGCATCGCAACACATCGAAATATCAGCTTGCTGCCAGTTTTCAGAGCGACATGCCTCGGCCCAGATCTTCATGAAAACTGCACGGTCCTCGGAATTATCAGAGAGTTGGTTCAATACAACCGAATCGAACGACCATGGCTTTTCCCATTTCTGAAACGTAATCGCCGCCCTGATGAGATCAGATTTAGCCATGTTGTGTCTGTTCGAACTATGGAGGACCGACAATATCACACGGGATGTCTGCTTTCGGGCGACCTGAAAGTCCGTTCAGGGTCGCATCATGCCTTTTGCATGAAATGAATGCCCGGCGCGATCGCCGCCGCCTGCCGTGGGGCAAGTGCGGCCACGAACGGACGTTCGCCCAACTTGGCGGGTTTTTTCTTTTCCGGACCACCTTTTCTCGGTGGCCGACTGCGGCGCGACTGCGAGGGTGAGCAACCAGCGATCCCACCTTGACAGGCGAGGTTCGCCGTCTCGGAACTCAAATGGTACATGCGTAGGTTGTTGGCCGCATTGGCTGCGGAGAGGGGGCTAGAACCCTTTCAATTGCTACCGCGTGGCACATCCGGCGACGTCCATTCCCGTTCGCCGCCGTCGCACATCTGATGTCGCTCGTTTTGCTCACTCTGGTCGGTCGGTGCGCGAGCGAGCATCTGCTGGATCCTGTGCCGATAGCGATCGTCCATCTCAGGATCGAAATCGGGTTTGTAACCGCGATCGACCATCGCTTGCACGAGCATGGGGCTGTTGTAATGCACGGCGACGAACAATGCCTCGCCGTTGCTCAGCTTGGCGCCCGGCGCGTAGCGAATGTTGCGGCTCTCTTTCATCCATTCGGCAATGGCCTTTTGCGCTATTTCGGGCCGCGTGTAGTTCGCCCACTCCGCGAGGCTGTGCCATACGTATTCGGCGCTATCTTTGGTGGGCACGACGACGCCGGCCTTCGCCAGCCACGCAATCGGCGACGCCACGCCACCTGCGGCAGCAGTTGCATAGAGACTGTCGCCATTGAACTCACCCGTGATGTCTTTCGGATTCACGCCGAGCTTAACCATCGCATCCATCTGATCGAGATGACCGCCCATGACCGCGCCGGAAAATGCGCTGTCGCGATTGCCCTTGGTCCATAGCGGCTGGAACTGCTGCGTGATCGCGGGCTCGTTGCGCAGGCCGACCAGGCGTGCGAGTGACCATGTGAAGATATAATAAGTCTGGCGCACGCAGAAGCTCGGTTGCGAAATGCTCGCGATTTCGTTGTCGTAGGTGGCGGGCGTCGCGCCCTTGAGCAGCACGGCCAGCGTATGCGGCGCGTTGGCAAGCACCGCCTGCGACACCCATGACGAGCGATAGCAACTGTCGCCGCAGTTGTCGAAGGCTTTGGTGAACGTATCGCTATCATCCGTGAGCACGGCAATTGCCATTTGCTGTTGATCCTCCGTGACCTGCACCTTGCGTGCTTCGTCGCGCGCATCCTCCTGGTCGATCTGATGCTGGCCGTATTGCATCCAGCCGATCATGAGTGCCGCTATCAGGGCGAGCGGAGTCTGGATCCAGAACGGTTTGCCGGCGCGACTTCCTGCACGCCATGGCTTCGTGATCGCGGCGTAGATCACCAGCAAGGCTATCGAGCCGAGGCAGACCGGCTGACCGAAGTAGATCAGAGCCCCGAACATGCCGACGGCCGCTATGCCGGCATCTCGCGCGCCCATGATGACCGCCGCCGTGGCAATTGCCGTGCCCCCCAGGCCGACGCCAGAGAGGAACAGCATGAGCGACAAAAAGAAATTGTTTGGCGACTTCAGCGGCATATCGTCGACAACGGGTGTGGCCGGCGGCGGCAATGTCTCTTGATCGTTTTGTTCGGTATTCATCAGGCCTTTTTGGTTGCACCGGACTCGGCGATAAGGTGAAACGGGACTGCTCGGAGGCCGCAGCAGAGCCGGTTATAAAAGCGACGACGCTGTCTCGCGCAGTTCGGACAGCCGCTTGACGGCCATTTTCCTTCATAACATGATTCAGCATGGAACAATGCGCGAAGCGATTGCGCATTCGTGTCCAAAGAATTTGACAGAACACGGGCCAAATAACTGAAACGGCTTTAGCTACCATAGCTGAACGTCCGCTATCGGCAAATTGAAAGGACCGTTGTGGGTCGGGTTATGCCTGTTGCATGAAACACGGCTCTGGAACGAGTCGCGTGCTCGTCCGCGAGACACAGTGCGGCCAGAAGAAGACATTTGCCCGTGTGCCGAGAATCGTTGACAATCGCAAGTGGCAATTCAGTCTAGGCAACGCTCCACTCGCGGAACCGATCGAACAATCGGAAACCGACGTAGTCGGATTTTCGTTTGTATAGCCAACGGTAGTAACAATCCCAGTAACTAATCATTCGATTGCGTGTCACTCGAACAAATAACGAATTCTCTCTGAAGAACGCACCGTAGGTGGACTGATCCATTGACGGTAGATTCGCTTCGATAGCATCGAGAATCTCAATGACGTACTCGCCGCAGAGTTGCGTAACGAATGGCGCAACCCAAGGTTTAGATGAGGCAATTATTCGTTCGATCTGGCGTTGGCGCACATGCCCATCATGGTGTCTCGTTAGCACGCACGCATACACGGTGGATTGAATGTCATTCAGCGTTGTGAACAGCGCTTCATCTGGACTGTGATAAATCCGATATGGAATATTGAGCGATTCGCCTTCGACTATGATCGTTATTCCATGACCGGCCACATTGCCACTTCGAATCAAACCCGCGACGGCACCTACGTCGGAGCGAAGCGCTTCCGGAAATGCCGCTGCTAACCAACTGGATTGGGACGAGTTCGTGGCTGGTTCAGTGAATGCCATATGTCGTTGCGAAAAGTCCGAGTTGTCTCAATTATGGCATTGGAACATCAGGCGTTCTTTAACGCCGCCTGCCAACGTCCGCTTCTGCAAATGGCGATCGTCCCTTTCGGGTCGAGCTTGTGTGAGAACTCAATTTTTGGCGCTGAACGGGCATTCCCGGTTCAGCTGGATCGAGTTTGGTAGGTCCAG
>NZ_QBUY01000008.1 GCF_003121405.1 Paraburkholderia sp. C35 | reverse complement strand
CGCGTCGGGGGCTCGGAGATTGTTATACGTGCCTGAAATCCCCCCGCACGCCCCATGGCGCGCCGATTGTTCGTCAGATCCTTCAGGTCAATTCGTCCCGAGCCGCTTTATCGGAGCGAACCGACTGTCTACATTCACACGACCGCATGCCGGCACGCAAAACCGCTCGCCGGCACCGTTCAACGCTATCGAATCGCTAAAGGAATCCAGTCATGAGCAAGCTTGCAGGCAAAGTCGCAGTGGTAACAGGTGCATCGAAAGGTATCGGCGCAGCTATCGCGAAAGCGCTCGCAGCAGAAGGCGCATCGGTGGTAGTCAACTACGCCAGCAGCAAAACCGCTGCTGACGCAGTCGTCGCCGACATCACAGCGGCCAGCGGCAAGGCAATCGCCGTCGGCGGCGATGTATCGAAAGCGGCTGACGCGCAAGGCATCATCAACGCCGCCGTCGAGACCTATGGCCGTCTCGACATTCTTGTGAACAATTCCGGCGTGTATGAATTCGCAGCCATCGAAGAGTTCACCGAAGATCAATTCCACAAGCAGTTCAACATCAACGTGCTCGGCCTGCTGCTGACGACGCAAGCCGCCGTCAAGCAGATGGGCGAAGGCGCCAGCATCATCAACATCAGCTCGGTTGTGACTACCATCACGCCGCCCACCAGCGCCATCTACAGCGGCACCAAAGGCGCTGTAGATGCCATCACGGGCGTGCTCTCGCGCGAACTCGGCCCGCGCAAGATTCGCGTCAATGCGATCAATCCCGGCTTCGTTATCACGGAAGGCACGCATGAAGCCGGCATTGCTGGCTCCGACTTCGAAACCAACGCAGTCGCGCAGACGCCGCTCGGACGCGCCGGTCAGCCGCACGATATCGCCGCGATTGCCGTGTTCCTCGCGTCCGACGACTCGGGCTGGTTGACGGGCGAGCATGTCGTGGCCAGCGGCGGCTTGCGTTAAGCGAACGATCGTCGCGAACCATCACGACGAACGATCACGGCGCTCACATCATCGGCATATGCAGATGATGCGGGTCGCTCAAGGTCTCCGCGACGCGCTGTAACGCGTCGCGGCAGTCGTCCTTGTCTTGCGGACCGCCCAGGCACACGCGGATCGTGTTGGGTGGATTCCCGTCCGGCGAAAAAGCCGCGCCCGCCACCACGCCCACGCCCTGGTTGCGCAATTGCAGCGCAAGCTCGGGTGCACTCCAGTCGCATTGCGCGGGAATCGGCAGCCACAGATGAAAACCATCAGGCTGTGCATCGTATTGCCAGCCGGCGAGTTCCTGTGATGCGATCGCCTGACGCGCAAGCGCTTCCTTGCGGATCGCGTCGAGCATCTCGTGCGCGGTGCCGTCGTTGACCCATTGCGTAGCCAGCATCACGGTGAACGGACTCGGCATCACCGTCGTCGCACGCAACGCACCTGCGATGCGCTGCGTTTGCCGCGCACTCGGCGCACGCAGATACGCCACTCGCAATCCCGCGCCGAACGTCTTCGAAAATCCCGTCACGTACCACGTCAGCTCCGGCGCGAGCGATGCCAGCGCAACAGGCTTGCTGGCAGGCAGCCATCCATACGCATCGTCTTCGATGATGGGCACGCTGTATCGCAACGCGACATCCGCGAGCGCCTCGCGGCGCTGTGCGGAAAGTGTCAGCGTGCTTGGATTCTGCAGAGTCGGGTTGCAGTAGAACGCGCCGGGCTTTTCGGTCTTGCAGAGTGCTTCGAATGCATGCGGCAACGGTCCTTCTTCGTCGCGCGGAAGCGGTTGCAAGCGCACGCCGAGTTGCGATGCGATCGCCTTGATGCCGGGATACGCAAGCGTGTCGAGGCAAATGGTTTCGCCCGGCCTCGCGAGTTGCGATACCAGCGCGACCAGTGCGCTATGAATGCCCGGACACACCAGCACGGTATCGTCCTCGCATTCGGGCAGGCGTTCCTTCAGCCACGCGCGTCCTGCTGCGCGATCATCAGGCGTACCGCCGAAATCCTGATAACGCAGCAAGCGGTAAGGGTCCATCTGTGCAAACAGATGCGCGGACGACTCTCTCAACCGTGCGGTGAGTTCCGGCGGCTCCGGCGGCATGTTCATCGACATCTCGACACTGCTGCCGCCCGCGAGCGGCAAGGTCTGCGTGCGTCCGCGGACGAAGGTGCCGCTGCCTGCGCGCGCATCGAGCAGGCCGCGCTTGCGCGCCTCGGCATACGCACGCGCGACGGTCGTGTAGTTCAGCTGCAAGGCACCTGCGAGATCGCGCAGGCCAGGCAGCCTGTCACGCGGACGCAAACGTCCGCTCGCGAGATCTTCCTCGATCAGATCGGGGATCACGAGATAGGCCGGTTTGCGGCTCTCCGTCAGCCGTTTGAGCCAGTGATGCGTGAGACTGTCCATTGCCGATATTCCCGGTGCCTGATTGCGTGATTCAAAACTAACACGCGAAATACCCAAAAAATAAATCGCGAGTCATTCAATTGCCAACTTGATCGCATTGATTGGATGAATGCACGCTTGCGGTGTATCGCGCACCATCCACACGCAAAACACGCTGCGCCCTTGTGCGAAACCGGTGCGTGCGCAGTCGTTGCGAATTCGCTAAAACCCCCGTGATACAAGGCTCGCAAAGAAATTTTCGGGTCGCTCGAACCATCGCGTGTTGATTGATTGGATATTGATTGCATGAAGCGGGCCGGAAATTGGCATACGCGTTGCGTTATGTGATTCGCCAGCCGGGTTATTTCCCGTTGAGCAATCCGATCAATTACGCGACTTATTGGAGAGTGATATGCCCGCCGTCAACAAACCCCTGCATCAGAAAGGCGATTACCTGGTCGACTACGAAGAAAAGGTCTTTCCTGACGTCAAGGCCGAACCCGGCGAAAAAGCACTCGTGACCTTTCATACCGTCGCCTTCGAAGGCTCGATCGGTTTTGTGAATCTGCTGCAGGCAACGCGGCTGCAACGCAAGGGCTTCGATACGTCGGTGCTGCTCTATGGTCCCGGCGTCACGCTCGGCCTGCAACGCGGTTTCCCGACACTCGGCGACGAGGCCTTTCCCGGTCATCTGAACTTCAACAAGCAACTCGTCAAGTTCATGGAAGAAGGCGGCAAGGTCTATGCGTGCCGCTTCGCATTGCAGGCGCTCTATGGTCATGGCGAAGCGTCGCTGATCGAAGGCATTCGCCCGATCAATCCGCTCGACGTGCTCGATCTGCAACTTCTCCATCGCAAGGAGAATGCGCTGATCATCCATACGTGGACTGTCTGAACACGCCGGGTGCCGATCTTGTCCGAGCAGCGAATCATCCGTGCAGCAGCGGTGCAGATTGCGCCCGACTTCGAGCGTCCCGGCGGCACGCTCGACAGGGTCTGCGCCGCCATCGACGAAGCCGCGGCGCAAGGCGTGCAACTGATCGTCTTTCCTGAGACGTTCGTGCCGTACTACCCGTACTTTTCGTTCGTGCGTCCGCCCGTTGCCTCGGGCGCGGACCACATGCGGCTCTATGAGCAGGCCGTGGTCGTGCCCGGTCCCGTCACGCAGGCCGTGAGCGAGCGCGCACGGCGTCACGCGATGGTCGTCGTACTCGGCGTGAACGAGCGCGATCACGGCAGCCTGTACAACACGCAACTGGTGTTCGATGTCGATGGGCGCCTCGTGCTTAAGCGCCGCAAGATCACGCCGACGTTTCATGAGCGGATGATCTGGGGGCAAGGCGATGGGGCCGGGCTGAAGGTTGCGCACACAGGCATCGCGCGTGTCGGTGCGCTGGCCTGCTGGGAGCACTACAACCCGCTCGCACGCTACGCGCTGATGACGCAGCACGAAGAGATCCATTGCAGCCAGTTTCCGGGTTCACTGGTCGGTCCAATCTTTGCCGAACAGATCGAGGTCACGATCCGTCATCACGCGCTCGAATCGGGCTGCTTCGTCGTCAACTCGACGGGCTGGCTGAGCGAAGCGCAGATCGAATTCGTGACCACCGACCCGAAGCTGCAAAAAGCGCTGCGCGGCGGCTGCATGACGGCCATCGTATCGCCCGAAGGCCAGCATCTTGCCGAGCCGTTGCGCGAAGGCGAAGGGATGGTGATTGCCGATCTCGACATGTCGCTGATCACCAAGCGCAAACGCATGATGGATTCCGTCGGCCACTATGCGCGCCCCGAGTTGCTGAGCCTTGCGATCAACGATCGTCCCGCGATGCCCGTTGCGCCGATGTCGATGGCGTTCGAGCGCGCGGGAACGGACGCCGCGTCTGAAACTACGAGTGGAGGTCAGGATGAATGCCAGCGTGAACCTGTCGCCGGTTGAGCCGCGCACGCAGCGCCAGTTGATGGAGCTGCGCACCGAGTTGCAGTCGGCGGGGCTGCGTCTCGTCGATCCTAACGCGGGCGCCGCAAGCCGTCGTGGCGGCGCAGGGCCGTCGGATCACAAGGCCGTCACGGTCGACGGCGTGACCATCATGGTGCCCGTGCACACCAGTTCCGCGTGGAATTCGCCGTTCGTCGCGGGTGCGCCGGACGAAGCGGGCGCGAGCGCGTTGATGCGCGGCACGATTCCGATTGCCAACATCAGCTTCCCGAAAGCGCCGCGCTTCACACAACTGCAAACGCTCGACGGCGTGCCGTATTCGCACATCGCCACGTTGCACGGCACCGACGTGCTCGCGACCACGGTGCTGCAAACCTGCATCCGTTACGAGAGCCGCAAGAAGACGTGCAAATTCTGCGCGATCGGTCAGTCGCTCGCGGCGGGCCGCACGATTGCGCGCAAGACGCCGGAGCAACTGGCCGAAGTGGCGCGCGCAGCCGTATTGCTCGACGGCGTGAAGCATATGGTGTTGACCACAGGCACACCGCCGACCTCGGATCGCGGCGCACAGATTCTGTGCGACAGCGCGTTTGCGATCCGTGCAGCGGTGGATCTGCCTATCCAGGCGCAATGCGAGCCGCCCGACGACGACGTGTGGTTCGAGCGCATGAAAGCGAGTGGCATCGATACGCTCGGCATGCATCTCGAAGTGGTCACGCCAGAAGTCCGTGCGCGCGTGATGCCGGGTAAAGCGAGTGTTCCTATCTCGCGATACATGGAAGCGTTCAAGGCAGCCGTCGCCGTGTTCGGCAAGGGGCAGGTCAGCACGTACATCCTCGCGGGTCTCGGCGATACGGCAGAAGCCATTCTCGCGATCTCGCGCGAACTGATCGACATAGGCGTCTATCCGTTCGTGGTGCCCTTCGTGCCGATCAGCGGCACGCCGCTCGAAGACCATCCCGCGCCGACGCCCGAATTCATGAAGTCGATTCTGGCGCCGCTCGGCGCGATGCTGCGCGACGCGCAGATGCGTTCGGCCGACATCAAGGCAGGCTGCGGCAAATGCGGCGCGTGCTCGTCGCTGGCTTCGTACGAGGACTGATCATGTTCTGCGAAACCTTCGACGAACTCGATGCATTGCCCGTCGCCTTCACGCCGGCGGAATATCGCGTGAAATGGGCGACGCTGCCGTGGGAATTCAAGGAAGCGTACGCGCTGCGGCGTGCGGTGTTCTGCGTCGAGCAAGGCATTTTCGTCGGCGATGATCGCGACGAGATCGATAACGACGCAAAACTGCTGGTAGCGCTGAGTTGTATTGCAGGCGTGCCGGAGCAGGTAGTCGGCACGGTGCGCATTCACGAAACGCAGCCGCGCAGATGGCTCGGTTCGCGGCTTGCGGTGCATGCCGCTTTCCGTTCGCATGGCAAGCTCGGCTCGACGCTGATCCGTCTCGCTGTCAGCAGTGCGCATGCGCTCGGCTGCGATACGTTCCTCGCGCACGTGCAGAGCCAGAACGCGCCGTTGTTCAGGCGCTTGCACTGGCAGACGGTCGCGGAAGAAACCTTGTTTGGCCGACCGCATCATCTGATGGAAGCGGACCTCGAACACTATCCGCCGTGCTTTACACCGGAGAGTGGATTCGTCACGTCGTCGCGGGGACGCTCATGAACCTGCAAGCGCTGGTCGAACGGTTACGCGAAAGCCGCGGCTTTCGGCACAAGACGGATATAGCAGGTGTCGTGGCGTCGCTGGCATCGCGTCTGCCGAACGGCACGCGCGATCTCGCGCAGGCGGTTGCCGTAGGCGACGATTGCGCGGCGATTGCCGATGGCGACGGCTATCTGCTGTTTGCAATCGAAGGGTTGGTCAGCGATTTCGTCGAGACGATGCCGTGGTTCGCGGGCTATAGCAGCGTGATGGTCAACATCAGCGATGTGTATGCGATGGGTGGCCGTCCGCTAGCCGTTGTCGATGCATTGTGGAGCGACGGGCTCGAATCGGCGGGACAGATTCTGGCGGGCATCGCGGCGGCGTCGAGTGCGTATGGCGTGCCGGTTGTCGGTGGACACAGCAATACGCGCAGTGCCGAACCGCAGCTTGCCGTATCGATACTTGGGCGCGCGAACACATTGCTGTCGAGCTTCAATGCGCGTCCCGGCGACACGCTCGTCATGGCCGTCGATCTGCGTGGCCGGTTCGAAGACCCGTACCCGTTCTGGAACGCTTCCGTGGACGCACCCGCCCAGCGTCTGCGCGACGATCTCGAACTGCTGCCTTTGCTGGCAGAAAGTGGCCTTTGCGATGCCGCGAAAGACATCAGCATGGCCGGCGTGCTCGGCACATCGCTGATGCTTCTGGAGTGCTCAGGTGTAGGCGCACGGATCGATCTCGATGCGATTCCGCGCCCAGATGATGTCGATTTCGAGCGCTGGCTGAGCGCCTTTCCGAGTTACGGTTTCGTGCTGTCGGTGCGCGGCGAACATGTGAGTGAAGTACTCGCGCGTTTTGCGCAACGCGGTCTTACGTGCGCGGCGATGGGTACAGTCGATGCCTCGCGCGAAGTGGTGCTGACGCAGCAAAACGAAGCGGCCTTGCTGTGGAGCTTCAAGGACAGCGCGTTCATCGGTGCGCCAGTGGGAGCGCAGTCATGAACGGCAACGCCATGCGCATTGCGCTGTTCACGCATTCCGTCAATCCACGCGGTGGCGTCGTGCATACGCTCGAACTCGGCGGCGCGCTGCATGAAGCGGGACACGACGTGACGATCTTCGCGCCCGCCACGGGCACCGCGACGATGTTCCGCGAAACGCCGTGCCGCGTCGTGCTCGCGCCTGTCGCTGCGCACGGCAACGATACGGTCGCGATGGTCGCGACGCGTATCGACGCGTTGAAAAAGGCCTTGCTGGAAGATGGCGCATCCCGTTTCGACGTGCTGCACGCACAAGACAGTATCAGCGGCAACGTGCTCGCGGAACTGCGTGAGGAAGGCACGATTGGTGGCTACGTGCGCACGGTTCATCATCTAGACACGTTTGCGAACGCGCAGTTGAGCGCGTGGCAACGGCGCGCGTTCATAGATGCCGACACCGTGCTGTGCGTAAGCGACGCATGGACAAACAGAATGCGCGACGAATTCGGCATCGAGGCGTTTGCGGTTAATAACGGCGTCGATGTGTCGCGCTTCCGTTCTTGTGGCAGCGCGGACGTTTGCGACAGGTTTGACCTTCGAAGCAAGCCGATGGTGCTTGCCATAGGCGGTATCGAAGAACGCAAGAACACGTTGCAATTGCTTGAGGCTTTTGCCTTGCTCAGGGCAACGCATCCTCATGCGCAACTTGTCATCGCAGGCGGCGCGAGTCTGCTAGATCACGACGCCTACTCGCGCCGCTTCATGACACGCGCGATGGAACTCGGCCTGCACATCGGCGATGCAATCGTAGTGACAGGCCCACTCGACGACGCAGCCATTCCCGCGCTGCTGCAGCGCGCCGACGTCGTCTCGATGGTCTCAGTGCGCGAAGGCTTCGGTCTCGTGACGCTCGAAGCATTGGCCGCGGGTACGCCTGTCGTCGTGTCGCGCATCGAGCCGTTCACCGAATATCTCGACGAGCGCGTCTGCTGCTGGGCGCAACCCGACGATGCCGCGAGCATCGCCGACGCCTTGCGCCGCGCGTTGCACCAGCGCGGCGGGATCGACTTCGAACACGCGGTGCCTGCGCTGCTCGCGCGCTTCAGCTGGCGCGAAAGCGCACGCCGCCATGTCGCGCGTTATGCGGACCACACGCAGCGCCTTCTGCAAGCGCTCGGCGCCTGAATCTCTCACTCAAAGGATACGTGATGCCAGTCATGCACTTCAGGGTCCAGTGGCCGGACGGCAGCGAGGCCAACTGCTATTCGCCTTCGACAGTGGTCGGCGAATTCTTCGTGGCCGGGCAGCGCTATGCACTCGACGATTTCGTCGGCAGGGCACGCGAGGCGCTGCATATCGGCTCCGAACGCGTGCGCGAGAAATACGGCTTTGCGTGCTCGGCGGCGATGGACCAGCTGGCGCAGATCGAAGCGCAGGCGCAGCGCTTTGCCGAAGATCCCGAGGCACACGTCCACGTCGTGGAACTTTTGTGAACCGAACGCAGGAAAGAATCATGTCGAATGCAAACACCATAGCTGCCGATGCAGCGAGCGCAGTGCCGCACCACACGGTTATCGTCGTCGGCGGCGGGCAGGCGGGACTATCGATCAGCTATTACCTGAAAGAGGCGGGCATCGATCATCTCGTGATCGAAAAGCATACCGTCACGCATACCTGGCGCTCGCAACGCTGGGATGCATTCTGTCTCGTCACGCCGAACTGGCAATGCGCGCTGCCCGGTTATCCGTATCGCGGCGACGATCCGCATGGCTTCATGAAGAAGGACGAGATCATCGCGTATCTCGACGGCTTCATCGAAATGGTCGATGCGCCCGTGCTCGAACATACGGAAGTGCGCAAGATCAGGCGCGTGCCTGCGGGCGGCTACTACGTATCGACATCGAATGGCGATTTCACGGCGGATCAGGTGGTGGTCGCGTCGGGCGGCTATCACACGCCCATCGTGCCGCGCATGGCCGAGCGCCTGCCGGCGGAGATCGTGCAGATGCAGTCGTCGCACTATCGCAATCCGCAGGCATTGCCGGAGGGCGCCGTGCTCGTGGTGGGCTCGGGGCAATCGGGCGCGCAGATCGCGGAGGATCTGCATCTGGCGGGCCGCAAGGTGTATCTGGCCGTAGGTGAAGCGCCGCGCTGCGCGCGTTTCTATCGTGGCCGTGACGTGGTCGACTGGCTCGCCGACATGCGCTACTACGACATGCCCGTCGATCAGCATCCGTTGCGCGAAGGCGTGCGCGACAACACCAACCACTATGTGACGGGCCGCGACGGTGGGCGCGATATCGACCTGCGGCGCTTCGCGTCCGAAGGCATGGAACTGTACGGCCGGCTGGACGATCTGCGCGATGGCCGCCTGCAATTCGCGCCGAATCTGATCGGCAATCTCGATAGCGCTGACGATACCTACAACCGTATCAATGCGAGCATCGACGGGTTCATCGCGAAGCAGGGTATCGATGCGCCGGCAGGCGCGTCTTACGATCCCGTATGGCGGCCGGAAAGTGAGCGCACGTCGCTGGATCTCGCCGCGAGCGGCATTGCGTCGATTATCTGGTGCATCGGCTTCCGGCCGGACTTTAGCTGGATCGATGCGCCGGTGTTCAACGGGCGCGGCTATCCTGCGCATGTTCGCGGCATCACGCCACAAACGGGCCTGTATTTCATTGGCTTGCCGTGGCTGCATACATGGGGATCGGGCCGCTTCTCGGGCATCGCGCGCGACGCCGCGCATGTGGTCGACACGATCCGCTCCGCCATCGACGCCGATTCGACCAGTCTCGCGGCATGAGCATGGTGCAACGCTATCGCGCGGGCATGCCGCAACTGAGCTACACGGGGCTATCGGAAAACTGGCTGCTGAAGGAGTGCGGGCATCGCCACTGGGAAGCACTGGCTGCGCACGCGGACCGTGCGCAGCCGGATTTCCACGACGATAACGGTGGCCGTTCATATGCAGCCTTCACGGCGATCCGGCTGCAAACGCGCGGCCTCGACGCGATCGCCGAAAACGACACCTTCGATATTCACAGCACGCTTTGCAGGACGGGCGCGGTACGGCATTTCAGCACGCATCGCATCGTGCACGGCGAGACGGAGATTGCCGAACTGTCGATGTCGTCGGCGTTCGTCACGCGCGGCGACGCACGCAGCAATCGTTCCGTCGCGCGTGCTGCGCTGGCTTCGCTGCCAGGCGCTGTCGAACCGATGCCCGAGCGCGCGTTGCGAATGATCGAGATGAGCAAGCGCCTGCGTGCCGAAGACCATCACGCGCTGCCGGAACTCGCACCCGCGAATGGCGACCCGATCGAATTCCTGCCGTGCCCGAACAGCGATTTCAATGGCGCGGACTTCTTGTACTTCGCAAGCTTTCAGGCCTTTGTCGATCGCGCCGAATGGCAATGGCGCCGCTTCGACGAGCCGCCCGTGATCACTAGCCGCTCGCTGTTCTACTACGGCAATGTCGATGTGGGCGATGCGCTGAGCGTGCGCGCCATCGGCCATGCAGAAAATGAGCACGGCATCCGTCACTGGACGGAAGTGCGCCGCAAAAGCGACGGCATGAAGATCGCCGATGTCACGACGGACAAGCGCTGGAGGCGCAGATGAGCATGACGGGATCACGTCGAAGCCATGCGGTGCCGCTCAAGCAGGTCTATACGCGAGCGGACCTCGCGCACGCGGCAGCACATCTCGACAGCCGTCCAGGCGAGGCGCCGTTCGTGCGCGGACCGTTCGCGTCGATGTACACGCAAAAGCCGTGGACGATCCGGCAATACGCCGGCTACGCGCAGGCAGTCGATACGAATCTCGCCTTTCGCACGGCGTTGGCCGAAGGCGCGCAAGGCCTGTCCGTCGCCTTCGATCTGCCGACGCAGCGCGGCTATGATTCCGACGATCCCGCTGTGAGTGCCGATGTAGGCATGACAGGCGTGGCGATCGATACCGTCGAAGATATGGCGCGCCTTTTCGACGGCATTGCGCTGGACCGTGTGTCGGTTTCCATGACGATGAACGGCGCAGTCTTGCCTGTGCTCGCCGCGTTCATCGTCGCAGCGCAGGAAAATGGCGTGTCTGCGGCGCAACTCAGAGGCACGATCCAGAACGACATCCTCAAAGAATTCATGGTGCGCAACACGGGCATCTTCGCGCCGGAACCGTCGCTGCGCATTGCTGCCGATGTGGCCGCTTATCTTGCATCGAACGTGCCGCGCTTCAACGGTCTGTCGGTGTCGGGCTATCACTTTCAGGAAGCGGGCGCGGACGCCGTGCTCGAACTCGCGCTGACGCTCGCCAATGCGCGCACCTATATCGTCACGCTGGTCGCACGCGGCATGCAGGCAGACGATGCGTGCGAGCACATGAGTTTCTTCTTCGGCGTCGGCACGGACTTCTATGTGGAGATTGCGAAACTGAGGGCGGCGCGGCTGTTGTGGTCGGAGATCGCGACGCAATGCGGTGCGCAGTCCAGCAAGGCGCGCGCGTTGCGCATGCATTGCCAGACATCGGGCTGGTCGCTGACCGCGCAAAAGCCGACGAACAACATCGTGCGCACGACCGTCGAAGCGCTCGCCGCCGTGTTCGGTGGCACACAGTCGTTGCACACCAATGCGTACGACGAGGCAGTGTCGCTGCCCTCCGCGCAGGCGTCGCGGCTCGCACGCGATACACAACTGGTGCTGCAGCACGAGACGGGCATCTGCGATGTGGTCGATCCGTGGGCCGGGTCGTACATGATGGAATCGCTCACAGCAGACATTGCCGGGCGTGTGCGCGAGATGCTCGAGGAGATCGAAGCAAAAGGTGGCGTCGTAGCAGCGATTCGTTCGGGCTGGATACGTGAGTGCATTCATGAATCGGCACTGCGCGTGCAGGCGGAAATCGAAAGTGGCGAGCGTGTGGTGGTGGGCGTCAACCGCTTTATCGCCGACGACGAAGATGCACCGTTCGATTCGCCGGCACTCGATGCTGCGCAGGTTCGCGCGCTGCAGGCGCGTCGCATCGCGCAGGTAAAGCGCTCGCGCGACGCAACGCGTGTGCGCGACACACTGGCCGCGCTACATCATGCCGCACGCACAGACGAAGGCAATCTGCTCGCACTGACGATCGAATGCATGCGCGCACGGGCGACGGTCGGGGAGTGCATACAGGCGCTCGAAGCCGTGTGGCCGCGACAGGCAGTCGCGTTGCCTGTGACGGAAGGAGTCTACGGAGAGTCGCTTTCTTTCGACGCCGCATGGGTCGCCGCCTGCGATGCAGTGCGCGAGGCCACGGCACACCTGGGCCGCTCGCCACGCATCTTGTTGGCGAAACTCGGCCAGGACGGACACGACCGTGGCATACGCGCCGTCGCCGCTGCGTTGACGGATGCGGGCTTCGACGTAGTAACGGGTGCCCTGTTCGCCACAGCGCAAGATACGTGTGATCTGGCTTTGACGCATGACGTCGATGTGCTGGGTGTGTCGTCGCTTGCCGGTGCGCATGTCGAACTGGTGTCGGGTCTGCTCGAAGCACTTCACGCACGGCATGTGCATATACCCGTCGTGATCGGCGGCAACATCGACAGTGCAGGGCAGCAGGCGTTAAAGGAGCGAGGCGTTCTTGCGTGCTTTGCCACGGGCGCGAGTATTGCGCAGATCGTCACGCAACTGGCGAACATTGCGACGTCACGCGCTCATGAAAAAGCCTCGACGCCCGAAGGCGCCGAGGCTTAGTGCCTGCCACGCTGGATACGACGCTGCTGCAAGCGCTGCGAGTTGGAGGCCAGAGGCCGCGGGCACTCGCAGTGATCCCGGCGCGCTTCGGTTAAAAGGAGGAAGGAAATGCTCCGAAGCAGCGTTGGGTGAATTATTCGTGCACGGCGCTGTTTCGTACAGCAGCAGTTGACAGAAATTCGAGCGCAGCAGATGCGGTGTTAAATCAGCAGACGGTCGTCGGCGGAAGGTTTGCGCGCGACCAGTGCCGCCAGTTTGCGCAGCGCCGAGGTCAATTCGGTGCGACGTGTGCACCCGCCAAGCGAGATGCGGATCGCGTTCGGCACATCGCCGCTCTGGCAGAACGCCGACGCGGGCGCGACGACCAGACCTTCCGTGCTTGCCGCCGTTGCCAGACTTTGCGCTGCCCAATGCGCGGGTAACGACTGCCACACATGGATCGCGCCGCCCGATGCCGACATGCCGGCTCCCGACAGAATCTGGTTCGCGGCGTGCAGACGGTCGCGCGACTCCTTGAGGATGCCAGTCAGTACCTCTGCCGCCGTGCCATCGAGTATCCATTGCGGGACGAGCGCCGTGGTGAGCGGCGGCGACATCAGCGAGAGCGAGCGCAAGGCCTTTAGAAAGGCTTCCTGTTTCGCCGCATCGGGCAACACCAGAAAGGCCGCACGCAAGCCCGGCGAGATGCATTTGGACAGGGTGGACAGGTAGTACACCTGCTGCGGCGCGAGGCCCGCGAGCGGCGCGGGCGCATCGTCGGCAAAGAGCCAATAGGGATCGTCTTCGACGACGGGCAGGTTGTGCCGCGCCGCCACCGCGAGAATCTCCTTGCGGCGACGCTCGGGCATGGTCTGCGCGGTCGGATTGCGGATCGTCGGGTTCAGATAGATCAGCCCGCCGTCCGTGCGTGCGCAGGCCGCGTCGAGTGCGTCGGGCAGCATGCCGTGCCGGTCCGACGCAAGCGGTACGAGCACGCGCCCGAGTTGCCGTGCGATCAGCGGCAGACCCGGATAGATCAGTTGCTCGGTGAAAACGGGCGCGTCCTGCTTCGTGAGCGTCAGGATCAGCGCGGCGAGGGCCGAATGCGCGCCGGGCGTGACCACCACGCGCGACGGGTCCACCCGCCCCAGAACCGGCTTGAGCCACGCTGCGCCCGCCTGGCGGTCCGTATCGCTGCCGCCGCCAAGCTGATAGGTCATCAGGAGATCGATGTCGCTGCGCACCAGCACCTGCGACAGCCCGCGACGCAGCAACACGGCGAGATCGATGTCAGCGGGCGGCGGCGGAATATTCATGCTGAGATCGATCTGCTGCATGAACGTCGCCCTGGGTGGCGCGATAAACGTGCCGAGCGGGCCACGCGATTCGATCAGATTGCGCCGGTGCGCTTCGGCGAAACCGCGTGTGACGGTAGTCAGATCGACGCCGATCATGTCCGCGAGCTTGCGCTGCGGTGGCAAGCGGTCGCCTGCGTTCAGCTTGCCGTCGGCGACAGCGCGCTCGATCAGATCGACGATCTGCAGATAGCGCGCCTTGCCGTTATCGGCGAAGTCGGTGATCCAGTCGGGCCGCCGCGCGGCGCGCTTGCGGGTAGTAGAAGCTGTGGAAGAAGGCATGTGTGGCAACTTGTCGCGCATGTATGGCTTATGTCTTACTCTAGCATGCGCCGCCATAGCCTATGTATGTATCCGCCGTAAGGCCAGGCATGGCGGACAGCTCGCGCGTGATCGGCGTTTGGGGATAGATGCATGGGGCTATGTAACCCGGCAACCAACCTCAAAGCATGCGCAACCCACCTACACGCGGGGGTTCCCCCCAATCTGCGGGACCACGTCCCCGCGCCCATCCCATTCGAAGACAACTCGTACGCGCAGGACGCGTCACCGCCATGGGCGCACTCAGCCTGCTCGGCGGCTGCAGCATGGTGCTGTTCAATCCGAAAGGGTCCATCGGCGAGCAGGAAAAGAATCTGATCCTGATCGCGCTTGGCCTGATGCTGCTGGTCGTGATCCCCGTGATTGCGCTGACGCTGTATTTTGCATGGCGTTACCGCGAGTCGAACACGAAGGCGAAATATGCGCCGACGTGGGCGCATTCGACTGCCATCGAAGTCGTCGTGTGGACCATACCCTGCATCATCGTCGCGACGCTTGCGGTGCTGATATGGAAGACAACGCATAGCCTCGATCCATACAAGCCGCTCGAATCGGATGTGAAACCGGTGCGCGTCGAAGTGGTCGCACTGAACTGGAAGTGGCTGTTCATCTATCCGGACTATGGCGTCGCGTCGGTGAACCAGCTTGCGTTGCCCGTCGATACACCTGTCGATTTCAGGCTGACGGCCGAATCGCTGATGAACTCGTTCTTCATTCCGCAACTGGGCAGCCAGGTGTATGCGATGTCCGGCATGCAGACGCAGTTGCATCTGATCGCGAATAGCGAAGGCACGTATGCGGGCCGTTCATCGGCGTTCAGCGGGCCGGGCTTCTCGGACATGGACTTCAAGACTGTCGTCACGAGTCGTGGTGAATTCGATGCATGGGTCGCGCACGCAAAGGCGTCGCCGCAGGCGCTCGACGTGACCACCTACGACCGCCTGCAGCAGCCGAGCAAAAAGAACCCCGTGACGCTCTACAGCAACGTCGCGCCGGGTCTGTTCGATGGCGTCGTCTATCAGTACATGCGTGACGCGAGCGGCAAACCGATCTGCACGACGGCGAACGCCGACATGTATGTCAAGCCCGCTCGCCTGCCTTCACACGCAGCTTTGGTATCGGAGTAGTGGATATGTTTGGAAAACTTACGCTCGATGCGATTCCGTATCACGAGCCCATCATCATGGGCACGCTCGGGGTCGTGATTCTGGGCGGCCTCGCGTTGCTCGGCGCGATTACGTACCTCGGCAAATGGACGTATCTGTGGAAAGAGTGGATCACGTCCGTCGATCACAAGCGGATCGGCGTGATGTACATCATTCTGGCGCTCGTGATGCTGCTGCGCGGTTTCGCCGACGCGATCATGATGCGCGCGCAGCAGGCCATCGCCTTTGGTGAATCGGCAGGTTATCTGCCGCCGCATCACTACGATCAGATTTTCACGGCGCACGGCGTGATCATGATCTTCTTCGTCGCGACGCCGCTGATTCTCGGCCTGATGAACGTGGTCGTGCCGTTGCAGCTTGGCGCGCGCGATGTCGCGTATCCGTTCGTCAATTCGCTGGGCTTCTGGCTCTCGGCAGTGGGCGCGGTGCTGGTGATGATCTCGATGTTCGTCGGCGATTTCGCGGCGACGGGCTGGGTCGCGTATCCGCCGTTGTCCGAGCTTGGTTACAGTCCAACCACGGGTGTCGACTATTACATATGGTCGCTACAGGTATCGGGTTTAGGCACGACGCTGAGCGGCATCAACTTCATCGTGACGATCCTGCGCATGCGCGCGCCCGGTCTGAACCTGATGAAAATGCCCGTGTTCTGCTGGACGGCGCTGATCACGAACATCCTGATCGTCGCCGTGTTCCCGGTGTTGACGGGCACGCTCGCGCTGCTGACGATGGACCGCTATCTCGACATGCATTTCTTCACGAACGAGCTGGGCGGCAACGCGATGATGTACATCAACCTGATCTGGGTGTGGGGCCATCCCGAGGTGTACATCCTGATCCTGCCCGCGTTCGGCGCGTTCTCGGAGATCATCGCGACGTTCTCGGGCAAGCCGCTGTTCGGCTACAAGTCGATGGTGTACGCAACGGCCTCGATCGGCGTGCTGTCGTTCTTCGTGTGGCTGCATCACTTCTTCACGATGGGTTCGGGCGCGAACGTCAATGCGTTCTTCGGCATCATGACGTCGATCATTTCGGTGCCGACGGGCGTGAAGCTGTTCAACTGGCTGTTCACGATGTATCGCGGCCGCATCCGTTACCACTCGTCCACGCTGTGGACCATCGGCTTCATGGTGACGTTCGCCGTGGGCGGCATGACGGGCGTGCTGCTCGCCGTGCCGGGCGCGGATTTCGTGCTGCAGAACAGCCTGTTCCTCGTCGCGCACTTTCACAACGTGATCATTGGCGGCGTGGTGTTCGGCTGTCTCGCGGGCATCAGCTACTGGTTCCCGAAAGTGTTCGGCTTCACGCTCGACGAGTTCTGGGGCAAGGTCGCGTTCTGGTGCTGGCTGGTCGGTTACTGGCTCGCGTTCACGCCGCTGTATATCCTCGGCTTCGAGGGCATGACGCGCCGCATGAACCATTACTCGGTGCCTGAGTGGCATGTATGGCTGATCGTCGCGCTGGTAGGCGCGGTAATTGTCGGCATGGGCATTCTCGCGATCCTGATCCAGTTCGCCGTGAGTATTCGCAAACGCGAAGAGTATCGCGACGTGACAGGTGACCCGTGGAATGCGCGCAGCCTGGAATGGTCGACGGCTTCGCCTGCGCCGTTCTACAACTTCGCGCATGTGCCGGTTATCACATCGCTCGAACAGCACTGGGACAACAAGCAGGCAGGACGCGCTTACGTCAGGCCCACGCAAGCCTACGAAGACATCCATATGCCGCGCAACACGGGCGCGGGCTTCATCATCGCCGCGTTCAGCCTGCTGTTCGGCTTTGCGATGGTGTGGCACATGTTTGCGTTTGCCGTCATCGGTCTGCTCGGCATGATTGCGACCTTCATCGCGCGCTCGTACGACCAGGACGTCGATTACTACGTGCCGGCTGCCGAAGTCGCGCGCATCGAGAACGAACGTTACGCGAAGCTGGAAACCCCGCGTGACGAAGAACTGGCGGAGATGGCCTGACCATGAGCAGCATATCGACCCATCATGCGCGCGATCATCACGATGCGCACGATCATGACCATGAACACGACAGCGGGACTCGCACCACGCTAGGGTTCTGGATTTACCTGATGAGCGACTGCCTGATCTTCGCAACATTGTTCGCGACGTTCGGCGTGCTCGCCAACGCCACGGCAGGCGGACCGACGGGCAAACAGCTATTCGAGTTGCCGTATGTGCTGGGCGAAACGCTGCTGCTGCTCGCCAGCAGCTTCACGTTCGGCATGGGCGTGTTGAGCATGCATGCGAACCGGCGCGGCAAGGTGATCGGCTGGCTGGCCGCGACCTTCGTGCTGGGCGCGGGCTTCATCGGCATGGAAGTGTATGAGTTCGCCCATCTGATCGGCGATGGCGCAGGTCCGTCGACCAGCGCATTCCTGTCGAGCTACTTCACGCTGGTCGGCACGCACGGTCTGCACGTGACCACGGGCCTGCTGTGGATCGTCGTGATGATGCATCAGATCAGCCGCTTCGGTTTGACGCCCGTGACGCGGCGGCGCATCGCCTGCCTCAGTCTCTTCTGGCACTTCCTCGATCTCGTGTGGATCTGCGTGTTCAGTCTTGTCTATCTGCGTGAATTTCTATGAGCAAAACTTCTGGAGCGAACGGGGCGCATGCGCACGTTCATGATGCGTCGCATGGCAGCGTGAAGAGCTACGTGGTCGGCATGCTGTTGTCGCTGGTGCTGACGTTTGCGTCGTTTGGCGTGGTGATGACGCATGTCGTGCCGCGTTCGATGGGACTCGCTGCCGTGGTCGTGCTGTGTGTCGTGCAACTGGTTGTGCAGTTGCGGTATTTCCTGCACCTGGGTTCATCGGCGGATCAGCGTTCGAATACGGGCATATTCGTGTGTACGGCTTTGTTGATCGCGATCATCGTCGCGGGGTCGCTGTGGGTGATCCACAACGCGAACGTGAACATGATGCCGACGCAGATTTCCGTCGAGCGCGCACTGGCGCGGGATTGACGGGTGGATTAAGGGCAGTTCGCGCCCCTTGTACGGGGCGCTTTTTCACGAAATAGCCGCATATCGGATAAACCGTAAATATCTGCATATCGGCTAAATTGACTTTATCTGCTATTCGGCTAAACTGCATATAGCCGAATAACGGATACGTCCATGTCTGCCTATCCCATCTCCCAGCCACTCGTCACCGAGCCTCAGCTCGGCCAGCTGCTCATTGCTTCGCGCAAACGGCGCAAGCTCACACAGGCGCAGGTGGCGCAGCGCGTCGGCCTGAGTCAGAACCGCATATCGTACCTGGAAAAGAACCCAGGCGAGCTGAGCTTCAGGCAGTTGCTCAGCTGGTGCGCCGCGATCGGGCTTGAATTGCAGCTTGGCGAGCGGATCGTGACCGAACTGAACGACGCACCCGATGCGCCGGAGTGGTGAGCATGGGCCGCCGCTCGCACAGCCAGACGCTTTCCCTTTGGGCCAACGGCGATTACGTCGGGCGTTGGACCGTCAATACCAATGGGGAATCCGAGCTTCAATACGACGCGGGGTGGCGCAACTCCGCGCGTGGCCGCCCGATTTCCCTGTCGCTGCCATTCAACCTTCACAACGAGGCGTTGAAGGGCGACCACGTCACCCATTACTTCGACGGTCTGCTGCCGGATAGCGAGACCATTCGCAAGCGGGTGGCGGCGCGCTTCAAGACCGGCTCCATCGAGGCATTCGATCTGCTCGGCGCGATTGGCCGCGACTGCGTCGGCGCGTTGCAGCTGTTGCCGGAACAGGCAACGCCGAAGGGAATCGACAAGATCGAAGGTATCGTCGTCGATGAAGAGGCCATCGAGCGCCATCTGCTCGAAGTGGTCAGTCCGGGTGGCTTCACTGCGGCAATCGATCCCGATGACGACTTCCGCATCTCACTGGCCGGCGCGCAGGAAAAGGACGCCTTCCTGTGGTGGGACGGGCAATGGATGAAACCGCGCGGCACGACGCCGACCACACACATTTTCAAGCTGCCTATCGGCATGGTGGGCGGGCGCAAGGCGGACTTCAGCACCTCGGTCGACAACGAATGGCTGTGCCTGCGCTTGCTGAAAGCGTACGGCCTGCCGACGGCAGAGGCACGCATCGAGACATTTGGTTCGCAGCGCGTGCTGGTGGTCGAGCGCTTCGACCGGGCGCGCTCGCGCGATGGAGAACAGCTATTCCGGCTGGTGCAGGAAGATTTCTGCCAGGCGACGGGCACGTCACCGCTGATCAAATACGAGAATGAGGGCGGCCCAGGCCTGCAGAAGATATTTACGCTCTTGCAGCAGTCGCAGCAGGCCGCAGACGACATGCGCACGCTGATGGCCTCGCAGATCCTGTTCTGGATGATGCGCGCGCCGGACGGTCATGCGAAGAATTTCAGCATCCAGTTGCTTGGCGGCGGCGCGGGGCGCTTCAGGCTCACACCGATGTACGACGTGATGTCGGCGTATCCGGTGATCGGCGACGGGCCGAGTCAATGGGCAGAACGTGAAATCAAGCTGGCGATGGCCTTGCTCGGCAAGAGCAAGCACTATCAGATGCACGCCATCGAGCGTCGGCACTTCAACAGCACGGCCAGGAAGGTCGGTTACGGCGACACGGCAGAACCGCTGCTGCAGGACATCATCGCCCGCACGCCCGAGGTCGTCGAGAAGGTGCGGGCAGATCTGCCCGCAGGCTTCCCGGAACAGGTGGCGGACAGGATCATGAACGGCATGCTGGCGGCAGCGCGCACGCTGGAGAGCATGCCTGACAGCTGATCAGGCTTGCTGGCCTGTCCTGAACGGCGCATCGCGCGACACGTCGCCCTGATAGAACGCGCCGAAACGTTCCAGTTGACGCTGGGCATCGGCGAGATCGACACCTTCGCTCAGCACCGCGCTCGAAAAGCCCGTGCGCTCCATCTGAATCAACTGATCCGCGAGCACGTCGCCTGTTGCGCGCAGATCGCCCTTGAAGCCAAGCCGCCGGCGGATCAGATACGCCTGGCTGAACGCGCGGCCATCGGTGAATTGCGGAAAATGCAGTTCGACACGGTCTGCCTCAGCAATCGCCTCGCTGTACAAAAACGGATCGGCGTCGTTATCGAGCGTGACGACATGATCGACCGCTTCGGCTACGTGATCGCCGGAAACAAGAATGCGGATACGCGCTGTTGAGTTCATGCGCCCGTTCATGCTGATACCTCCACCGGAGCACGCGCCGAATTGGCAGCCGTCTTGAAGGGATCGAGTCCAACACGCCTGACGGTTTCGATGAAGCTCTCGCGCCGCGCTCCAGACGGCGCGCGATGCTCGACATACGTGCGCAGCACGGCGTCGATCACATCGGGCACTTCATGCGCGGAAAACGACGGGCCGATCACCTTGCCGGGTTGCGCATCGCCGCTCGCATGCGATCCATCCGAGCCGCCTAGCGTGACCTGATACCACTCGCTGCCATCTTTATCGACGCCGAGAATGCCGATGTGCCCGCTATGGTGATGTCCGCACGAATTGATACAGCCGCTGATGTGCAGATCGACTTCACCAATGTCTTCGAGTTCGTCCATGTCCTGATAGCGCTCCGTGATCGCTTCCGCGATCGGCAGCGAACGGGCATTGGCCAGCGCGCAAAAATCGCCGCCCGGACACGCGATCATATCCGTCAGCAAATGCACATTGGCACTGGCCAGTCCCACGCTGCGTGCCGCTTCCCACAGCGCGAGCAGATCGTCTTCATGCACCCAGGGCAGCACGATATTCTGCGTATGCGTGACACGCGCTTCACCCGCCGAAAAACGGTCGACGAGATCGGCAACCTGATCGAGCTGATCAGCGGAGGCGTCGCCGGGTGCCTGCAACAGACGCTTGAACGACAGCGTGACGATCCGCAGTGAAGCATTGCGATGTGGCGCGACGTTGCGTTCCAGCCAGCGGGCGAATTGCGGCGTGCTGGCGGCTGCATCGTGAATCGCCTGAAGTGCGCGGGGGCTTGACGGCTTGTTGACTTCATCCGTCGCTGGCTGCACGAAATAGGCACTGACGCGTTCGAGTTCGGCGTGCGGAATCGTATGCGGGCCGCCGTCGTGTTCGACGATCTGGCGAAACTCTTCTTCCACTTCGTCGATGTAATTCTGCCCCTCGGCCTTCACGAGTATCTTGATACGCGCCTTGTACTTGTTGTCGCGCCGCCCGTACTGGGTGTACACGCGCACCACGGCTTCGATGTAGTTCATGATGTGCTGCCACGGCAGGAACTCGCGCAGCACCGTGCCGATCACCGGCGTGCGCCCCATGCCGCCGCCGACCGTCACACGAAAGCCGAGTTCACCGTTGTCGCCATGACGCAGCCGCAAGCCGACGTCGTGCCAGTCGGTCGCTGCGCGGTCGTCGCTGGCGCCTGTGATCGCGATCTTGAACTTGCGCGGCAAGAATGCGAACTCGGGGTGCAGCGTGGTCCACTGGCGCATGATCTCGGCGAACGGGCGCGGGTCGGCGATCTCGTCGGGTGCGACGCCTGCGCGCTCATCGCAGGAAATATTGCGGATACAGTTGCCGCTGGTCTGGATGCCGTGCATGTCGACAGTGGCGAGCAGATCCATCACGTCCGCTGCCTTGGCAAGCGGAATCCAGTTGAACTGGACGTTGGTGCGGGTCGTGAAGTGCGCGTGATGGGTCGGCAGACGCACGGTGCCGAGCTTGCGTTGCGCGTCGAGCGCGCGACGGTACACGTCGGCTTCGGGCGCATCGTATTCGCGCGCCACGCGGGCGAGCACGCGCAACTGCGCACCCGACAGTTCACCGTACGGCACGGCGACGCGCAGCATCGGCGCATGCCGCTGCACATACCAGCCGTTCTGCAGCCGCAAGGGACGAAAGGCGTCTTCGCTCAGTCTGCCGTCCTGCCACCGCTCGATCTGGTCGCGGAACTGCGCAGCGCGATTGCGCAGGAAAGCTTTGTCAAACTCGTTGTACTGATACATGGCTCATCTGGATGTCGACGGGCGCATGCATCGTGGGCGCTCGCGTCGGGGACGTGATCGCCTGAATCTACTGGCGTGCGCATCGTCCGACAAGACGCAGATGATGCAAAAACGGGCGTAGCAGATGAGAAAACCGCAAATGATGAAGCGGAAGAATGTCTACTCAGCGAGCGCCGTGACGTGCGGAATCATGGCAGCCTGGCCATGCAGCGTGCCGTGTTCGTCGATCAGTTGCCATACCGTTGCGCGTTCGATCCAGAAACGGCGCCCCGTCTTCGCGATGCGCACGCCGCGATAGCCGCTGACAAAGCCGTCACGCTTCACCTGATCGAGAAAGGCCTGACGTTCGCTGCGCTCTGGCGCTTCGGCCGAAAGGCGCGAAGGCAGGGCCGTCAGTTCATCCCAGTCATAGCCGAACAGCGTTTGCGCGCGGCGGTTTCCATAGACGAACACGGGGTCTTGAAGGGTATTGTGCGCAAGTATCCCGAAGGGCGCATCGCGATACAGCCAGGCCGCGGCATCTTCGGCACGCGTGTGGTCCGGCACGAGTTCGATGCCGAGCAGGCGTCGGTAACTGCCCGCCAGCAGGTTGAAGAAATTCAGGTCGGTTTGCAGATCCATCGTGTAGCCATGTTCAGAACGTGTCGCGGGACATTCTAGCGTGGCGTGGTTTTTCGTGAGCATGTCATGCCCGGATCCACGAGAAATTACCCGATACGCCGGCTTCGAAACGTTCGTCGCTGGCTTCGAGAATGCTCTGTTTCCAGTACGCGCCGTGTTCCGAATAGTGGGCGAGGAGATCGGCGAGCGTCTCGCCCGTCGGCGAGTCGGCGAAGGGCACGCGCACCAGCAGCACCACGTTGCCGTAGTCGGAATCGAGTCCGAGTTGCGCCTGGTCCTGCGCATACACCAGCAGGTTCGCTTCGAGCATCAGCCGGTAGACGGTCGTGATGCGTCCCGCCGTCACCGCGCCGAAGTCGAAGCTCAGATAGAGCGCGTCGGGGTCTTCGTCGAAGCAGTCGAGGCGCACATCGAGCCCGCCCACTTCGATCGAATGGGTCTGCAAGACGTGCTCGACGTCGGGCAGGCCGACGGCCTCGCATAGCGAGGCGACAAGTTCTGTGTAACGGTCTTCACTCACGGCGAGGATAGTCGTGCAAGCTGAAAGAGACTGCGTAACGCGCACATGGCCGGCCGCCGCGTGGACGGCCAGCCCGCGCACATTACGACGCCTGTGCGGCCTTCTGGATGCTCGACGCACCCGACTTCATCGCTTCGCCGAGTGCCTGCAGCAGGCTGGCATTCGATTGCGCTTCGGCAATCTGCAGTTGCTGCTGGGCGTTGTTGTTGATGGTGCTGGTCGCGCTGTCCGTCGCGCTGTTCGAATTGACGTTGCCGACGAGGGCGCCGCCGAGAGCTTGTCCTGCTGTTGCAATACCGGGCATGGTTGCACTCCTGGAATGATCCCGCAGACAGGATGTCCGACGGGTGGTTGAAAAAACGGGGAAAGAGGTTTTGCTGTGTCAGCCGCGCAGCGCGTCTTCGCGCAGTTGACCGACAATCCGGCTTGCAGCGATCAGGCCGCGATAGATGCGGGCGCGGGCATCGCGGTCGGCGGCTGTGCCGTCGGCGGCGTGATTGAGCTGCTCGGCGCTGTCTTCGAGCGCCTTGCGCAGTTCGGCGACGCGCGCATCGGCGTCGGGCGCCGTCACGACCGTCTGCAGCTGCATGAAAAGCGGTGCGTGGCGTTCAATGGCTTCGTACATGATCATCTCCGTAACGTATCGGCCGTCTGTGCGACGGATGTCTGGGGTAAGTCGAGCGCGTGCCGCGCGGCGGCAGGCCCGGACAACGGCGTGCCGTGCGAGGCAGGAGCCGGCGCGGTGTCGCTGGCGGCGTGCGGCGCGGCTGCACCGGCTGCGCTTGCCGTATCGGAAGTGGCTGCGCTCGCCTCGCTGTCGAGAATGAAGATGTGCTTCACGCCGTCGGGCGTCTGCGCATAGCGCACCGTATCCGACGACACGATCGCGATATAGCTCGCACCTGCCGGCGCATCGGCCTGCTCGGCGCCCGTCGCGTCGATGCGGATGTCCTTCACGTTCGCGGGCAGATCCGGACGGATGCGCCGCACGCCTTGCTGCAACGCGTCCATGTCGACGTCCTTGCCGGCAATCGAGAACACGCCGCCACCGTCGTAGCGCACGCTGATGCCCGCAACGGGCAGGCTCTCGCCGATGCTGCGCCGTATCACTTCCGCTATGCCGTACTGCGCCTGCATGCGTGGTGCCGTGATCGAGGCCAGCAAACGTCGCGCGGCGAGATTCTCCGATTCATTCGCGACGAGGCCGCGCACCAGCACGCCACCGTGTCCGTCGAGCGACGCGCGTAACTCGTTGAGATGCGCAGCGGCAAATTCGCGGTTCACGTTTTCCATCGCGGCCACATCGTTGGGCAGCATCGACGCCTTCGCGCGTGTCGTCATCGACAGCGCGCTGACACCGCCGATCACGGCCAGCGCCACGCATGCCGCACAAAGCGCGACGAAGGTCCGGCGGCGCGAGTGCCGCTGACTGCGTGCGGCGTCGTCCGGCTGGCCGGGCTTCAGGAGCGTCGACAGCAGCGTGAGATCGCTCGGCCATTCCATGTCGTCGGGGCCGATGCAGATCACGCTCTGGTCGAACTGCATCGGCAGGAAGTCGAGCATGAAAACGGGCGCGGTGTCTTCGACGCCTTCATTCGCTGTCTCATGCGTGCCGTTATCGTCACCGGCAGTCACGTCGGCCTGCTGCGTAGCAAGCCGGCGCACGGTCACCACGTCGCTGTCGCCGACTTCGACGATTGCGGACGGACCTGTCCAGTCGGTGATGCGGATGTCGGCGTCGTCGTCCGCGTCGATCCGGTATGGACCGGGAGAGAGCGGAGCCGTCGCGCCAGCATGAATACCCGTCAGGATGCGCAGTTGTTTCATGAGTTCGGTCGATCAGGCTGTGAAGCGCGGGCGGCTGTGACGCTGCTCCGCTTCCTTCGATGAGACGCAGATTAGTGGACGCATCGGGCGTGGCACGGTCCCTTTGCGAAGGCACTTGCGTGCACGCGAAGCGTCGTTCAGTCCGCGCGCAAAGTGGACGGCGAGACGGACGCAGACGGCTCAGCGATCTGCGCTTTACGCATGCTGCGCATACGGGCGAGACCATCGAGTGCCGCGCATGCACCGGTTGCACGTCTTTCACGAGCGGGCAGCAACGGACTTCCCGCGATCAGGGCGAGCAACGGTGCGAATACGTGATGGACACTGTCAGCCGGACGCGCCTCGCCGCCTGCCTGTTGACGCGTATTTGCGGCGCGCGCAGTTGCATCCATCAGCGACTGCCGGACCTGTGCGAGCGATGTGAGTGGCAGCACGCCTTCGCGTTGCCGCAGCACACGCAGTTGCGCAACCGCGTCGTGCAGCGGGCGGCCAGGTTGCAGCAACACATCGCACCATGCGCTCGCCAGTGCATCGCGGCGTGCGGTGCCTGAGAGCGTCAGCGCGTGCGTGGCGAACTCAGGCATCGCACCCGCCGCGCGGTGCTTGCCATGCGTGCCGTCGAGCATCGACAGATCATCGTGATTACCGTGCTGGCGCTGTTGCTGCTTCTGCTGTTGCTGTTGGTCCTGCTGCTGTCCGCCGCCGCGTGAGCCGCCATTGCCGCCGTCGCGTGTCACGCGCAGCGGCGCGTTGCGCTGGCGATCGGCATTCCGCGCGCCGGGTGCGCCTGTTCCCGTACGCGTCGTGGCCGGGCGGCGCGTGGGCGCAAAGCGTGCTGTCGCAGCTTTGCCTTGACGCTTTTTCGCTAGCGCTTTTGCCAGCCGCCGTGCGTTGGCCGAACGCGCCTGTCCCTGCAAATGCGCGTGGTGCGCATGCGCAAAGCGCACGTTGTTGCGCAGCGACGTGGCGAACCGCGCACGCGTGTGCTGCTGCGCAGGTTCGGTTGTGCCGCGCTGTGCCTGCGTGGCCGCATCGGCGCCGGAGGTGCCTGCGACAGGGCGCGTGTGAAGCGGATTCATCGCGACACAGCCGTCAACAGCAACTGGTTCGCAAAGCGCAGGATCGCCGATGCGCCAAGCGGCGCCGCCACGATGAGCGCGACCACCACGGCGATCAGCTTGATGCCGAACGACAGCGTCTGATCCTGCAGCGAAGTGATCGCCTGCAGAAACGACACCAGCAGGCCGACACCCGCCGCGACGACGACAACGGGCAGCGACACATACAGGCATAGCAACAGCCCCTGCGTCGCGAGTCCGACGAGCGTATCGAGAGTCATGGCAAGTCCGTCAATGAAAGAAAGCGGCTTCTACGGGATTCACCGGTAGCCGAGAATGAGGCCGTGCATCAGCGTGGACCAGCCGTCCATCGCGACGAACAGCAGCAACTTGAACGGAATCGCGACGTTGGTCGGCTGCACCTGATTCAGGCCCATCGCCATCAGCACGTTCGCAATCACGAGATCGACGACGATAAAGCCGATGTACAGCAGGAAGCCGATCTTGAAGGCGTCGGTGAGCTCCGTCAGCGTGAAGGCAGGTGCGAGCACGATCAGATCCGTGTCCTTCAGTGCCTTCGCCTGCTGCGCGGGCCAGAGGGCGGTTGCCGAGCGCAGGAAGAACTGCCGCTCGCGCGGCTGCGCATGCGCTTCGAGGAACGTGCGGAACGGCTCGCGCGCGGCGGCGATACCTTCGGTGACGTTCTGCGTGACGTTGCCGGGCGCCTGGTTCGCCTGCATGCCCTGCATCGCGGAGAACGCGACGGGCGCCATGATGTACACGGAGACGATGATCGCGATGCCGTTGAGCACCATGTTCGGCGGCACCTGCTGGACGCCCAGCGCGTTGCGAAGCAGCCCGAGCACGACGACGATCTTCATGTACGAGGTCACCACCATCGCGATGAACGGGATCACGCTGATCGCCAGCACGACGATCAGCAGCCCGGTGATGTCACCTGTCTGAATCGCCGGCATAGGCCATCCTCGTGATACGTACGCCAAGATGTTCGCCGACACAGACAATCTCGCCATAGCCGACCGTTTGCCCATGCGTGACGAGCCGCACGGGCGTATCGAGCACGGGTGCGGCGAGTTCGATCACGTAGCCGGGCCGCAGGGCGGCAAGCTGCGCGAGCGGCAATGCCACGCTGTCGAGTTCGAACTGCACGGGCAGATCGAGCAGGCCGATGTCGAGTGGTGTGTTGTCTTCGAAGGCAGCGTCTTGTTGTTCCGGGGGGACGTCGTGGAGCGCGTCTTCGTGCGGCGGGGCTTCGCCATCGCCGGGCAAGGTGTCGGGCCATTCGGCCTGTAAAGGTTCTTCGTTCATGATGGGTTGCTCTTCGACAGTAATCTGCGTGCCGTCGATCACGACACGCGCATGGATGCGCCGCATGCTGGTGCCCGTCGCGCCCCAAGCGGCACGGGCGGCGAACGGTGCAGCGTTGTTCAGCGCTTGCGCGACGCTGGGCGCGAACGTGCGCAGCAACACGTCCCCGGGACGCAGCGACTGCAACGCGGCGAGCGGCACGCGCCGCGCACCGAGCGCAATCGATCCGGCGATGCGCACCGGCGATGTCGCGGCAAACGTCCCGATCAGATGCAGCGACGGCAGAGCAGCGAGCCGCGCGTGCAACAGGTCGAGCGTCGCGCCCGTTGCTTCGACAGAAAGCCGATGCGCGATGCCGTCATGCAGCACGACGGCATCGAAGCGCTCGTTGCTCACGGCAGCGCCTGACGCACGCTCCACTGAAGCGACGCGCCAACGTCCCAGCCCTGCCGCCTGAAAGCGCTGCACGAGCGGCGCGAGCAACGCATTCGCAAGCGTGTTGCGCAACGTGTGCCGCGTGCTGTCGCCCGCGCTCGCCGCAACGATCTGCAAGGCGGGATAGCGCGTCAGATCGACATCGATGGCGAGCGTGCCGGCCAGATGAGCGAGCACGATGCGGCCGGCTTCGTCGAAATCGTGTCGGGCCGCAACGGCGGGCGTGATTTCGAGCGCATCGATGGCGCCGAGCCGGCGCAACGCGTGGAGATGACGCGCATCGCACAGAAAGCGTGCGGCGCGTGCAGCAGCAGGTTCAACCTGGCGCAGCCTGTCTGCATACGGACGCGCGGTGGATACAGTGGACATAGGGCAGGACTAGTGAACCGTCAGTTCGAGCGTGCGCGCTTCGCCTTGCGATGCGAGCACCTGGCGCAGCTCACGTTCGAGCAGGCCGGCATGATGCAAGAGTAGTTCGCGCGTGTCGTTGGCCTGCACGTCGAAGCGAAGCAGCAGAACGGCAGGCGAAAGCGTCAGGTGTAGCTGCGTGCCAGGCAGCCGCTGAGGGTCGATGCGCAAGATCACTTCCCAGTGGCCCGCTTCGCGAAGCGCTGCGTTCGACGCAAACTCGCCGATATGCCGCGCGAGCACATGGGCAAGCTCGAGCATCTGCTGTTCGCGGCGCAGCACGGCGGCCACCACGCGCTGGCTCGCGTTGCCGATGTGTTGCGCTAGGTCCTGCGCCGGTTCGTGAGAAGGCTCGCGATGATGATGGTCGAACGGAGCGTCCCGCGATGGCGGATCGTCGCGGCGCAACAGTGTGGCGAAGTCCGCGTGCCGTGCGCGCCGCGTGCGTACGGAAGCCGACGTGCTCTGCGCAGGCGCAGGCGAAGCGATCACGCGCACCGGGCGCGAGTTGATTCTCGACATACGCGGCCTCAGGCGGTCACGTGACCGATGGGTTGCAGCTCAAGATGACCGCCGAGCTCCTGATACGAATACACGGACAGCCAGCCAAGCCGTCCTTCGATCATGCGCCGCACGTAGCGCCGGATATCCATCGACGTGACGAGTGCGATGCCGGGCCTCGGCGCGAGACCCGCAAACGACTCGATGCTGTCGACGAGGAAGCTGACCTGATCGGGCGGCAAGGCAAGGTAGTTCCCTGTTGGCGTCTGCTTGATCGCCTGGCGGATATGCTGCTCGACGGGCGCGTCCAGCAGGATGGCGGGCAAAATGCGCGCGCCGAGCGCGGCCCGATGCGCGAGAAAGCGCGCAAGATCGCCGCGCACGTACTCGGTCAGCATCAGCACGTCCTTCTCTTTCGGTCCCCACGCGATCAGGCTTTCCATGATGTTGCGGATATTGCGGATCGGAATCTGCTCTTCGAGCAGGCGCCGCAATACATCGGCGATACGTTGCGGCGGCAGCACTTTCTGCACTTCGGCAAGCAGGCCCGGATATTCGATGCCGAGTTGCTCCTGAATCCATTGCACCTCGTTGACGCCGAGGAACAGCGACGCATTGCGCCTGAGCAACTGCACGCACACATGCGCGATCACCTGTTCGGCGCGCCAGCTCGATGTCTTATCGGCGAGGGTCGACTCGTCGTGCCAGTAACTCGGCTGCGCGCTGCCGTCGATCGGCTCGCGCTGCTCGCAGCGTCCGGCGAGCGCCTGCACTTGCGCGTCGTCGGGTTGCGCAGCGAGCCGTTGCGGCAAATCGGCCAGCAGCACTTTTCCTTGCGGCAATTCGAGCGTTAAAGCGGGCACGTCATGCATCAGGAACTCGCAGGTGGATGGCGCGAGCTTGTCGCTGATCCACATGTGGATGCCCGGAAACGGCAGACCCAGTTCTTCCTGAAGCGAAGCGCGCTCGGTCTCGAAAGCATGATTGAGGCGGTCCACGGCGAGCCGTGAACACAGATCGGGCGCGAGGCGCACGCCGAGCGCGCAGGAGAATGCGGGCGGCACGCTGGAAATAGCGGGCGTTTCGTTCTTCGCGCCCGCGCGCTGCATCGAGCGCACGGCTTCGAGATCTTCGAACGCCCGCGCCGGGCCGCGCTTTTTCAGCTTCCACGCGGTGAAGCCGAGAATGCCGCTCAACACCAGAAAGAGCGGCCACGGAAATCCGGGCACCGCGGCAAACGCAACCAGCAGCAACGCCGCAAAGCCGAGCGCGGGCGCGCTGCCCATCAATTGCTTGCCGATCTCCGCGCCAAGCGAGCGAGGCTTCTCGTCGCGGTCGTCAGCGACGCGCGTGATCATCACGCCTGCCGCGACGGACAGCAGCAGCGCGGGCAACTGCGCGACCATCGCGTCGCCCACCGACAGAATCGAAAAGCGGTTCACCGCTTCGCCCGCCGTCATGCCGTGATAGAGCACGCCGACAGCGAGGCCCGCGACGATGTTGATCATCGTGATGATCAGGCCCGCCACCGCGTCGCCCTTGACGAACTTCATCGCGCCGTCCATGCCGCCGTGCAGCGCACTTTCCAGCGCAAGCGTCGCGCGTTTGTGGCGTGCTTCGTCGGCGGTCAGCAAATTGGCGCGCAGATCGGCGTCGATGCTCATCTGCTTGCCGGGCATCGCGTCGAGCGTGAAGCGCGCGCCGACTTCCGCGACGCGCTCCGAGCCTTTGGCGATAACGATGAACTGCACCAGCGTGATGATAATGAACACCACCATGCCGACCACCAGATTGCCGCCTACGACCAGCTTGCCGAAACTGTCGATGATGTCGCCCGCTTCGGCATGCAGCAGGATCGATTTGGTCGACGCGATGCTCAGCGACAGTCTGTACAGCGTGGTGAACAGCAGGATCGACGGAAAGGCGGAGAGCGAAACCACGCTCGGCACGTATAGCGTGATCATCAGCAGCGTGACGGCCGTGGCGATGTTCAGGCCGACGAGGATGTCGATCATGAAGAACGGCAACGGCAGGATCATCAGCGACACGATCGCGATGATCATCACGAGGATGCCGATCTCGCCGCCAGCGGGTAGTTTGAGTGTCTTTGACATGAGCGTGGTGTGAAGCGATGCGAAAGCGTGTGGAATGCGCGGTCAGCCGTTCAGCGAAGGCGTAGCGTCGCCGCTCGGCAACGCGAGCGAATCGACCCAGCGCAAGATCGCGGCGACGGCTTCGAACAGTTCGTCGGGAATCGGTTCGTCGAGTTCGACCTTGTAGAGCGCACGCGCAACGGGTGGGTGGCCGACAATCGGCACGCCTGCGAACTGTGCGTCGCGGCGCATCTGCAGCGCCGCGTCATCCATGCCTTTGGCGATCACGACGGGCAGCGGATATTCGTCCGGTGCGTAGCGCACGGCGACTGCATAGTGGGTCGGATTGACGACCACCATGCTGGCTGTCGCGAGCTTGCGCGGCGCGGACGTGGCCAGTTCGCGCGCGAGCCTGCGCCGCTCGCCCTTGATGATGGGATCGCCTTCGTCCTGTTTGTATTCGCGCTTGATTTCGTCCTTGCTCATCTTCTTGCCGCGAATGAAGAGGAACTTCTGCAGCTTGAAATCGATGCCACCGAACACGACGTACAGCGCCGCCGCGACCGCCAGCAGCCGGATCACGACGAAGCTGGCAAGCTTCGACAGTTCCGGCAGCGACTCGAACAGGGAACCCGTAACGAGCGGCAGCAGGCCCGTGATGGTTTGCCACATCACGATGGCGAGCACGATGCCCTTGATGCTCATCTTCGCGAGTTCGAGCAATGATTTGAGCGAGAAGATGCGCTTGATACCCGCCATCGGGCTGACGTTCTCGAACTTCAGCCCGACCGCCTTCATCGAGATCATGATGCCCGTCTGTCCCGCCAGCGCGGCGATGGACGCGAGAATCGCCGCACCGATCACGGGCAGCAGCGCGCCTGTCATGCGCGAGCCGATCTGGTTCAGCGCGAGCAGCAGCGTGGTCATGTCGTGCGGTCCCGCGACGAACTTCAGCGCAATCGCGATGCAGGACCGTAACGCGTCGACCAGTTTGTCGCCCATCGCCATCAGCATGCCGACGCCGACGGCGAGCAGCGCACCATCCACGAGGTCCGTGCTCTTCGCGACTTCGCCGTCTTCGCGCGCCTTGCGCAGGCGCTTCTCTGTGGGCTGTTCGGTTTTGTCGTCGCTCATCGCGCGCTCCTGTTGATGCTGGGGCAGTGTAGGGCGCGTGTTGCACAACGCATTCGTATGAGGCGAAGCTCCGCGCAGGAAGGCGAAGCGCTTGTATCTGCCAGGCGCGGGCGCATCGGTTCACGCAGGCAGGTTCGCTTTCACGCGACTCGCTTCGGTTGCGCCGCGCGGCACGCGGCCCAGGCTTGATACCTTGCGAAGCGTTGACGCCTTGCGTCCTGTTTCCTTCAAGAGGGTCCACGTCATGCTCGCCAATTCGTCACAACCCGCGTCGTCTGCCGTTTCCAACCGGTCTGCGCCCGGCTATCTGCAATGCAGCGATGCCATGCTGAGCGCGTTGATCGAGATAGCCTCGGCGGGTTTGTACCGGCATTTCCCGCAAGCCAGCGCAGACACGGCCGATATCGAACTGGTGCTCGACGCACTGCGCGCGTTTCGCCCGAAGGTCGCTGAAATCGACACGCTCGCGGGCGTGCTGCAGATCGTCAACGGTCGCTGGGAAGAGGCATCGCGCACGCTGCGCGATGTGATCGATGCGGCGCCGTCGTTCGCGTATGCCAAGGCGATGTACGCGTACTGTCTCGCGTCGCAGCAGGATGCGGGCTGGCGCGCATGGGCCGATCAGGCGCTCGAAGACGATGCCGGGCCGGAAACGCATGCGCTGGTGCGTGCGCTCGGCGTGCGTGCGGATCTCGAAGCGGCACGCGCGAATCATCGCGGCGGCGAGCTGGTGTTGCCCGAGTCGTATCGCGATCTCGCCGAACAGCAGGAGAACGCGCAATCGAACTCCGCACGCCCCGCATCCGCCGATGTATCCACGTTCGCCTCGCACGCCTTCCTGCGTGCCTGATTCGAGGAGCCGATCATGTCCATCTCTACGATTGCCGAAACGGCCATGCATGCCGTGACCGATGCCGCCAAACCGGAAGCCTTGCCGCAGATGCCCGCGCCGGAATCCGTGAGCCGTTTCGAGGAACTGATGCAGCAGCCGCTCGCCGCGCCCGGCAACGATACGGCGCAGCATGCGGGCAACCATCTCGTCGATGCGATCCGCAAGCAGGCCGGCCAGATGGAAGCCGCGCTCGAACAGGTCACGACCCTGAGCGCGAATG
The DNA here is from genome assembly GCF_003121405.1 of Paraburkholderia sp. C35. Classification (GTDB taxonomy): domain Bacteria; phylum Pseudomonadota; class Gammaproteobacteria; order Burkholderiales; family Burkholderiaceae; genus Paraburkholderia. Next base: position 147,303 of record NZ_QBUY01000008.1, on the reverse strand, counting down.
CTGCGTCGCTCTCGCCGACACAGCAGATTGCTGCGGCGGCGCAGGTGTCGCTCAATCTGTCGCTGGCGCAGTTCGATTTCCAGACCAAGATGGCGGTGGTGTCGGCGTCGAAGTCGTCGGCTGAAACGCTGATGAAGAACCAGTGATGAACCTGCCAACCCTGTTTCCTCCGGCCAGGCGGACGCTGATGGGCGGCATGCTGGTCGCGTGTGCGCTGCTCGCAGGCTGCAAGAAAGAGTTGTACACGGGCCTTGCCGAAGAGGACGTCAACGAGATGACGGTTGCGTTGCTCGAACGTGGCGTAGCGGCAGACAAGAGCACGCCGGATGGCGGCAAGACCTACACGCTGCAGGTCGAAGACGGCGACATGGTGCGCGCGATGCAGGTGCTGCGCGAAACAGGCTTGCCGCACAGCAAGTTCGACGATCTCGGCAGCCTGTTCAAGAAGGACGGACTCGTCTCGACGCCGACGGAAGAGCGCGTGCGCTTTATCTATGGGCTGTCACAGGAGTTGTCGGGCACGCTGTCGCGTATCGATGGTGTGCTGGTCGCGCGCGTGCAGATCGTGATTCCGAATAACGATCCGCTTGCGCAGACCATCAAGCCATCTTCGGCTGCCGTGTTTATCAAGTACCGGCCGGGACTCGAACTCGATGCGCTCGTGCCGCAGATCAAGAACCTTGTTGTGCATAGCGTGGAAGGCCTGTCGTACGACCAGGTCAGCGTGACGGGCGTGGCGGCGGATCAGGTGGATATCGACAGCCGGGTGCCCGCGCACACGCCTGTCTGGCCGTTCGTGCTGAGCGGGTTGTTCGCGCTGATCGTGGCAGGGGCTGCATTGGGTTATGCGTTGCGAGCACGGCTCGGTGTCATTGCCGCACCGCTCAAAGCCAGTGTCGCGACGCTCATGCAGCGACTGCCCGGACGCAGGCAGAAGTCGGCATGAGCGTCGCTGCGATGCGGATTGCCATGCCGCGCCACGCGGATGCGCGTCATGCACCGCCCGACGCCACGCAGATGCTGCTCGGCTGGCAACGTAACGCGCGAACGGCGCTGCAGTGGTTGCACGGCGACTGGCTTGCCTACGCATTCGGTGTCGAGCGAAACGCCGATGTAGAACCGGCGCTCGATACACTGCGGGCCCGCTGCGACGAAGCGTGTTCTCTTGCGGTGTCGCGCGTGTTGTTGCCGACACCGCCAACACTTGAAGCATTCATTGATGTACCCGCTATCCGGCTCGACGCTTTGCCTGTCGACACTGGTTTGCGCGTGCTGCGCATGCTGGCGTTGTTGACGCGCCGCGCCGAAGTGCGGCGTCTCGTCGATCGCGGCACGCGCAGGCGTCTCGCGGACTGGATAGGCTGTCCGCTGGATGCGCTGCTCGGCGCAACCGTGGCCGAAGCGCCGTCGTTGATCGACGCGAAACGTGAGCGTGCAGGAACGTGCGCGCTCGGCTCGCTCGATGCAGACGCGCTTGCACACGAAGGACTGGCGTTGCTGGCCCGACATCACACGCAGGTAATGCTGCTGCCGCTCGCGTTGCCGCGTAACGAGTGCCCACACCAGCCACAACCTTCCGAAGACGAATGCAACGAGGCGCTCGCGTTGCTGCGCGAGCGCATCGGCCCACTTTTGCCGGAGTACGCATGGTTATCTGGCTGAGCCGTCCACGCGAAGCACACGCGTCGCGCAACGCCACGGGCCGACGTAAGGACGAACCGCGCGTCGGCGTGGCGAGCGACATCGTGCCGCGCGAAACCTTCGGCATGCTCGCAACCATCGACGATGTCTATGGCCGTGTCGAAGCTGAACGGCAGGCGATTCTCGCTGCCGCACAGATCGAGCGCGAAAAGCTTCTGCAGGCCGCGCGCGATGAAGCGGCAGCGCTCATTGCCTCGGCGGCTCGCGAGCGCGAAGCAGCGCAAGAGCGCGGGTACGCAGAAGGCGTCGTGCGCGGCGAGGCGCAGTGGATCGAACGAATCGCTGCATTGAGCGCGGACGCGCAGCGTCTGCAAATGAGCATGCGCAACCGGATGGCCGAATTGGTGATGCTCGCCGTCGAGCAACTGGTACGCACCGAAAGCGCGCAGGCCCTCTTCGCGCGCGCGACGGACACCATCGACAGAATCGTGGAAGGCTCGGCGAGTTTGCGTATCAGCGTGCATCCCGCCGATCTCGACGCGGCACGCGATGCATTCGGCGAGTTCGATGCGCGGCTGCGCCTGCTCGGCAGGCCGGTGCCGCTGGCCGTGGCGGCCGATCCGCGGCTCGCGCCGGGCGCGTGCGTCTGCGAGTCGGACCTGGGCATTGTCGATGCGAGCCTGTCGACACAACTCGATTCGATGCGGGCCGCCATCGTACGGGCATTGAACACGTCGCTGAAAACGCAAGGTACGCAGGCAGAGAACGACTCATGATGACCAGCACCACAGCGAACTCGCGGCAGCAGCCGCTGACCGACATCTTCGGTCTGCAGGAAGACGGCTTGCGTGAACTGGGCGGCGCCATCGAGCGCGAAATCCGCGCGTTGCTGCCCGTGCGCCAGACCGGCAAGATTGCCGAAGTGGTCGGCACGCTGATCAAGGTGGCGGGCATCGACCTGAAGCTCGGCGAACTCTGCGAATTGCGCACGCCGCAAGGCAAGCTGTTGCAGCACGGCGAAGTGATCGGCTTTACGCGTGAACATGCCGTCGTGTCGCCGTTCGCGCAACTCACGGACGTGTCGCGCGCGACGCATGTGATCGGCTTGCAGCGGCCCTTGTCGGTGCCCGTCGGCGATGCGCTGCTGGGCCGCGTGATCGATGCACTCGGCCAGCCGATGGACGGACGCGGCCCGATCGATGCGGCAGACAGCAGGCCGATTTTCGCCGACCCGCCTAACCCGATGACGCGCCGCATGATCGAGCAACCGATGGTGACGGGCGTGCGCGTGATCGACGCGATGACCACGCTTGCAGAAGGCCAGCGTATGGGCATTTTCGCACCGGCGGGTGTGGGCAAGAGCACCTTGCTTGGCATGCTCGCGCGCGGCGCGCAATGCGACATCAATGTGATCGCGCTGATCGGCGAACGCGGCCGCGAAGTGCGCGAGTTCGTCGAACTGATACTCGGCGAGCAGGGCATGGCGCGTTCGGTGGTGGTGTGCGCGACCTCGGACCGCTCGTCGAGCGAACGCGCGAAGGCGGCGTACGTCGCGACAGCCATTGCCGAGCACTTCCGCGACGAAGGCAAACGCGTGCTGCTGATGATGGATTCGCTGACACGTTTTGCCCGCGCAGGCCGCGAAATCGGCCTGGCGGCGGGCGAGCCGCCCGCGCGGCGCGGTTTCCCGCCGTCGGTGTTCGCCGAGTTGCCGCGCTTGCTGGAACGCGCCGGTATGGGCGAGCGCGGCTCGATCACGGCGCTCTACACCGTGCTCGCCGAAGACGAATCGGGCAGCGATCCGATTGCCGAAGAAGTGCGCGGCGTGCTCGACGGCCATCTGATCCTCTCGCGGGACATCGCGGCGCAGAACCGCTATCCCGCCATCGACGTGCTCGGCAGCCTGTCGCGCGTGATGTCGCAGGTGATGCCGCGCGAGTTCATGGCGTCGTCGGCGCGGCTGCGCAAGCTGCTCGCAAAGCACCGCGAAGTGGACATGCTGTTGCAGATCGGCGAGTACCAGCCGGGCACCAATGCGCTCGCCGATGAAGCAATCGCAAAGATCGATGCGCTCAAGGCGTTCCTGTCGCAGCCGACGGATGCCTACGCGGACCCGGCCGAAACGGAAACCGCGCTGCACCGGCTTGCACAGGGTGACGCGCAATGAGTGCGCCGAAACGGCAAATTGCAGCCTTGTCGCGCGCGGTGTCGCGCCGCCAGCGCTTCGAGCAGGACTTGCGCGCGCGGCTTGCGCAACTGGTGGCGGCGCGCATCGCGCTGGTCGAAAGCGAGGCGCATGCGCGCGGCCAGGCGGCTGCGCTCGAAGCGCAGGCGCAATCGTACCGGCAGCGTGTGAGCGCGATGATGTCAGGCGCGGAGCCGTTCTCCATCGACACGCTGACAGCGATCCGTCTCTACGCCGATGAAGTCGACAGGCAGTGCGCCGTTGCACGAGAAGCGTTGGCAGCCGCGCAACAGATGCTCGCCGCACACGATGCATCGATCGCCGGCATGCGTGGAGAGATCGCGAAGAACCGGGGACGCATCGAACTGTGCGAGAAGCGCATCGGCCAGTTGCAGCGTGTGCTGGACGGCATCGCCGCCGATGCGGAAGACGAAGACATCGAAGAGACGGCGCTCGCGCGCCTTGCCCGTGGATGAACGACCTGTTGCAGTTCTATGGCCCCTGGCTGCTCAAGCATCTCGCCGTGCTCGGCGTGTGCTCGCTGCGGCTCTACGCGCTCATGACGCTGTTTCCGCCGACAGCCGACGGCGTGCTGCAAGGCCGCCTGCGTAACGGCGTCGCGTTGAGCTTTTCGCTGTTCGTCGCGCTTGCGCAACCGGAGTCGTTCGCCGATTCGCTGACAGGCTTCACGCTGGTGATCACCGGCTTGCGCGAAACGCTGATCGGCGTCGTGATGGGTTTCGCGGCAGCGACGGTGTTCTGGGTCGCGGAAGGCGCGGGCATTTATCTCGACAATCTGACGGGCTACAACAACGCGCAGTTGAGCAACCCGATGCTGTCGCAGCAATCGACGCCTTCGGCCACGCTGCTAGGCCAGATTGCGACCGTTGCGTTCTGGTCGCTGGGCGGCATGCAGTTTCTGCTGGAGGCGCTGTACGAGTCGTACCGGTGGTGGCCGGTTGCGTCGACGAAACCAATGTCGACGGATTTTCTTGGGGTGTTCGCCTTGCATCAGACGGACACCTTGATGCAGACCATCGCGAAGCTCGCCGCACCGATGCTGCTGGTGCTGCTGCTGATCGATCTCGGTGCGAATCTCGCGTCCAAAGCGGCACAAAAGCTCGATCTGAGCGCACTGAGCCAGCCGATCAAAGGGGCAGTGACCGTGCTGATGCTCGCGGTGTTCGCGGGGCTGTTCGTGCATCAGGTGCAGGATCAGCTCGACCTGCGTCTGTTCAAACAACAGGTACGCGCCATCGCGCAGATGAGCGATCGCGACACCGATCTCAAGCCCGGCCACGCACCACATCCCGACGTTGTGACGCCATAAAGTCAGTCGCGCAAACACAAAAAATAAATGAGCTTTGTTGAGTCTTCTTGTCCATGAAGCGCGCGAATTCTCAACTTTGCTCAAGCCTCAATTCTTTCCTCTGATAATTGAGCTTTTCACATTTCAGCCTGGCTACAGTGCATTCCGTCACCGCGATGTTCGCTCCCAAAACGTCGCCATCGTTTCAACGCGCTCTCACAGCTTTGACCCACACGCTGCGCGAGCCTTACGACGGAATCAGCCATGCTCGTTACCTACTACTTCCCGTATGTGTCGATGCTCAACGCAGCGTCGGTGCCTGCCAGCGTCGCCGATCTGATCGGCAGCGGCAATGTGCAGGCCGCCGCTGCGCAAGTGCAGCGAACGGTCGATAGCCACGACGACGCAGCGCCAGCCGCGCTGCTGCAATTGCAGGGCGATCTGCAACTGTCGCTCGGCATGGAGGTCGATGCCGACGAGTCGTTCCGCGAAGCGCAAAAGCGTGTCCGCGACGACAAGGACAGCATGCGCTTCGCGTCGTGCCGCAATGCGGGCTGGCAGGCGCTGTTCCGCTATCGCTACGGCACGGCGATGTCGTGCTTCATGCAGATCGCGGATCATCCTCAGGCGGGCGCGGCATTGCGGCTCGATGCGCTGTTCGGTGCGTTCGGCGTGCTGTTCAGCGTGGGCCGTTTGCGCGATGCCGATGCCGTGCTCGATACGCTCGAAGACCTGCTCGACGAAGCAGCGTCGAATGGTTCGATGCACAACGTGGATGGCTGGCAGCGCCTGTTGAGCACGGTGCGTTTCGACGTCGAGGCGCAAAGCGCGCTGCGTTCGCGCGCCCAGTTGTCGGATCACATCTACTGGCAAGTGGGCCTGACGGGCGAGGCCGCGCCGCGTATCGCGCCGCAGCGGCCCGTCGCGCTGCGCGTGTTGACGGGCGCGATCGCGGACCCGCTGCTGCGCGGACGTGTCGAATTTCTCGATGCGCTTGCGCGTCTTGCGGGCGGCGAGCGCGATGCGCAGCAACAACTCGTCGCTCATGCGGAGCGGGCCGGCAAGCAGGGCATCCAGAACTATCAGAGCGCGGTGCGCATCGAGATCGTGCTTGCAAGTCTCGCGGGCGGGGCGTCTTCGCTGGCCGAATCGGTGCTGGCGCTGCTGACGGCGGAAGTGCGCATGCCGCAAAGCCATCGACAGCTCGAATATCTGTACTGCCTCGCCAAGCTGCGCCATCTGCAGGGGCGCAGCGCGGAATCGCTGGAGGTGTACACGCGTTATGCGGCCGCCGCCGTCAATTGCATTCGCGACGAAGCGGGCGCACTGGCGCGCTACGGCCAGCGCATCGCGCGCGCGCCGGAGCAACTCGACGATATCGGTACGCGGCTGCCCGCGCGTTATCGGCGTGCGTATCGCTATCTGCTCGACAACCTGGAGCGCAAGGATCTGTCGATCCGCGAGATCGCTGCGCAGATCGGTGTGACCGACCGCGCGTTGCAGAGCGCGTTCAAGACCAGCCTCGGCTCGACGCCGACCGAGATCATCCGGCGCTTGCGCATGGAGCGCATCCGTGCCGAACTCGAAGCCGACGATAGCGCGCACGAGCAGGGCATTCTCGCGACAGCCGTCAAGTGGGGCGTCAGCAACCGCTCGACGCTCGTCAACAGCTATCGCCGACAGTTCAACGAGTCGCCTTCCGACACGCTGAACCGCTAACCCGTGCATCGCCATTACCACACCTACACCAAAGCGACGATCATGAAACTCACCTTCCGTCACCGCGCGATTGCGGCTGCCCTGTTGATGATGAGCCTGAGCACGGGCCACGCCGCACCGATTTCATGGCGGCCCGGCGCAGTGCATATATCGGTGGAAAGCCGCGACCTGAAAGACGTGCTGCGCGACTTCGCAGCGAGTCAGGGGATCATCGCGACGATTGCGCCGAACGTGCAGGGCACCGTATCGGGACGCTTCGCCCTGCCGCCGCGCAGATTCATCGACACGATGGCGGCTACCTTCGGCTTCGTCTGGTTCTACGACGGCAGCGTGCTGTCGATCAGCACCGCCGATGACGTGACCACCAAGGTCATCAAGCTGGATTTTGCCGGCACGCAAAGCCTGCGCGCGACCTTGAAGCAGATCGGCCTCGACACCGACCGCTTTCCGATCGTCTACGATCCTGAGCAGGGTGTCGCTTTGATCACGGGCCCTCACCGGCTGATTCAACTGGTGGAAGAAGTGGCCGCGCGGCTCGATCAGAACGCGAATCGCCGCACGGGCAGCGAAGTGCGCGCGTTTCCGCTGCGTTATGGCTGGGCCGCCGATCATACGATCACCGTGAACGGCAAGACGCAGGTGGTGCCGGGCGTCGCCCATGTACTCGCGAGCCTCTATCACCCGGATCGCGACAGCGACCAGCAGGGCACGTCGCGCGCTTCCGCCGATGGCACGGCGAATCTGCAGCCGGTCAGCCCTTATGCCGACGTGCAGGGCGGCACCAATGGCGGTTCCCCGTACAACGGCGGCGGCGTGAACCCGCCGTTGCCCGACGTGTTCGCGGGCGTCGCGGCGGCAGGCGGCGGGCCGGTTGCGATGCCGGGCGCGGGCAATGCAAGCGGCGTTGGCGGCTCGGCAGGCGGCGCGCAAGGCTCGGGCCGTTCAGCGACGGCGGCCGTGCCGGACGGCGCAGGTTCGCTGCCCGTGATCCAGGCGGATGCGCGGACCAATTCGGTGCTGATCCGTGACCTGCCCGATCGCGTCGGCCAGTATCAGCAACTGATCGACCGGCTCGACGTGAAGCGCAGGATGGTGGAGATCGAAGCGCACATCATCGAGATCGACGACGGCGCGCTGAAGCAACTCGGCGTGGACTGGCATGCGCATTCGAGCCACGTCGATTTCCAGACGGGCAGCGGCAGCGCCAATGCAAACGGTTTCAACGGCAACGTGAGTCCGACGTTTTCGTCACTGGATACAGCGGGTAATCTGGTCGCCACGGCCACGCCGACGGGCGGCTCGCTGACTGCCGTGATCGGCGATGCAGGCCGCTATCTGCTCACGCGCATCGACGCGCTCGAACAGACCAATCTGGCACGCATCGATGCCAGCCCGAAGGTCGCGACGCTCGACAACGTCGAAGCCGTGATGAACAACAAGACGCAGTTCTTTATCCCTGTGTCGGGGTTCACGTCGAGCAATCTGTTTAGCGTGCAGGTCGGCAATACGCTGCGCGTGCTGCCGATGGTGGTCGACGCGGACGGCATGCAGCAGATCAAGCTGCAGGTGCATGTGGAAGACGGCCAGCCGACGGGCGATAGCGTGAAAGACATTCCCGAAATCCGCACCAGTGAGATCAATACCGAGGCTGTCGTCGGAGAAGGGCAGAGCTTGCTGATCGCAGGGTATCGCGTCGATAACGATTCGAATCTGAATACGGGTGTGCCCGTGCTGTCGAAGATACCTCTGCTGGGCGCGCTGTTCCGCTCGCATACGCATCAGAGCAGCCATATGGAGCGACTCGTGCTGCTGACGCCGCGCGTGATCGAGTTTTAAGCGGCCTTGTCAGCCCTTGTCGCGGATGGTGTAGGGCGGCGCCTGGACGACGGGCGCGGCGGCTTGCAGGATGTCGTCGCGATTCCCGTTGCGTGGCGGATAGATGCGCTCGCAGTTGATGATGCGCTTGGTCGCTTTCGCCGCTTCGCCCTGCGACGCGAGCCGGCGCTCCCAGCCTTCCGTGTAGACGGCGCCCCACGGGCCGAGATCGAGAATGGTCGTGTACCAGTCGATGTGAAGCGGCAGCATCGGCAGGCCCAGCAGATCGCAGACGGCATTGTGCCCGGCGTGCCGCCCCATCGGGCGGCTGTGCTGGCAGGACATCACGGAAGGCCGTTCGCCGTCGATCAGGATGCGGGCGCAATCGCCTGCGGCGAAGACGTCGGGAAGGCTGTCGACGCGCAGGTACGTATCGACAGGCACGCGTCCGGACGGATCGCGTGGCACGGGCAACTGTTCCGTCAGTGCATTCGCCCGCATGCCGCCGCACCAGACGACAGTCGCGGCGTCGATGTGCTCGCCGCCTGCCAGTTGAACGCCCTGGCTCGATACCGCCTCGAGCGACACGCCAGGGCGGAGTTCGACGCCTTCGGCCGTGAGCGCTTCTTCGATCACGGGCTGGGCGCCGCCCATCGCCTGGCCGATTCTGGCGGAACGGTCGGCGAGGATCACGCGGATAGTCTCGCGCTGATCGTCGCCGGCGATGGCACGCAAACGTGCAGGCAGTTCAGCGGCGAGTTCGATGCCCGTCAAGCCTGCGCCGATAACGGCGACCGTGAAGCGGCCGGGTGAGGCCGCGGTGTGGGGCAAATGCAGCAGATGCTGGTTGAGCCGGGTGGCGCCGTCGAATGTATCGACATCGAAGCTATGGTCTTGCAGGCCGGGAATCGCGGGGCGCACCAGTTCGCTGCCGGCGGCGAGAATCAGGCGGTCGTAGGTGAGCGTCTGGCCGGCTTCACAGACGATGCGATGGTTATGGGTATCGATGGAGTGGACGGTGTCCAGAATGCTGTTCACGCCGGCCGGGCCGAGCACGTCGGCAAGCGGCACAAGCGTGCCGTCGAGCGGCTGCTCGTAGTTGCGTACCCGGATGCTGTGATACGGCTTGCTGTTGATCACGGTGACGTCCACCTGCTCCGGCGGCACGCGCAGTTCATCCAGCTTGCGCGCCGCGCCGAGCGCGCTCCACAGGCCGGCAAAGCCCGCGCCGATCACGACGATCCGTTTCGTCTCCGTAGCCATGTAGCGCGTGCTCCCCGGTTGAGATGAGCGGTTTTTGCGGACCCGAACTGGAGTGTAGTTGCCGTGAGCGCGCGGTGCCGGGATTTCTGTCGAAGCTTGCTACGGGCGCGCAGCGTAGGCCTGATCGAACGCACTCAGCAAAGCGTCGTTCACGCGCGGCAGCGCGTCGACGACCTGTTTTGCCCAGTCGAAGTATGCCTGGCGCCGGGACAGTGGCCAGTCCGCTGGCGGAGAGCTTGCGACATCGAGCAGATTGCAGGTCTTGTCCGCGAGCTTGACCAGTGCTGCGCCTCGGCTCTTGTGCGGCGCGTGTTCGATCTGGAGTTGCTTGCGGCGCGGCTTGGGGAGTGTCTTGTCGTCGGTGACTTCGAGGACGATGCGGGTGACGTCGTCGCCGAAGCGTGCGCTCAACTCTGCGGCTGTCGTTTCCGTGTCTTCGATGGTGTCGTGGAGGATGGCGGCCTGAAGTAACGTCACGTCGGCGATGCCGCCCGGCGGTGCGAGCAGATGGGCCAGCGCGATGGGGTGATTGATGTAGGGGGTTGCTTCTGCGTCTTTGCGGCGTTGATTCCTGTGACGTTCTGCAGCGAACATGACAGCGCCGAGCAGTGCGACGGTGGGTGACTGAGTGGTCATTGTCTTCCCCGACTGAATTGTTGTTTATGCATCGCTACCTATTGTGCCCGATCCAGTCGGAGGCTGCGATTGAAGGTAGCGTCCAGCGATCGGGCACAGGGAAAAGGCGTGAGATTCGACAGCATGCCGAATCGGACAGCGCATCGGCATTGGAATACTAAATGCTTCAATCGAGGCCCAACTTCTCTGCCGGAGGTGTGCGATGTCTGTCGAACCCGAAACCCGCTTTTCTCATGTCAAGCGCGACGATACGGCCTTCGAGGCAGGCGGCCTGCGCGACTTCTTCCAGTATCGCGATCTGGGCATCGCACAGGCAACGGGCGGCAAGGTCGTTGCGCAACTCGTCAAGGCGCATCGCGCACCAGAGGAAGGCACCGGATGGCACCGTCATGAGGCAGATTTCCACATCGTCATTATGCTGAAAGGGTGGGCGCGCTTCATGTACGGCGACCGGGAACCCCTCGTGGAGGCGGGCGATTGCGTGCACCAGGCGCCTGGCATCGTGCACTTCCTGTTCGATTACTCCGACGACATGGAGTATCTGGAGATCGTGAGTCCCGCTGACTTCAAGTCGATCGATGTGCAGGCACCTTGTGCGGTTCCTGCGCCGACGCCGTGGCCTGTCGTGGCGTCGTCATGACGCGAGGCGCGAGACGCTAACGACACTCATGGGTGCCGCACATCGTGCACGATTGCTACCGTGCGGACCCGATGTCGAAGCTGCCGTGATCAATGACGGTTCTCAACCTGCTTCGAGCGCACCATTCATTTCGATTGCCGCTGTCACTCGCATCGACAGATCCGCCTCATCATTACCCGGCACATTCAGGAAACGCGCGACGATAGCAATGGCCATGTCATTGCCCGTATCCACTGCTTCCATCGCTGCGCGCCGCCACTCATCATCCTGCTGCATGAAAAGACACAGCGCATGCAGTGCCGACACCACGGGCAGATTCGCGTGACGCCCGGTCACATGGCCTAGCAAACTGGCGGCTTCACGCCATTCGGTCTGGTTGATCAGCAGACGTGCCTCGCAGACATCGGCGAGCGGACTATCCGGCTGCCACGCGCGCAGTGCACTGAGCACGTCATGCAGTTCCGGCATGGCACCGATGCGCATCCCCCCTGAAAACACCGACATCATCGCGTTGAGCACGGATGGACTGCATTGAAGATTCGACATGGCGGCCTCGCATGAACGGTTGACGAACTGAAGCGGGCACACGCCCGACACTGCATTCTGCGTATCGCCGCGCTTGCGGTCTTTCCGGGCCGCGAAGCATCGTGCCGCACACCGAAGCGCGTAATCAGCGATTGTCCAGTCACACCAGCGCGCACGCGTTCGACGACACATCGTTACCCCGCCGCATTCGCGACACGTCACGCTGCTTCGCGCTTCATCGCAGCCGATAGCGAACATGAATCTATCTTCGGTATCGAATCGGGATCGGGCAAAGATCGCCGGTTCGTCTTCTTTGATAACCAGAGAGAATTCGATGAACTCCATTACCCAATCCTTTCTCAACCCGGTGAACTACACGCCCACGGGCGGCATGACGGGTAGTTCGGCACAAGCGGTGCCGGGTCAGGGCGGCGATGTCGGCAAGCTGTTGCAGGATCTGTCGCAACTGATCGATGGCCAGCAGAACAACGGTGGCGGCGCGAACAACGTCAGCCAGTTTCTGCAGGATCTCGCCAATGTGCTGGGCGGCCAGCAAGGCGCGCAAGGTTCGACGGGTGCCGGGCAGCCTGGCGCCACGCCTTCGGCAGGCGCACCGTTGGGCATGCCAACGGGATCGCCCGCAGGCGCGTCGGCGAACAACGGTCTGGGTGCAGCAGGCCAGGGCATGCACAACATCAAGATCAACAGCAAGGCAGGCGGCGATGCGCTGCATCTGCAGGAAGACTCGCAAGGCAACCTGTACAACGCGAGCGGCAACAACGTCGGCCATATGGGCGCGGACGGCTCGATCACGCTGAACTCGGGTGCAACCAAGGAAGCCGCGATTCTGGAAACAGGGCATTCCAACGGCAAGATGAGTTTTGCGCAGATGCTCGGCGGTGGCGGCCTGACCAAACCGGAAACGGGCGACGGCGGCAACACGGTGTTCGATTCGGCGCAGGTGGCGGTGTCGTCGGGTGACCTGAATCAGAAGAACGACGTCTGATCGACGGGTTGTTGAGCGGCGCGCGCGAGCAGTCGGGTGCGCCGCTTGACTGCCTTAACACGCAGGGCGGTTAGCGTGCAGCAAGTGACGCCGCAGTCACCGGTATCGCGTGATCGGGATCGCGCTGCCAGCGCTCGATGATGGCCGCGATACGGCGCGCGTAATCGTCGCGCAGCGCGGGCGTCGACGAATGATAGGCACCGACGGCCGTCCATGTGTTGCCATAGCGGACCACCTGCTTGCGCAGATGCCATGCGGCGATATAGACGTTCTTGCACGGCACCATCAGCGCATCGCGCCGGATGCCATAACGCGCGAGTTCGGGCAGATGGATCGAGTTGATCTGCATCACGCCGTAATCGATCGAGCCATTTGCATTTGCGTGCGTCGCATCGGCATGGTTATGCGATTCCTGCCATGCAATGGCCCGCAGAATCAACGGATTCAGACGCTGCCATGCGGCGGCGTCGTCGAAGCAGTCGGCGTGGGCGGGCAGTGCCAGAAGCGCTAGCAGCGCGCCTGCAACGTGTGTCATGCGGCGGCGAACGTATCGACGGCTCATGGCGTTATTCCGTCGCGCGAGTGCATCTCGTGCCAACGCGCGAGCCAGGCGTTATATGCATCCATCCGCGTTTCGCGGCGTGCTTCGGCAAGCCGTTCCTGTTCGCGCCGTTCATCTTCGCGATGGTCCGCCTCGCGATGCGCTTCGAGGCGCCTCGCCTCGATCCTGTCTTCATACGCGTTCACCTGCAGCATCGCAGACGCATGCGCGACGGTGGACGACGCAATCGATAGCGCAATGGCAGCGCGTATCAAGCGGCGCATGGCTGACTCCGTATCGATCGTAAGCATGCCAACGAGGATACGGGCACGCTTGCAAGCGGCCATCGCGCAACGCGAAGCGGCGCTACCTGCAAACGAAGTGCGCCGCGCGTTCGCGTTTGCGCATCCGGCTTCGCGCGCCGCGTGCTGCGAGATGCAAAGCGCGCTTATCGTGAAGCCATCAGACCGCCTCGATCTGTGCCGCCTCATGCGCGTTCAACCCTCTAGCCGACGAGCCATGCCATGCTGAAACCGCCGACTCTCACCACGCATGACACGACCCGAATCTCATCCGATGCAAGCGCCGATTTGCCTCGCACGACGCCGCAGCGAACAGCGAATTCGCCGCGGCCGCCAGCCGGGCCGCGCACGATGGCGACACCGCTCGCGCCGTTGAGGCCGCAAGCGTCTGCATCCGCACATGTCGATGGACGCACTTCGCGCAGCGGCGCGACGTTCGCCGCCAGCACATCGGGTGCACAACGCGGGCCGAGGCCGGCGATATCGACCGACAAGGCATTGCCGCCGCTGCCACCCGCGTCCGATGAAGCCGGGCCTTCGCGTCTTGGCGCGGCACCGGCAACAACGCCACTCACCGCGCCTGGCGCGCCATCGCAGCCACCATCGCGTGCGCCGTCCATCGCGGGGACCGTCGAAGCGGCGTCAAACGACGGCCCGCAAGATCCGGGGTTCAAGCTGCCCGCGCGATCGCAGCATCTCGGCCAACCCGTGTATCGCGACAAGCCGGGCTTCACGCTGCTGGAGACCAACAAGCTGCGCCCGGATGCTTCCGTTGCGGGCGCAATCGGAATTAGCACGCACACGACCGTGGGCGCCGCGACGGGTGCCGTGGTGGGCGGCAGCCTGACTGCCGCGCACGAAGCGGTGGGTGCGATGGTCAACGGCCACGCGTTTTTTGCGGCACGCGAGCGCAAGCAACGCTATGGCGAGCAACTCGATCATCTCTTGCAGCACGATCTGCAGAAGTTCAAAACCGACGTCGACAACGGCGTCGCGATGCGCCCGGAAACGATGATCTTCAAACGGAAGAACGGCATCCAGAAAGCCAGCGACGTCTTCACGAATTCCAAAGGCAAGGCGCCGGCCAGGACGCAGCCGAACGCCGACCTCGAATACGACATGGAGGCCGTGCGCAAACTCGCCGCCTCGGATGATCACGAGTTGAAGAACGAAGCCGCGCACGCGAAAAACGTGCTGCTCACCGCTTTCCTCAAGGACGATGTCGCTGCAAAGCAGGGCAATCGCGCGGCCTACGAGTTCATTCGCAATACGGTCGCGATTGGCGCGGCCACTGCGACGGCCGTCGGCACGCATGGCGCCTCCGTGGCAGCGGCAGGCTCGCACGCAGCGGGAACGGCGGCCAGCGAGCGCATCGCGGGCAGTGCGCTCGCGGGTGCAGGCGCGCTCGATGTCGGCAAGGGCATCCGTGGACTCAAGCAGCGCATGCGCGACGAAAAGGCCGAAGTCGCGGGCAGCTTCGAACTGCAAAAGCGCAACGCATTCGCCGATTCCATGGTCGGGCCGCACGCGGACACGCAAATGAAGCAGGCCTTCGACGATCTCGGCGACGCACGCGACAAGGTCATCAAGGACACGCATCTCGCGTTCCGACAACAGGCACGCACGCAGGCGGGCGCCGAGCGCTACGGCAAGATCTTCCCCGGCACGATGATCGACGACAGAAAGTCCACCGCTGCAAAGAAAGAAACGCGCGATCTGGTGGGCAAGCACGCGCATGCCGTCGTCGAATATCAGATGGGTCTGGGTGACCCGGACAAACAGCAGGCGCTCGCAAAAGAATGGAACACGCTCATGCAAAGCGGCGGCACGCGACAGACGCGCACAAAGCAGTTCGCGAGACTGATCGACGCCGACCCCGGCATGAAGAACGCGTACCAGTTGCTGCGCGATACGGGCATGGGACGCAGCGAATCGATCTACACGATGCAGCGCATGGTCGAAATGTCGATCGAAACGAAGCTGGCGCAAGACCCGGATAAGGCCACGTACGGCGGCAATGCCGATTTCGCGAAAGACGACGCGGCGCAGAAGGCCACGACCAGCCGTCTGACGTCGGCGTTCGCTCGCCGTTAGACAGGCGCGCAGGCGTGCTCGTGTGCCGGCTCACGCGGCAATCGCCTGCGCGCGGTCAGCCGCCTCGTCGGTCGCCTCGTCCTGCCGCGCGACGAACACGTAGCCAAGCGAGTAGACCGTCTTCAGTTGCGAACCGTCGCGGCCATCCAGTGCGAGCTTCGAACGCAGCTTGTAGATGTGCTGTTCGTGCGAACGCCCCGCGAGATCGGCATCCTTGCCCCACACGGCGTTTGCGAGCTGCTCGCGGCTCATCAGCGCGCCGGCGGTCATGAACAGCAGCCACGCGAGGCTCAGTTCGCGCGCGGTCAGCGACACGCAACGGTCGCCGAAACACACTGTGCGCGCGCTGCGGTCGATCGTATAACCCGCCACCGTCAGCCGGTCGCCCACACGCGAGCCGCGGCAGCGCGCGATCGAGCGCCGCGCACGCGCCATGATTTCGGCGACACTCGCGGTGCCGATCACGACTTCGTCGACGCCTGCGTCGAGTGCTTCCGTCACGGCTTCGCTGTCCCACGAACGGCCGATCATCATCACAGGCAGATCGGTGCGGAAATGGCAGGTGCGCCACTTGAGCGTCGCGAGCGCGGGAATCTGGCTTTGCGTCGCATCGAAGATGACGAGTGCGGCCGAGTTGCGTTGCAGGAAGCGGATCAGCGAAAGCTCGTCGGTGAAGCGCGCGCAGTCGATGCCATTCTGTTCGAATGACTCGCTGATCTGCTTGTACAGCACGTCGCTGAAAGTGAAAAAGGCGATTCGCATGTCGGCTCCATAACCATCGCGGCGCGGCCCGTGCGCGCCGTTATCCCCCGTCGTTCTGGTCTTGAGGCGCTGTCTATGTTTGCAGTGCTCTCGCAATACACAACACCTGATAGCAAGCGACTATTCCATCGACTTATCAATCGACACGCGACACGCATGAGTCGTTGAAAAACGCTTGCCGCACAAGGGCTTGCAGCGGTGCGTGCAATGCGAGTGGCATCGGATTGGTTGCGGGCGCACGCGAAATGCGAAAAATTTTTTGTGCTGGCTTCGCAGAAAGACAGGCAGCGAAACGTAACGGAGGTGACTTTGCCGCTGCGTCGAACCCACTATCTGGGGCAAGCGAACTTACTTGCGTGTCGCGTAGCGCTGTTCTTCCTGCACGCGGCGTGCATGCGATTCCGCATATGCGGCCGAGCGGGCCTTGAGCAAGGGATCGTCGGATGGCGCGATGCCGTCGGGCAGTGTCAGCGGATCGAAGCTGATGTCGCGGCAAGGCCCGTCGATCTGCGGTTCCTCACGCTGCACTACGAGTGTCCCCACATCGATCTGCGTCCGATTTGCGGGCCACAGGCGCGTCGAATCGTTCGTGACGTCGCCCGGCTGCGCCAGCGTGATCACCATGTGCCAGCGCACCGGGCCTTGCTGCAAACGCTCGGAGAGACCGCGCTCGAGGAAATCGGTGTCGTGCGTCTGGGCGTCGGCGAGCGGCCTGTAGGCGTCGTCGGGTTCGACGCGCCAGCGCACGTCCTGCGCGTGACCGTCGCGGTCGATCAGCCGGAACGCGGCGACACTGTAGTACGCGGCATTGTCGAAGCCCGATGACGGCGGGTGATCGTGCAGCCATCGATCGAAGCGCGCCGTTTCCGGATGCGTCTGCATGAAGGCATCCATGCCGGGGTTGTCGCCATATGTGGTTGCGTCGCGCGCCTTGCGTGAGGCGGCGAGCATCTCGAAGAGCGCCTCGGGCGAACGCACGGGAAAGATGGGCGCGGAGTTCATCGCCGTGCGCCATTCGGCGCCGCCCGGCGTGACGATACGCAGCGCGAGACTGCGGACGTTCGATGCGCCGTCGGCCTGCGCGGGATTGCCTCCGCCAATCGACAGCCGTCCCACGACCTGCGACCGGCCAGACGCGAACACGCTGGCGCGCGAAAGCGGGGCGGCGCTGCCGTTACTGTCGAAATAGCCTGTCACGCACACGCCTTTGGCATGGTTGCGGCGAAAGCCCGGATGCTTGCCCGATACGGCTTCGAAGCGGTCGATGATCTGGTCAGCCGAAGGCTGCGTGCCAAGCAGGCCCGTCAGGCCATGCGTGTAGGCATACGCGCCGGCAATCGAGCCGAGCGCGATGACAGCGAGCGCGCCGCCCGCAACGATGCGAAAGGGAAATCTGGACATGAATCGACAACGGATGCTGCGCGCGACTGCGCGCAGCATCGAAGAAAACTCAAATGGAATTCAAACCGATCCGAACAGCGGATCGAAGCGGCGTTCGGCGATCTCTTTGCCGAGCGGCGCGAGTTCGCCGTTGCTGGTTGCGCCGATCAACGCGTAGCCGAGATTGGACTCGCGCCACGTGACGACGTTCATGGTGTCGACGCGCGACGATGCGACGCTCTGATTGGGCTTGTCTTCCTTGATCACACACAGTGCGACCGGGTCGCCCTTCTGCGGCAGATAGACGATCTGCACCAACGGACGCCCGTGGAATTTCAGCCGCTGCACACGGATGAAGCGCAGCCCCGCCTTGCTCAGATCGGGCACACGCAGCGCGATGCCGTCCTGGTTGCGGATTTCATCGACGGTGCTTTGCGCGTCGGATTCATCGGGCCAGAGATGCGCGACAGTGTCCCGTGAATAGAGTTGCTGATAGCTCGCTGCGACCTGTACCCACGGCAGCGAGCCCATCGTCGACGACGCGACGGTGGTGGCGCTGCCCGCCGGCTTGCCCGTATCGCCGAAACCGACACCGGGCGCGAGACGCAACACGACACCGCAGCAGAACGCACCGCCGACAAACGCGACGGCCAGCCATGCGGGCGCGATACGCAGCCGCGAACGCACGGGCGCGGACGGGGGCAATTGCGCGCTGTGCTGGATGGCGGCGTCGTTGGCGCCGGGCATGTTCGCAGCTTGCGCGCTCGCGACGGGCGCGGCAGCCGCCTGCGCTTGCGCAGCGGCGCTGATCCGCGCCGCTTCCGTCTGCGCGCGGATCAGATCATCCACGCGCCTGATGAGGCTCGCGGGAACGGGCGGCAATTTCTGCGTGGCGAAGGCTTCGCGATACGTCAGGCGCGAGGCCTGGAAGAGGGCGACCTTATCCGCGAGCTCCGCGTGGGCGCGGAGTTCGTCTTCGATCTGCTGACGTTCGTTCGGCGACAGTTCGTCGTCGACATACGCCATCAGCACGGTATCGTCGACTTTCATACGCTCGGGCCTTGATCGGGAGTGCCGTAACACTCGAAATGGTTCATGTCACAGCGCTGTCACAGCTATCTGACTGTCAAGTATAACGTTCTGTCTACAAACAGGGCGTCAATCCGCCGATTTGATGTGCTGCGGCGCGAAGCGCGCCGCACCCGGCGTCAACCTGCCACAGTCGAAACCGGCAGCACCGCCTGGCCGAACATCGCATCCACATCGCGCTTCGCGATCAGCTTGCCGAGCTTGTCGAGATCGACGTCGCCCGCCGTGCCGATCAGCGCATAGCTCAATTCCGACTGGCGCCATGTCACGACGTCCATGCCATCGACCTTCTGTTGCGCAATCGACTGATCCGGCTTCGCGTCCTTGACCACGCACAGCGCGACCGGGCCGCCCGTTTTCGGCAGATAGACGATCTGCACGAGCGGCTTGTCGTGGAAGTGCAGGCGCTGGATGCGCTTGAACGTCAGGCCTTGTGCGCTGAGATCCGGCACACGCACGGGCAATCCGTCGATCTGCCGGATATCGGCGACCGTTTTCGCCGATACGGCCGCATCGGTCGTGACGGCCACCGTATCGCGCGAATAAAGCGCCTGATAGCCAGCCGCCGCCATCACCCACGACGAAGCGGGCTGCGCGGACGCAACCGTGGCTGCACTGCCCGGCAGCAGGCCGGGTACATCCGACGCCACGCGCAAGCCGATCGTGCAGCACACCACGCCGGCCGCGAACGCCGCCGCGAGCCACGGCGCCGAAAAGCGCATCCGCGAACGCACGGGCGTGGACGGCGGCAAGCCGGCGCGAGACGGCAGGCTTGCATCGTTGGCGGCGGGATCGGCTGCGGGGCCGGGCGGCACGGTCGAGGTCGCGCTCGCATGCGTGCGCGCGAGTTCGGCGATCTTGCGTGTCAGCGATTCAGGCACGGGCGGCAGCTTCTGCTGCGCGAATGCGGCGTCATACGGCAGGCTCGACGCGCGGAACAGTTCGATGCGCTCCGCCAGTTCCGGCGACTCGTCCAGCTCGCGTTCGATCTCGCGGCGCTCCTCGATGTCGAGTTCGCCGTCCACGTAGGCCATCAGCATGATGTCGTCGACTTTCATGATGCCGAGTCCTTGCCGAGTGCCGCGACCTTCGCCGGTTGCGCGGCCTTGCCCGTGAACAGCGCGCCGATGGCCTGACGTGCGCGCGACAGGCGGCTCATCACGGTGCCGATGGGGACTTCGAGCGCTTCGGCCGTTTCGCTATAGCTCAAGCCTTCGACGGCCACCAGCAGCATCACCGCGCGCTGCGCTTCGGGCAGGCGCTGCACCGCTTCGATGATCTGCGCGTTCATCGTGATCTGCTCGGGCGTGCGCGCCTTCGGATCTTCGACCGTTTCAAGGAAGTCGTCGTCCCAGTCCATGCTGGAGCGGCTGCGCACGGAGCGCGCGCGCAACTCGTTGATCCATGTGGAATGGACGATCGAAAACATCCAGCTGAGCGGTGCGGTGTCCGCCTGAAGCTGATGCGCGCGTTCCAGCCCGCGCACGCACGCGCGCTGAACGAGATCTTCAGCGTCGTGCTGGTCGCCGGAAATGCGCAATGCGAATGCCCACAGCCTTGGAAGCATATCGGGCAGCATGCTGGACAAGTCTGCGCCTGTCATTGAAGTCGTTCCCTTGCTACTGACTCGTTGGTCTGCCTTCGACGAAGGCATGGGACCCGTACGCGGCAAACGTTGGCGCGCTCGAAGATACGGACGGAATTCAAGCGGGCAATTTTAACGTCGATCGGGCAATGTTGCTGATGAGCGTTTTGGACAAGCCGGTTCGCATTGGGGTCCGACGCGCACAGTCGCTCGAAAGACGGTCATCGTATGCAAACTCCGGCGCTAGACGATCAGCCGGCGAACTGAATCGACCGACCGGACCGGATAACGAATCGGATAAGATACGGCCCGCCAGTCATTTTCGAACGATGGAGTGTTTCAGTGATTCAACCGGGCAACGTATTCAAGGATAACCTCGCGCAACTGCCGGGCATCGACGGCATCGAGCGCATCGATCTCGTCGACGGCAAGGGCGCCGTGGTCGCCAGCATCGAGAACAAGCCGGGCAAGCAGGGCTCGCTCGCGGTGTACAACTATCTGCGCGTCGCCTTCGGCTCGCTCAACGCACAAGCGGCCACGCATGGCCTCGCCGTGTTCGCCGAACATACAGCCGATGCACGCAACCGTCCCGGCGCGCATCCGAATGTCGATCGTCTGCTGGAAATCGAAGCGGGCGGCGAAGCGCTGGGCATCAATGTGATTGCGGCCTGATTCTGGCCTGATCGCGCTACAGCACTCCGAGCGCCAGCGCCTTGAGGGTAGCCGCCGCGCGCGTCGAGCACTCCAGCTTGCGGAACACGCTCTCGACATGCGTGCGCACCGTGCTCGGACTCAACGACAGATCGCGGGCAACTTCCTTGTTGCTTGCACCGCGCGAAATGCCGCGCAGCACATCCACCTCGCGTGCCGATAGCCTTGCCGTCTGCGCGCGCGGATTCACGACACGCCGGGGCGTCGCGCGCGCATCGACCAGTGCGTTGACCACGTCGGCGTCATGGCGGCCTTGCGCGGCTTCTTCATGCAGCAGCCTGGCCGCTTCGTCATGCGTGAATGCCGCCCGCCAGGGACGCGCTGCACGCAAAGCCACCCACGCCGCACTCGCGCTGAGAATGCGCGCTTCGATCGACAGCGCCGCACCCGCCGCGCCGCGAAAATACCCGGAGCCGTCCAGACGCTCATAGGCGTACGAGCCAAGCTCGGCCGCTTCGGCGAGGGCGCCCGTCTGTTTCCCAGCGCGCGAGGTCCAATACGGCACGAGGCGCGCTTTCTCCCACGCGGACTGCGTCAGGCGGGCGGGCGTATTCCAGACGGGATTCGGCACGGCAGCGCGGCCCATGCCATGTATCAGGCCAGCGCAATAGAGCCGGTTCTGCGCGGCTTCATCGAGTGCGAACCGCGTCGCGCAATTCGCCGCCGTTGCCGCGACGCTGCGCGAATAGCCCGTCATCCACGGCAGCTTGAGATCGATGATGTCGGCAACCAGTTCGACGGGTGTCGGGTCGTTCATGTTCGGCGTCAGCAGCGCGGCATCGATCGACGCGCTATCGGCCTGTTCGAGTTCGTCGAGCCATTGCGCCGCGAGCCGCACCGTCAGGCGCGCCAGCTTGTCGGGATAGCGCGCGTCGGCGCGTTGCGCGATCAGTGCCTGCGCGCGTTCGATGCCATACGTGCGCGAAAAAATCTCCAGTTCGCCCGCGAGTGCGACGACAAACACGGTAGCAGGCACGGCACTACCCGCGAGATGATCCGGCGCGCCGCTGCCATCCCACGATTCGAACACGTGCCGCAGCGTGGTTTCCGTTTCGCCGCCAAGACCGAGCATGCGCGCGGCTTCGCCCGACACTTCGCAGTGGATCCGCGCAAGTGGCGTGATGACGGCGCCCAGATCGGCGTGCAGTTCGAGCGGCGCCCAGTCGGTCTTGAGGGCGAGCATCGCTTCGCGGCTCGCGACGTCGTCGCCGAGTGCTTCCGCAAAGCCCGCTGCATTTGCCGTGCAGCCCGACCAGCGCAACAGCGATGCCTCGCATACGGCGATGGCAGCGGCTTCGCCAAGCTCGGCCGCATGCGCGAGGCGCCTGGCGAGCCATGCGGTGCGGATCGAGTGATCGGTTGGCTGGCCCATGCTCAGATCGCCGATGAAGGCAAGCGCCTTCACGGCGTCGAACACGCGGACGGCGGGGCCGCCGGACAAATCGGGCGAAGTCTGCATGGATGCGTTGCGCGGATATCGGGTCGGGTTATTGGGTCACGGTTCAAGTTTCACTATACCGCGCACGGTTTCGCGCGAGATCGGTCATTTGACCGATACCCATCGCAAGCACGGCGCCACGCCTGAGCGCGCGTCGCGCTTTTCATTGCGTCAGCGCGGGAAAATCTCCGCGATCCACTCGACGAAAGCCTTGACTGCCGCACTCGCGTGCATGCGGTTCGGATAGAGCATCGACACGGGCACGGGCGCGCTTCTTGACGTGGACAGCACTTCCTTCAGCCGCCCGGACTCCAGATAAGGTTTTGCGACGAACTCCGATAACTGGATGATCCCCAGCCCTTCGATCCCGCACTGCAAATAGGCTTCCGTTTCGTTGACGGCGAAGCGGCTCTGCATCGTCAACGTGACAGGTTCGCCGTCAACATCGAAACGCCAGTCGAGCGGGCGGCCCGTCGCGTTCGAGATGTAGTTGATGGCGTCGTGCGCGGCGAGATCGTCGGGCGTCGAAGGTTCGCCGTGCTCGCGCAGATACAGCGGCGACGCGCACGTGAGCCACGTCAGCGTGCCGAGCGGTCGCGCGATCAGGGTCGAGTCCGCGAGTTCGCCCGTGCGTATCGCGCAGTCGATGCCGTCGAAAATCAGGTCGGCGGGACGGTCGCTCAGACCGAGCACCAGTTCGATGTCGGGAAAGCGCTGTGCGAAGTCGCGCAGATTGGGCAGCACGATTGCGCGCCCGATCACGCCGGGCATCTCCGCGCGCACCTTGCCGCGCGGCGTCTGCGTGTCGTCGCGCAGCCCGTTTTCCGCGCGCTCGATCTCCGCGAGGATCGTGCGGCACGACGCGTAGTAACGCTCGCCCGCTTCCGTCAGGCTCAGGTTGCGCGTGCTTCGCCGCAGCAGCACGGTGCCCAGATGCTGTTCGAGATTCTTGATGGTAGTCGTGACCGACGAGCGTGGCATCGACAGCGTTTCAGCCGCCTTGCTGAAACTGCGTGCATCGACCACACGCACGAAGAGGCTGATTGCCTGAAGTTTGTCCATGGAACGTGATTGAGCGTGAGCGCCGTGCCGGGCGATTGAACGCGAGCATACCGCGCGCGCCGCATCCGTACATTCAGCGCGCCCGTTCGGCGTGCACGCGTTGTGAATTCAAGCGTGCCGAACAATCAGGCGCACGCAGCACCCTAGACTTCGATCGACGCAGCGCGCCTTCAGGCTCGCGCTGCGATCAACGCATCAACTGATCAACGTATCAACAAAAAGGGTAAAGCGTGATGACGCAACAACGTATTCTCGTTCTGGGCGCAGGCGAACTCGGCATGTCCGTGCTGCGCAATCTCGCAGGACGCGCGGGTGCTTCTGCTTTGAACATCAGCGTGCTGCTGCGCCCGTCGACGCTCGACAGCGCGGACCCCGTGAAACGCCACGAGATCGACACACTTCGCGCGCTCGGCATCGCAACGGTTTCCGGCGATCTCGCCGCAGATTCCGTCGAAACGCTCGCCGCGCTGTTCGCACAGTTCGATACCGTGGTGTCGTGCACGGGCTTCGTCGGCGGCAAGGGCGTGCAGCTGAAAATTGCACGCGCGGCGCTGGATGCGGGCGTGCCGCGCTACTTTCCGTGGCAGTTCGGCGTCGACTACGACGTGATTGGCCGGGGCAGCGCGCAGGATCTGTTCGACGAACAACTCGCCGTGCGCGATCTGCTGCGCGCGCAATCGCGCACCGACTGGGTGATCGTATCGACGGGCATGTTCACCAGCTTTCTGTTCGAAGCCTCGTTTGGCGTGGTGGACTTCGAGCGTGGCGTGGTCCGCGCGCTCGGTGGCTGGGATAACGCGGTCACGGTCACGACCGCCGAGGATATCGGCGCGTTGACGGCGGAGATCCTGCTGACCGAGCCGCGCATCAGCCGGCGCGTCGTGCATGTCGCGGGTGAAACGATCGGTTATCAGCAACTCGCCGACAAACTCGACGCGTTCACTGGCCGCAGCTTCGAACGCGTGGAATGGACGGTGCCCCAGTTGAAGCGCGAGCTCGCCGACGATGCCGATAACGCGCTGAAGAAGTATCGCGTGGTGTTCGCGCAAGGCCGGGGCGTCGCGTGGGATGAGCAGCAGACCTTCAACGCCCAGCGCAATATTGCTGTCGAGAACGTCGGGCAATGGATGCAACGGAATCTGCGCGCGGAGGGAAATGAACTGGCTCAGTGATTGGGCCGCGTGTCTCTTTGGTCATAAAAATGATCGTTTTGCGCAAACATCTGATCGATTTGCGCGATTCGATCAAAGCGGCTACACTGCGATCTGATCGATTTGATCGAATGGTGATTGTTTCAATCAAAACCGCGAACAGACGCGGTGCTCAATAAACGCCAGGAGACTCGCATGGTTCAGATTCCCATCAAACGCTCGATCGAGCGCATTCCCGGCGGCATGATGATCGTGCCGCTGCTCGTCGGCTCACTGGTGGCGACGTTCCTGCCCAACATGCCGAAGTTCTTCGGCTCCTTCACCAATGCACTCTTCACGGGCGCGCTGCCCATTCTTGCTGTGTTCTATGTGTGCATGGGCGCGGGCATCGACGTGAAGGCCACGCCGTATCTGATGAAAAAGGGCGGCGCGCTGCTGATCACGAAGGTTGGCGCGGCGGTGATCGTCGGTGTGATTCTCGGGCGTATTCTTGGCGAGCAGCCGGTGTCGTCGGGCCTGTTCGCGGGCATTTCGACGCTCGCCGTGATCGCCGCGATGAACGACACAAACGGCGGCCTCTATATGGCGCTGATGGGCCAGTATGGCCGCTCGGAAGACGTCGGCGCCTACACGCTGATGTCGCTCGAATCGGGCCCGTTCCTGACGATGGTGACGCTCGGCGTCGCGGGGCTGTCGGCGTTTCCGTGGCAGACGCTGGTCGGCAGCATCTTGCCGCTCGCGCTCGGCATGCTGCTCGGCAATCTGGACCGCGAAATGCGCGACTTTCTGGCCAAAGCCGTGCCCGTGATGATCCCGTTCTTCGCGCTGGCGCTCGGCGCGGGTCTCGATCTGCACAAGGTGTGGCAGGCTGGTTTGCTCGGCATCGGTCTGGGTATCGCCGTGGTGATCGTGACGGGCATTCCGCTCTATTTCGCGGATCGCCTGACGGGCGGCACGGGCGTGGCAGGTGTGGCGGCAGCGAATACGGCAGGCAATGCCGCCGCCGTGCCAGCGCTCGTCGCGGCGGCGAACCCGGTGTACAACGAAGCGGCGAAAAGCGCGACCTTGCTGGTGGCGGCTGCCGTGGTCGTCACGGCAATCCTGTCGCCGATCCTCACGGCGTCGGTGGCGAAACGCTATCAGCAGCGCCAGGAAGGCGCACGCACGAAGAATCGCGAAGGGCTGGCACGATGAAGATTCTGATTATCGCGGACGATCTGTCGGGCGCCGCGGACTGCGCGATCGGTTATGCGAGCGCAGGGCATCGCACCGTCGTCACGCTGGAAGCAGCGCGCACGGCGGCGCATGACGGCGCGGACACGATCGCCGTCGATACCGACACGCGCCGTCTCGCGCCGCACGAAGCCGCGGCGCGCACGTCGGCGGCTTACACGGAAATGAACACGCGCGGCCAGCGGCTCTACAAGAAAATCGATTCGACCTTGCGCGGCAACTGGGCCGCGGAAGTGGCGGGATTGCAGCGTCTTGCGGGCATGGCGATCGTCGCGCCCGCGTTCCCGGCAACGGGACGCACGGTGCGCGATGGCCGCGTATTCGTGCACGGCGAGCCGCTCGACCAGACGGCCACGTGGAAGCTCGAACACGCGGGCCTGCCTGCCGGTATTGCCGACCAACTCGAAGCTGCCGGTCTCAGGACCGATCGTCTCGATGCCGAAGCGCTCGCGGGCGAACCCGACACGCTCGCCGTGTGCATCGGCGCGATGGCGGCCAATGGCGTGCAGGCGCTGATCGTCGATACACAAAGCGAAAAAGCATTGCGCGCGCTGGCGCAGGCATCGCTGCGCAGCGATGCGCCGTTTTTCTGGGTCGGCTCGGGCGGTCTCGCGCGTGAGATCGCCGCGCTTATTCCGCGCAACGACGCCACAAGTCAGCCAGCGACCGAGACCTTCCCGGGCGGCCCGATCCTGATTCTGGTCGGCAGCCTGTCGGCCGTCAGCGAGCGTCAGTGCGCGATGTTGCGCGAGCGCGGCGGCGTCGAGGAACTGATCGTGCCGCCCGTCGTGCTGCGCGAAGGCCGCAGCCATCGCGACTGGCGCGCGTGGCAGGAGCAGGTCGGCGTGTCGCTGAAGTCGGATTGCGATCTGCTGCTGCGAATCGGCCGCGACGATGCCTTCGATCCCGCCGAAGGCGCGCAGCTTTCAGCCGCGCTCGCGGCACTGGTCGAACCGCACTTCACGAAAACGGGCGGTGTGATTGCCACCGGCGGCGAGACCGCACGCGCGATGCTGGCGGCGGCGCGCATCGGCAATCTGCATCTGCTCGCGGAAGTCGAGGCGGGCGTGGCCGTGGCAAAGCCGCTCGATGCCACCCGCGCGCATCGGCCCGGCGTCGTGACGAAGGCGGGCGCATTCGGCACCGATCACGCGCTGTACGCCGCATGGCTGACCCTGCGCAACGAAACCGAGCGCGACGTCGTTTCGCATTGACGTGCGCGCATCAACAGCAAACAGCAAGTACCCTGAAGAAGCTAGACGAGATCACATCATGAGCAACTACCTTCCCGTAATCGGCATCACGATGGGCGATGCAGCAGGCGTCGGCGCAGAAGTCGTCGTCAAGAGCCTCGCGCACGCGTCGGTCTACGCGCAATGCCGTCCGCTCGTGATCGGCGATGCAAAGCGTCTCGAACGCGCGAACCAGATTGTCGGCGGCACGATGACGATTCGCCGTATCGAAGACGCATCCGACGCGCGCTACGAACAGGGCGTGATCGACTGTATCGACCTCGGCCTGATTCCGGAAGATCTGCCGTTCGGCCAGTTGTCGGCCGTGGCGGGCGACGCCGCTTATCAATACATCAGGCGCGCCACCGAACTCGCGCAGGCGGGCAAGATCGACGCGATCTGCACCGCGCCGCTGAACAAGGAAGCGCTGCACGCGGGCGGCCACAAGTATCCGGGCCACACGGAAATGCTCGCGCATCTGACGGGCGTCGAAGAAGTGTCGATGATGCTGGTCGCGCCGCAACTGCGCGTGATTCACGTGACGACGCATATCGGCATCATCGACGCGATCCGCAAGATCGAGCCGGGCCTCGTGCAGCGGACCATCGAACGCGGCCACGCAACGTTGGTGAAGGCGGGCATCGAGCGTCCGCGTATCGGCGTGTGCGGGATCAATCCGCATGCGGGCGAAAACGGCCTGTTCGGCTATGGCGAAGAAGAAGAGAAGATCATCCCCGCCGTGAAGCTGCTGCAGGAACGCGGCCTCGACGTCACCGGCCCGCTGCCCGCCGATACGCTGTTCTTCCGCGCCGGACGAGGCGATTTCGATCTCGTCGTGGCGATGTATCACGATCAGGGTCACGGCCCGGTGAAGGTGCTCGGTGTGGAAGCGGGCGTGAACGTGACGGTGGGACTGGAAGTGATCCGCACGTCCGTCGATCACGGCACGGCGTTCGACATCGCTGGCAAGGGTGTGGTCGACGAAGGCAGCATGCTCGAAGCGCTGCGCCAGGGCGCGGAACTGGCGACGCGCCGCTGATCCTTGCGGGCTCGCCGCAAGCCGCTGCTATAAGCGGCTCACATCAGGGGCTGGTGTAAGATCAAGCCCCTTCCCAGCCCCTCGAGAAACGTGAAAAAAACTTCCGACCGTCAACAGGCGATTCTCGAACTCGTCCGCACGCGCGATGCCAATGTCGAGCAGTTGTGTGCGGCGCTGGGCGTGTCGGAGGCAACGGTCCGGCGCGACCTGACGGC
Source organism: Paraburkholderia sp. C35 (assembly GCF_003121405.1). GTDB lineage: Bacteria > Pseudomonadota > Gammaproteobacteria > Burkholderiales > Burkholderiaceae > Paraburkholderia. The sequence continues at coordinate 118,730 of NZ_QBUY01000008.1, read as the reverse complement.
GCTCGCGAAGCAGAAGCGCCTCGTGCGTACCTATGGCGGCGCGACGGCGCTGGTCGGCGTGCATGAGCCGGAAGCGTCACTGGAAGAACGCAAGGCGGCCCAGCGCGAACAGAAAGAAGCGATCGCACAGGCCGCGGCGCTGCACGTGCGCGACGGCGACACGGTCCTGCTCGACGGCGGCACCACCTGCGCGGGACTCGCGTGGCACCTGTCCACGCGTGAAGACCTGCATGTGGTCACCAACAATCTGCTCGCGGTCACCGCGCTCGCCAATGCGCCGGGCGTGCGGCTGACGCTTATCGGCGGCGAACTGCGCGGCTCCAGCATGAGCACGCTCGGGCCGCTGGCAGAACTCATTCTCAGCCGTTTGACCGTCGATTGCGCGTTTCTCGGCGCGGACGGCGTGGTCGCGGGCTTCGGGCTGTGCGAAGCATCGGCGCAGCAGGCGTATCTGAAGGAGTGCATCGTGTCGCGTGCCGCCGAGATCATCGTGCTCGCCGATGCAGACAAGCTGGGCCGCGCGCGCCAGCAGCACTGGACGCCGTTGCAGCGCGACTGGCGGCTGATCACCTCGGTCGCCGCCGACGACACCCTGCTCGCGCCGTTCCGCGCCCTCGACGAAGTCACGGTCGAACTCGCCTGATCCGCCCGGCTGCACGCCGGATCGAATGCGGTGCGGTTGTCCACAACCAGGGACCCGAACAGGCTGTCGGGGCACTATCATGGTTTCAGCAACATGACGCCGGCGCGTTTGCGCGCGGCGCGTCGCATTCCTGACTTCCATGGACACTATCCGGAACGGTTGCATCAGCCTGTGCTGGTTGATCTGAGCGATGCTGGCGGCGGCATCGGGCCATGCCGTCGCGCAGGCGCCTGCCACGCTCACGGTAGGCGAGACGGCGGCCGGCTGGCCGCCGCTCGTGTTCGTCGACGACGGGCAACTGTCGGGCGCGGCATTCGACATTCTCAAGTCCGTCATCGCGCCGACCACCCAGCTGCGGGTCAAGATTTTTCCCGACTATCCATCGCTCGCCGCGGCCGCCTGTGACGGCGCCGTGGACATCGTGCTGGCCGTGCAGAAGCCAATCGAAGCGCGGCGTTGCCTGATCTTGTCCGCGCCATATTTCGATTCCGACTTCGTGGTGGTCGGACGTGCGGCGGAAGCTGCACCCAATGGCACAGCGCCGCGTCTGTCGGGAAAGCGCATCGCCGTCGAGGCGGGTTCTTACATCGAGCAGGTATCGCATGAACGCTATCCCGGTTCGGTGTTCGTGCGCGTCTACGATCCGCAGCAGGGCTTGCGCGCCGTGCTGCGCAAGGAGGCCGATGCCTTCATCACGCTGCAGCCGGTGGCCGACTATGCGCTGTCGAAGCCGGAGTTCGCAGGGCTGGCGGAGATCAATCGCTATCGCGAGACGGCAAGCGGTATTCATTTTGGTTTTCCGCGTACGCGCGAGGCGCTGCGCGACAGCATCGACACGCGGCTCGCTGCGCTACCCGACGATGAGCGCGAACGCATCCTCGGCCGCTGGATGAGCACGGGACCGATCGCCAGAGAGGGCGCCGCGCCGTTCTTCCTGACCGACGGGGAGCGTGCCTGGCTGCGCACGCTCGCGCCGCTGCGCGTGGGCGTGGACAACGGGCTGGCGCCGTACAGCTATGTCGATGACAGCGGCCAGACGCACGGCATGGCGCAGGATTATCTGCGGTATCTGTCGAATCAGCTGGGCATCAGCTTCGTGCGCCAGCACGAGCCTACGCTCGGCGCGACCGTCGAAGCATTGCGCACAGGCGATCTCGACCTGAACGCGGTGGCGATTCTGCGCGATCCGGCGCTGGCGGGCATCCCCGTGTCGCGGCCGTATGCGACGTTTCCCGTCGTGGCCGTTGGCCGCAACGACGCGCCCGTATTGGGCCAGTTGCGCGATCTCAACGGCAAGCGCGTGGCCATCACCGACGGCGGCGGGCTGCGCTGGCTGGTGGCGTCCGCAGCGCCGCATGCGCAGATCGTCGTCGTGCCGGACGTGGCGACGGGCATGAACGACGTCGCGCAAGGGAAGGCCGATGTCTATGTCGACGATCTCGCAACCGCGCATTACATGCTGCAGCGCATGGAAGGCGGCAATCTGCGCATCATCGGCTCGGGCGGCACGTCGGTACAGACGGGCTTTGCCGTTTCGCCGAAGCTGGCGGAACGGCTGATGCCGCTGATCGACCGCGCGCTGGCGGCCTTGCCCGACACCGAACGGCTCGCGATCCAGAACCGCTATTTCGGCGCGAACTATGTGCTCGGACCGTCATGGCGCGACATCGCGACGCGCTTTGCGCCCGTGGCGCTCGCGCTGCTGGCCGTGATCGCGGTGTTGTGGCGCTCGCAGCACGCGCTGCGCAAGGAGGCACGCGTGCGCCGCGAGGCGGAACTGCGGCTGATCGACGTGACCAGCCAGTTGCCCGCGACAGCCTTCCAGTATCGACGGGCGACGGGCGGCGCGTGGCGCATCAACTGGCTGAGCGGCAATACCGTCGAGATGTTCGGCAAGACCAGCGCCGAACTTCAGGCGAGCCCCGGCGATGTGCTCTCGACCGTCCATCCCGATGATCGCCGGACACTCGTGGACGATGCGCAGCATGCCGCGCAGACGCTGGCGCCCGTGAACCGCGAGCTACGCGTGCTGCGGCTCGGCGCTTACCGTTGGACGCGGCTGCACGCCGTACCGCACCGCGCCGACAATGGCGACCTGGTCTGGAACGGCTACTGGGCCGACGCCGAGGAGCAGCATCAACATGCCGTCGCGCTTGCCGGGGCGCGCGATGCCGCCGAGCAGGCATCGCGCGCGAAGAGCGAGTTTCTCGCGGCGATGAGCCACGAAATCCGCACGCCGATGAGCGCGGTACTCGGGCTGATCGAACTGCTAGGCCACAGCAATCTGCGTCCCGATCAGGCCGTCAAGGTGAAGCTGATTTCGCAGGCCGCCGAATCGCTGTTGCAGATTCTCAACGACATCCTCGACTATTCGAAAATCGAAGCGGGCAAGATCGCGCTGGAGCGCGCACCCGTCGATATTCGCGATCTGTGCACAGGCACGTTCGCGCTGTTCTTCTGGCGTGCGCAGGAGAAGGGACTGAAGCTGGGCTTGTGCATCGATGCCGCGATTGCGCCAACCGTGTGGAGTGATGGCGTGCGGCTGCGGCAGATTCTTTTCAATCTGCTGAGCAACGCGCTCAAGTTCACGTCGGAGGGCAGCATCCGGCTCGATGTCGAACTGGCTGACGAAGCCGATGGCAGGCAACCCATTGTGTGGCGCGTGACGGATACGGGCATCGGCGTGAGTGCGGACCAGCTTGCGCGTCTGTTTCAGCCCTTCGTGCAGGCCGAAGCATCGACTACGCGGCGGTTCGGCGGAACCGGCCTCGGCCTGACGATCTCGCGTCGTCTGGTGGCGATGCTGGGCGGCAGCATCGGCATGGAAGGCGAGGTCGGGCAAGGCACGCGCGTGGAATTCCGCTTGCCGCTCGACATCGAACAGCGTGAGTTTTCAGACTATCCGCTTGCCGGCATCACGGTCGGTTTGCGCATTCGCGATGCCTATGTGTTGCGCAGCCTGACGCAGGCCGTCCGTACATTCGGCGGAGAAACGGTGATGCTCGATCCTGCGCTCGACTGCGGGCGGGAGAGCTTGCCTGCGTCATGTCGCCTGATCATCGACGATCAGCTCAGCGCGCAACCGGCATCGCCGGACGGACCGCTTACGCATATCGAAGGCGTGCCCGTCGTTCCCACCACGACGATCTTCGAATCGGGCGGCTACGTGCGTGCCGGCGACGTCTGCTATCTATGTGCCTATCCCGTGACGCTGGAGGGGGTGGCTGCCGTCTGCAACGCCGTCTTGCACGGCAATCCCGAACTGGGCCAGCAAGCGGCAGCATCGGCGCTCACGTTGACGGCGCCGCGCAGCCGCGACGAAGCACTGCGCGATCACGCGCTGATCCTGATCGCCGAAGACAACGCGATCAACCGGCATCTGATCCGGCAGCAGGTGGAACTGCTCGGATGTACGTGCGATACCGTCGAAGACGGTGCGCAGGCGTTGAAGGCCCTGGCGACGGCGAACTACGCGCTGCTGATCACCGACTGCCACATGCCCGAGGTGGACGGCTACACGCTGGCGACGCGCGTGCGCGAACGCACGGACGAGGCGAGCCGCATGCCAATTGTCGGCCTGACGGCGAGCGTGGGCCGCGAGGAGCGTGGCGAATGCCTTGCCGCCGGGATGGACGAGTGCCTGTACAAGCCCGCCAAACTCAGCGATCTGCGCGCCTGCATCAGCCAGTTCGCGCCGCAATGCCTGCAGATGCCCGGCACGCCCGCGAATCCCGACCAGTCTGTGCCGCGCGAAGGCATGCCCGATGGTGCGTCGCAGCCGCCCACTGCCACGCGCGAGTCACCCATGATCGCCGACGATACCGATCTTCCCGATCTCGACTGGGATGCGATCAATCAGAATTTCGGCAGCACAGGCCGCGACGAAAAGCTGATCGAGGTGATCGTCCAGACCATGACCACCGATGGCGAGGAACTCGAAAGCATGCTGGGCGAAGCCGAGCCTGCCGTGCTGCGGCAATGGATTCATCGCGTGGATGGCGCGGCGTCGGTGTTGCGCTACGAGCCGCTCAAGCGCGCGTTGCAGGCTTTTCGCGCGAGCGTGTTGACGGGTGACCCCGCGCTATACGTCGTAGCGGGCGAACAGATGCTGCGCAAGCTGCGGCAGATTACCGATCACGTGGCGCGGCAGGTGTAGCTACGCGTTCAAACTACGCCTCGAAGCGGTTGCCCGCATCGCGCAGACGGCGCATGGCGCTATCGAGGTGCGCCCGCGCGCTTTCCTTGTCGCCGAGGCGCATCTGTTCATAGGCGCGTTGCGCGATCTCGTGCGGCACGGGCTTGAGCGGACGGTTGCTCTGCATCGCCTTGAGTTGCACTTCGGCGGCGCGTTCCAGGTAATACAGATCGTCCCATGCCTCGGCGATGCTCGCGCCCGCCACCATCACGCCGTGATTCTTCAGGAACAGAATGTCGGCGTCGCCTATCGCGTGCGCGATGCGGTCGCCTTCGGAATTGTCGAGTGCGAGACCGTTGTAGTGTTCATCGACAGCCGTGCGGCCGTAGAACTTCAAGGCCGTCTGTCCGAGCCACAACAGCGGTGGCCCTTCGATCAGGCACAGCGCGGTGGCGTTCGGCATATGCGTGTGAAAAGCGGCCTTCACGCGCGGCATCGCCCGATGCAGCCGCGCGTGAATATAAAACGCCGTCGCTTCAGGCGCGCCGTCGCCTTCGATCACATGCCCGTCGAAATCGCAGATCAGCAGCCGCGATGCCGTCACTTCCGAAAACGCATAGCCATACGGATTGACGAAGAACAGATCGTCATGGCCCGGCACGACCGCCGAAAACTGATTGCAGACGCCTTCTTCGAAGCCATGCTGTGCAGCAAGCTGAAAGCACGCGGCCAGTTCGACACGCGCGGCATGCACTGCGTCGGAATCGAGCGCTGCGCGCCGCGACGCAGCCGCGGTCTTCACGTCTAGCGTATGAGCCATTGCAGATCCTTTGTGCCTTACATAGTTGTGTCACCAGCCAGTCGACGCGAACAGCGGCGGCACCTGATCGAGTGTTGCGAGCGTAGCGTCGGGTGCATAGTCGGGCAGGCGCTGGCGGCCCGTGCCGCGATCGATCCACACGCAGCGAAAGCCGATATCGCGTGCTGCTGCGTGATCCAGATGCGGGCTTGCGCAGATATGCACCACGTCGTCGCGCGATACGCCTAGCTGTTCGTGAGCATAGTCGAAAAGGCGCCGGTTGGGTTTGTACGCGCCCGCCTGCTGCGCGGTGATCACGCGGTCGATATGGCCGCCGAGTTGCGCGACGTTGCCTGCGATCACGTCGTCGTCGGTATTGGAGACGATGCACAGCCGGTAGCCCGCCGCTTTCAGCGCGCCCAAAGTGCCGACCACTTCGGGGAAGGGCGGCATCGCGGAGATGCGCTCGGTCAGCGTGAGGATGTCGTTGCTGTCGGCTTGCAGCCCGAATTCGGCGAGCGCGATGCGCAGCGCTTCGCCCGCGACCTCCCGAAACGCCCGGTGTGGCGGCGTCTGTTCGAGCGCGTGCTCGTGCCTGTCATAGACCGCGATGAACGCATGCAGGTCCGGCGGCGCGGCGTGCTTGCGGGCGAGGATGGCTGCAACCGCGTCCTTCAGTCCTTCGTCCCATTGGATCAGCGTGCCGTAGCAGTCGAAGGTCAGCCAGGATGGGCGAGGTGTGTTATCGAGTGACATGGAGAATCCTTTCTTGAAGCGTGCGTAACGGATACCGGCGGATACAGGCTAGACCGCGCACAACATATTTGGAAATTAAATTAAAATACGTTCCTCAGTAGAATCGTAAATATGAGGCGTCCGCCATGCTCGATCTCGAACTTCTGAAGACGCTGGTGTGTGTCGTCGATGAAGGCAGCTTCACGCGTGCAGGCGACCGCGTGCACCGTACGCAATCGACTGTCAGCCAGCAGGTGCGCCGGCTCGAAGAACTGGTCGGACGCACGCTGCTGATGCGCGACCGTACGGGCAATCAGGTGACGGCGACCGAACACGGCGAGCTATTGACGCAATACGCACGGCGCCTGATCTCGCTCTCGCAGGAAGCCCAGAACGCGCTTGCCAGCGACATATGGCGCACGCCGATACGCATCGGCGTGCCGGAAGATTTCGACGCGAAGCGCATGGCGTCGATCCTGTCGGGCTTCGTGAAGGCGCGGCCTGAAGCGCGGCTCGAAACCGTCGCGGGCATGAGCGCGGATCTGCATCGCAAGCTGTCGGGCGGTGAGATCGAGATTGCACTCGTCAAACGCGAGCCGGGCAGTGGGCCTGCGCTGGCGTCGTGGCGGGAAAACCTCGTGTGGGTGCGTGGCCGGCTGGTCGAAGTGCCGCCCGAAGGCGGCGAACCGGTCCCGCTCGCACTGTTCCCGCAAGGCTGCGTGTATCGCAAGCGCGCGATCCGCAGCCTTGATCATGCGCAGCGCGGCTGGCGCGTCGCATTCGGCAGCCACAGCCTGACGGGCATTCAGGCGGCTGTCGCTTCCGGACTCGGCATCACGGTTCTGCCGACCACCGCTGTGCTGCCCGAGCACAGCGTGTGCTTCGATCTGCCGCGTCTGCCGCCCACTGAGCTTGCGCTCGTCAGTGCGGGCGGCACGATGAACGCGATGCAGTCGGCGCTGGTGGAGTTTCTGCGCGAAGCCGTATCCGTTTGAGTATCAAGACTCGGTGCGCCGCGGGAAAAAGCGGTTCTCCGGACGTGGCAAGCCGAGATGATCCCGCAGCGTCGTGCCTTCATACGCGCGCCGGAAAATGCCGCGCCGCTGCAGTTCAGGCACGACCTTGTCGGCGAAATCGTCGAGCCCGCCGGGCAGATACGGGAACATCACATTGAATCCGTCGGAGCCGCGTTCGGTCAGCCATTGCTCCATCTGATCGGCGATGGTCGCGGGCGTGCCGACCATCTCCAGCCCTGAATAACCGCCAATCCGCTGCGCCAGCTGACGGATGGTCAACTGTTCCGAACGCGCCCAGTCGATCACGCGTTGTCGCGATGTCTTGCTCGCGTTGCTTTCGGGAATCTCCGGCAGCAGCATGTCGGGATCGAATTGCGACACGTCGTGGCCGAGCGCGATGGTCAGCGACGCGATGCCGCTCTCGTAATGCACGAACGTATCGAGCAACGCGCGCTTCTCGCGCGCCTCATCCATACTTTCGCCCACCACGACAAACACGCCAGGCAGGATCTTCAGGTGCTCCGGGTCGCGGCCCGCGCGTTCGACGCGGCTTTTCACATCGGCGTAAAACGCCTGGCCGGCGGCAAGCGAAGGCGGCGCGGCGAACACGGCATCGGCGGTTTCGGCGGCGATCTGGCGTCCGGCTTCCGACGAACCCGCCTGCACGACGACGGGCCAACCCTGCACCGGCCGCGCGATGTTCAGCGGCCCGCGCACCGACAGATGCTCGCCCTTGTGGCCGAGCACGTGCATGCGTTCAATATCGACATACAGGCCGCTTTCGACATCGCGCACGAATGCATCGTCGGCCCAGCTATCCCACAGGCCCGTGACGACGTCGTAGAACTCGCGCGCACGGTGATAGCGCTCGCCGTGTTCGACATGCGCGTCGAGGCCGAAATTGAGCGCGGCATCGGGGTTGGACGTGGTGACGAGATTCCAGCCCGCGCGCCCGCCGCTCAGATGATCGAGCGAGGCGAAGCGGCGCGCGACGTGATAAGGCTCGTCGAAGGTCGTCGACGAGGTGGCGATCAGCCCGATGCGCTCCGTCACGGACGACAGCGCGGACAGCAGCGTCAACGGCTCGAACGACGTCACCGTGTGGCTGCGCTTGAGCGCTTCGGGCGGCATGTTGAGCACGGCGAGATGATCGGCCATGAAGAAGGCGTCGAAGCACGCCCGTTCGAGCGTCTGCACGAAGCGCTTCAGATGCGCGATGTTGAAGTTCGCATCGGGCCAGGCGCCGGGATAGCGCCAGGCGCCCGTATGCAGGCTGACGGGGCGCATGAAAGCGCCGAGATGCAACTGACGGGATCGGGTCATGATGAAAGCCCTCGTCCAAGCGTTGATCAATGAAAGCTGTGGAAACCGCGTGCTGCATACGATACGACACGCGCGAAATTCCGGCTGATGCCGTGTAACGGGAAGCAGTTGCCGTGTGTTGTCTCGCGGGATCCGATGCGCACCGTACGTGAGGCCACCGTCAGGTTTGCGACGCAATGCGCTTTCGATAAGCACCTTCCTCGCGCTATTCCGCGCAAGATGCGCGCAACTGTTCGTCAAATCCGGCTAATGAGTGGGTTTGCTTGTTTTTGCCGGTCCGCGCGTTTTATCCTGTCTTGTTTGAAGGACGAAAGGGGATAGCGTGGACCGCATTCAGGCAATGGAAGTGTTCACTCGTGTGGTCGATGCGAACAGCTTCACGCGCGCCGCCGAGCAGCTCGGCATGCCGCGCGCGACGGTGACGACCACCATCCAGAATCTGGAGGCCGTGCTGGGCGTGCGTCTGATGAACCGCACCACGCGGCGCCTGTCGCTTACGCCGGAAGGCGCGGCGTATTACGAGCACAGCATTCGCATCATCACCGACATCGCGGAAACGGACGCGAGTTTTCAGGCAGGCAATCGCAAGCCGAGCGGAGCATTGCGCGTGCATATGCCGAATTCGCTGGGGCGTCATCTGGTGATACCCGCGTTGCGCGACTTTCATGAGCGCTACCCGGACATCGCGCTCGATCTCGGCCTGTCGGACCGGCCTGTCGATCCCGTCGAGGAAGGCATCGACTGCATGGTGCGGGCAGGCCCGCTCGAAGATTCGTCGATGGTCGCGCGGCGTGTCGGCACGCTCAAGCGTGTGACGTGCGCGTCGCCCGATTATCTGCAGCGCTTCGGCGCGCCGGAGAGCATCGACGATCTCGGCAGGCATCAGGCCGTGAACTTCCGCGTCGTGCACAATTCGCGGCCGATGCCGTGGATCGTGATCGTCGATGGCAAGCCGACGGAAGTGCGCATGAACGGCGTCGTCACGGTGAACGATTCCGAGGCGTACGTGCGCTGTGGTCTGGAAGGCTTCGGCCTGATCCAGCCGATGCTGTTCATGGTCGCGCAATCGCTGCGCGATGGGACGCTCGTCGAAGTGCTGCCGGAATTCAAGCCGAAGCCCAAGCCGGTGTCGATCGTGTATCCGAACAACCGGCATCTGTCCGCGAAGGTGCGTGTGTTTGCGGACTGGATTGCCGAACTGTTTGAATCGACACCCGCGCTCGCGGACGGCGACACACGCCGCCATGTCGCGCCCAAACGCGAAGCGCAGGCGGACCACGGGCCGATTGCGGCGTAGCGTCGATGTGCGTTGGTCAGAGCATGTCTTCGTGGCGGCAATTGATCAGCAATTCCGCCATGCTCGCCGTGTTCGGCAATTCAAGCGTGTTGACGACGATCGCGGCGATATCGCCCGGTTGCGTCATCGCGTCGGGCGGCAGGTCGGCGATAGCGGCGGCCATGTCGGTATTGACGAAGCCAGGGCAGACGGCGGTGGCGCGCACGCCGTCGTCCCAACCCGCGCGGCGTACGGCATGCGTCAGCGCGATCACGGCGTGTTTCGACATCTGATAGCCGACGTTCAGGTTTTTCACGCGCTTGCCCGATAACGATGCAAGTTGCACGAAGCGACCGTTGCCCGCGCGCCGCAGATGCGGCAGCGCGGCCTGCGCGAGCCGAAAGGGCGCCTTCACGTTGATGTCGAGCGTTTCGTCGAGCAGATCGGCCGAGCCTTCTTCGAAGCCGATCATCTTGCAGATACCGGCGTTGCTCACCAGCACATCGAGGCGGCCGAAATGCCCGATGGTCGCATCGACCCAATGGCGGGCTGCATGCTCGTCACGCGCTTCGTACGTACACAGCAATGCGTCGAGATCGTTATCGAACGATGACGGATCGCGCATGCCAAGCGACAGCCGATACCCACGCCGATGCAATTCAAGCGCGATCTCACGGCCTATGCCGCGATTCGCGCCCGACACCATTGCGACCTTGTTCATGTTGCCTTATCCGCTGTTGATGACATGACGTCATGGGTTCTTCAGAAGCCCGCGTCGATGGTAATTTTCGAGCCGTCGCTGAAGCGTTCCAGACGGAACGCGTGCGGATCGACAAGCGGCGCATCGTTGTTGACGAGGTCGGCCATCAGCTTGCCCGCTGCCGGGCCGATGCCGAAGCCATGCCCCGAGAAGCCCGTGCCGATGAAAAGCCCAGGCACGCTTGCCGCTTTCGAAATGACGGGAATCGCATCCGGCGTCACGTCGATATAACCCGCCCAGCGCTGTGCGATCTTCGCGTTGGCAAGCTGCGGAAAGGCCTTCACGAATTCGCGCAAGCCGTTGTCGACGTATGGCACAACGGGATCGGGGTCGAGCGTGCGGACGGCTTCGAACACCGTGGGACGATCAAGCGCCCAGCGGCGTGGCCGCTTCATCTCGTCGAGAAAGCGCTTGCCGACGCGTATCTGCAGCGCGCCCATCTGGCTTTTCAGCGCCTCGATGTACTTGAAGAAAAGGCGGAACGCATCGGGCGTGAGATCGGCGTGCGTGCGCAGTCCGTAAGCGACCGTGTAGCCCCCGTCGGCGCGCTTGCGGAAAGCAAACTCCTCGTTGTTCGCGCTGCAGGTCGGGCCGCCTTCCAGCGGCTCCGTGCGCAGCACGGAAGCACGCGTGAGCAGTTGTGGCAACTCGATGCCGAGGTTGCCGCAGAAATAGCGCGTCCATGCGCCGCCCGCGACTACTGCAGCGTCGCAGCGGATCGTGCCATGCTCGGTGACGACGGCGCTCACGCGCCCGCCACTGGTTTCGATGCCGCGTACCGCGCAAGGCGTGAGGATCTTCACGCCGCGCTTGCGCAGCGCATTGGCAATCGCTGGCGCGGCCTTTTGCGGTTCGGCGCGTGCATCGCCGGGTGTGTAGATGCCGCCTTTGAAACTGCGCGTCGAGCCGGGCAGCAGTTGCGCAATGCCGCGCGTATCGATTTCGCGTGTGTCGAAGGCATCGCCTGCAATCTGCCGGGCGCGTGAGAGCCAGTCGCGATGACGCGCAAGCGTGGCATCGTCGTTCGATACGTAGAGGATGCCGCACTCGTTGAAGCCGGTCTCGATGCCAAGCGTGCGGTCGAGCGTGCGCCACAGCTTCAGGCTTTCGATGCTCAACAGCAGCTCGCGAGGATCGCGGCGCGTCACACGCACCCAGCCCCAGTTGCGGCTCGACTGCTCACCGGCGATGTGTCCTTTCTCGCACAGCGCGACCTGCAAGCCTTTTTCGCTCAGATACAACGCAGTGGAAACGCCGATGATCCCGCCGCCGATCACGACCACATCGACGCGCTCGGGCAACTGGATATCGTCGGCAACTGTATCGACTTTTGGTCCCATGTACGTTTTATGCCATGTTGAATGGGTTCAATGACGGGGTTCGGCGATGCTGGCCGAAGCCGCCTGCGCCTGCAGTGCTTCTTCGCGGCGCGCAGCGCGCAGGCTGCGCACGGTCTTCTTGCCGCCGCGCTGACCGGGATTCGAAAAGCGGTTGGTCCAGCGGTCGATATGATTGATTGCGTGCGTGAGCGGCACGGTGATCAGCAGATACACGACACCCGCCGCAACGAGCGGCGACAGGTTCGCCGTGTTCACGGCCGTGTTCTGCCCGATGGTAAACAGATCGCGGTGCGACGTGAGCAGGCCGAGAAAATACACCAGGCTCGAATCCTTGACGATGGAGATGAACTGGTTGGCGAGCGCAGGCAGGATGCGGCGCACGCCTTGCGGCACGATCACATGGCGCATGCCGCTCCAGTAGGTCATGCCGAGCGCCTGGCATGCGTACATCTGGCCGCGCCCTACGCTTTGAATGCCCGAACGGAAAATCTCCGCGATATAGGCCGACGAAATCAGCGCAAGTGCGACGATAGCAAGCGGATACGGATTCGGCCCGAAGATCGACAGACCAATGGGCGCGAGACCCTGGCCGACCACAAGAATCACGAGTGCGGCGGGCAGGCCGCGAAACACGTCGATGAACATCTGCGCGGGCCAGGTGAGCCAGCGCGTGTTCGACACCGCCATCAGCGCGAGCACCATGCCCGCGACGATGCCAAGCACCGTCGAGAACAGCGAGAGGACAAGCGTGTTGACGAGGCCCGTGCCCAGCAGCGACGGCAACGATTCGACCAGAAGCGGCCAGTCAAGGAAGTTCTGCAAAAAGGCGTCCATGTGCGCTCTCCAGGAAGCGTGGTCGATCGGTGCGAACCCGTTGGGCTTACTTCATTGCGTACGGCGGCAGGCTGGTCGGTTGCGGATAGCCCGGATGGAACTGCAGATAGAGCTTCATCCACGTGCCGTCCGCGACCAGTTCGCCGAGCGTCTTGTTGAGCGCGGCTTCGAGCTTCGCGTTGCCCTTGTGCACAGGAAAGCCGGCGGGCAGATTGACAGCCGAGATGTCGAGCTTGTCGGCAATGTTCATCTGCGGGTATTTGCCTTGCAGACCTTCCACCAGGGTCTTGTCGACGAAATATCCGTCGATGTACTTGTTGCGCAGCGCGAGGAAGCCGGCGTTCAGATTCGGAAAGCGCACGATCTGCGCATCAGGCAGATAGCTGGCCGAATACGTATCTTCGATGGTGCCTTGCACGACGCCGATACGCTTGCCCTTCACGGAGCCAACATCGCTCGAAATCGTGCTGCCCGGCAGCGTCGCGACACTCAACAAGCCAGTCAGATAGCCTTCGGAGAAGTCGACCATCTTGAGCCGTTCTTTCGTGATCGAAATGGAACCGGCGGCGAGATCGATCTGCTGGTTCGCGACACTCGGCAACAGGCCAGCGAAGTCTTGCGCGCGGAAGTCGGCGGACAAGCCGAGCTTCGTGGCAATCGCGCGGATCAGTTCGACATCGAAGCCCGTCATCTTGCCGTTGTCGATATACGAGTAAGGCTTGTTGTTGGCAGCGACGCCTGCGACGATCTTGCCAGGCGTGAGCGTGCCGACATCTTCTGCATGAGCGGCGGAAACGGCGGCGACGCACAGCGAAGCAGCCAGCGCGAAACTGCGTGCAAACTGAAGAAAACGCATCGTGAAGCTCCTGTCGAAAGGAACGGCGGTGAACGGAATCGGTAAAGCGGTGCGAAGGCGCCGCTCAATGCAGAATGCGTGACAGAAATTCGCGCGCCCGCTCGGAACGGGGCGTTGCAAAGAACTGTTCCTTCCTGTCGTCCTCGACGATGGCGCCGCGATCCATGAACAGGATGCGATCGGCGACGCGCTTTGCGAAGCCCATTTCATGCGTCACGCAGAGCATCGTCATGCCTTCCTGCGCGAGCGAGGTCATCACGTCGAGCACTTCGTTGACCATCTCGGGATCGAGCGCGGACGTGGGCTCGTCGAACAGCATCGCAACCGGGTCCATCGACAGCGCACGGGCAATCGCCACGCGCTGCTGCTGACCACCCGACAATTGCGTCGGATATTTGTCTTCGTGATCGCGCAGGCCGACGCGACGCAACAGCGTGCGGGCTTTCTCTGCGGCTTCGTCGCGGCTGCGTCCAAGCACGTTCATCTGCGCGAGCATCAGATTGCGCCGCACGCTCAGATGCGGAAACAGTTCGAAATGCTGAAACACCATGCCGACCTTCGCGCGCAGCCGCGCGAGATTGGCGCTTTTGGCCGTCACATCGACGCCATCCACCACGATGCGGCCATCCTGCACGGCTTCGAGACCATTGACGGATTTGATCAGCGTCGATTTGCCCGAGCCGGATGGTCCGCAGATCACGACGACCTCGCCGCGTTCGATCGTCGCGGAGCAGCTGTCCAGCACGCGTTGCTCGCCGTACCACTTGGAAACGTTGTGCAGCTGGATCATCGGTGCTCCTGGTGTCGGTTGACGCGATAAGGATCAGGACAGCGCGGCGCGCACGCGTCCGCGCCACAGATCGTCGAGCTGATACAGCGCCGAGCCGAGCGGCACGGCAAGCTGGCTTGCGATGCCCGCGCCGCTCAGCGGAAATGCGCCTTCACTGAACGCGCCCGCATCGCGATCGACGCCGAGCATCTTGCGCGCGACGCGATGGCCGAGATAGCTCATCAGCGCGACGCCGTTGCCGTTGCAGCCGAGCGCATAGTGGATACCGTCGTGCGCGCCGATATGCGCGAGCTTGTCGCCTGTCATCGCGACATAGCCTTTCCATGCGTGCGTGATGCGCACGTCGCGCAGCGCGGGCCACAGTTGCAGCATCTTGCCGTACAGCAGACGCGCGGCATCGCGCTCGCTGAGTTCGCGGATGGCAGGCCGCGAGCCGAAAATCATGCGCGTGCCGTCCGGGGACGGACGCGTGTAAAACAGATTGCGCTTCGAATCGCTGATCATCCGGCGACCAGGGTTGAGCGCATGCATCAGCCCTTCGGGCAGCGGTTCAGTTGCGATCTGATAGCTCGCAACAGGGAGCACGCGGCGCGCAAAGAAGGGCATCAAGGGGCCGGTGTAGCCATTGGTTGCGACCAGCACATGCTGTGCGTCGAGCGCGCCGCGTGCCGTGTGGACGCGAAAGCGCGTGCTATCGGCTGCGTTGCCCGCGATCCGTTCGACATGTTCCGCCGCCGCATGCGAGTGCAGTGTCGCGCCGCGCCGCGTCGCCAGTTCGCGCAATGCGCGGTGATACTTTGCCGTATGCAGTCCGCCGTATTCATCGACGAGAATGCCGCCGTAGTAATAGTCCGAGCCGATCATCGCGCGCTGGGCATCACGCTCGATCACATGCACGGTGACACCCGTCTTGTCGCGCAGCAATTGCCCCTGACGGCGCAGTTGTTCGAAATGCGACGGCGTGTAGGCGCCAAAAAAGCGGCCCGTAATCTGCAGATCGGCATCGAGCGACTCATCGGCAACGATGCGCTTCAGATACTCGAAGCTCGCCATGGATTCATGCATCAGGCGCACGAGACGGTCGGGCGATACGCCTTGAATCGCGTTCGTCAACGCCAGCTTTTGACCGCTCGAAATCATCCCGCCGCTGCGCGTGCTGCCGCCACCGCCGATCTCGCCTGCATCCAGCACCGCCACACGCGCACCGTGAGCCGCCGCTTCGGTTGCTGCCGACAGCCCGCAATACCCACTGCCGATGATCGCTACATCGACACTGTCTGGCAGCGGCGCGCGTGCCGTTTCGGGCGGCGCGGCGTCCCACCAGTAAGGGGCGCTGCGAAAATCTTCATGGAAGAGCAGGGAATCGGGACGCATGAGCCTGAGTGGTTTTGCCTGTTGAGGACCAGTCTAGGTTCGTGCGGCTTATCCGGTCAAATAGCGACAAAAACGGCTTCTATTCATTTCTGATATGGCAAGCTGGCGTCTGCGGACGCGGAAAACGCATGGGAGAGGCGATGAATCAGAGGCAAATCGAGGCATTCCGGCTGGTGATGCTGCGCGGTTCGATGACGGCCGCGGCCGAAGAACTCGGCACGTCGCAGCCGAGCATCAGCCGCTTGATCGCGGAACTGGAAGCGGCCACAGGACTCACGCTGTTCGTGCGCAACGGTGGCCGCATACGCGCGACGGATGCGGGCAGCGCGTTCTATCGCGAGGTTGAGCGCAGCTTCGTCGGGCTGGAAAAGCTGGAGATTTCAGCGCGTGAGATCCGGCAACTGGGCAGCGGACGGCTGCGCATCGTCGCGGCGCCGGTGATGGCGCTGTCGTTCCTGCCTGCCGTGATTGAACGCTTTCTGAAGGCTTATCCGCGCGTGATCGTATCGCTGGAGATGAGAAGCGAGGGAACGATCCAGCGTTGGGTATCGTCGGCGTATTGCGACGTGGGCTTCGCAACAGCATCGCCCGATGCGTTCGGCGTAACGAGCGCGGACCTGTACCGCTTGCCCGCGTTGTGTGCGCTACCGGCGAAGCATCCGTTGACGGCACACGAACGCATCGAGGCCGGCGATCTGCGCGGAGAGAGGCTGATTCTGCCTTCCTATGCCGACGATACCCGCAGTCCGCTCGACCGCGTGTTGCGGCCTGCCGGTGCGAGCCAGTTGCCGGCTATCGAAACACCGTATGGTGCGACCATTTGCGCGCTGGTGTCGCGTGGGCTGGGTATCGGCATCGTCAATCCACTTGCCGCCATCGACACGAATCCGAAGCGCATCGTGTTTCGTCCATTCGTGCCGCAAATCATGTTTCGTGGCTTTACGTTATGCCCGCAGTTGCAGCAGCCGAATCCGGTGGTGCAGACGTTTCTGGATATCGTACGGACGATGATGGCAGAGCAGATCGACGCGTGTGTCGGTGTGGAAAAAACTGGCGTTCGCGAGGCCGCGCGGCGCGAGAAAAAGCGCGTGGCGTGACGTTCACGAACGCCATCAAGACGGTCGCCGACCGTCACCTTCTCGAAACGATCACTTCGTACTCGGGACGCCACTTCGCGTCGTGCAACGCGGCGATCTGACCTTCGATCGTAGGCCTTGGGTCGTAACGCGCGTCGAGATAGATCGGGGCATCGGCGCGCAGCGGAAGGATGGTCAGGATCAACGGTTGTTGTGGATCGACGGCTACGTTACGCACGCCGATCTGCCACGGCAAGCCGTTATAGAAGTGATCGTCGATCAGGTTTGCGCCGGAGAACAGTCGACCGATATCGCCTGCGTAGCGGACCGACAGATATGCATTCGAAAGTCCCGGCGTGTTCAGTGCTGCTTCTGGCAACTCGACGCGCCATGCCGCTGCCTTGCCGAAGGTTTCCGGCGTGGGTTCGACGGCGGCGTTTGCCGTGCCGCCTGTCGTAATTGGCGGTACGGTGCGTGCTTCGCGTAGCGGCGTGACGTGGACGTTCAACGCGACGGGTGCAACCTTCAGTTCGTAGCACTGAAGCACGCCACGGCGGGGTAGTTCTGTCAGGGCAGAGGTCGCGCGCGGTGCGTGCTGCAAAGGCGGATAAACAGCGAGTTCGAACGATGCACGATCTGTCGAGCGCAGCACGAGATCACCATCGCGTTCGAAGATCAGCGCGTCGGTGAGAATCAAGCGGCGCTGTCCATCGAATGGCAGCACGCTGAGTCGCCTGGCATCTTCGTGTGCAAGCGTGATGATCGTGATGCGTGTTTCGTCGTGACATGTCGCAACGAACACATCGCCGGGTGCCGGGCGTACGATCAGCGTTTCGCTTTCTTCCAGCGCTGTGAGCAGGGTATTCGAATCGACGGACGCAACATGCTTCACAGAAGCGGCTTCGAAAGCGAACTCAGGTGCAATGCCGTCCGTTGCAGTAAATACGAACACGGCGCCCTCGGGCGTTTTCAGTTGCGTGACGGGCTGAGCACTCGCGTAACGTAGTAGCGCGCTGCCCAACGGCAAACCCACGGGCCACACGAATGAGACGCCCGGTGCGATATCGACAGGCGTTGAAGGCAACGTGACCGTACACGTAGCGATTTTCACGGCGAATTGCACGCCTTGCCGCGCAGGCAATCGATGCTGCCGCACGTGATTGTTGAAGAACACGAAGCCACGGTCGCCGTCGGCACGTACGGAATAGCGCGGTGTTTGCAAATCATCCGGGCCGACGGGCAACACTTCAGGCGCATAGACATCGCAAGTCGCAAGCGAACTGCCCCATTGCTGGAGAAACAGATGCAACGGCCGCAGTTTGCCAAGCACGGCATGCGCTTCGCCATTTGCACCGAACGGCGCCTGAAAATCGTAGTTGAAGATGGGCAGGTCGTTAAAGCCGCCCGTCGCCGTCGATTCCTGTCCGTCGAGATCGCCCGGTGGATTGCGGCCGCCGTACAGCATGTAGTAGCCGTACAGGTTCACCCCGGAGCCGAGTTGCACGGGCAGCATCGCGGCAATATCGTCGGGATCGAGCACGGGGCGTCGCCTGTACATGGTCGGCACGCCGCCACCGAATTCCGCCCCCAGAAAGGGCGTTTCATGCGCGACGGCATCGGCATCGCCGGGTTCGCTGTTGTGTGTCTGAGCGCCGAGATCGCCGCCCACGCGGCTCGTGAACCGGAAGCCGTAGACCTCATTCGGTGTGGACATGGCCGTCGATGTCCCCCACGGCAAATCCGCGTACCCGCCAAATACAGGCGTGACTTCGCGGCGCGGAAATACGGCATTGTCCCAGCCTGTCACCGTGTACAACGGCACATCGAGTCCGGCTTCGCATGCGAGGCGCTTGAGTGTCGCGATATGTGCCGGCCCTTGCTGCAAACCCGTCAGGTTGTACTCATTCTCGATCTGAATGCCGATGACGGGGCCGCCATCTTTCCACAACAGCCCCTTAAGTTGCGCGGCAATCTGCCCGAAAAATCGCTGCACGTACTGCAGATAAAGCGGATCGTCGCTGCGCGGCGGCACCTGATCGACGACCCACGCTGGGATGCCGCCATAGCGCACTTCCGCATGCACCCACGGCCCAATCCGCACGAATGCGAGCAAGCCGCGTCGCGCACAGTTCTCGATGAAGCCGCGCAGATCGAGTCGCGCGCGCCAGTCGAAATGCCCTGGATGCCGCTCGTGATAACGCCAGATTACATACGACGACACAATATCGACGCCCGCGGCCTTCACCTTCGCGAGCGCATCATTCCATTGCGTCTCCGGCACGCGTGCGTAATGCAGTTCGCCCATGACGGGCAGCCACGGCTTGCCGTCGCGCGTCAGATAGCGGCTGTTGATGCCGATCGTGCTGCCATCAGGCGCCGTGTTGCTGCCCATGCGCAGCGTATCGGTAAGCGGCGTAGCGGCAGGGCAGCTTGCATCGACAGCCAGTGTCGTTTGCAATGGCGGCAAGCGGTCCGTCATGCGTCGATCCATGCGCAGACATCGGCGGTGCCGAGCGTGCGTTCGCCGAGCACGAACTGTGCGTTTGCAGGCGCGGGCGCATCGGCTTTGGTTGCGCCGAAGTTGAACGCAAACGTGATGTCACCTCGACGACGCACGCGCAAGCCTTGCGGCAGATGCGTCACATCGAGCCCTGCATCACGCGCCGCGCCCTCTAGCAACGCGCGATGCAACGCCGCATCGAACCATGCGCTCGCATAGCGCACGTTCCCGCGCGCGACGATAGCGGGCCAGTTATCGTCGAAGCGAGCAAGCACGTCGAGACCGTCGCGCGTTTCCAGATGCTCGCGCCAGTGCAACGCGATACCTGTGACGCCATCGAGTGTCGTGGACGGCTGCAATGTAGGCCGCAGCGAATCGACTTCGAGCACCTTGAACGGCAGCACCGATTGCAGCGCGCCAGGCGGCAATTGCGTGGGAATCGCAAAGTCCATTGTCTTCGAACCGGTACGCGGCCCGATCACCCATTGTGCGGACGACTGTTCGATCGTCTTCGCAAAACCGGCAGGCAACACGGCGAGACCCGGCACTACCACGAGCTTGTATCCGGAAAGATCCGCATGCGCCGAGACGATATCGACATCGAGCGCCATCTCGCGCAGCGTGCGGTAATACTCGAATGCAAGCGTCTGATAATCGCAGCCCTTTGCATGCCGCTGGATTTCGAACATCCATTGCGTCTCGTAGTCGAACACGAGCGCCACTTGAGCACGCGGTGCGGGGCCGCTTTGCGCGAGCTTCGTCAGCGCAGCTGATTGCGCGATCTCCTGCGCAGCGCGTGCCACTTCGCGACCGCCTGGCGACAACGTGTTATCGGGCAGATTCAGACCCGAATGCATCTGCTCCTGCGCGAACGGCGCCTGACGCCAGCGGAAGTACGAAACAAGTTCCGCTCCATGCGCAAAGGCCTCATAGGCCCACAGCCGCACCATGCCGGGCGCAGGCACGGGGTTCCACGGCGCCCAGTTCACAGGGCCCGCTTCCTGTTCCATCACCCAGAAGCGTCCCTGGCCGATCGCACGATAACGGTCGTGATCGAATGCGGATACATCGGGGTGACCTGTGCGCGCATAACGCGCCTTGTCCTCTTCGCTCAGCGCGATCACTTCCGTACGCGCAATCGGATAGCTGTCCCACGTCGCGACGTCGATGCTGTTGTTCGCAGCGAAGCGATAGTGATCGAAGGTCGTGAAAAATCCCATGAAGTTGTGCAGCATGTCCGCATTCGGCGCGTAGCGGCGCAGTACATCGACCTGCTCGCGATGAAAGCTCGCCACTTCATCGGACATGAAACGGCGGAAGTCGAGCAGGTGAATCGGGTTCGCGTCGGTGGGCGTGAGGTTGGGCAATTCGATTGCTTCGAACGACAGATACTCCATGCTCCAGAACACCGTGCCCCAGCGCTGGTTCAGGTTATCGACCGTTTCATAGCGTCGCGCGAGCCATGCCTGAAAGCGTGCGCGCGCCGCCTTCGAATAGCTCGGCACCGTTTCATGACAACCGAGTTCGTTATCCGTCTGCCACGCGACCACGGATGGATGCGAACCGTAACGCTGCGCCATCGCGTCGACGATACGCAGACATTCCCGACGATACGGCTCGCTGCAAATATCGTAGTGACGTCGTGAGCCTGAATTCCACGTCGTGCCATCGGCGCGCACGGGCAGCATGTCGGGCATCGAATCGACCAGCCACTTCGGCGGCGACGCCGTGGGGGTGCCGAGCACAATTTTCAGACCCGCGTCGGCGAGTGTCTTCACGGCGCGGTCCAGCCACGTCCATTCGTAGACGCCGGCGCGCGGCTCCATGCGGCTCCACGCAAATTCGGCGATCCGCACATGTGTGATGCCGAGTTCGACCATCCGGCGCGCGTCGTCGGCCCACATCGTGTCGGGCCATTGTTCGGGGTAGTAGCACACACCCAGTTGCATTGTCGGGTTCTCCAGGTATCGGTAGTGGTGGTCGGCGCTTGTGCGTCGGCGTCAGCCCTTGCTTGCGCCGAACGTCAGCCCAGCCACGAAGTGTTTTTGCATTACGAAGAACATCAGCACGGACGGCAGTGCGGCCAGCACCGAACCTGCCGCGACGAGATTCCACGCGGTGGTCCATTGACCCTTGAGCGCGGCCACGCCAACCGTGATGGGCGCGGCGTCGTCACCTTGCGTGAGACACAGCGCCCAGAAGTAGTCGTTCCACACGAACGTGAAGACGAGAATGCCGAGCGCGGCGAGGGCAGGGCGAATCAGCGGCAACACGATGCGCGCGTAAATGGTCCATTCGCTCGCGCCTTCGACACGCGCCGCTTCGATCAGCTCGAACGGCAACTGCTTGATGAAGTTGCGCAGAAAGAGCGTGCAGAAACCCGTCTGAAACGCGATGTGAAAGATGATCAGCGCCCACACGGTATTGAAGAGTCCGACCTTCAAGGCCATGTCGCGTACGGGAATCATCAGGTTCTGCACGGGCACGAAGTTGCCTGCCACGAACGTGAACAGCACGATGATGTTGCCGCGAAAGCGATACGTTGCCAGCGCAAAGCCCGCCATCGAAGCCAGCAGAATCGCGCCGAGCACGGAAGGCACCGTGATCAGCACACTGTTGGCGAAGTAATGCAGCATCGGCGTCTGCGTAAGCGCGGTGCCGTAGTTGTCGAGCAGCGCGAAGTGCTTCGGCCAGGTCCAGTAGTCGCCTTGCGAAAGCTCATCGGTCGAGCGGATCGACGTGACGAGCACGGCGAGCATCGGCAGCAGCCAGATCAATAGCGCGATGGGCAGCGATGCCTTGTAGATCGCGCGGTTCCAGGGTTTCCAGCGTTCGACGGGAAGTGGATACATGTCAGTTCTCCTTGCGCGAGACGTGAATCAGCGTTCTTCGCGCAGCATCCGGCGCAGATGGAACACGATGTAGACGAGCATGATCGCGAACAGCACCACGGCAATCGCGGCGGAATAGCCTTCGCGGTAGTACTTGATCGCCTGGTCGTACATGTAATAGGCGAGCACGGTGGAGCTATCGAATGGGCCTCCGCCGCTCATCACGGCGATCAGGTCGAAGCTGCGCAACGCGCCGATCACAGTCAACACGACGGCCATGAAGGTGGCGGGGCGCAGTTGCGGCAGGATCACGTGCCACAGCAGGCGCCAGCCTTTCGCGCCTTCCATGCGCGCGGCTTCCACCACCTCCGGGTTGATCGACGTAAGGCCCGTCAGATAGAGCACCATGCAATACGGCGTTTGCGGCCAGAGCGCGGCGAACACGATGCCGAAGGTGACGGTATGCGCATCGCCGAGCACAGGAATGCCGTGACCGACGATCACCTTGAGCAAACCGAAAGTCGGATCGTAGAACCAGCTGAACACCAGACCGACGACAACGCCCGACAACACGAACGGCGCGAAGAACAGCGACTTCACCACGCGCATGCCTTTGACCTGCTGGTTCAGATACAGCGCGAACATCAAGCCCAACGGCGGCGCGAGCAGGAAGAACACCAGCCAGATCAGGTTGTTCTTCAGCGCGACATAGAAGGTGTCGGCCTGAAAAAGCTCGACGTAGTTCGCGAGACCGATGAAGGTCTTCGCCGTCATGCCATCCCAGTTGTAGAAGCTGAGCACGATGCTGCTGAAGATCGGATAGATCACGCACAGCGCGAACAGCGTGCAGCCCGGCAGCAGAAAGAAAAACGCTGCACGGTTGCGCGCGCGCCCGGAAGCGGACGTGCGGCGGCTGCGCGCCGAAGGCAGGCGAGCGATGGACGTGGACATGATGAAACCTCGTTCGATGCCGCCCGTGTGCAAATGCGGGCGGCAGATGAGTCGTGGGCGCCACGCAGTACGTGCGCTACGCCCGGCAGGCGGCTGCTTGTTGAGGCAGCCGCCTTCAGTGCATCACTTGTGATAGATGCGTTTGCGTGTCGCTTCGAGACGCGCAAGCAGCGAGTCGATCTGCGACGGATCGTTGTAGAACTGCTGCATTGCCTTCATGCCTTCGTCGGCCATTTCCTTCGTCATGTCGCGATCGTAGAACTGCGCGATGCCGCCCGTCGTGCTGGCGAGCGTCTGGAAGCCGACCTTCGAAATGGGATCGTCCGGCTCGGTCGCCTTGCTGTTCGACGGCAACTGGCCCCAGCCGCGTGCGAGATCCGCGTTGATTTCAGGTGTTTCCATGAAGGCGAGCAGGCGACGTGCGTCAACCTTGTTCTTCGCCTTGGCGGGGATCAGCAGCACGTTGACGGGACCGTCTTCCGCCATCGGCACTTTCGGATCGATCACAGGGAAGCGCATGAAGCCGATCTGATCCTTGACGCTCGACGGAATGCCTGCCGAGTAGAACGTGCCCATCAGCATCATCGCGGCCTTGCCGTTCGAGAGGAACGGTCCGATCGAATCGAGATCGTAGGACAGCGCGTTGTCGATGTAGTAGTGATCGTCCATCAAGGTCTTCCACGTCGTGTAGACCTTCTTCACGCGCGGATCGGTGTACGGAATCTCGCCTGCCATCAGCTTCTGGTGGAATGCGTTGCCGTTGATGCGCAGGTCGAGATAATCGAACCAGGCGGCCAGCGTCCAGCTATCGCGCGCGGCCACGGCGATGGGCGCAACACCGCTTGCCTTCAGCTTCTTGCACGCATCGAGAAATTCTTCCCACGTTTTCGGCTCGCTCTTGATGCCGGCCTTTTCGAACAGATCCTTGCGATAGAAAAAGCCATACGCGTCGTAGCCGAGCGGCGCCGCATACTGCTTGCCGTTATACGTCGAGGCTTCTTTCACCGACGCATACTGCTGGCTCCAGCCGTTCTTCGACCAGTCGCCCGACAGGTCTTCGAGCAGACCGCGCTTCGCGTAGTACGCCATACGCTCGCCGTCGTGCCACGACACGACATCGGGCGGATCGGTGGCGAGCCAGCCGCCCATCTGCACCTTGTACGCTTCTTCGGTGATGTAGGTGATCTTCAGGTCGACATCGGGGTTGGCCTTCTTGAACTTGTCGAAGGCATCCTGCCACGTCGCGCGCTGGTTGCCGCGCGCCGATACGTTGATGTTCAACTGACCCGCGTCGGCATTCGTGACGAAGCCGGACAGCAGTGCCGTCGAAACGGCGAGCGCAGCCGTGACGGAGCGCGTGTTGAAAGAAGCGAGCCTGGTGATGCGGCTCAGGTGCAGATTGATCATCGTGCTGTCTCCTTGAACTGCGTTGTTGGCTGGCCGCGTGCTGCGGACAGCAGTCTGTGTGCCCACCGCGCCGGCTCTGTGGCCGGCTGTCGACATCGGCGAACCCGGCAGGCGCGGTTCGCGTGGGTTCTTACGCTGTTTGCAGTGTCACCGCCTGCGACTCGATGGCGACCGTGCGCGGCAACGCCATACCTTCGTCATCGAACAGATGGCAGGCATCGGCTGGTACACGCAGCGCGAGCGGCTCGCCATTGCGCAGCGCGACATCGCCCGATGCTTTGGCGATCAACGTGCCGTCCGCACTTTCGACATGCACATAGCTGTGTTCGCCGAGTTGTTCGGTGAGCAGCGTTTTCACGGCGAGCGTTTGCGCATCGCCGTCAAGGCGGATGTGTTCGGGACGTATACCCAGCGTGACGGATTGACCGCGTATCAGGCGTGCACCGTCGACCTGGGCGCGCAGCATCGTCGCGCTTCGTTTGAGACGGACTTGCACGCTGTCGGCGGCAATCGCCTCGGCCTCGGCCTCGATGAAGTTCATGCGTGGCGAGCCGATAAAGCCCGCTACGAATTTAGAGCGCGGCCGGTGATACAGCTCGAGCGGCGCACCCACCTGCGCGATGCTGCCAAAGCGCTGCGTGTCCGCGCCTGCATGCAGCAGCACGATCTTGTCGGCGAGCGTCATCGCTTCGATCTGATCGTGCGTCACATAGACGACGCTGGCTTGCGCGAAACGCTGATGCAACCGCGCGATCTCGATGCGCGTCTGGCCACGCAGCGCGGCATCGAGATTGGACAGCGGCTCGTCGAACAGAAACACGCCAGGCTCGCGCACGATCGCGCGGCCAATCGCAACGCGCTGACGCTGACCGCCCGACAATTCGCGCGGCTTGCGTTCGAGCAGCGTGTCGAGTTGCAGCACGCGCGCCGCTTCGCGCACCTTGCGGTCGATCTCTGCCTTCGGGGTTTTGGCGAGCTTCAGCCCGAACGCCATGTTTTCGAAGACCGACATGTGCGGGAAGAGGGCATAGCTCTGGAACACCATCGCCACGCCGCGCTCGGCGGCAGGCACACCGTTCATCGACTGGCCGCCGATGGTCACGTCGCCGTCCGTCTGGTCTTCGAGACCGGCGACGATGCGCAGCAGCGTGGATTTTCCGCAACCCGACGGGCCGAGAAACACGCAGAACTCATGCGCGCCGATGTCGAGGTTCAGATTCCGGATGACGGGCGCATTGGCACCGAAGGACTTCTGGATATTCGCCAGGGAGATCGCAGACATGGTGTTTTCCCTGGATTTAAACGCTTAAATTCGCGTTGAAAAAAATCGCGCAAAGGCTTGCGCAGCGTGGATTTAAGCGCTTAAATTGAGGTGTGCTCGATACAGCGGTCATGTCTGTCTCCTGTGTCTTTGCGCTCAAAGTTATCAAAGCCTGCGTCGAGTGTGCAACATCTGATTCGCAGTCTCTAAATATGGGATCTTTCTTAATCTTTCCGGTATGGCGACATTAAACGACGTCGCGCGACGCGCGCAGGTCACGGCGGCCACGGTTTCGAACGTGCTGCGCGCGCCCGACAAGGTCCGCCCGGAAACGGCCGAGCGCGTGATGCGCGCGATCCGTGAACTCGGCTACCGGCCGAACCTGAACGCACGCGCGCTGGCGGAAGGGCGCTCGCCGACGCTCGCGCTGATGCTGTCGAGCATCGCGAATCCGTTTTACCCCGAGTTCGTGCTGGCCGCCGAACGGGCAGCGCGGCGCTCCGGTTATTTCCTGATGGTGTGCAACACCGACGACGATGCGGAAATCGGTCGCGCGTATCTGACGCAGATCGCGGGCACGCTGGCCGAGGGCGTGCTCGTGCTCAATACGGACATCGCGATCAACGAGTTGTGCGAATCGGCTGCTGTCGGGGCGCCGATCGTGTTGAGCTTGTGGGAGCATCCGGAGCAGTTGCCGGCGCTGCCGTGCGTGGCCGTGGATTTTGCGCATGCGGGTGCCATCGCTGCGCGGCATCTGCTCGAACTCGGGCATCGCGATATCGGCATGCTGGTCGGCGATGGCTGCGGCGGCTTGCAGGATGCACGTGCAACGGGTTTTCGCGAAGTGATGCGCGAAGCCGGGCTGGAGCCGGACGATGCAGCCGTGCTCCAAATCCCCGACACTATCGATGCGGGCTTTACGGCATGCATGGAGTTGATGGAACGCGAGCCGCATCTGAGTGCGCTGTTCGCGACCAACGACCTGCTTGCCATCGGCGCGTTGCAGGCACTGGCGACGTTGGGGCGCAAGGTGCCCGACGATGTCTCCGTGATCGGCATTACGGACATTCAGCTTGCGCATCAAGTGCGGCCTTCTCTGACGACGGTGGCGATCAACACGGCAGCGATTGCGCAGGCATCGATTGAATTGCTGATCCGCCTGATTCATGAGCCGCGTGGCGATGCGCCGCCGCCCGCCGTGATTGCGCCGTTGCCTACGCTGGTGAGGCGGCAGTCCACGTAAGCGCTGAGCACTTGCCACACGCACAGCATGTCATCATGTCGATGTTCCGCTCACCCACGCATCGACTGATACCTGATGAACCTCAGAGCGCTCCAATGTTTCGTCACGCTCGCTGAAGAGTTGAACTTCAGCCGTGCAGCAGAACGCCTGCACATTGCACAACCCGCGCTCAGCCAGCAGATCCGCGCGCTGGAAGAGCGGCTCGGCACACAGCTGATCGATCGCACGCGCAGGCCGTTACGCCTGACGGAAGCCGGGCAATACCTGAGCACGGAAGCAAAACAGATACTCGGCTCGCTCGAACAGGCGACGCTCGGCGCGCTCGAAATCGGCATGGGCCGGCGCGGCTGGCTGAGCGTCGGCTTCACGCGCTCGGCGATGTACAGCATTTTGCCGCCTGCGCTGAAGGCCTTTCATCGCGAGTTTCCACAGGTCGAACTGAAGCTCTACGAAATGCTCACCGATGAGCAAAGCGATGCGTTGCGCGACATGCGCATTCACGTCGGCATCGGGCGGCAACCGCAGGAGATGGCGGGGTACACGTCGCGTGTGCTGTTGCGCGAGCAGCTGGTGGTCGTGATGGCGCTCGATCATCCCCTTGCGAAGCGCAAGAAAGTACAACTCGCCGAACTGGCCGACACGCCGTTGATCCTGTATCCGAAGCATCAGAATGCGCAGTACAAGCGCTCGGTGTTGTCGCTGTATCGCGATGCAGGCTTGACGCCGTTCATCGCGCATCAGGCTTACGAAATACAGACGGCGATCGCGCTCGTGGCTGCGGGGCTGGGCGTGACGCTGGTCGGAGAATCGGTGGCGCGGCATGGGCGCACCGATGTCGTGTGCCGTCCCCTCACAGGGCCAGGTTCGGCGCACCGCTCGACGCTCGCCGCCACCTGGCGCACGGACGATACCTCGCCGCATCTGCTGGCATTCCTGCGCTGCCTGCCGCCGCCGCTCGCCGACGGCGACACACTATAAGACGATCCTTATACAAGCATAAGCATCTCGTCTTGGACTTCCTGTCCGCGCATTCATACCATCGAACAGGTAGCTGACGCTGCGTTTCCCGTGCCCATTAGCGGCACATCGACGGCAAACGCAGGGTTCAGTCCACTGGTTCGAAGCGACCGCAGTGTCGCGCGCACAGGAAGGAGACAGCATGACCCGCATCGATGAAGCCGCAACCATGCGAAAGGTGTATGGGCGGCTCATGCCCTTGCTCTTTGCAATGATGTTCTTCAACTATCTCGACCGCATCAACATCGGTTTCGCGGCGCTCGAGATGAACGGCGATATGGGCTTCAGCCCCGCCGTATTTGGCTTCGCCGGCAGTATTTTCTTCTTCGGCTACATGCTGCTGGAAGTACCGAGCAATTTATTGTTGCATCGCGTCGGCGCGCGCCGCTGGATCGCGCGCATTCTGCTGACGTGGGGCGCTGTCGCCGCGGCCACCGCGTTCGTATTCAACGACACCAGTTTCTACGTGCTGCGCTTTCTGCTCGGCGTGATGGAAGCGGGCTTTCTGCCCGGTGTCGCCGTGTATCTGACCAAGTGGTTTCCCGAGCGCTACCGGGCGCGTGCTGTCGGTGGATACATCATTGCGGGTTCGTTTTCAGCGGTGCTCGGCGGCCCGATCTCGACCGCGCTGATGACCTACGCGAACGGCGTGCTCGGCCTGCACGGGTGGCAGTGGATGTTCATCCTTGAAGGCGTTCCCGCGATGCTGCTCGGCCTTTTGACGCTGCGCATCATGACCGAGCGTCCCGCCGACGCAACGTGGCTCGACGCCGATGAAAAACATTGGCTCGAATCGACGCTCGCGGCGGAACGCGAAGCGCTCGGTGGCCACACGCATGTGTCGTTTCTGCGCGTGGCCAGCGATATCCGCGTGTGGAGCCTTGCGTGTCTGTTCGGCTGTGCGCTGGTTGGTATCTACGGCCTGTTTCTGTGGCTGCCGCAGATCGTCAAGAGCCTTGGGCATCTGAACAATATCGAAGTCGGCTTTCTTTCCGCTGCGCCGCCGCTGTTCGGCGTGCTCGGCACATTCCTGATCAGCCGCAGTTCCGACCGTTCCGGCGATCGCAAGAAGCACCTGGCGTTCGTGTATGGCGCAAGTGCCATTGCGATTGCGGGCAGCGCGTATGCGCCGAATCCGCTGCTCGCGTATGCGCTGCTGTGCGTCACGGGGTTGTTCATCTATGCGGGCAATCCGCTGTTCTGGAGTCTTGCGTCATCGTTTCGCACGGGCGCAGCGGGTGCCGCCACCATCGCGCTGATCAACACGATCGCGCAGTTCGGCGGGCTGGTCGGGCCGTGGAGCATCGGCCTCGTACGGCGCGCGACGGGCAACTTCTCGCTCGCCTTGCTGACCATCGCGGCATTTCTCGTGATCGCCACGATCATCGCGCTGGTGATGCGCGTCACGCCGCCGGAGGAGGGCGCCGACACTTCACTCGCGGGCGGCGATGCAGCGGCCGGCCATTAACCCGTTTTATCGCAGGTTCATCACTCGTTTATCGCAAAGACTGAAAGGGTTCGCTACATGATCATCGATTGCCACGGTCACTACACGACGTCGCCGCGACAGCACGAAGCGTGGCGCGCCGCGCAGATTGCCGCACTGAAGGACGGCACGCCTGTGCCGCCGCGTGCCGTCATTACCGACGACGAGATCCGCGAGAGTATCGAAGCGGGACAGCGCCGCATTCAGCGCGAGCGCGGCACCGATCTCACCATCTTCTCGCCGCGCGCGGCGGGCATGGGTCATCATCTTGCCGGAGCGCAAGCGAATGCCGTCTGGTCGGGCGAATGCAACGATCTCGTGCATCGCGTGTGCTCGCTGTTTCCGCGTCATTTCGTCGGCGTGTGCCAGTTGCCGCAGGCACCGGGCGTGGCGCCCGATACGTGCATCGCCGAATTGCGGCGCTGCGTGGAGGAACTGGGCTTTATCGGCTGCAATCTGAATCCGGACCCGTCGGGTGGGCACTGGTCCGGGCCGCCGATGACGGACCGTTCATGGTATCCGCTGTACGAAGCGATGGTCGAACTCGATGTGCCCGCCATGATTCATGTGTCGTCGTCGTGCAACCCGAATTTTCATGCGACAGGCGCGCACTATCTCAACGGCGATACGTCGGTGTTCATGCAGTTGCTCAGCGGTGATCTGTTTGCGGATTTTCCGACCTTGCGTTTCATCATTCCGCATGGCGGCGGCGCTGTGCCGTATCACTGGGGACGCTATCGCGGCCTCGCGCAGGACATGAAGCGCCCGTTGCTGCGCGACTATCTGCTGAAAAACGTGTTCTTCGATACCTGCGTGTATCACCAGCCCGGCGCCGAACTGCTGGCAAAAGTGATTCCCGTCGAGAACATCCTGTTTGCGTCCGAAACCATTGGCGCCGTGCAGGGCATCGATCCCGAAACCGGTCACTACTACGACGACACGCGCCGCTATATCGACGCCATCGAATGGTTGAGCGACAGCGACCGGCAGCATATCTACGAAGACAACGCGCGGGCCGTCTACGGACGGCTCACGGCGCAACTCGACAAACAACTGGCAACGGAAGGGGCGACGATATGAATCCCATTGGCTGGCGCGAATTCGAATCGGCACCGCAAGCGAGCACGGCGACGCTGGCGGCATTGCGTGAACTGGCCGTGTCGCTGCTCAGCGACAACATGGCGCGGGCGAGCGGCATTGTGGGCTTGCAGCCGTATCACCAGCCCAGAGCGATGGCCGGCACAGCCGTCACGGTGCGCACGCGCGGCGGCGACAATCTCGCGATCCATCGTGCGTTCGATTTCTGCCGCCCCGGCGATGTGCTCGTGATAGACGGCGGCGGCGAGCTGACCCAGGCGCTGATGGGCGACATCATGTCGAGCTACGCGGAGAGCATCGGCGTGCAGGGGCTGGTGATCGACGGCGCGATCCGCGATGTCGGTGCGATACGTCAGCGCGATTTCCCCGTGTATGCACGGGGCGTTACGCATCGCGGGCCGTACAAGAACGGGCCGGGCGAGATCAACGTCCCGGTGACGGTGGGACGGATGGTAGTCAATCCGGGCGATATCATCGTCGGCGATGAAGACGGGCTGCTGGCGATTTCGCCCGAGGACGTGGACGGCGTCATTCAGGCCGCGCGCAAGCAGGGCGCGAAAGAGGCGGCGGCGTTGCAATCGATTGTCGAAGGGCGCTTCGACCGCTCATGGGTGAGACCACACCTCGACCGGATGATGAACGGCTGACCTCGGTGCGGACGGCGCGGCGTCGCCGTACAAGTTGCGGTATAAACGACGCTCTCACGCGATGTTCGCGCCGTCGGCATCGAATCAATCCGGAAACAGGCTTTACGACATGACACGTTATGTGGACGCCGCCGCGCTGATTGCGCTCGCGCAGCAGGCGGAATTGAACGCGACGGCAGCGTGCTCCTGCACGAAGACGCCGCTGGATGGCTGGCAGTCGCAGCCGCTGTCGCTCGATGAAAGCCAGCTTGTCGAGATCGCCACGCTGATGCGCGAGGACGATCCCGAGCCGACCTTCGCCGAGTATCGACCGGATAACGTGCAGTACTGGTCGCCCGAGGCGCCCATTGCGCCGCGCTACTTTCCGTACAACCGCTGCGGCGTCTGGGAATGCTCGACCTGCGGACGCCTGTATCTGCGTTATACGGAAGGCGGCGGATACTTTGTCGACCGGCGCATTCGCGCGTTGAAGTCGGAGCGGGTAGTCGACGCCGGATTGTGATGGCGTGGGGCGTTTTCGTCGGTGACTGCAAACGGTGTGAAGGACTGGCAGCGGCATGCATGCCGGGCTTTTCACTCTGTTGCGCGATGTTCTATAACTGAATGCCGGGCGCAGCGTGCGTGATTGCGTCGACGGTGTGAGGCTTTGACTTCAGCGCGGCAGCAGTCATCCGGAGACGTGACATGACCTCATGGCAAGGACGGCGACGTTTTCTTGGCGCTGCACTATGTGGAAGCGTGGTGGCATGCCGCAGCCTGGGCGATTCCGGCAACGGGCGCGCATCCGGCGACGAGGAAGCGCCCGTGCCTCGCGCGCAGATCGATGCCGCCATCGCGCAACTCGACACGCTAGTCAACCAGCTGATGACCACCACGGGCGTGCCGGGCATGTCCGTCGCCGTGGTGCGCGATCTTCACCCCGTCTACGTGAAAGGCTTCGGCACGCGACGTGTCGGCTCGGGATTACCCGTCGATGCCGATACGGTGTTCCAGCTTGCATCGGTGTCGAAGCCCGTCGGCGCGATGGTTGTCGCCCATCAGGTGGGGACGGGCAGCGTGTCGTGGGACACACCCGTGCGCGCGCACCTGCCGTGGTTTGCGCTCGCGGATCAGGAGGTGAGCGAGCAGGTGACGATCGGCGATCTGTATGCGCATCGCTCGGGCTTACCGGATCATGCAGGCGATCTGCTGGAGGACATGGGCTATGACCAGACGGCTGTGCTGCAGCGCCTGCGTTATCTGCCGCTCGCGCCGTTTCGCCGGTCGTATGCTTACACGAATTTTGGTTTGACGGCGGCGGCGGTTTCGGTGGCATCGGCTGCGGGCGTCGATTGGGCCACGTTGTCGGAGCGGGCGCTCTATCAGCCGCTTGGCATGGCTAGCACGAGTTCGCGTTATGCCGACTTTATCGCACGCGGGAATCGCGCGACCGGGCACGTGAGGCGCAATGGGCAGTGGGTAGTGGGCCTCGACAGGATGCCCGATGCGCAAACGCCAGCGGGCGGCGTCAGTTCATCGGCCAATGACATGGCAAAGTACCTGACGATGATGCTGGGTACGGGCATGTTCAACGGCACTCGCGTGATCGACGCCGACGCGCTCGATGCTGCGATCAGTCCACAGGCGCAGGCGCATGCGGCGGGCAACGGACGGCCCGCGAGCTACTACGGCTTCGGTTTCAATGTCGGCACGACCGAGTCGGGCCGCGCGTCGTACAGCCATTCCGGCGGCTTCGGCTCTGGCGCGGCGACGAACTTCGTCGCGGTGCCGTCGACAGGCTGTGCCATTGTGGCGCTCACCAATGGTTACCCGATCGGCGTGCCTGAAACGCTGACAGCGCAGTTTTTCGATCTGGTGCAGTTCGGGACGATCAAGCGCGACTGGTTGTCGATTTTCAGCGACGCGCTTGCCGGCGTCATCAAGCCAACGGGATCGCTGGTTGGTGTGGCGCAGCCTGTGTCGCCGTTTCCGGCGCGTGCGCTCAAAACATATCGAGGCAGTTACAGGAACGATTACTACGGGCCGGTGCAGATCAGCGACGCAGGTGGATCGCTGCTTATGACGATCGGTGCGACGCCGTTGTGCTTGCCGCTTTCTCATTGGGATGGCGATACGATCACCTTTACGCTCGTCAACGAAAATGCGGCGCCGGGGACAATTTCTAAAGCGTCGTTTCTGAGCAATCAGGTCACGCTGGAGTATTACAACGCCGAGGGGTTGGGGACGTTTGTACGGTGAGGGTTGGGGGTGTGGATATGAATGGGTGGTTTGTGATCGCATTCATAATTTGACATAACATAAATTAGCGACGTTTTTGATGTGCCGGCTATTTTGAAATGTCGGGTTTTCAGCCAGGTCCAAGGTCATCCATTCGATGCGATGCGATGACCCAGACCCGGAATCCTCACGCCAACTCGCGCGCTATTTCGTCCCATCATTGGCAAACGCCGCCAGCTTCGGATCGCTCATCACACGCTTCATCGGGCCATCATCGATGTACTGTTTCGCATCGGGCACCGTCGCAAGCGCGCCCGACGCATGCATGAATTGCGCAATCGCGTTGAACGACTCATCTGCGGGCGATGCGTTCTTCGACCGGTCCATTTCCGCCAGTTGCTGCTTGAGATCGAAAGTCGGCCGTGTCGCGAACTCCTTGCGCATGGATTCGTCGCTGATGTTGACGCCGCCTTGCTGATAGAACTGCTTCATCAATGCGATGGCGTCGTCGGGATGAGCGCGCATCCACGCCCACGCATGCAGATAGACGGCGACGAACTTCGCGACTTCTTCCGGATGCTCCTGCGCGTAGTCGCCGCGCGCGACAATCGCACCGGGCACGATCGCGCCGCCGTCCTTGCCCGAGCATAAGACCCGCGCTCCGGCTTTCTCTTCGAGCGTGTAATCGTACGGCGCCCAGACGCCCGCAAAATCGGCGTTACCCGACGATACAGCCGAAATGATCTCAGCCTGTCCCATGTTTTTCAGCGTGACATCTGCCTTCTTCAAACCATATTTTTTCAGGCATGCCTGCACCGCATAGTCACCCGTCGAGTTCGACGTGAGTACGATCGTCTGTCCTTTGAGCGCGGCGGGGTTGCTGCGTATCGCGTCATAACGCGCCTTGCTCGCCATCAGCACATTGCCTTGCGATTCGTCGTTGGTCAGCCCGATTACCTTGATGCCGAAGCGCTGATAACCAAGCACGGCGGGCACCGAACCCGTGCCGCCCACGTCCCACGATTTCGACGCCGCCGCCGCGATCTGCGGCACGCCCGCTGGAAATACCGAGAACTCCGGCTTCAGCCCCACCTGCGCCCACCAGCCCTTCTCCGTCGCGACATAAAACGGCAGCGCCCAGTACAAGGCAGGCTGATAACTGACCTTGATCGGCGTGAGATCGGCGGCGCGTGAAGTAACGGGCAGACACGCACTGCCCGCACACAGCAAGGCGGCCAGCGGCCAGGCAAACAGACGGTTCATGATGGTCTCCGATTGTTGTCGATGATGCAGCCCCGCGTATGTCTTACGCCGCGGCTCGATGCGGCGCGCCGTGTTCGTCGCGCAGCGACTTCCAGATGTGCGTCCGCAGGCGCACGAACGACTCCAGATCCATCACGTCCTCGATGCGCTCGCACTGATCCCATTGATGCTCGTCACGCACGGCCTTCACATCGATCACTTCCTTGACGCGCCCAGGCCGCCCCGTCATCACCACCACACGATCGGCGAGAAAGACCGATTCCTCGACGGCATGCGTGATAAACAGCACCGTGCGCGGATTGACGCGCGTGAGCTTGATGAGTTCTTCCTGCATCACGACGCGCGTTTGTGCATCGAGCGCGCCGAATGGTTCATCCATCAGCAGCACGCCGGGATCGAGTGCGTACGCGCGGGCGATCGCCACGCGCTGCTGCATGCCGCCCGACAGCTGATGCGGATACGCGCGTTCGTAGCCACTCAGGTTCATCAGCTTCAGATAGCGTTCGATGGTGGTACGGCGCGCGTCGGCGGCCATGCCTTTCGCGCGCAGTCCGATGTCGATGTTGTCCCACACGGTCTTCCACGGAAACAGCGCGAACTGCTGGAACACCACGGCGCGATCCGGACCAGGCCGCGTCACCTTGCGCCCTGCCACTGTCACGCTGCCCGCACTCGGAAATTCGAGGCCGGCGACCATGCGCAGACACGTGGTCTTGCCGCAACCCGCCGGACCGACGATCGCCACGAACTCCTTGTCGGCGATCTCGAGATTCACGCGTTCGAGCGCCACGATGCTGGAGCGGTCGCGCTCGAATGTGCGCGATACGTCGTCGAAGCGGATCATGCTCATCGCGAACCTCATCCAGATTGGAGTAACGTCAACACAACCCGCATCAACGCCGCGGCGTACGGCGATGACGCATGGCAAACGCTTCGATGCGCGCCAGCAGCACGTCGATGGCCGCGCCCACCGCACCGATCGCGATCATTGCGCTCATCACGGTGGCCGTATCGATCGCGGCCTGCCCTTTGACCATCATGTAACCGATGCCGCTCGACGCGACGATCAGCTCCGCGCCGACCAGCGACATCCAGCCCAGCCCCGCCGCCACCCGCACACCGGCAATCACCGAAGGCAAGGCGCCCGGCAGCAGCACTTCGCACACCACCATGCGGCTCGACATGCCGAGCATGCGCGCCGCTTCCAGCAGACGTTCATCGACCTGCATCGCGCCGCGATACGCATTCACGACACACGGCGGAAACGCGCCCGCGAAAATGATCAGCACCGGCCCGCCGATGCCCGTACCGAACCAGAGCGCCGCAAACGGCACCCAGGCAATCGGCGCGATGAAACGCACCGCCTCGAAGAGCGGCGTCACGCAGTAGTCGAGCCAGCGGAACCAGCCCATCATCAGGCCGAGCGGCACACCGACCGCGACGGCGAGCA
Organism: Paraburkholderia sp. C35; assembly: GCF_003121405.1. Lineage (GTDB taxonomy): Bacteria > Pseudomonadota > Gammaproteobacteria > Burkholderiales > Burkholderiaceae > Paraburkholderia. The sequence continues at coordinate 82,402 of NZ_QBUY01000008.1, read as the reverse complement.
GGAAACCCATCAGATAGCGTTGCAGGCTCGACCACAGATGCACCTGCAACGTATAACCGACGAACGGATGCATCAGCAGTTCGCCGAAACGCTGCGCGACGGCAAACGGTGTCGGCAGGAAAGCAGCGGGCACCACGCTTGCCGCAGCGGCGAGCCACCATATGCCGAAGAATGTCAGCAGCCCCGCCGCGCTCAGCATCCACAGCGGCAAGATGCGGTGCGTTGCGACGCGTTGCTCGTCTTGCACGCCATCGTTGCGGCCGAAGAGGCGTGACTTGCGTGCAGAGCCGACGGATTCGACCGTATCGAGGTCCGCGTGCGCAACGCCGCGCAGATCGGCGGGTTTCATCGATTCGATCTCCATGGCATCAGCTTCCGTTCGATCACACCGAGCAGCGACGTCATCAGCCAGCCGCACAACGCGACCGTCAGCATCGCGACGACGATCATCGCCGGGTTGATGTCGAGCGACCCTTGCGTCAACAGATGGCCCAGCCCCGTGACCGCGCCGATCAGTTCACCCGCGACGAGCGTGGTCCACGACGCCTGCAGCGACAGGCGCAAGCCGGTGAAGATCATCGGCAACGCACCCGGCACCGTGACCTCGAAGACGCGGCGCGCGCCGCGCAGGCCCAGCATATCGGCGGCTTCGAGCATGGGAACGTCGAGATTGCGCACGCCTGCGAAGCTGTTGATCACGCACGGCACGAACGCCGCGAACCAGATCACCATGACTTTCGCCGCGTCGCCGAGACCGAGCCACACGATGGCGAGCGGTATCCACGCCAGCGGCGGAATGGGCCGAAGCAGCACGAACACGGGATTGAAAAACGCCTGCGCACGGCGCGAACCGCCCATCCACAGGCCGAGCGGCACGCCCGTCAGCGCCGCGACCACGAAGCCATACAGGACAAGCTTCACGCTCTGGACGATGTGCTGGTCGAGTCGCCCGTCCGCGTAGCCGTCGGTTGCGACCTGCACCAGCGCCTGCCAGGTTTCGACCGGCGACGGCAGCTTGGCGGGCGAGATCGCACCCGTCAGCGCGGTCAGCGCGTACCACAACGCGAGCGTGCAACCGAGCGTGCCGATGCTGCAGATCAGACGCGGTGAACGAAGTGCACGGAACACAAAGGTCTCCTGCCAGTCCGGGAATGCCGATGACAATCAGCCGCTATCTTTGCGAGGGGAAGCGATGCAATAAGAAACGCCAAAATGTAACCGCTTGCATTTCAATATAGCCTCAATGCAGAGCGGTCACATCGGGACTTCTCCCAGGCATCGTGCAAGCGGGTTTTCATCCCGTTGCAAAAGCACACTACAATGAATGCGGAACGGCATGAGCGCGCGTCGCGCGATCAGTCGGATGCAAGCGAACTCAATCCAATCGAATTCACGCCAATGAACGACCTGCCCCGTGCGCGTCTCAGCGATGTCGCCTCGCTCGCCGGTGTTTCCACGGCGACGGTATCCCGCGCGCTGTCGAATCCCGATGTCGTCAAGCCGGACACGCGCGCGCGTATCCGCGACGCCATCGCGACGCTCGGCTATGTGCCCGATGGCGCGGCCCGCGCGCTGGCGCTCGGGCGCGCACGGATGATCGGCGCGATCGTGCCGACGCTCGACAACGCCATCTTCGCGCGCGCCGTGCAAGGCCTGCAGACCACCTTGTCGAACTCGGGTTATCAGCTGCTGATTTCGGCGCACGAATACAACCTGTCGGCGGAAATCGAGGTGGTGCGTGCGCTGCTCGAACGTGCCGTCGATGCCATCGTGCTGGTCGGCACTGATCACTCGCCGCAGACGTACCAGTTGATCCGCGCAAGCCAGGCCGAGATGCTGCTGATGTGGTCGTATCCCGCGCAACCCGCCGACGACAGCCCCGGCACGCTGACGCCCGCCACAATCGGTTTCGACAACCGGCTGATCGGCCGCCTTGCCGCCACGCATCTGCTGGAGCTTGGGCACCGGCGCTTCGGGGTGATTTCCGGCTCGATCCGTCACAACGATCGCGCCCGCCAGCGTATTGAAGGTTTCCGCGAGACACTCGCGCAGTACGACATCCGCTTGCCCGATGCCTGTGTGATCGAGCAACCGTTCGGCTTCGAAGGCGGCCGCGCGGGCTTCAAGCTGCTGAGCCAGTTGCGCCCGGCGCCCACGGGCATCTTCTGCGGCAACGACGTGCTCGCACTCGGCTGTCTGCTCGAAGCGCAGGCTGTGGGCGTTGCCGTGCCGGAGGCGCTGTCGATTGTCGGTTGCGACAATCTTCCCATCGCTTCGCAGATTGCGCCCGGCCTTACCACCGTCCTGCTGCCTACTTACGAACTCGGCGAACGCGTCGCGCGCGTGTTGCTGCGCTGGCTCTCCGAGGGCGTGGCGCCAATCTCCGAATCGCTGCCGATCGAACTGATCGTGCGTGGCTCCAGCGGCCCGGCGCCGCAATAGCATCGCCTTCAGCGCGCGAGCGCTTCGAGTTGTGCAAAGAGCGCGTCGGGAATCTCGATGCCGTCGCGCTGCGCCGTCTCCGCGAGTGTCTGCCTGCGCTGACCTGGCAGCCGCACGTCGGTGTCCTGCAGCATTGCCGTCACCAGCGCCTCGATCCGCGACAGATAGATGTCGTTGCCTGCCAGCGCGCCGGGATCGATCGCCCAGAACAGATGGCCGATCTGCGATTTCTCGCCCTCTTCCGTCAGGAACGAGCCCGCCTCGTAACCGAAGTTCGCGCCGGCCAGCGCCGCCGCGAGCAGTTCCACCATTAGCGCGAGCATCGCGCCCTTCGTGCCGCCGAACGGCAGCATCATGCCGTCGAGCGCGGCCTTGGCGTCGGTGGTCGGCAGACCGTCGCGCGTCGTCGCCCAGCCTTCGGGGATCGGTTTGCCTTCGCGTGCGGCAACCATGATCTTGCCGCGCGCCACGTTCGACAGCGACAGGTCGATCAGCAACGGCGGCGCATCGCGGCGCGGAAAAGCCGCCGCGATAGGATTGGTGCCGAACAGCGCATGACGTCCGCCCCATGCAGGCATCGCAGCCGGCGCGTTGCTGAACGCGAGTCCAACGAGTCCCGCCGCGCCGAGCGCTTCGAGATGGTATGCGCCAACGCCGAAGTGATGACTGTGACGCACGCTCGCCACGGCGCTGCCGTGCTCGCGCGCACGGCCGATCAGCGTTTCGATGGCCAGTTCGCAGGCGGGAAACGCCATGCCGTCGGCGGCATCGATCAGCACGGCAGCGTTGCGCGCACTGGCGATAAATGCCTGTGCCTGCGGATCGACGCGCCCATTGCGCAACTGCGCGACATACATCGGCAGCCGCGCGACGCCATGCGACGACAGCCCGCGCGCGTCTGCATAGACGAGCGCGCGCGCCGTGGCCGATGCCGTTTGCGGTGTCGCACCGGCGGCCAGCATCGCGCGCGAGGCCAGATCGTGCAGTTCGGCAGATGAAACCCGTGTCATGTAGAAGCTCCCTGTGCAATCGCTGGATCACGCTCGCCCTCTAGCAGGGCTTGCGTCACGCGTGCAGCGACCAGTGTGCTGACGCGTTCGTTCGCCTGCATGGTAAGCCCGGCGATGTGCGGCGTGAGAATGAGATGCGGCGCATCGGCCAGTGGCGATGCCGCCTTCAACGGTTCGTCGGCGAATACGTCGAGCGCTGCGCCGCCAATGCGTCCCTGCTTCAATGCGTCGGCGAGCGCGCTTTCATCGACTACGCCGCCGCGCGACGTGTTGATCACGACGGCGTGTGTCTTCAGCAGCGACAGTTGCGCAGCGCCAAGCAGATTGCGCGTGCTGTCGATAAGCGGCACGTGCAAGGTCACGGCATCGGCGGCACGCAACGCATCGTCGAAGCTCATGCGCTGCGCGCCTGTCTCGTGCCAGCAGGCGGCATCGGCGGGAAGCTGCGGATCGAATGCCACCACCCGCATGCCCAGCCCGCGCGCCAGTTGTGCCACCAGTTGCCCGATACCGCCAAAACCGATCACGGCCAGCGTGCTGCCCGCCACCTCGCGTCCGTTCGATAGCGCCGTACGCGGCCATTGCCCGTTCGCGACAGCCGCACTCGACAGATACGCACCGCGCAACAGCATCAGCGAGGTGGCGATCACATACTCGGCAACCGCGCGCGCGTTCGCGCCCGTCGCCGGAAACACCTGCACGTCGCGAGCACGGCACGCATCCAGATCGATGTTGTCGAGACCGACGCCGAGCCGGCCCACGGCCACCAGTTTCGGCGCACCATCCAGCAGGCTCGCCGTGACCTGCGTCCGGTTGCGTACGATCAGCGCGTCGGCATCGCGAAGCAGTTCGCGCAGCCGCTCGGGTTGATCGACGAGTGCCGGGTCCGCGTGCACATCGAAATGGGACTTCAGCGACTCGACAGCGGACGCATCGATGAATTCGCTGATGACGACGGTCTTGCGAGCGGTTTTCAATTCGGGCGTTCCTGTGCGTAGGCGGGCGGCGTTCTTTCGTGCACGCCATCGGCCGCTTCGGGTTGATCGTCGTGCGCCGTCTGGTCAGCGTGCGGCGCGGCGAGGAACCGGCGTGCCGCTTCGGCATCGAATGCGCCTTCCCAGCGCGCAACGACGATGGTCGCCACCGCATTGCCGATCATGTTGACGATCGCGCGGATTTCATTGAGCACACGATCGATGCCGATGATCAGCGTGATACCCGCGACGGGGATGATGTTGTGGGTCGACAGCGTTGCCGTGAGCGCCACCAGTGCCGCGCCCGCCACGCCCGCGCCACCCTTCGACGTCAGCATCAGGATCGCGAGCAACCCGAGGTGCTGAAGCAGCGTCAGATGCGTGTTGGTAGCCTGCGCGATGAAAAGCGACGTCATCGTCAGATAAATGGCCGCGCCGTCGAGGTTGAATGAATACCCCGTGGGCAGCACCAGACCGACTACAGGCTTCGGGCAGCCTAGCCGTTCGAGCTTGTCCATCAGACGCGGCAGCACCGATTCCGTCGTCGACGTGCCGAGCACGATCAGCAGTTCTTCGCGCAGGTACTTCAAGAGCGGCCAGAGACCGACGCCCGCCCAGCGGCAGATCGTGCCGAGCACCAGCACGATGAACAGGATGCTGGTCAGATAGAAGCACACGATCAGCAAGCCAAGTTGTTGCAGCGTGCCAATGCCATATTTGCCGACCGTGAACGCCATCGCGCCGAATGCACCGAGCGGCGCGAGACGCATGATCATCTCGACGATCCGCATCAGCGCTTCGCCGCTCTGTTCGATCACGCGCGACAGAAAGCGGCTGCGGCGCGACATGATCGACAGTGCAATACCGAACAGCACCGAGAACAGCAGCACCTGCAACAGATCGCCGCGCGCGAACGCGCCGACCACCGAGTTCGGCACGATCTGGTCGAGGAAGCTTTGCGAGGCTTCCGTATGCACTTCGGCAACATAGTGGCCAATCGCGTGCGGGTCGAGCGTGGCCGGGTCGATGTTCAGCCCTTCGCCCGGATGCAGCGCGTTGGCGACCACGAGTCCGATCACGAGCGCAAGCGTCGTGACAGCCTCGAAATAGACGATGGTCTTCAGCCCCACGCGCCCGACGTGCTTGAGATCTTCCATCCGCGCGATACCCACCGACACGGTGCAGAAAATCACCAGCGTAATGAGCATCTTGATGAGGCGGATAAAGGTGTCGCCGAGGGGTTTCATCTGCACGCCGAGATGCGGCGCGAAATAGCCGACGAGAATGCCGGCGGCCAGTCCGATCAGGACCTGCACATAGAGATGTCTGAGCACGCGCAAGGTGGTGTCTCCTCCACTCGCTGCTGCTTGATGAGACAGCGTCGCGCACCGTGGCGGGGCTTCTGCGGCCCGGATCATGCGGCCATCGCCGATGACCGTCTATCCGCAACGGTGCGTGCGCTGTAGCGAAACTGCGTTCGCGAAGCCCGCGACTAGCCTGTCAACTCAGGCTGCGGGCTCGTGGGGACGAAATAACCGCGCGCTCAGGCGCTTTCGAACAGGCGCGTCAGCACGAACTCGCGATGCCCCAGCGCTTCCGCCGACGTCCAGCGGCCATTAGCCGTCGCCAGCATCGACTCCAGCAGTTTGTCACCGGCCTGATCGAGATTCTGTTCGCGCTGCAACAGTCCCGAGACATCGACGTCGATATGCTCGCCCATCGTGCGCACCGTACGCGGGTTCGCGCAGATCTTGATGACGGGCACGATCGGATTGCCGATCACGTTGCCCTGCCCCGTCGGGAAAAAATGCACCGCGAAGCCGGATGCCGCGCACAGCGTCACCATTTCCGCCGCCGCCGACGACGACTCCATGAACCACAAGCCCGAACCCGACGGTTCTTCCGCCTTGTCGAGCACGCCGTCGACCATGCATTTCTTGCCGATCTTCTGGATGTTGCCGAGCGCTTTTTCTTCGATGGTCGTCAGGCCGCCCGCGATGTTGCCTTTGGTCGGCTGCGATTCGGAGAGGTCGTCGGTTTTCCAGCGGTTGATCATGTCCTGATAGCGGTCGAACATGAACTGGAAGCGTTCGCGCACCTGCGGATTCGCGCAGCGCGCGGCCACGATCTGCTCGCCGCCCGTCAGTTCCGACGTTTCGCCGAACACGAGCGTGGTGCCGAGACCATAGAGTTTGTCGAACGCATTGCCGACAGTCGGATTCGCGCCGCAGCCAGACGTGGTATCCGACTCGCCGCATTTGGTCGACACCCACAGGTCGGCAATCGGGCATTCCTCGCGTTCGAGCGTGGTCGCGTACTGCACCATTTCCTTCGCCGCCTTCGACGCCCGCATGATCGTGTCGTGATCGCCGTGCAGTGCGATGCCGAAGCCCATCACCGGCTTGCCCGACTTCGCGATGCCGTCGACCACCCGCTTGGTCCACCCTTCTTCGATACCGATCACGACCACGGCCGCGACATTCGGATTGCAGCCCGCGCCGATCAGCGTGCGGAAATGCAGGTCGAGGTCGGCGCCGAACTGCAGGCGGCCATACGGATGCGGCAGCGCCATGGTGCCTTTGATGTTGTTCTCGACGGCCTGCGCGGCTGCGTTCGACAGATCGTCGACGGGCAGGATGATCACATGATTGCGCACGCCTACGCGCCCGTTCTGACGACGATAACCGCGAAAGGTGGTGCTGTTGTCAACGACGCTCATGGTGTCTCTCTCTGATTGGACGTGATTCGACAGATGATGGTCTCGCCGCGCTTATGCGGCGGCGCGGCAATTACCAGCGCTTCGTCTTGATGTTGTGCACGTGGGCATGCTCGCCCGCGCGAATGGGCGCGACCACCTTGCCGATATCGACGCCGTTCTTGTAGACGGTATCGCCGACGGCCATGTCCTTGAGCGCCACCTTGTGGCCAATGGGGATTTCCTGCATCGCCGACACGGTGATCACCTCGTCGTCGTCCATGATCCACGCGTTCAGTTGCGTGCCTGCCCTGATTCCTTCGACGACGGCCACGCCGACGGTGTCTTTCGCTTCGTGCATCACGATGTGGATGGTCTTGCGATCCGGCGACGGCGTGCTGGCGGACTGTTGCGACTCACCTGCTGCGGTGTGGCTCATGGATGTCTCCTGTCGGTTTGTCAGGCGTGGGGTATGGGTGCGGGTGTTGCCTCCTTGCGAACCATCTTAGGCAGCGGGTTTCGATATGTCAACCATATCATCTATATGTGTTTGATGAGCAAGATGAAGTAGAATTTCCCGAAGGCTTTCCATGCATCGCGATGGGCTGCTATAAACAGGCATACAGAACATGTCATGTCGAAAGACGAGAGGACTGGCTCATGAACACGTTGACGGTCGGCGCGAACAACGCCAACGGCACGATCAGCACGCCGAGCATCGGCGGCACGCGCTACAAGGAAGTGAAGAACGCCATGCTCGCCGCACTCGCTTCGCAGGAGTGGAAAGGCGGCGAAGCCATTCCGTCTGAACGGAAGCTGTCGGAGCGTTTCGGCGTGTCGATCGGCACGCTGCGCAAGGCTATCGACGAACTGGTCGCCGACAACATCCTCGTGCGGCATCAGGGGCTCGGCACCTTTGTCGCGCAGCATCAGCGCGACCGGCATTTCTTTCGCTTCTTCCGCATCGTGCGGCAGGACGGCGACAAGACCTATCCCACCGTCACGCTCGTCTCGTTCAGGAAGGGCAAAGCGACGCGCGAGATCGCGGAGATGCTCGGCGTCGATACGGGTGCGCGCGTGTTCACGTTCATCAACCGGCTTGCGTTACATGGCGAAACGGTGATGATCGACAACATCACGGTCGCCGAGGCGCGCTTTCCAGGTCTTACGGAAGCGGCGTTGCGCGAGCGGCCCAGCACGCTCTACAACTTCTATCAGGACGCGTTCCACATCAACGTGGTCGGCACGGAAGAACGCCTGCGCGTTGCCGTAGCCGACGAAGGCGAAGCGAAGCTGCTAGAAGTCGTGCCCGGCGCGCCGCTGCTCGAAGTGCGACGTATTGCGTATTCGTATCATCAGGCGCCTGTCGAGGTGCGCATTTCGCACGTCAACACCGAGCGCTACGAATACGTCGGACCTTCCGCTTCGCACGAACAGCCGCTCTGATTCAAGCCGTTGACGGACACGCGCAACGCGTGTCCGTTATGTCACGTTTTCCCGCATTTGCAATCCCAAAAGCGATCACCTACACTCGACACTCATACAGATGAGTTAAATCACAGGGCGCTTAACTATCCGGCTTGCAGATGATCGCGAGCCTGAACCGGGCGCCCAATAAACAGGCCATCTGCGAAGCTGATTCCGGTCGCGGCGCCCCATGACGCCGCACTGCATTCGAACCGGACACAAGGAGACACTCACGATGCGTACCCCGCTCCATCGTCGTCCCGCGTACCTGCCCGCTCGCCTCCGGTGTCATCCACCGTGCTGTCCGACCTGCCCTGCGTTGCGTCCTGCCTGACAGGCGCCTGATCCCGCTTGCGGATGCCGCGCGTGTTGCATCGCGCCGTCTCCATTCATCGCACAGCATGACGATCGACGCGCTGTGCCGTTTGTGTCCGTTCCAGTCGCTAGGAGTGACCTGCAATGAGCCTTCGCAAAGTCGCGTTCCTGTTGTCGATGCTGGCCGCGCTGTGCGCGCTGCTGACCAGCGTGCCCGCGCGCGCCGAACTGTCCGAGATCAAGATCGCGCGCCAATACGGCATCAGCTATCTGCCGCTGATGATCATGCAGGACCAGAAGCTGCTCGAGAAACACGCGGCGCAACTCGGTGTGCCGAATCTGAAGGTGTCGTGGGTCGAGTTCGCGGGCGGCAACGTGATGAACGATTCGCTGCTGTCCGACTCGTTGCAGATTGCGTCGGGCGGCGTCGCGCCGCTCGTGTTGCTGTGGTCGCGCACGCATGGCACGCCGCTCGAGGTGAAGGCGCTGGCGGCCATCAATTCGATGCCGCTACTGCTCAACACCAACAACGCGAACGTGAAGACGCTGAAGGATTTCAGCGGCAAGGACAAGATCGCGCTGCCGGCTGCGAAGGTATCGATCCAGGCGATCACGCTGCAAATGGCGGCAGAGAAAGCATTCGGCCCCGGCAATCAGGGGCAGCTCGATAAGAACACGGTCTCGCTCGCTCACCCCGAAGCACAACAGGCGCTGCTTTCCGGCAACAGCGAAGTGACCGCGCATTTCGGCTCGCCACCGTTTCAGGAACAGGAACTGACGCATGCGGGCGTGCGCACCGTGCTCAATTCGTACGACGTGCTGGGCGGCAAATCCAGTTTCAACCTCGTGTGGTGCACGACAAAGTTCTACCAGCAGAACCCGAAGCTCGTGCAGGCCTTCATGGCCGCACTCGATGAAGCGCAGGCCCAGATCAACAAGGACAAGCACGCCGCCGCCGAAGCCTATCTGCGCATCAGCAAAGACAAGAGCAATGTCGCCGACATCGAAAAGATGATCTCGTCGCCGAATGTGGTGTTCACGACAACACCGGAAAACACCCTGAAATACGCGGACTTCATGGCACGCACCGGTCTCATCAAGGCGAAGCCCGCTTCGTGGAAAGACATGTTCTTTCCGACCGCCCAATCGCTACAAGGGAGCTGACGATGCACCGCAAGCGCGCCGAAGCCACGCCTGACGCCTCATCGCAGGACAACACGCCGCTGCTCGATGTCAGCGGCGTAACGCTGCAGTACAAGACGCCCAAACATCTCGTGATGGCCACGTATCGCGTCGATTTCCGGGTCTACGCCGGCGACCGGTTCGTTCTGCTCGGACCATCGGGTTGCGGCAAGTCGACCTTGCTCAAGAGCGTGGGCGGTTATCTGTTGCCAACGGAAGGCTCGATCACGCTCAAGGGCAAGCCCGTCACGAAGCCCGGCCCCGACCGCATGATGGTGTTTCAGGAGTTCGATCAGCTGCTGCCGTGGAAGACCGTCAAGCAGAACGTGATGTTTCCGCTGCTTGCGTCGCATCGCATGTCGGCGCGCGAGGCAGAAACGCAGGCGATGCATTACATCGACAAGGTCAATCTGACCAAATTCGCCGACAGCCATCCTCATACCTTGTCGGGCGGCATGAAACAGCGCGTCGCGATTGCACGCGGCATGGCGATGGAGCCGGACATCCTGTTGATGGACGAACCGTTCGCCGCGCTCGACGCGCTCACGCGCCGCAAGATGCAGGACGAACTGCTCGCGCTGTGGCAGGACACGCGTTTTACCGTGCTGTTCGTCACGCATTCGATCCCCGAAGCGATCAAGGTCGGCAGCCGCATTCTGCTGCTGTCGCCGCATCCGGGCCAGGTGAAAGCGGAGCTGGATACGGCGGCGGCGGGTGAATCGGCGGCGACGCTGGAAAAACGCATCCAGCACATGCTGTTCGAAGACGAGATCGAGGAGGCCGAGAATGTCTGAAGCGACCGCACACAGCATGGCGCCGATGCCGCGCGAAGAGATCATCCGCGAAACCCACCAGACGACACAATTCAGCGTAGTCGAAAAGCCGTTGTCGGTATTCGAGCGCCTCTACAACCAGGGCTGGCTGCGCAAGGCGCTGATCCTCGCCGTGCTTGCCATCATCTGGGAAGGCTACGCGCGCTGGCTGAACAATCCGCTGCTGTTTCCTACCTTCACGGCCACCGTCGAAGCGTTTTGTCGCAGCATCGCGAGCGGCGAATTGCCCGGCAAGGCGTGGGCTTCGATTCATGTGCTTTTGCTCGGCTACGTAAGCGGCGTCGTGCTCGCGTCGCTGCTGACGGCTGCCGCCATCACGTCGCGCATCGGCACGGACTTTCTCGAAACGATGACTTCGATGCTCAACCCGTTGCCTGCCATCGCGTTGCTGCCGCTCGCGCTGATCTGGTTCGGGCTCGGCAATGGCAGCCTGATTTTCGTGCTGGTGCATTCCGTGACGTGGTCGGTTGCGTTGAATACGCATTCGGGCTTTCTGTCAGTGAGCAATACGCTGAAGATGGTCGGACGTAACTACGGCCTGCGCGGCGGACGCTATGTCGCGAGCATTCTCGTGCCTGCTGCGTTTCCGAGCATCCTGACGGGTCTGAAGATCGGCTGGGCTTTCGCGTGGCGCACGCTGATCGCCGCGGAACTGGTGTTCGGCGTCAGCTCGGGTTCGGGCGGCCTCGGCTGGTTTATCTACGAGAACAAGAATCTGCTCGATATTGCCAACGTGTTCGCGGGACTCTTTACGGTGATCCTGATCGGGCTCGCGGTCGAGAACCTTATTTTCCGCGTGCTCGAACGGCATACGGTGCAACGCTGGGGCATGCAGTCGTGACGCACGCCAGGGCTGATGCCACGGAGGCCGGTTGCTGAGCGCCGATGTCGCGCTGCTGGTGATCGGCGGCAGCGCCGTCGCCGGCTTCGTGTCGGGGCTGGCGGGCTTCGCCTTCGGCCTCGTCGCGATGGTGTTCTGGGCGTGGACGCTACCGCCGCAAGCCATCGGGCCGATGCTGGGGGTCGGCTCGCTGGTGGGACAGGCGCTTACGGTACATACGGTGCGCGCGCAGATTCGCCCGAAGCTGATCGGTCCGTTTATCGCGGGCGGTTTCATCGGCGTGCCGATCGGTGCAGCGCTGTTGCCCATCATCGATCCCGAAGGGTTCCGGATCGGCGTGGGCGTGCTGCTGATTGTGTATTGCGGCCTGATGCTGGCTGCGAAGAACCTACCCGCCGTGACGATCGGCGGTGCATGGGCCGACGGCGGCATCGGTGTGATTGGTGGCGTGCTGGGCGGCATTGCCGGACTGGTCGGTCCCGCGCCGACCGTGTGGTGCATGTTGCGCGGCCATAGCAAGGACACGCAGCGCGCGATCTGCCAGAGCTTTTTCATCGCGATGCAATCGCTCACGCTGGTTACGTATGCGCTGACGGGGCTGATCGGTCGGCAGACGCTGGTGCTGTTCGCGTGGATGTTGCCGTCGTCGCTGCTGTTTGCATGGCTCGGTTCGCGGCTGTATGTGCGGCTGTCCGATACCGCATTCAGGCGCGTGCTGCTGATGCTGCTGTTTGCGTCGGGTGTCGCGTTGCTCGGTTCGTCGCTCGCTCACGCGTTACACACGCATTGAAACGATGACTGCCAGATGAGTGCAATCCGCTATTTCGTGACCTTTCTGTCCGTCGCGCGCCACGGTTCGTTCGCCGCTGCCGCCGACGAAGTGTGTCTGACGCAGGCCGCCGTCAGCCTGCAGATGCGCTCACTGGAACGCGATCTCGACATCGTGCTGTTCGAACGCAGCGCGCGTTCGATTGCGCTGACGGAACAGGGGCGCGCGATCGTCCCACTCGCGGAGACACTAGTCGCCGATTACCGGCGCATTCTCGCCACTGCCGAACGCGATGAACTCGCAGGCGTCGTGCGGATTGGCGCGCTGGTGTCGTCGTTGATGGGCGCGTTCGCGGACGCCATGCTCAACCTGAAACGGCGCTATCCGAAGCTCGAACTGAAACTCTTCACAGGTTTGTCGAGTGACTTCACGACACGCGTCGAAAACGGCGAACTCGATGCCGCTATCGTCACGCAATCGCCCGCCGGCTTCCCTGCCACGCTGAAATGGACCGTGCTATACAGCGAACCGATGGTGCTCATCTCGCCCGCCGAAGACCCGCGCACGGAGATCGCTGCGCTGCTGCGCGAGCCGTTTATCCGCTTCGACCGGCAGACGTGGACCGGCGCGCTGATCGACGACGCATTGCGCGGGCTCGACGCCTCCGTGCGCGACATCATGGAATTGAACTCGCTCGAATCGATCTGCGAGATGGTGAAGCGCGGCTTCGGCGTGTCCGTCGTGCCGCGCCTTGCGAACGCGAACTGGAACCGCGAATCGGGCTTGCGCGTGACGGCGCTGCCCGAACGCATCGCGCCGCGCCGCGTCGGCCTGCTCGAACGGCGCGAGCATGCACGCGAAGCCTTCACGGATGCCGTCAAGCGTCATTTCATCGGCGCCGCCGACACTTCAGCGGGCGCATCGACGGACACCGCATCGAGCAGCGACTGACCCGGACGCACGCGCGTGAACCGCACGCGCTCACGGCGCGTTTCGAGTTCACCGTCACGCAAACGCAGACACATGTATTCCGACGTATCGAGATCGCCCGCTTCCGGAAAATCCTCACGATAATGCGCGCCGCGCGAATTCTCGCGCATCAGCGCCGACTCGGTGATGGCCCGGCTCACGAGCGTCAGGTTCTGCAGATTGAGCCAGTCGTGCCACGACAGATTGAAGCGCAGATCGCGTCCATCGATGCCCGTGCGATCCAGTTGCTCGCCGATGTCGATCAGCGCATCGCGCGCGCGCTGAAGGCCCGCCGCGTCGCGCAGAATGCCGACGTCGTTCCACATCAGTTCATAGAGCGCTTCGCGGATCGCTTCAAGATTGCCCGTGGGCAAACCGAACGGCTTCGTGCATCGCTCCATAGCGCGTTCGATCTGCGCTGCGTCGGGCGTATCGAACCGGCCGAAGCGCGGCACCCAGTCGGCCAGCACATCGCCGGCAATGCCGCCGAACACGGTCGAATTCGCCACGCCATTGCCGCCCAACCGGTTGGCGCCGTGCACGCCGCCCGCATCCTCGCCGGCGACGAACAGGCCCGGCAGCGTGGTCGAACAGTCGCCGTCGAACATCACGCCGCCCATCATGTAATGCGCGGTCGGCACGACTTCGACCTGCCCGCCGGCCAGATCGAAGCCGCAATCCGCGCAGCGCTCGACCATGCCCTTGAAGCGCTGGCGCACGCTGTCCGGTCCGAGGTGATCCATGCGCAGCCAGACGCCGCCATTGGGCGTTGCGTTGCCCGCGCGCAGTTCGCGGAAGATGCTGCGCGAGACGATGTCGCGCGTCGCGCGCTCGCCGCGATCGTCGTAGCGATGCATGAAGCGTTCGCCGTCGCCTGTCAGCAGATAGCCGCCTGCGCCGCGCAAGCCATCTTCGAGCACCGTCCCCGTCATGCGCGAGTGCGTGCCCGCGAGCAGGCCCGTCGGATGAAACTGCACCATCTCCATGTCGCGCAGCGTGAGACCCGCGCGCATCGCCATCGCCATGCCGTCGCAGCTCTTGTCGCCGCTCGGCGTGTGGTACTTGTACATGGTCGGGCCGCCGCCCGTCGCGAGCAGCACGGCCTGCGCGCGCACGAACACGAATTCGCCGCTACGCATGTCGATCATCAGTACGCCCGCGAGCCGGCCGCCCTCCTGCGTTTCGATGAACTCGACGGCGCGGTGTTCTTCCAGCCGCGCGATGCCGCGCGCCCATACCTGTTCGGCCAGCCGGTTGATGATTTCGATGCCCGTCTGATCGCCCTTGTGCACCGTGCGATCAAACGTCTGTCCGGCGAACGCTTTCTGTTTCAGCGTGCCGTCGGGATTGCGGTCGAAGAAGCAGCCGAGTTCGTTTTCGAGTTCACGAATGCGCTCGACGGCACGCGTCACGAGCGTCCATGCGAGATCCTGGTTCGACAGCCATTTGCCGCCTTCGATCGTATCCATGAAGTGCCGCTCGATCGAATCGCCCTGCGCCAGCGCGACGTTATAGCCGCCTTGCACCATGCGCGTACAGCCGCATTTGCCGAGCAGTCCTTTCACGGCAATCGTGATACGCAACTGCGGCGCGGCGGCCTGCGCGTGCAGCGCGGCGAACAGACCCGCGCCGCCGCTGCCGAGAATCAGGATGTCGGTATCGATCTGCTTCATGTGCGTGCCTTTGCGTCAATCAAGATTGCGCCGTATCGCCGATACCCAGCGATGCAAGCACGGCATTGCGACGTTCGCGCGTTTCCTGCTGCACTTTCGCGTAGACGCTGCCGCCGTGACTGTCCATCGCGACCAGCAACGGACCGAACTCGCCGATGCTGAAACGCCATAGCGATTCAGGGTTCAGATCGTCGAGATCGACGTCTTCGATACGGTTGATCCACGTCGTCTCCAGCGCCGCCGTGCCACCGACAATCGCCAGATACACACCGCCAAACCGCATGAACGCATCGCGCGACATCGCGCCCAATCCGCCCTTGCCGATCACGATGCGCACGCCGTATTGCTCCATCAAAGGCGCGGTGAAGCGCTCCATGCGCGCGGACGTGGTCGTGCCGATGCAGACGGGTGCATAGCCCGCGGGATAATCGTCCGATACCGGCACCTTGCGCACGTTCGGCGCAGTGTGAATGACCGCGTGACCGCGCAGATCGAAGCGCGTCGTGCGGCCGCGATCGAACATGTGAATCTGCGTGGCGTCGCGAATCCCGAACAGCGTCTGCATCAGCGTGACGGTATCGCCGATGCGCAGCGCGCGAATCTGTTCTTCATCGACGGGCATGGAGAGCGTGGTATGTGTCATGGTCTTCCTCGCGCCATCAGGCGTGATCAGTAGCCGTATTCAACGCCTGATGCCGTCAGCGTCGCGCGTGCGCGGCGCGCCGAATGGCATTGCATGTTGACGGCCACCGGGTTCATCGTGATGTGCGTCGCGGCCAGTTCGATATGGACAGCGAACGCCGTGGCGTCGCCGCCCAGCCCTTGCGGTCCGACGCCCAGCTGGTTGACAGCCGCCGACAGTTGCGCTTCGAGTTCGGCCGCAGCGGGATCGTCCGAATGCGTACCGAGTGGCCGCGTAGCGGCACGCTTCGCCAGCCACACGCACAGATCCGACGTGCCGCCGATGCCCACGCCCACGATGGTCGGCGGGCAGGTCTTGCCGCCCGCTTCCACCACGCAATCGACAACGAAGCGCCGGATCGCGTCGATGCCTTCGGCGGGAATCGCCATCTTGAGAAACGATTTGTGTTCGGAGCCGCTGCCCTTCGGGATCATTTCGATGGCGAGCGTGTCGGCGGTTGCGTCGAAGTCGATGTGAATGGCGGGCATCAGCGGCCCGCACGATGTGTGTTCGTTGCGCCGCGTGAGGGGATGCACGACCGACGAGCGCAGCGGGTGTTCACGCGTCGCGCGTTCGCAGCCACGCCGGATCGCTTCCTTCAGCGCCACGCCGTCGAGCGACACGCCGCGTCCGATCGTCACGTTGTAGATCGGCAGGCCCGTGTCCTGACAGAGCAGATTGTCGTTATCTTCGGCGACCATGATGTTGGTGCGCATGGTGCCGAGCACCTGGCGCGCGGTCGCGTCCGACTCGTTCTGTTCGAGTCGCGCGATGCCTTCCTTGATGTCGGGCGGCAACTGCTTCAGCGCGCGGATGTAAAGCTGCTTGGCGACTTCTTCGACCTGCTGCATGTCCATCTGTGTGTCTCCTTATGGCCGGTCGGCGCGACACGGTTACAGGCTGAGCGATAACGCGAACGCCAGCCCGACCACCAGCGCGCCGCCCGCTGTCGCCGCGATCAGGTTCTTGCGCAGACCGCTCCACGGCCGGTATTCGATCAGCAGAATGCGCACGCCGCCGATCAGATGCGCGGCCAGCAACGTGACGAGTCCCCATTCGGCAAACATGAAAACGGGCTGCCGCGTGACAGCGAGAAACGAATCGAACGATGCGGCACCTTGCAACGCCGTGCCGAGCGCCCAGAAATGCGCGGGCAGAAAGAACGCGAGCGCGAGACCCGACAGCCGGTGCACGAGGAAAGCCCACCACGCAGGATGATTGCGCGCACGGAAATCGGCGCGGCGGCCGCGCGTGTGCAGCGGTGCAACGCTCATAGCGGGCCTCCCGTCAGCGCATGAACTGCGCGCAGACCGGCCAGCGCCAGCGCAATACCGATCACGACGCTCGCCACATGCACGCTGCGTCCACGCCATTGCAACCATTCCTGCGCAATGCGCCGCAGCCCGACGGGCACATGCGCCGCCGCTGCGAGCACGAAGACCGCGTAGAACACGGTCCACGCGAGGTTGCCGTGCAGCCGCGCGAGAATCGTCGCGGAATTCAAGCCGCCATGCACGGCGTAGATCATCGTTCCGAGGTGTACCGCGACGCACAGCGTCAGGATCATCGCGGAGATGCGTTGCACGCGCCATGCGTCCATCATTGCCCACCTCGCCGCGGCGCGCGGCCGCCCATGCGCTTGAGTCCTGCGATGCTCGCGGTCGGCTGCAAGGCCTTTGGGCAGCGCTCGGTGCACGAGCCGAGCGTATGACACGAATGACAGCCCGCATCGTTCGATACCGCCTGCATGCGCGCGTGCTGCTGGGTGTCGCGCACATCATTGACGAGCGTCCATGCGCGGTTGAGCGCAGCCGGGCCGAGATACTCGCGATTCCATGCCACCACGTCGCAGCTTGCATAGCAGACGCCGCAACCGATGCATTCGATGCCCGCATCGGCTGCGCGCCGCTCGACAGAAGCAGGATCGACCTGCGCGACCGATTGTGCGCGCGTGCGCTCGCCCTTGAAATAGCCTTTCGCGTCGCGCCATTTGTCGAAGAAGTCCGTCATGTCGGTGGCCAGATCCTTGACGACGGGCAGATGATTGAGCGGCGCGATTTCGAGCACGTCGTCGGGATTGGGCAGCACTTTGGTGACGTGCGTGCGGCACGTCCAGCGCGCGCGGCCATTGACCGTCATCGCGCATGAGCCGCACATGCCGACCCGGCAAGCAAAGCGATAGGAAAGTGTCGCGTCGATGTGACGCTGGATATGGATCACGACATCGAGCACGGTCTGGCTTTCCATGCGCGGCACGTCGAAGCGCTGGAAACTGCCTTCGTCGGCACCGCGCCAGACGTCGACCTTGAGTGTAGTGGGGACTCGCATGCTGACCTTGTTATGGATCGCGCCCAATCCGGGTGGAACGCTGAAGCCAGTCTAAGGTCCGGCAGAAGCAGGGAAAAGCCAAAGATTCTTGCGGCGAGCACAAGGAACGCTTGTGCTCGCGCGCGCAGCAAGCTCAGAGATTACGCCTGCCGGTAATAGAGATTTTGTGGATGCCGCGCTTCCGCAAAGAAGAACCAGCGCTCTGCAACCAGACCCGCATACTGGACCACGGAAGCCACGCACAGCAGCGCGCATGACAGACCAAGCGGACGCACACTGCCGCCACACGCGATCAACACGAACGGCACCGCAAACGCTGCTATGAGGAAGGTCCATTTGATGTGCTTCAACGTCTGCGGCGTCTTGCCATGAAAGAACTCGCGCAGATTGAACGCGCCTGCCGTAAAACCGCGCGACTTCTGTTCGACACGCTCGGCGCGGATACCCGTCGCGCTCTGCACGGTCGATTTCGGCCGCAGCCGCGCGTTACGCCGCAACGATGCCCCGCGCGACACGCAGCCGGCCAGCGTCAGCACGCATGCGCTGGCTGCGAGCGGCACGATCAGCGCAGGCGCGAGCCAGGTCGCGCACGTCGCCGCCAGCGTAAAGCCCGACGCACAGCCGAGCAGCGCAAAGTTAACGAGCGTGAGCGGCGTCGCCCATTCCTGCAGGAAGCGCAGACACGCGTAGATCATGCCCGTGCAGACGAACAACAATGCACTCGCCAGCACCGCCACGGCGCCGATCGCAAGCGTATAGGGCGACGCATACAGATGCGCGAGGCCGTAGGCAAACGTGCAGGCAAGAAACGCGGGCAGGCACAGACATTCGCGCGATAGCCACGACGTCCGCCACATCGCAATGGCGCGCCATGCGCGTTCGGGGTGCCCGAGATGGAAGAACGACGCGATCAGACCCAGCACGCCGAGCACGCAAGCGAACGCGGTGCCAACCACGAAGAACATCGGCGGCACGCTGTCGATGCCGCCCATACCCACCAGGCCGAGGCGCGCCGCCGCCTCGACACCGACCAGCGCGATCAGCAAGCCTTGTCCGGCGCCGCTCAAGGTCGTCAGAAACACCACCGAAAATGCCGGATTCATTAGTCCGCTCCTTTTTTCAGTCAATGCGATTGGCGTGCGTCACACCCGCGTCGCGATGGACGCGAGATGCAGCGTGCCATGCTCCAGCTGCGCTTCGACGGAGACGTCATCATTCCGTGTGGCCGAGCTGCACCCACATGCGCCGCCCGCATCGCCCTGCGCCCCGCCGCATGAGGTGACTTTCCTGCGCGGCAGATAGTGATTCGACGGACGCGTGCCCCATTCGGGCATCAACTGGTAGCCGTCGCGCTCGCGTATCGCCTTCGATACGTCCGAATCGGGATCGTGAATGTCGCCGAAGATACGCGCCGATGTCGGACACGCGAGCACGCAGGCCGGCTTGCGATCGCGCTCGGGCAGCGCTTCGTTATGGATGCGGTCGCTGCATAGCGTGCATTTGGTCATCTCCTTGCGGCCTTCGTCGAGTTCGCGCGCGCCGTAAGGGCAAGCCCACGCACAGTACTTGCAGCCAATACATCGGTCGTAATCGACCAGCACAAGGCCGTCTTCCTTGCGCTTGTAGCTCGCGCCCGTCGGACAGACGGGCACGCACGGCGGGTCTTCGCAGTGCAGACACGACTTCGGAAAATGGATCGTCTCCGCCAGCGGAAACACACCGGCTTCGAAGGTCTGCACGCGGTTGAAGAACGTGCCGGAAGGATCGGCGTCGTAGGGACGAAAGTCCGACAGACTGCCCGCCTCGCCCGATGTGTTCCATTCCTTGCAACTCGTCACACATGCGTGGCAGCCCACGCACACGTTCAGATCGATCACGAGCGCCATCTGGGTCATCGCCTGTCTCCCCGCTTCATTTGCGTTTCAATGGCAGTTCATTTGCGCGTCGTGCCGCGCGAGCGCAGCCGCGCCGCGAACTCGCCACGCCCCGCGAAATACGTCTGCACGATGCGCTGCACGACGCCGCCCGACGTGGCACCGACGACGCCCGGCACGGCAGGCATCGGCGCGAATTGCGGCAGCGTGTGATCGGCATCGGCTTCGGCGGGATAGATGCGTACGCGCACGTCGTACCATGCAGCCTGACCTGTGATGGGATCGGAGTTCGAGGTGCGCGCTTCGCGTGGCGACGTGCCGGCATCGGTCACGGGAATCTCGTCGGTGATCAGATGATTCAGCAGGAAGCCGCGTTGCGATTCGTTGGCATCGGGTCCGAGATTCCATGCGCCCGCCGATTTGCCGATCGCGTTCCACGTCCATACCGTGCCTGGCTCGACGGCTTCGCTGTAACGCGCGAGGCAGCGCACCTTGCCCCATTGCGATTCGACGTAGATCCAGCCGCCGTCGTCGATGCCCTGCTCCGCTGCCGTGCGCGGATTCACGTACAGATAGTTCTCGCCGTGGATCTGCCGCAACCAGGCGTTCTGTGAATCCCACGAGTGATACATCGCCATCGGCCGCTGCGTGATTGCGGCGAGCGGATAACGCGTGTGATCGGTGGTGGCGTGTTCGAGCGGCGCGTACCAGAACGGCAGCGGATCGAAGTACCTGTCGATGCGAGCACGCAGCCGGTCCGGCGGCTGTCGTCCCTGAGTCTTGCCTTGCGCCGCGAGACGGAATTTCTGCATCACGTCCGAGTACAGTGCGATGATGATCGGCTCGCTGAACTTGCGAAAACCTTTCTCCACCGAGAACTTCAGATACGGGCCATTGCAGTTGCGCATGTACTGCATCGTTTCAGGCAACGTGTAGTGATACACGCAGTTGTTCTGCGCGTATTTTTCCCACTGGTTCGGGTTCGGCTCGCCGACCAGTGCGGCATCGCCGTCCTTGCCGCGCCAGCCCATCAGGAAGCCGACGCCCGAACCCGGCGCCGTCTGATGGCCGATGATGAACTCCTCGTAGCCGCGATATTTGCGCTGGCCATCGGGCGTGGTGAACGCCGGGAATTTCAGGCGGCTCGCGAGTTCGACCAGCACCTCCTGGAACGGCTTGCATTCGCCCGTGGGCGGCACGACGGGCACACGCACGGAATCGACGGGTCCGTCGAATTCGGAAATGGGCCGATCGAGCATCGACATCGCGTCGTGCCGTTCGAGATAGGTCGTGTCGGGCAGAATCAGATCGGCAAACGCCGTCATCTCCGACTGGAACGCGTCGCACACCACGATAAACGGAATCCTGTACTCGCCGTTCTCGTGCCGGTCCGCCAGCATCTTGCGCACTTCGACGGTATTCATCGACGAGTTCCATGCCATGTTGGCCATGAAGATCAGCAACGTGTCGATGGGATACGGATCGCCGCGCCATGCGTTGGTGATGACGCTGTGCATCAGGCCGTGCACGGCGAGCGGATAGTCCCATGAGAACGCCTTGTCGATGCGTACGGGCGCGCCGTCGTCGTGGATGAAGAGATCCTCGGGTGCGCCCGGCCAGCCGAGCGGCCCGTTGGCCAGCGGCGTGTTGGGCTTCACGTCGTCGGGACTGTTGGGCGGTTTCGCCGCCGGCGGCACCGCGCGCGGATACGGCGACTTGTGACGAAAGCCGCCGGGCCGGTCGATCGTGCCCAGCAGCGACATCAGCACGGCCAGCGCGCGAATGGACTGAAAGCCATTCGAATGCGCGGCGAGTCCGCGCATCGCATGAAAAGCGACGGGCGCGCCCTTCACGTTGTCATGTTCGACGCCCCACGCGTCCGTCCATGGAATCGGCAGCGTGATGGCGTGATCGCGCGCGACCTCGGCCATTTCGCGCGCGAGGCGGCGAATCGTATCGGCGGGAATGCCGGTGATGTCCGCAGCCCATTCGGGTGTGCATGACGCGACGCGTTCGCGCAGCAGCACGAACGACGGCGCCACGGGCGTGCCATCCGCCAGCGTGTAACGGCCTTCCAGCGCGGGACGCACGCCGGGCGCATGATGCAGCACCGCACGCTGGCTGACGGGATCCCACCACATGTGATTGCGCGGAAAGAGCGGATTGCCGACTTCGGCCGCTTCGTCACGTACGAACAGACCATACGTATCGCTTTCGGTGCGCATGTCGAGCAGTTCGCCCGCATTCGTATAACGCTCCACGAATTCGCGGTCGTAGGCGTCGTTCTCGATCAGTTCGCGCGTGAGCGCCATGAACAGCGCGCCATCCGTGCCGGGCCGGATGGGCACCCATTCGTCCGCAATGGCGGCATAACCGGTGCGCACCGGGTTGATCGCGATAAAGCGTCCGCCCGAGCGCTTGAACTTCGAGATCGCGATCTTGAGCGGATTCGAATGGTGATCTTCCGCGGTGCCGATCATGAAGAACAGCTTCGCGCGGTCAAGGTCGGGCCCGCCGAATTCCCAGAACGACCCGCCGATCGTGTAGATCATGCCCGCCGCCATGTTCGCAGAGCAGAAGCCGCCGTGCGCCGCGTAGTTGGGCGTACCGAACTGCTTCGCGAACAGGCCCGTCAGCGCCTGCATCTGATCGCGTCCGGTGAAGAGTGCGAACTTCTTCGGATCGGTGGCGCGCAGATGGGCGAGACGTTTTTCGAGTACGTCGAATGCCGTTTCCCACGACACGGGTTCGAACTGCGCGCGCCCGCGCGGCGCATCGGGCTTGCGCATCAGCGGCTGGGTGAGGCGCGCGGGCGAGTACTGCTTCATGATGCCCGACGATCCTTTCGCGCAGATCACGCCATGATTCAGCGGATGCTCAGGATTGCCGTCGATATACCGCACTTCGCCGTCACGCAGATGCACGCGGATTCCGCACCGGCAGGCGCACATGTAGCAGGTTGTCGTCTTGACTTCGAGCTTTTCGTTCTGCGTGCGTGGGTCGTGCTGCATCGAGCCCTCCCGATGGCTGACTTGTCATGTGGCGACGTCGCGGTTTTTTCAGCGCCGCTGTCTTCGTGCCTCCATCGTAGACAGAGCCGCGACATTAAAAAAGTCGCGAATACCGATTGGAAATATCGTGGCGACTGATACTTTCAATCGCATTCGATCGCGCGCGCCACCTTTCTGATTGAAATCATGCGACGGGAATAAGCAGCACTTTTGCGGACGCAGCCTTGCCCGTATGCAGATCGGCAAACGCCTGTGCGCCATCGGCGAGCGGCCTTTCATCCAGCCACGCCAGCGTGCCGAAAGCGCCTTCGTGCAAGGCGGCGACTGTCGCGCGGAGATCGGCCATCGTGTACGTGTAGGTGCCGAGCAGCGTGATTTCCGCCAGCGTCAGCTTGCGCATATCGATTTCGCTCGCCCAGTCCTGTAAGCCAATGTGCATCATCACGCCGCCCGGCTTCACCGACGCCAGCGCCGCCACGCGTGTCGCCCGCGCGCCGACGGCGTCGATGACGAGATCGTAGTGATCGGCGGGAGGCGGGTCTTGCAGCGGATCCAGCGTGTGACAGCTTGCGTGTTGCGCGGCCGAGCGGCGCCGCGCCTCGTTGGTTTCCGCCACGGTGACGGCGCGGCAACCATACGCGCGCAGCAGCAGCGCGGACAACAGGCCGATCGCACCGCCGCCGATTACGAACACGCTGCATTCCGGTAGCGGACGCATCAGTGCGCGCATCGACAGATTGATGGCATGCAATGCGGTCGCTGCCGGTTCGGTGACGGCGGCGATACGGGCAGGCATGTCCTGCGGAATTGCGACGAGGCTTTTTGCAGGAATCGACATGTATTCGGCAAAGGCGCCGGGCCGTGTCATGCCGACCATCGTACGGTTTGCGCACAGGTTGTCGCGACCTTGAACGCAGTATGCACAGATGCCGCAGGTGATCAGCGGATTGCCCGTCACGCGCTCGCCTTCCTTCCAGTTGGGGTCGCGGCTCTCTGCGATCGTGCCGGCGAATTCGTGGCCGAGCACGAGTCCCGGCTTGCGGCGCGGATCATGTCCGTGGAATGCGTGCATGTCCGAGCCGCAAATGCCGACGGCATCGATCTTCAGGATCACTTCACCGGCTTCAATGGCGGGGAAATCGCGATCTAGCAACTGCACTTCGTTGGGCTGGGTGTAGACGAGTGCTTTCATGGTTGGGCGTCCTGGCTGGTCAACGCGCGGTGTAGCCGCCATCGATCATGATGGTCTGGCCAGTGATGTAGGCGGAGGCATCGCTGGCGAGAAACACGGTGAGTCCGTCGAGATCGTCGAGTCTGCCGTTGCGGCCTACGCAGGTTTGCGCGGCGTGCCGGTCCGCGAGCGCTTCGTCGGCGAACACGGGCGCCGTCAACGCCGTCGGGAAGAAGCCGGGGCCGATTGCATTGCAGGTAATGCCATGTCTGCCCCACGCCTGCGCAATGGCACGCGTCAGCTGGACAACGCCGCCTTTTGCCGCGCCGTAGGGCGCGCTGTCCGCGAAGGCGCGATACGACTGCAACGAAGCGATGTTGATGATTCTTCCCCAGCCGCGCGCTTTCATCTGCGGAGCGAGCGTCTGCGTCAGAAAGAACGGCGCGCCCAGATGCAAGGCAAGTTGCGTCTGCCAGGCTTGCGGCGTCACCTCGTCGAATGGTTGACGCAGATTGACGCCTGCCGCATTCACGAGGATGTCGATATGACCGTGTGCATCGAGCGCGCGTTGCGCGCATGCAGTCGCGGCCTGCTCATTGGACAGATCACACGCGATGGCGGCCGCGGCGATGCCGTCATGCGCGAGTGCGCTGACGGCTTCGTGCAGCGCCGGTTCGCGCCGCGCGACCAGCACGACACGCGCACCGGCGCGCCCGAGCGCACGCGCCATCGCGAGACCGATGCCGGCATTGCCGCCCGTGACGAGCGCGGTTCGCCCTTCGAGACTGAACATCGTAGCTTCCATCGTGCACTCGCGATGAGTTGAAAACGTCGGCGCTCAGATCTGTACCGCTTCGCCCTTTTCGAACTGTTCGTCGGGGAAGTATTTGTTCAGCCGGGCGTCGGCGGTGCGCGCATGCGCCTCCATGCCTTCCAGCCGCGAGATGCGCGCCGTCACTTCGCCGATGCGCCGCGCCGCGTCGCGTGTCATGCGCTGCCAGGTCAAGGTCTTGACGAACTTGTGCACCGACAGGCCGCCTGAATAGCGCGCGGCGCCGCGCGTCGGCAGCACGTGATTCGGGCCGCTTGTCTTGTCGCCGAATGCGACGGTGGTCTCTTCACCCAGAAATAGCGATCCATAACAGGTCAGCCTGTCGAGCCACCAGTCGAGATCCGCCGCGTGCACTTCGAGATGCTCGGACGCGTAACGGTCCGACACTTCGACGATTTCTTCCCGCGTATCGCATACGATCACTTCGCCGTAATCCCGCCATGCAGCCGACGCCGCATCGCGCGCGGTGGGCGGCAGCGCGTCGATCAGGCGCGGCACGCGTTCGATGACTTCAGCGGCCAGCGCTGGCGAGGTCGTGAACAACCACGCCGGCGATTCGTGCCCGTGTTCCGCCTGACCGACCAGATCGCTCGCGACGATGGCGGGATCGGCGGTGTCATCGGCGATCACGGCGACTTCCGACGGCCCTGCGAACACGTCGATGCCCACCTTGCCGAACAGCGACCGCTTCGCCTCGGCGACGAACTTGTTGCCGGGGCCGACCACGACATCGGCGGGCTTGCCTGTGAACAGGCCATAGGCCATCGATGCAATCGCCTGCACGCCGCCCAGTGTCAGCACGATGTCGGCACCTGCCGCCTGAAACGCGTACAGCACATAAGGATGAATGCCCTCGCCCCGAAACGGACTGGAACAGGCGATCACGGTCTTCACGCCGGCAGCCTTCGCGGTCGCCACGCCCATATAGGCAGACGCAATGTGCGCGTAGCGCCCGGCGGGCGCATAGCAGCCCACCACGTTGACGGGAATCACTTTCTGGCCGGCGATCACGCCCGGATGCAATTCGACCGCGAAGTCTTCGATGGAGCGCCGCTGCGCCGTCGCGAAGTCCGTGACCTGCCTGACCGCGAAATCGATGTCCGCGCGCACGTGCGGCGGCACAGCGCGGCACCGTTGCTCGATCTCGGCGGGCGGCACGACGATCTCGCCGTCCCAGTGATCGAGCTTCGAGGCATAGGCGCGCACCGCCGCCTCGCCGCCCGATTCGATCGTGGCCAGCATGTCGCCGACCACTTTCTGCGCCGCCGCCGTCTCCGTTTCCGGTGTTTTGGCGGCACGCTTCACATAAGAGATGCTCATGTGTGCTCCCGACGTAGGAAGGCCGATCACATCGATCGATGCAACCGTCACTGCAATAAATGCAAGCGCTTGCATTCAATGTAGCGCAATTGCCGGAATGGACGCATCAGTATTGATACCTAGTGGGGGTTCGGCACGTGACAACGGCGAGCTATCGTGTGGGCTTGCGCCCACACGGTGCATTCGAGCCGCTTAGACAGCATCGATCCGTCTGATCGTCCCAATCGACGCATAACAGACGATAGCCAGCAACGCATGCGCGCCGACGAACACGAGTGCACCGCTGAACGAATGAAGCGTATGCACCAGGAATCCGATTGCAATCGGCGTGACAACACCTGACACGCTGCTGAACGTATTGAACACCGACGCGTTCAGCCCGGCGGCATTCACAGGCGACGTATCGCTGATCACGCACCATCCAAGCGCGCCGAAGCCTTTGCCGAAGAATGCGATTGCCATGATGACGACCACGAGCCAGTCTGCGTTCACGTAATTGCACGCTACGATGCCCGAGGCCATCAGCATGCCCGCGTATATCGGCACCTTGCGCGCGACCGTCAGCGAGCGGCCCCGGCGCAACAGCAGATCCGACAGCATGCCTCCCAGAATGCCGCCCGTGAATCCGCAGATGGCAGGAATCGACGCGAGAATCCCGGCGCGCAGAAGCGGAATATGTCTTTCCTGCACGAGGTAAACAGGCACCCACATGATGAAAAAGAAACTGAGCGTGCTGATGCAGTATTGAGCCAGTGAAATCCCCAGCAGTACGCGGTTTCGCAACAGCCGCCCGATCTGACCGAACACCGCCCCGCGCGAATCAGATGAAGCAGATGAAGCGGACGATCCGCCATGCTGTCGCCGCCCATCCATATCGAGTGTGCCGCCTCCCACTTCGATGAACTCGCGTTCAGCGCGCGTCAGACGTGGATGTGCGAGCGGCGCTTTCAGCCTGAGCGCGAACAGCGCGCCCGCCGCGAGGCCGATCACGCCCATGGCGAAAAAGACCGAGCGCCAGCCGAGACTGGCAGCGAGCAGCGCGAGCGCGGGTGTGAATGCGGCAGCCGCGAAGTACTGGGTCGCATTGAAGATCGCCGATGCCGTGCCGCGCTCGATGGCCGGAAACCATGCGGCCACGATCTTCGCGTTCGCCGGATAACAGGGCGCCGCCGCCATGCCGACCAGAAAGATCAACGCGAAGATCAGAGCAGGCGCCGCCTGCTGGCCGAATAGCGGTACCAGGCCGACACACGCAGTCGCCAGCGACCACAGGAAAATCGCACCCGTATAGGTGCGCTTTGCGCCAAAGCGGTCCAGCGCCCACCCGCCTGCCAGCTGGCACAACGTATAAGCCCACGCGAACGACGAGAAAATCCACCCGAGCTGAATGTGATTCAGGTGCAGTTCGGCGGACATCGGTGTGCCCGCAACCGACATCGCCGCGCGATCGGCAAGATTGATCGTCATGACGATGAAGATCAGGCCGATCACTTCGTAGCGAATGCGCTGCGCCGCATACTCGCGCACCTTCGCAAGCAGGCTGGTTCCGGCAGAACCCTGGATACGGCGTGTCGGCTCGATGTCCATGTGAGAAGTCCGCAGCGTGTGAAGAGGTCTTCAGGCAGAAACTGTCCGCTTGCTCAATGCGCGCTTCTATCGACGATCCCCGCCTCCTTCGCGATGCGCACGTGCCCGAGCACGGTTGCTCCGTCTATCGCCCGTTCCGTGCGCAAGCCCGCCATCTCCAGCGCCCACTCGTAGCGCCGGCACAGATCATCGTCGCCGATCAGCACGACCGGGCGCGATGCGTCCGGCAAGTACACGGCCCGCGCACTCGCCACTTCGACACCGATCAGGATGCCCGACAGATAGTCCGGCAAGCCGGCGGGCGCCATCTCATCCATCAGGCGTGCCGTGCGCGCAGCGAAGACCACATGCGTCGCCTGCTCCGGATGTTTGAGTCCGAGTGCGACGCCTGCGCGAAAGGCTTCGTCGTCGCGCGTGCCGAACTCCATCAGGCGCCCAAGAATGCCGTGTTTCGTCAACAGGCCATACAGTTCGCCCGTCATGTAGGTGGCGAAGTGCGTGATGGTCGAATTGTCGTCGACGAATACCCATTTGTTGTGCGTGCCCGGCAGCACGCAAAGACTCTGCGGACCGACGCCCGCGCCCCAGATCTGCGTCTCCTCGCCGCGCATCACGTCGTGGATCGAATCGACACCACCGCAGCGCACACCGGGGATGATGTGCATGTCCACCTTGTCGGCGACGCGCAGCGTGGTGAAGGCGTGCGCAGCGGCGGCGGGCGTAGCCGGACACGCGAGATACGGCGCTTCGACCCAGCCCTGACGGCTGCCGATCATGCCGCTCGCCACGATCGGGCAACCATGCATGTCGATCCAGTCCTCGCAGATCGCATTCAACGGAGTATGAAAATCGCGGTCCTTCACGGTCATCACGCCGCCTGCGGCGCTGCGGCTTTCCATGATCGCGCCGTCGGCGGCAACGAGAGTCGCGCGCAAACTCGACGTGCCCCAGTCGAGGCTGATAAAAGATGGCTTCATGTCCCACACCCCTGCTTGATTGAATGAAATCCCGTCATGGCCACCTTGTGCGCCATGACGGGCAATATCAGCCCGCTTTGCTCTTTCGCACGTACTGCCAGACCTGCTCGCCTGGCTCGATGCCCAGTCCCGGCCCTTGCGGCAACTGAAACACGCCGTCCGCGCAACGCATCGCCGTATTCACATAGCGAAGGTTGCGGTCGAAAACGGAATGCTGGTATTCGTGCATCGGTGCGTTCGGCAAGGCAGCCGTCGCGTGCAGGCTCGCCGCCTGGAAAATGCCGATGCCGATGGTCGCGTGCGGAATCACTTTCATATGGAAGGCGTTCGCCATGCGTGCGATCTGCATGAACTGGCTGATGCCGATATGCCCCATCTCCGGCTGGATGATCGACATCGAACGCCGCTCGAGCCGCGGACGATACTCATAGACCGTGCGCCATTCCTCGCCCAGCGCAAGCGGTACGCGAATCTGTTCGCCCACACGCGCCTGGCCTTCGAGATCTTCGGGCTGGCAAGGCGCTTCGATGAAATACGGCCGCCAGCGCGCCAGCTGATCCGCAAGCTGGATCGCTTCCTGCGCGGTGAATTTCCAGTGCAGATCGACCATGATCTTTGCGGTATCACCGAGTCCTTCACGCAGCGCACGCATCTCTTCGACAATGCCGTCGAACGACACGGCGGCGTGATACTTGAACGCGTTGAAGCCCTTGTCGACGAACGAACGCGCAAGCGCAACGCGATCGCTCAGCGTGCGGCCCGGCAAGCCCGACACGTACGCGGGGATCTCCTGCTGACGCTGCCCGCCAATCAGCTTGACGACGGGTTGCCCGACCAGCTTGCCGAACAGATCCCAGCTCGCAATATCGACGCCCGCGATCGCATCCACGTAAAAACCACCGAAGAAGCCGCGCACCCGCATCAGGTTGTACAGATCTTCCTGAATCACGACGGCATCGCGCGGATCGCGGCCGATCACGGCGGGCCCGAGCACGTCGTCGATGATGGCCGTGACAGCTTCAGGCGCGACGATGCCGTAGGTTTCGCCCCATCCCACGGTGCCGTCTTCGGCAGTGACGCGGATCAGCACGGACATGTCCGTGGTCGGGTAGATGGTCCCGTTGCCTTTGCGGATCAGATAACCCCGCGAATTGACCTGCTCGTCTTTGCCGAGTCCACCGAGATACGGCTCGTCGCGCGGAATCGAGACGATGAACGATTCGACGCGGGTAATGGCGGGTACGTGAGTCATGACGTTTGCGCTGTTCGAAAAGAGAAAGGGCTTTATGTCCGGCACGGCGCAAGAAGATCTTCGATGTCGTGCAGAAAGGCATCGACGTCCGCTGCGTCCTGGTGATCGAGCAAAGGGCCGGCCGCACGTTGCAGACGGCAACGGATCAGGCCGCGCCGATGCAGCACGTACTTCGTCAGCGACCAGCGGAACACGGCCTGCACGTTCAGAATGGGCAACATGCGCGTGAAGATCTGCCGCACGCGTTCGTTCTCGCCGGCACGGTGCGCGGCAAACAGCGCCACATGCACTTCAGCGAGTTCGACGGCAGGCATCGTGCCGCACGCGCCACGCCGCAACTCGTCGGTGATATAGCGGCCACCCGCGCCGCCCAGCACGCCCAGCAACGTGCGCGGCGCCGCATCGCGCACCGACGTGAGCCGCTGCCCGCTCGGCAAGGTTTCTTCCTTCACGTAACGGATGCCGGGCACCGCGTTCAGTATCGCCACCAGCACGTCGGGATCGAGACCCGCGCCGACGGGTGCCGGCACGTTCTGCAACACGATGGGCGTGTCGGGGACGGCGCGTGCGACAGCCGCGAAAAACTCGATCTGCGCTTCGGCGGTCTTGCGATCGGGCGGCGCAGCGATCATCAGCGCGCTGGCGCCGCGTTCCGCGGCTGCCTGCGCAAGCTGCACCGTATGGCTGACATCGGTGCTCGATACGCCCGCGACCAGCGGCACGCGGCCATCGAGTTCGTCGAGCACGATGTCGGTCAGGGCGAGCCGCTCGTCCGTGGTCAACTGGTTGAACTCGCTCGCGACGCCGGGATAAGTCATGCCGTCGACGCCCACGTCGATCAGATAGCGCACCAGTTTGCGCAGACTCTCGACGTCGGCCTTGCCGTGCTCATCGAACGGTGTCGGCAATACGGGAAATACGCCTGAGATCGGTGCCATGCTGTTTTTCCTGTTCATGTGTATGAGGTCTCTTCGCGTCAGTACGCGGGTTTGGTCGAAAACCATCCGGGCCGTCGCGCGTCGAGATAAGCGCCACGGATGTGGTCGGCCTGATAGCGGTTCAGCTTGTCGAAATCCGGTTCCATGCCGAGTCCCGGCCCCTCGGGCAGCGAGAACGCGCCGTCCTTTACAGTGGGCGCCGAGCGCACGACATCGTCGGCGAGATAGTCGCGCTCGGAATCGATCGAGATCGACATGTTCGGGATGGTGCTGGCAAGCTGCACATAAGCCGATTGCGAGAAACCGAGTTCCCCGCCGCTATGCAGCGTGACGGGAATGCCATGCGCTTCCGCGATGGCCGCGGCCTTGATGGTCTGCCAGAGTCCGCCGATCTCGTGCGGATCGAGCAGGATCACGTCGGCCGCGCCATGGCGCACGATGTTGCCCACGTCGGCGAGCGTATAGGCCGATTCGTCGAGCGCAATCGGCACAGGCTGGGCGCCGCGCAGTTGTGCGTGACCTTGCAAGTCGTCGAGTTCGAGCGGCTGTTCGACGTATTGCAGGTCGAACGGGCGCAGACATTCCAGCATGCGTTTGGCCGTGCCGGGTGTCCACGCGCTGTTCACGTCGGCACGCAGCGGCAGATCGCCCGTCACGCGCTTCACGGCTTCGACATTCGACAGATCGCTTGCGGGCGTCATGCCGATCTTCACCTTGAAGCTTCGGTATCCCTCGTCGAGAAAGCGTTGCGCGGCGTCGGTGAGTTGCGCGGCATCGGTGCCGAACAGATACGCAGAGACCTCGACCTGCGAACGATAGATGCCGCCCCACAGGTCCGCCAGCGGGCAGCCCGCCACGCGTCCCTGCGCGTCCCACATCGCCATTTCGACAGCCGCCATGGCCATGACGGCCGCGCGTTTGTGGTGGTAATAGCCCGCGCCGAACACATGCCGCGTGAAGCGCTCGACATCCCACGCGCGGTGTTGCTTCGCAATCGGTATCACGGTGTTGACGAGTACGGGCTCGACGAATTCGAGCAGGCAGATGGTTTCGCCGTAGCCTTTCACGCCATTGGCCAGCGTCACTTCGACGACCAGCCGGGTTGCAGCGGGCCGTGCGCCCGAACCCCATTCGAGTGCCTGCCTGAAAGGCATCGCGACCTTCCAGTGACGCACCTCGACGATCTGTAATGGATGTGGTGTCATCGTGTCAGGCTCGCAGCGCATGCGGTTCGGCAACGGCAATGCGCGCACCGGCCGAGTTGAACAGATGCGCCTCGCGCGCGGCAATCGACAGGCCAACGTTCTCCCCGGCGCGAACGGGCGCGTCGCCTGCCGCCTTGACCAGCACCATCGCCGATTCGACCTGGGCGTGCACATACGTCTCACCGCCAAGACGCTCGGCGAGCACGACGCGGCCACGCAGGTGGCTGTTGTCCAGATCGGCGAGTTGCAGATGCTCGGGGCGCACGCCGAGCGTGATCGACGGATCGGCGGGCAAGCGTATGTCGCCTGACAGCGACAGCGTGCCGCCGCCCGGCAGCGCGACCTGCACGGCAGCGCCGCGTCCGCCCTTCGCGCCGACATCGAGAAAGTTCATCTTCGGCGAACCGATGAACCCGGCCACAAAACGGTTTGCGGGCCGCGTGTACAACTGGAGCGGCGAGCCAACCTGCTCGATCCTGCCGTCGCGCAACACGACGATCTTGTCGGCGAGTGTCATCGCCTCGATCTGATCGTGCGTCACGTAGACGAAGGTCGTGCCCAGTTGTGCCTTGATCTTCGACAACTCGACGCGCATCTCGACGCGCAACGCGGCATCGAGATTCGACAACGGTTCATCGAACAGAAACAGCTTCGGATCGCGCACGATCGCCCGGCCAATCGCCACGCGCTGACGCTGACCGCCCGACAGGTCCTTCGGACGGCGGCCCAGCAGGTGTTCGATCCGCAGCGTCTGCGCAGCGCGCGTCACGGCCTCGTCGATCCGCGCTTGCGGCACGCCAATCATCCTGAGACCGAAGCCCATATTTTGCGCAACGGTCATATGCGGATAGAGCGCGTACGACTGGAACACCATCGCGATACCACGGCGTGCAGGCTGCGCGTCCGTGACGTCCACGCCGCCAATCGAGATCGTGCCTTCGCTGCATTCCTCCAGCCCGGCGATCAGTCTCAGCAAGGTGGACTTGCCGCAGCCCGACGGTCCGACGAACACGCAGAATTCGCCATCGGCAATCTGCAGATCCACGCCGTGAATCACCGTCGCGGGGCCGAAGCTCTTGCGCACCCCTTTCAGCTCAATCTGAGCCATGTGTTGTCTCCTTCATGAATGTGTTCCCGATGGATCGTTGTGGCTATGCGTCGGGCAAGGTGATGGGTGGACGGCCCCACCAGCCGCGTATGCGCGTGGACAGCACCGCGCTGGCGGCAAGCGACGTCAGGCCGCCATCGACAGCAAGATCGACACCCGTGATGAACGACGCTTCATCCGATGCAAGAAACAGCACGGCATTGGCCACATCGTCGGGTTCGCCGATCCGGCCGACGGGATAGCATTCGCGGTTCAGGCGCATGTCGTGATCGCTCACGCCCTGCATCGTGCGTTCGGTGGCGATCAGCGCGGGCGACACCGCGTTGCAGCGAATGCCCTGCGTGCCGTATTCAATGGCGATCTGCTTGCTGAGCGCAGCGACGCCGCCTTTGGCCGCCGTGTACGCGGCGAGTCCCGGATTCGCGACCATATGGTTGATCGACGCCAGATTCACGATCGAGCCGCCACCGTGACGAATCATGTGCGGGATCGCTGCGCGGCAGAAGCGAAAGCCGGTGCTGAGGGCTGAGTCGATCGTGGTGATCCAGTCTTCGTCGGAGCATTCCGTTACCTTGCGCTCCGTGTAGCGAACGGCGTTGTTGACCAGCACATGCAGGCCGCCGAATCGCGTCAACGCCTGTTGCACGGCTTCATCGACAGTGGACTGCGCGTGAGCATCGGCGCACAGCAGATGCACGCGCTCTGAAGGCAAACCGTCGAGCGCGGCCTCGCCCGCTTCACGCGACCATTCGACGGCGACCACGCGCGCGCCTTCCTGCACGAACCGGCGCAATATCGCGCGGCCGATGCCCTGCCCTGTGCCTGTGACGATGGCGACCTTGTCTGCGAGTCTCATGATTTGACCGCCCCGGCTGTGAGGCCTTGAATAAAGAAACGTTGAAGAAACGCAAAGCCGATCACCACAGGCAGCGAACTGATAATCGACGCCGCCATCGCGCCGCCCCAGTCGCTCTTGCCTTCACCCATGTAGCCGAGCAGCAGGCCGGGGCCCACGGTGCGCAGTTCGGGCGACGTAATCAGCGTCAGCGAAAACAGCAGGTCGTTCCATGCCCACATGAACGAGTACAAACCGACGGTGACGAGCGCGGGCATCGCGAGCGGCAACACGATGCGATGCAGGATGTACAGCTCGCTCGCGCCATCGGTACGGGCAGCTTCGATGATCTCGTTCGGAATGTTGACGAAGTAGCTGTACAGCATGTACGTGCCGCTCGGCAGCGCCAGCACGATGTACGCGATGATCAGACCGATGCGCGTGTTCAGCAGCCCGAGCGTTTGCAGGATCGGATACAGGCTGATCAGCAGCATCGCGAACGGGAACATCTGCGCCGACAGCATCAGCACCATCAGCGGTTTGCGTCCGCGATAGCGGAACTTCGCAAAGCTGTAGGCCGCGTACGTGGCGAGCGTGACCGTCAGCAGCGCGCCGCCGCCCGCCGTCAGCAGACTGTTGCGCAGATAGCCTGCCATTTCGCTCTGCGCGAACAGGCTCCGATAGTTTTCAAAGGTCGGCGCATGCGGCAGGAACGAGGGAAACTGCACGAACACCTCGCCTTGCGGCTTGATCGACGTGAGCACCATCCACACGATAGGCAGGAACAGAAACGCCGCGATGGCCACGAATGCCGCGACAAAGGTCGCTTTGGCCGGTCCGGTTCGAAGATTCAGCAGCATCACGACTCCCGCTTGAACAGAGCACGCAGATAAAACACCGTGGGCACGGCAATCAGCACGAACCACAGCACGCCGACGGCACACGCCATCCCCATATCCCAGTTCTCGAAGGCCTGCTTGTAGACCTCGACGGACAGCATCGTGGTCGCACCGACCGGGCCGCCCTCGGTGAGCGCATAGATCACGTCGAAGGCCTGCAGATTGCCCATCGTGCCGAGAATCATCACGATGATCAGCGTCGGCGCGAGATGCGGCAGCACCACGTGCCACAGCACACCGAGGTTTTCGCAGCCATCCACGCGCGCGGCATCGACCTGATCCTGCGAAACGCTTTGCAGGCCGGCAAGAAAGAACGCCATGAACAGCGGCACCGATAGCCATACCTTCGTGACGACCACGCAAGCCATCGCGCCATGACGTTCGGCAAGCCATGTGATCGGCTCGGAAATCAGTCCCGTCGACAGCAGGATCGCGTTGAGCACGCCGTACTGCCCGTTGAAGATCCACGCCGCGAGAAAGGCCGTGACCGTCGACGGCAACACCCACGGCAGCAACGAGGCCGCGCGCACGAATGCCCTGCCCTTGAACGCCTGATTCATCATCAGCGCCCATGCGAGCGAGATGATCATCGTCAGCAAGGTCGCGCTTACGACGAACATCAGCGTGTTCAGACAGACACTGACGATGGTGGGATCGCGCAACAGCTTGACGAAGTTGTCGAACCCGACGAACTGCGGCTCCGGCGTATCGATCGTGTATCTGAACAACGACAGCTTCAGCGACTTCGCGAACGGAATCAGGATGACGACGACAAACGCCAGCAGCGCGGGCAGTGCAAAGATGACGCCGACCCTGCGCTCGTGCTGCTTGAGCGTCGACGGACGGCGCGCTTCATGCGGCGGGCTGGACGCAATGGATGAATCGCTCATGTCAGAACCTCGTCACGCCTGCTGTCTGATCCTGCAAGCGCTTGCTCATGCTGTCGATCGCTTCCTGCGGCGACTTCTGCGCGAGCAGCGCGGCCTGCACTTCTTCGCCGATTGCCGTGGTGAGCGCCGCCGAATTCGGCCAGAACGATGTCTCGTCGCGGGTCGCGCTGCGCGCCGCGTTCGACCACACCGACACATACGGATCGGCAGAAAGCTTGGCGAGCGCGCTGTTCGTCACCGGAAACAGGCCGATGTCCTTGTAGATGCGCAACTGCGAATCGTCGTTGAGCGCGAGGTACGCGAGCAGCTTCGCTTGCGGCGAATTCGCATCGATCTTCTGCTTGCCGTCGCTGAAGATGCTCAGCAGATGACCCCACGCAAGCGAGCGCGGCGTATCGCCCTTGCGCGGCACCGGCGTCGGCATCGCGACGACGAGCGGATCGAACTTGTCGCCGAGGCCCGAGTTGCTGCGCGCGAAGCCGCGCGCCAATGGCGCATCGTTATAGAAGCCGGTCTGGTATTGCGCAAACATACGGCGCGCGTCGGGACGATCGACGTCTTTGGCAGCGAGCCCATCCTTGACGAGGCCGGCCATGAACGTGAGCGCCTTCACGCCCGCCGGACTGTTCACGGCAACCTTGCCGCTGTCGTCGAATAGCCTGCCGCCGAAAGTCCACAGCCCCACCTGGAAGTCGGGACTCAGCGCGTTGTTGTTCTTGGTTGCCATCGCATAAGGCACGGCGCCGGGGTTCGCCTTCTTGATCGCCTTGAGCGCGCCGACGAATTCATCGACGGTTGCGGGCGGCGCCGTCAAACCTGCGCCTTGCAGCACCTTGCCATTGGCGACCATGCCGATCGAACCCGCCGACCAGGGCAACCCCATCTGCTTGCCGTGATACTCGCCGAGTTCCAGCACGCCCTTGCTGATGCGGCTGTTCAACTGCGCGGCGCCGAACACGCTGTCGATGTCGACCAGCCGGTTCGTCGAGGCGAATTGCGGCACCCAGCGCTCGTTCAGTTGCACGACGTCCATCGGTTGGCCCGAGCGCAGGCGCAGCAGCACGTTCTGCTGCATCTGCGCCCACGGATAACCGACGGTATCGAGCGAGACACCCGCACTCTGCCGATAGCCGTTGAACAGCGCGGCCAGTGTCGGCTTGCTCGCCGCCTCGTCCTGCGACCAGCCGACGTACGTGATGCCACGGGTCTGCGCCTTCACCCCGGCTGCTGTGAATCCCGATGCGACTGCCACCGCACCGATGAACTGTCTGCGTGTAACCAAGTTACCTCCTGATCATCTGTTGATTGCCGTCTGCTTCAACGCCTCTTCCCGCGCAGCGCAGCAGCGGCGCATCAGAACGCCTGCTTCATGCCCACCGTGAAGCCCGTTCCACTCGACGACGTGCCTGTCGGCTGCCAGCCGCTCGCGCCCGTCGTGCTGTTCGTGCGGTACGTGTACTTGCCCGCGTTGGCGTCATACACGCCATCGACATAAACCGAGGTGCGCTTCGACAGGAAATACACATAGCCGAGCACGCTGCGGCACTGGATCGTGTGGCCATCCGCGGTCGAATGCGAGAACGTGCCGCGCACCATGCCGTAGGGGCCAGTCGGTATCGCGAAACCGGCCATCTGGTTGTGCATCACCTGCTGGAACGTGTTCTGGCCGAAACCGTAGCCGCCATAGAGCCGCACGAAGCCGAGGTCGTACTGGCCTGCCGTGTAGGCCCAATGCGCGTTGTAGTTTTGCGGCCGGATCCACGACACGCCGAACTTCAGCTTCGGGTCTTCATAAACCAGCGAGGTCGAATACGGGATGCTCCCTGCCCCGCCCTGGATGTTGCTGTCGCGCGCGGCCACCATCGCGCGCAAGGTCAGGTTCGCCCACGTGTACACATAGTTGGCCGAGTTGTTGGTCCGCACGGTATCGATCTGACCGGGGCCGCCGTTGGCCTGCGAGATGCCACCGCGTGCGCCATAACCCGCGACCAGCCCGTCCTGACCGAACGGATCGGCACTCGATTCGACGTAGTGGCTCGCGTTGACGTCGCGGCCCACCACGAAGTGACCGAACCAGCCTTCCAGCCCAACTGTCGAGCGGCCACTGAAGAACGAACTGGAGTTGTAGAACGTGCCGTCGTTCGGGTTGAACTGCTGCTCCAGCCAGAAGACCGCCCGATATCCGCCGCCGAGATCTTCCGAACCCTTCAAACCCCAGCGGCTCGTCGCGCCCGTGTTCTCACGGATCGCGGTGCTGCCGTCGTACTTGCCGACTTCGAGATCGACGATGCCGTACAGCGTCACGCTGGACTGGGCCATCACCGACGACGCCCCCAAAGCTGCCGTCGCCAAGACGAGCAACTGTTGTTTTGCTTTCATTCTGGCTGGTCTCCTCCTCGTTTGATGTTCCATTCATTGGAACAACGTGGAGCGAAGTCTATCACTGAATGGGACGAATGGAAGTGGCTTGCAGCCAGGGATGTCCCGTATGCGCGCGCGGCCCAACCTGCCGCAGAGTCGCAGCAAAACGGGAGAAAACGTAGGCGGGAACCGCCTCGGGCGGTCATTGGCAAGCACATGCAGCGCAGTGTAGCGCCGCAGTCTTATGCAGGATTTAGCGGGAAAGTCCCAATGAATGGAACCAAGTGAGGGAGAATTCAGAAAGCCGTTCGAAAAGCGGCCCCGCGCCGGCCAGCGGCGCGAATATCAGGACGGCGGCGCGCTGCGCGCGCCTAGCCTGCGAAGGTGACCTCGGGCAAGCCGCGCACGCCGGGAATTTCCATCGCGAACAGCGAGCCGGACAACGGCGCTTCGGCGAGCGCCTGTTCCGACAAACGCACGGAAGCGCTCGTCACGTAGAGCGTGTCGAGATTCGGGCCGCCGAAACAGCAACTGGTCGGGCGCGGCACCGGCATGCGGATACGCTGGATTTCGCGGCCATCGGGTGCGTAGCGCACCACATGCCAGGCGTCCCACATCGCGATCCAGATGCAGCCTTCGTCGTCGACGGTCAGCCCGTCCGCGCGGCCTTCCGATGGCGCAAACTCGATCAGCACACGCCGGTTCGACATGCTGCCCGACATCAGGTCGAAGTCGTATTCGTAGAGCACCCGGCGGAAGGTATCGATAAAGTACATGCGGGTGTCGTCGGGGCTCCAGCCCAGCCCGTTCGGCACCGTAAAGCCCGTATCCATCTTGCGCCAGGATCCGTCCGCTTCGACGCGGAACAGGCTGCCACGGTTGAGCGCCGTCGCCATGTCCATCGACGCGACCCACAGGCGGCCGCGCCGGTCGCATTTGCCGTCGTTGAAGCGGTTGGCAGGACGGTCGGCCTCGGGATGACACAGTTGCGTCATGCGCCGCGTGGCGGGATCGAAGCTCATCAGTCCTCCGGGCGTGGCCAGCAAGAGGCCGCCCGACGACTTCGGGATCGCCACGCTTGCCATCGAGCCCAGCCGGATTTCCGCCGCCGTACCGTCCGCGGCGCGATAGGTGTGCACCGACGGCATCAGGATGGCGACCCAGTACAGCGCGTTGTCGCGCGGCGACCAGATCGGCCCTTCGCCGAGCAGCGCGCGCGCTTCCGTCACGCACCGCACCTCGGCGGCGGGCGCCTGCTTTGGCCGCTCACGCGGCGCAATCGACATGGCCGCGCCGACGGCCGAATGGGAAATGCCGCGCGCGGCACCGATCAGCGCAGCGCTCAGGCCATGCAGACGCTCACCGTCGAGCCGGGCGTCGTTGCCCGTCACGGTGATGGCGCCGATCGGCCTGCCTTCGTAATCGAAGATCGGTGCGGCGATCGACACGCTGTGGTCCGCGTGCTCGCCGTCTTCGATCGCATAGCCGCGCGCCCGCACCAGATCGAGTTCGTCGCGTAGCGCGCCGGCTGTCGCGAGGGTGCGCTCCGTATGGCGTTGCAAATCCAGCCGCTCGATCAGCCGCGACGATTGCGCGGGATCGAGATTGGCAACGATTGCTTTGCCCGCCGCTGTCGCATGGATGGGCAACGGCATGCCGACCATCGACGTGCGCGCCATGTCGTGGGCCGCATCGGCGCTGGCGACGATCACGACTGCGTCGCCATTCAGCACGGCAAGCTGCACCGTCTCGCCCAGCGCGTCGCGCAGTGAGGTCAGCGTGTCTTGCGCGGCGACGCGCAGGTCGAAGTCGCTCCACACCTTGTGCGCCATTTCGAGCAGGCGCAAGCCTAGCTGGAACTTTTTGGTGTAGCCGTCGTAGCGCAGCAGACCTTCGCGCACGAGTGTCTGCGTGAGGCGGTGCAAGGTGGACTTGGGCAGCGCGGACGCGTGCTGGAGATCGGTGAAGCTCATCGGGCCGCGTTTTGCCGACACGACGTTCAATAGCGCCAGCGCCTTGTCGAGCACGCCCAGCCCGGCGGAGCCGGCGGTTTGAGCAGGGGATTCGTCTTCGAGCATGATCGGGTGTATGGCGGCGGCACGCCTGTCTTGTTTGCAGCGCATGCTATCAGACCCCGCGTGCGACCGGAACCAAGCGGATGGCGTCGCGTCCGGCTATCGGAACAGCGAGCAGGCCGCGCATCGGGCGTTGCGCGCCCGAACCGCATGTCCGGGCTGCTGCAAATGTATGGGAGTTCCATTGAATAGAACAACCGGTGTGAGAAATGGACTTTCAGCGTACAATCGGTCGAAAACCTCTTTTGCCACCCGGCGATCCCATAACTTGAACACCGTGAGAGACAAACTGCCGGCTGAGCCGGCAGCAGCGAAGCGTGCGGGTGCCAAGGCAGCCGCTGAAGCCGTCGTGGTCGCTGAAAAAGGCACAGCGGGCATCGGCGTGCTGGAGAAGGCGATGGCGCTGCTGAATATCGTGTCGAAGGCGCCCGCGCCGATGACGTTCACGCAGTTGCTGCACGCATGCGGGATGCCGCGCGCCACGCTGCACCGCATTCTTGCCACGTTGCAGCGCGAAGGCCTTCTGCAGCACGACGCGGGCAGCAAGACCTTTCGTCTCGGCCTGCGTTTTCTCGAACTCGCGCACGAAGTCTGGAGCGACTTCGACCTGCGGGTGGCGGCACAAGATGAGTTGCTGCTGCTGCGCGACCAGACAGGCGAATCCGTGCATCTCGTCGTGCTCGAAGGCCTGAGCGCGGTAGTGATCGCGGGGGAACAGGCGCGGCAATCGGTGCGGCTTGCGCCGGGCGTCGGCGAGCGGCTGCCGCTGCATGCGAGTGCGGTCGGCAAGGCGATGATGGCCTGGCTCGACACCAGCCAGCAGCAACAGTTGCTCGAATCGATCACGCTGCCGCCGCTCGGCCCGCGCACCCTCACGTCGATCGTCGCACTCAGAAGCGAACTCGATCTGACGCGCTCACGCGGCTACGCCATTGCCGTCTGCGAAAGCTCGCCGGACACAGTCGCGCTGGCCGCGCCCGTGTTCGATTTCGAGCAGCGGCCCGTCGGCGCGGTAGCGATCTCCGGCAAGCTGGCCGAACTCGATGAGACGCGTGCGCACAGCCTCTCGGCGGCTGTCATCGGCGCGGCGCGCAAGATTTCGCACAACGCGGGCGGCCGCTCGATGTCGATCTCGTCCAAAGGACAACCGGAAGCGCAATCGAACACCGAGGTGCGCTGTGTCAGCCAGGTTCCGTCGCTGCTGGGCGAAGGACCGCTCTGGTCGCCGCGCGACGATGCGCTGTACTGGGTCGACATCCTGACGCCCGCGATTCATCGTTTCGATGTCGCGACGGGCAAAGACACGGAAACCAAGCTGGGTTCGATGGTGAGCCTGGTGATTCCCAAAGCGACGGGTGGCCTGCTGATCGCTACGCCCAACGGGCTGATGACCATCGACGACAGCGGCACGCAAACACGTCTGTCGCATCCCGAGTCCGACCGGCCCGGCAACCGTTACAACGACGGCAAGTGCGATCGGATGGGACGGCTCTGGGTTGGCACGATGGACATGGGCGCGGCCCCGAATCGCGGCAATCTGTTCAAGGTCGAAGCGGACGGCGCGTGGCGCAAGATGGATACCGGCTTCACGGTCGCGAACGGGCTTGGCTGGAGTCCGGACAACACGCGCATGTATTTCACCGATTCGCACCGCAAGCTCGTTTTCCAGTACGACTTCGACTTTATCAGCGGCACGATCGACAATCGCCGGCCGCTGATCTCGTTCGACGCATCGGCGGGTTCGCCTGATGGATTGACCGTCGATGCGGAAGGCTGCCTGTGGGTTGCCATGTGGGACGAGTGGTGCGTCGCGCGCTTCGATCCCGAAGGCCGCGAGATGACACGTATCCGTATGCCCGTGCCGCGCCCGACGAGTTGCTGCTTCGGTGGCCCCAATCTGGATGTGCTCTATGTGACGAGTGCACGCGTGCGGCTCGCGCAGGACGTGCTCAAGAGTGCCCCGCTTTCGGGCTCGCTGTTCGCGATCCAGATGCCGGGTGTGCGCGGATTGCCTGAGACTATTTTCGCGGGTTGACGGTGTGGTTGTGGCGCTGACTGTTGCCAGCGCCACAACTTCATGACACCTCGGCTCTACTTCAGATATCCAGCCTGGCGCACTGCGCGTTCCGTCGCTGCCTGACCCGCCTGGAGCGCCTGATCCACCGACGACTGCCCGGCCAGCGCGCCAGCAATGCTCTGTCCGACAATTGTGCCGAACGACTGGAATTCAGGGATCGCCACGAACTGCACGCCTGTGTACGGAACGGGCTTTGCCGTCGGATGCGTAGGATCGGCAGTTTCAATTGCCTTGCGCACGAACTCGGCGAAGGGCGCTGCCTGCATGTACTCGGCAATCTGATATGTCGAAACGCGGGTGCCCGGAGGCAACGACGCCCAGCCCAGATCCGAGCCGACCATCTTGATGTACTCCTTCGACGTCGCCCATTCAATGAACTTCTTCGCGGCATCCTGCGAGCGCGATGTTTTGGGAACAGCAAAGGCCCACGACCAGAGCCAGTGCGATCCGTTCGGCGTGGCCTGCACGGGCGCCGCTGCAAAACCTATCTTGTCTG
The DNA here is from genome assembly GCF_003121405.1 of Paraburkholderia sp. C35. Classification (GTDB taxonomy): domain Bacteria; phylum Pseudomonadota; class Gammaproteobacteria; order Burkholderiales; family Burkholderiaceae; genus Paraburkholderia. The sequence continues at coordinate 39,314 of NZ_QBUY01000008.1, read as the reverse complement.
CAACAGAAGATTCCTTCGGGTTATAGACAATGCCTGCCGCCGTGGTGGCATCCACCCACATCGCGCATTTTCCTGCCGTCATCAGCGAGAGATTCTCGTTGAATCCGTTTGAACTGGCGCCGGGCGCACCATCACGTTTCAGCAGGTTCACGTAAAACGTAATCGCATTCTTCCATTCCGGCGATGTGAGCTGCGGTTGCCACTTCTCGTCGAACCAGCGGCCGCCGTATGTGTTGACGAGCGTGCCGACATACGCCATGTTCTCGCCCCATCCCGCCTTGCCACGCAAACAGATGCCATAGGTTCCATTGGCCTTGTCGGTCAGCTTGTCGGCAAACTGCGCGATCTGTTCATAGGTCGGCTGGGCAGGCATGGTCAGGCCTTTCGCGGCGAACAGATCCTTGCGGTAAAACGTCATGGAACTCTCTGCGTTGAAGGGCAGCGCATAGAGTGTGCCGTTATAGGACAAACCATCGCGAACCGTCTTGAACAGATCGTTGACATCGTAATCCGCCGGCAGATTGTTCAGCGGAACGAGCCAACCACGTTTCGCCCAAAGCGGCGCTTCATATAAACCAATCATGAGCACGTCGAACTGGCCGCTATTGGTGGTAATGTCCGTTGTCAATCTCTGACGCAGCACGTTCTCTTCGAGAATCAGCCAATTGAGCTTGATATCCGGATTCGCTTTCTCGAATGCTGCAGAGAGCTTTTTTAACTCAAGCTGATCGTTGTTGTTGGGAACGCCTATCGTCAGTGTTGTGGCATTTGCTGCGCTTGCGCCCAGCATGCCGCAAACCGCAGCTGCCATGGCCAGGCGTTTGCAGAGCGCAGGCAGAACACGGCGATTGATATAAGATTTCGCATTCATTTTCGTCTCCTCAGTTTCCATCCAGAATGGACTTCATGCCGGGACTTCCTTTGCACGGAGAACCGGCTTCAGGACTGCTATTTCCGCACTGCTTTGCGCACCTCACGTGATGGTGTATCCACCGTCGATAAGAAGATTTGCACCATTGATCATGGCTGCTTCACCACTGGCCAGATAAAGAATCGCGGAAGCAATTTCATCTGGTTTCGCAAACCGGCGAGTCGGGATCGTCGCACGCGCACGATCGCCTTTTTCTCCCGCCCACCCCGTCAATCCGAGTTCCGTTTCAACGACGGTCGGCGAGATCGCATTGACCGTGACACCGTGCGGTCCCCATTCGAGCGCCATGCAATTGGTCAGCCCGAGCACGCCGGCCTTGCTCGCGCAATAGGCGAGATGCCCCTCGATGCCGATCACAGCCGCCTGCGACGCGAGATTGATGATTCTTCCCTGCTTGCGCGCGAGCATGCCTGGCGCGAACGCGCGGGCCACCAGAAATGGACCGCTGAGATTGACGGCAATGGTTTTGTCCCAGGTCGTCAACGGAAAATTTTCCGCGGGCGCCAAGGGTCCGATACCCGCGTTATTGACCAGCACATCCACGCGGCCGAACCGTTCGATAACTTGCCGTGCGACACGCGCGACTGCATCGGCATCGCTGACATCGACAGTCCATCCCTGATGCATCGGCCCTAGCGCCGACGCAAACTCGGAGACGGCGGGAGACATATCCAGCAACGCAACGGAAGCACCCGCTTGCGCAAATAGTGAGGCTGTCGTTTTGCCGATTCCGGCCGCCGCACCGGTAATGGCGACAACAGTATCGGCAAAACGATAAGCCGTGTTCGAATGGGTAATCACAATGTTCTCCCGCAGATTGGGCGAGGAAATGGCCTGCAAAGTCGAATCGAACTGCGTCATTAGCCTGACGCGTTACGTCACTAGCTCATCCAGTTCCCTCCATCTACGTTGAGCGTCTGGGCAGTGATGTAGTCCGCGTCTGCCGAAGCGAGGAAGACAGCCGCGCCCGTCAGATCGTCTGGCCGTCCCATGCGACCCAATGGAACGGACTCGCCGACCAGACGCTTCTTCTCGCCGATTGCCCGATTCTCATAGCGCGCAAAGAGTGCATCGACGTCTTTCCACATCGGCGTGTCGATCACGCCTGGCGCAATGCCGTTGACGTTGATGCGATGAGGTGCAAGTGCAAGCGCAGCCGACTGTGTATAACTGATGACAGCAGCCTTGCTTGCGCAGTAGTGTGAAACGAGCGCTTCGCCGCGACGTCCGGCTTGAGACGCCATGTTGATGATCTTTCCGCCACTGCCCTGATCGACCATCTGTTGTGCGACTCGCTGCATCAGGAAAAACATCCCCTTTACGTTGACCGCGAAGATCCTGTCGAAGATCTCCCACGACTCGTCGAGTAGAGGACGCATGTCGAACACAGCGGCGTTATTGAACAGAATGTCGATACGCCCGAACCGGTCGACAGTGGAACTCACAATCGCTTCGATACTGTCGCGCTGCGTGACGTCGGCCTGGAGCAGTAGCAGGTTGCTCTTCTCAACATCTGCATAGGTCGCTTCGAGCGCGGATCTGGGCTTCACATCCACCACGACGACCTTGGCACCTTCATTCAGATAGCGTCGGCAAACCGATTCGCCAATACCCGTTTCTCCGCCCGTCACAATGGCGATCTTGTCTTTCAGCTGCATGCCTTATCTCCTGATGTAGAACATTGCAATTGATGTTCTATTTAACTAGGAATACTACATAGTATGCGTGGATCGATTTCTTCTCGTGTATGCCTTCTATGCTGCTACGTCAGGCAGATAACCTGCAAGGACATCACGCCCTGCACGCCGCCGCATAGACACCGATCACTTCGCGGATCCGGCTGAGAACAAGACTCATAGGGGTAGCGTCTATCTGGCCACGCCTGAGTTGCCAGTATTGCTCGGGCAGGTAGCGGCTCAGCAGGTTTTCCGGAATCGCGACATCGCTCAGATTGCTGATCAGTCGGTTGGCCGCTTCGTCTATTTCCGGGTCGGCCCAGTAGTAACGAACGCGATCGCTATAGCTATAGGTTCTCAGCAACTGCTTGTCATGGTCGCTGCCGTGGTAGTACTATTCCCAGTTGCCGGGTTTGGCGAGCATCACTTTCTCCACCACTTCCCGGAGATGTGACCTTGCGTCCGGAACGATGAGTTCATTTTCGATATCTGCGAGCGCATACAAAGCCTCGCGCAGCGCGAACGTGACGCCCGGACCGACTTTCAGAATTGCAAAGCCATCGCGCACGAGTGCTGTCAGCGCTTCCGGCGTCTGATAGTCAGTGGAATGTGCCTCGAAAACCATGCCGGGCAATTCGTTGAGAACGCTTGAAAGCCTTGTCGCGAGTTCCGGTTTGTAATCGACGACTTTAGTGTGATCGAATTCCACGCCTGGCTGGACAACGAGTGCGATGACTCGCTGCCATGCGTCGTCGAGATGGCGCTCGCGCCACGCGTTGCGGTGGACGGCGACCGTATCGAGCGCCGCATCATGACTGGTGACCTCCACCGTTTCCAGTTCTTCAGCGGCACCGCCTGGCACGGGCACCTCCGTGCCGATGATGTAGACGGGCTTCTGGCCGATGCCCTCGCGTTCGGCGGCCGCCTCCGCAATTGCGCAAAGTCGCGAGGCGCGCGCGGCGACGACATCATCCGACAGCCGCACGGGGTCATCACCGCAACTCATGCTGGTATCGAGGTGAATCTTGCTGAACCCCGCCGATACATACGCGTCGATGAGGGCTTCTGCGCGTTGCATGGCCTCTTCTGCTGGCAGGCTTCTCCATGCGTTCGGACCCAGGTGGTCGCCGCCGAGGATCAACCGGGTGCGCGGCAGGCCGACGCGATCTGCAATCAGATGGACAAAGCGCACAAAGTCGGCGGGTTTCATGCCTGTATAGCCGCCGAACTGATCGACCTGATTCGACGTCGATTCGATCAGCAACGGCGTGCCGTCCGCAAGCGCCTGCTTCATCGCCGCGGCGAGAACCCACGGATGCGCCGAACAGATCGCGTAGATGCCTTTCAGCTGCTTCGCCGCGCCCTCATCGGCATAGAGACGTGACACCACGTTAGCCATGAGACTGCTCCGAGGGATTGGCAATAAAGGCATCGAGTTCGGCCAGGGTTGCCGTCCCTTCCATCGGTCCACGGAAGGTCACAGCGCGCGCGCCAGCGGCGCAGGCATAGCTGAGTGCTTTCTCGAGTCCGAAGCCCTGTGCACGGCATGCGATGTACGTCGCACCAAAACAGTCGCCAGCGCCCGTCGGATCAACCTCCGTGACAGACACGGCAGGGAAATTCAATGCGGTTGTGCCGTCGTAATAGCCACACCCATCCTTGCCGCGTTTGACTACCACTTCGCGCACGCCCCGCTTCAACAACTCGTCAATCGCGCCCTGCTCGCTGCTTGCGCTGGCAAGCAGCATGACTTCGTGGCCACTGGGCAAAAATACGTCCGTGTAGTCGAGAATGAAGTCGAGCGCTTCACGCATCTCGGGAATACGGAGCATCTCCTTGCGGATATTCGGATCGAAGCTGACCGTGCCGCCATGCCCTTTTACCGTCTCGATCACCTTCTTCATCGCCTCGATGATGCGAAACGAAAACAGCGATGAACCCATCACATGAAAGTGATTGCACTGCTTGAGCAGATCGTCGCGAATGTTACCGACGGACAGATGACCAGAGGCACTGTTCGCGATGTTGTAGATGAAATCGCGATCGCCGTTCTCGCGATACGTCACGAATGCACTGCCCGTCGTGGCCGTCTTGATGACGGAAATGCCTGACACATTGACACCGTCTGCGCGCAACCGCTCGACGTTGAGTGCGCCAAAGTCGTCGTCGCCGACGCAGCCGATCATTGCGCAGCGGCTGCCCACTTTCGCGACCTGGTCGATGAAGATCGCGGGTGCGCCACTGGCATAAGGCCCGATCAACGTGCCGGGCTGACGGAACGACTGTCCGCGCTCGGTCGCCATGATCTCGACCAGGATTTCGCCCATCGTCAGGATGTAGCCCGCTTTGTGCAGTTCAGTGTTGGCCATGACGCTTCTTCGTTAGGACATTGAAATAAATGGCGACGAACCGGTCCGGCGCCTTCCACAATCACGTTAGAACTAGGCGTGATCCGACATCTGGCCGGTTCGACCGATGCCCAATCCCAACCTGATTCACGGAATCAGGTTGCGTTCGACGGCTTGCGGAATTCGAGGATTCCGCTTTCCCTTCTATGAAGCTCAAGACCTTTGCGCGGCATCAGCTCCATCGTGGGCGGATCGATGCCGTCGTCGATCAGCAGTGCATCGACGTCAGCGACATTCGCGAAAACCTCGCCTTCGCGCTCATTGAGCTGCGGCTGATACGCCACGACGACGGTCCGCGAGGCAGCTTGCCGTGCCGCCTGAAACACTCGGGCCATCGCGGGATCGGCACACAGAAGATTGCCGTCACGGTCGAGGCCTGAGGCTTCGAGAAAGCAAAGATCGATCGATCGCCTCGTGACGGATGCCTCGGTATCGGGGCCGGTCATTGCCGTCGCGCCCAGTTCCAGTTGACCGCCCGTCAGATGCAACTCGCAGTGCAGGAAACGTTGTGCTGTCTGCGCCATGCCGATGTCCTGCATCAGCAGCGCCAGATTCGAACGGTCGGAGAGGAACGGCAGGATCTTGTGAACGATCTCGCCGGCACCCATCATCAACGACTCGTGATCGTCGACGGCCTCGGCGGCGAAACGCGCGATCGTCGTCTCCGACGCCTTTTGGGTTGCGCCGTCCGCGACGGGAACCAGCACGTTTTCGCCGGGCTTTTGCGCGAGGTAGCGCGCCTTGCCGAACGAGCGCACCAGATAGCGCTGCTGCTCCAGATACGTCAGGTCAGTGCGGATCGTGACGCTCGACACATCGAACGCCTGGCTGAGTTCTTCAACCGACACTTCTCCACGCTTGCGGACCAGTTCGACGATTTGCAGCCGCCGCCGCAGGGAACTCTTGTTTGCGAGCATGTCTCCGAATCTCGAAAGAAAAGTCTTTTGTTTCGAAAGAGTTTAGTTTCGAGTCGAAAGAAGATCAAAGTGTATTTTGCGTTTTGGGTTTGGGGTTTTCCCTGGGCGTGACGCGGACTTGCGTACGTGGGCGAATTGGAGGGGTAAGGCGGGATGCGCACCTGCGGGCCGCGCGTGCGGCGGCTGCAGGTGGCCAAGACAGGATCGCACTCGTCTACTGGTGCGTTGTCACTCCTGCGCGTCTCCCAACCGGTGCGACAGCGCCAGCAAGCGCACCCCGCTAACGACACCGCCGACCGCCGCAAACATCGCCCCGCCCGCCAACGCGAGAACCGGCCCATGTCGCCCAGCCACACCAAAACACAACGCGACCAGTGCTGCCCCCGTGGTCTGTCCAATCAGTCGCGACAGGGCGACCACACCGCTTGCGCCACCACTGCGTGTGCGCGGTGCGCTCGCCATCAACGCCTTGATGTTCGGCGACTGATACAGCCCGAAGCCAACACCGCAGATCGCCATCCGTGCTCCAATCGCAAACACGGACGGGTGCGCGGGCATCAACGTCAGCAACACCAGTCCCGCACACAGACAAGCCAACCCCGCCGCACCCAGCGCGCCCGGCGGATAGCGATCCGACAATCGTCCCGCGACAGGCGCCGCTATCGCCACGACGACAGGCCAGGGTGTAATCAGAAAGCCCGTCTCGATCTGACTACGATGCATCACATCGACGAAATAAAACGGCAGCGACACGAACGCAAGACCCTGCGCGGCGAACGCACACACTGCCGTGACGGCTGAAAGCGCGAACACGGGCCGTCTGAGCAAATCCACCGGCAACATCGGCGCGACGCGTCCTGCTTCGCGCAGCATCAACCACGAGCCGAAACCCATCGCGACAGCAAGTGCGCCGATCACATACATCGCGGGCGCCTGCTGCCCTCCTTCCCCGAGTGCAAAGATCAGCGCCCCAAACGCGACGACGCTCAACAACGCCGCGACGGGATCGAATCGATGCGCGCTCGTGGCGGTTCGCGGCAAGGCCGGCAACGCAAACGCCAGTCCGATCAACCCGAGCGGCACGTTGATCGTGAAGAGCCACGACCACGAAGCCATGGAAAGGATCAGCGACGCAATCGTCGGACCGACCGCCACCGACACGCCAACCACGAGAGAATTCACGCCGACGCCGCGTCCAAGCTGATGCCGCGGATACAGCGCACTGACGAGCGCGATGCTGACGCTGGTGATCGCGCTGCCGCCCACGCCTTGCAGGAATCGCGCGGCAGCCAGCAGCGGCAAGGTCGGTGTGGCGGCACACGCGAGCGATGCCGCCGTGAACAGCGCCAGCCCGCCGATATAGACACGCCTGTGCCCCACCACGTCGCCCAGCGCGGCGAACGGCAAGATGGTTGCGACCATCGCGAGTTGATAGGCATTCACGACCCATACCGATTGCGCGGGCGTCGAGTGAAGATCGCGAGCAATGGCAGGCAACGCCGTGTTGGCGATGGCGGTATCGAGTGTTGCCAGCGCGACGGCCAGCATGATCGCGATCATTGCGATGCGATTCGCGGACGACATGGGCGCATCGCTCCCACATGCAGCCGCCCTGGACATGTCGGACAAGAGGCCCTCCCTTCAATCGAACGAAACGTGACACCGGGATTGTGTCGCGCGCTGCGCTGAAGGTGCGGCGCCGTTTGATTCCTGCCAGGAATCACGGTGCCGCGCCAGATGGTTTTCGGCTAGAGTGGGATTTCGCCAACGGTCACGGCATACAGACAGACAACAGATGAGAATCGAAGATCTACGCGTGTTCTCGGTGCTCGCGCAAACGCGCAATCTGCACCGGGTTGCGCAGAAAACGGGACTCACACAGTCTGCCGTGTCGAAGATCCTGCAGCGGCTCGAAGCCGAGTTCGATACACGGCTCGTCGACCGTCAGGGCCGTGGCGTCGAACTGACCGCTGCCGGACGCGTGCTGGTCGAGCGCGCAGCCGAGGTCGGCGCATCGGTTGCGCAAACCTACGCGGAAATGGCGGCGGCAAAGTCGGCATCGGCGGGCAGGATCCGCATTGGCGTGGTGCCCGCCTTGCTGGAATCCGCGCTGCTGCCCGTACTCGCCCGCTACACGGCACGCGAAAGCGCGGTGTCGTTCCAGCTTTCCGTGCAGGTATCGGCGCTGCTGTTCGACGAACTGAAAGACGGCCAGCTCGATCTCGCGCTTTGCTTCATGCCCGACATGATCGCGGACGAAGAGCTGCAGTCCGACGAAATCGGCAGCCAGCGCTACCGGATCGTCGCGCGGCAGGGTCACCCGCTCGCACACCTGCCTGCCGATCCCCGCATGCTGCACGCAGCAAAGTGGCTGCTGCCGATGCCGGGCCACGGCCTGCGCCAGATCGTCGATCGCTATTTCGACGATCACGGTCTGGCGCCACCTCAAGCCGTGATCGAAACCGATGCAGCGATCTCGCTGCTGACCTCCTTGCTGCGCAACAGCGATCTGATCACGATGCTCACGGAACAGATGCTGCAAACCTGGGCCGGTCGCGACCTCGCCGCACTGCCCTATGAAACAGCGCAGTTCGAAAGCAGGATCCGGCTTGTCTATAAAAGGAAGACGTATCTGTCGCCGGCAGTGCAGCAGTTCCGGTCAACGCTGCACGAAGCGTTGACCGGACTCTGACCGCTATTCGATTACAACGCGACGCGCCTGGCTCAATGCTCGACAGCCTTCGCCGCCAGCAACCCCGTTTGCCCATAAAACTCCTGCAATTCGAACGCTTCGCGCTCCCGCTTTGCGCGCGCGTTCTGATCGAGCGTCGAGAAAAGCCAGATGCCGGCAAACGCAAGCGGCACCGACACTAGCGCGGGATTGTCGAGAAAAACCAGCGCGTGAGCGTGATGCAGCAGATCGACCCACATCGATTTCGACAGCAGCGTGAGCAGCACGGAAGAAATCAGGCCCAGACTGCCGCCCAGCACCGCGCCGCGCGTCGTCATGCCGCGCCAGAAAATCGACGACACCAGCACCGGGAAGTTGGCACTGGCCGCGACGGCCGCTACCAGTCCCACGAGAAACGCCACGTTGACATGCTCGAACAGAATGCCGAGCGCAATCGCAATCACGCTCAGCGTCAAGGTCGCGATGCGCGAGATGCGCATCTCGTGCGCTTCGTTGGGTTTGCCGCGCGCAAGCCAGCAGGCGTACAAATCATGCGACACGGCGGTCGCGCCCGAGAGCGTCAGTCCCGCCACGACGGCGAGTATCGTCGCGAAGGTCACCGCGGCGATAAAGCCATAGAACAGGTTGCCACCCACGGCTTGCGCCAGCTTGACGGCCACCATGTTCGAGCCGCCCAGCAGATCGCGCGTCAGATTGAAATGGCCGTCGGCGGCTGTCTTGAAGAACTCGGGATGCTGGGCAAGCAGCGCAATCGCCGAGAAGCCGATCACGAAGGTCAGCAGATAGAAATAGCCGATAAAACCCGTGGCGACGAACACGGACTTGCGCGCCTCCTTCGCGCTCGGCACCGTGAAGAAGCGCATCAGGATGTGCGGGAAGCCCGCCGTGCCGAACATCAGCGCGATACCGAGCGACAACGCGTTGAGCGGGTCTTTCAGCAGCTTGCCCGGCGCCATGATGCTGAGCGTGTCGGGATGCACTTCGACCGCGCGCCGGAACATTTCGTCGGGGCTGAAGCCGAATTGCGCCAGCGCGGTCACGGCCATGAAGGTGGCGCCGCACAGCAGCAGCACGGCCTTGATGATCTGCACCCACGTAGTCGCCGTCATGCCGCCGAAGAATACGTAAATCACCATCAACGCACCGACGATCACTTCCGCCACCCAGTATTGCAAGCCGAACAGCAACTGGATCAGCTTGCCCGCGCCAACCATCTGCACGACCAGATAGAAGATCACCACCACGAGCGAGGTGCTCGCCGTGAGCAACCGGATCGGCGCCTGCTCGAAACGGTAAGCAACTACATCGACAAAGGTAAACTTGCCGAGGTTGCGCAAGGGTTCGGCGAGCAGAAACATCACGAACGGCCAGCCAACCAGAAAGCCGATCGAATAGATCAGCCCGTCGAACCCGAACAGATACACCATGCCGGATAGCCCCAGAAACGACGCCGCCGACATGTAATCGCCCGCAATCGCCAGGCCGTTCTGGAAGCCGGAGATGCCGCCGCCCGCGCTATAGAAATCTTTCGTCGTGCGCGTCCTGCGCGAGGCCCAACGCGTAATGCCGAGCGTAACGAGCACGAACAGCAGGAACATGCCGATGGCAACCGGGTTCAGTTCGACATGATCGGGCACGGCACCTTCGACGCCCGACGCGCGAGCAAGCGTAGCGATGCAGCCCAGACTCGCGCCTGCGAGGAAACGGATCAGCTTCATCGCTCAGTCTCCCTTGCGTGCGTTGGCGAGGAGCGCGTGCATCGACGGGTCGAGCGTGCGGTTCGCGTGCATCACGTACCAGCCCGTCATCCCGATTGCGATCAGCACGATCGCCACGCCCACGACGATGCCGACCGTCGTCGTCGCGCCTGCATAGAGAGGATGCGCAAGCAGATTCGGCGCGAGCGCGACGAACGAAATGAAGCCATAGTAGGTGAGTATCATCAGCGCCGTCAGCGTGAAGCTGACGCGGCGGCGTGACGCGACGAGCCGCCGGTACGCGGGGCTTGCCTTGATCGAATCGATGGTGTCGTGCTGCATGGCTGTCTCCTGCCTTTGTCTGCGGTTGTCGTCGTTGACGGATGGAATGAGCTTCGTTGGCTCGATGCTGTTTTTATGTGAGCTCGCTGCGGCAGCGTCTGTACTTCGGCGAGTTCATCGGCTCAACGCACGTGTGCTAGTTGATGGCCAGCCGTCCCAGGGCGAGGCGCATATCGGTTTCGAAACGCCGCACGATATCGGCGAGCGGTTCGATGCGATCGACGAAGGCCAGCGATTGCCCTGCCGCCAGCAGCCCTTTCTTCCAGTCGCCCGTGACGTACGCGTTGCGTCCGATCTTGCCGGAGACCATCGGCATCAGATCCTGAATGGTCAGATCGGGGTTTTGCACTTCGAAGGCTTTCACGGCCTCTGTCGTGTCGTTGCGCAGCGTGCGCACGGTATTGCGCACGGACTGCATGCTCAGTTCCGTATCGGTGGGCCCCGCTTCCACGAGGCGTTGCTTGTAATCGTCATGCGCCCAGATTTCCTCGGCGACGGCAAAGCGCGTGCCGACCACCACGCCCGACGCCCCCATCGCCAGCGCCGCGGCGAGTTGCGAGCCGCGGCCAATGCCGCCGCCGATCAGATACGGAATGTCCAGCTGGCTTTCCGCCCACGCCGCGTTGACAAACGACCCCACCATGTCGAGCCCCGGATGGCCGCCGCATTCCGCGCCGACAATCGACACGACATCCACGCCGAGCGCCGCCGCCTTCACGGCGAAGCGCACGGCAGGCACCTTGTGCAGCACCTTGATGCCGGCTGCCTTGAGCATCGGCAGGAAAGCTTCGGGACTGCGCCCGGAGGTCTCGACGAATTTCACGCCTTCATCGACGATCAGTTCGAACACTTCAAGCGTCTTCTCGCCCGGCACGAGCTTGGGCAGCATCGACACATTGACGCCGAACGGGCCGCCCTCGCACAGGTCGCGGCAGCGGCGGATTTCCTCGCGCAGCGCCTGCGGTTCGGGAAAACTCGCTGCCGTGATGAAACCGATGATCCCCGCGCGAGACGCAGCGGCGACGTAGTTCGCATCGGCGAGCCACATCAAGCCGCCCGCGACAATGGGCAGCCGCGTGCCGAACAGGTCATTCACGGCATTTCGAAACACGATCTGACTCATGAAACGGTCCACCAGATAGTCAGGCGCAAGGCAACGTCAAACGACGCCTTCCGCCTTCAGTTGCGCAAGTTGCTCGCGGGACACGCCGAGCAGCGACTGAAGCACATCGTGGGTGCCTTCGCCGAGTTGGGGCGGGGCACTTCTCACGGGCAGACGCTCACCGTCGAAACGGTACGGCGGCGCAAGCACGTGTGTGCTACCTGCTTCGGGATGCATGAAGGTCGTCACGAGTCCGCCTTCCTTCGCGCGCTTCGAAGTCAACGCCTCGTGCAGCCCGAACACTTCCCCGCACGGTATCCCTGCCTGCCGCAGACGCTGGAGCAGATCCTCGCGCGTTCGCAGGCCGATCTCGCGCGTGAGTTCCGGCACCAGTGCTGCGCGGTTGGCCGCTCGCACGACATTGGTACAGAACCGTTCTCCTTCAACCAGATCCGGGCGCTCGATGACTTTGCGGCAGAAGCGTTCGTACTGTCCGTTGTTGCCGACCGCGATCACGACAGGACCGTCGGCAGCGTCGAACACACCGTACGGCACGATCGACGGATGCGCATTGCCGTAGCGCGGCGGGTCGTTGCCTATCAGCATCGATTCCAGCCCGCAGTAGGAGGTGATCATCACCCCGCAATCGAACAGCGACATTTCGATGTGGCGGCCTTTGTCCGTCTTCTGGCGTTCGAACAGCGCCGCCAGAATGGCCTGGGCCGAGTACATCCCGGTGAACAGATCGACGGCGGCGATGCCGAACTTCAAAGGCGGCTGGCTGGCCTCGCCGTTGAGCGCCATCAGTCCCGCTTCGCCCTGCACGACGATGTCGTAGCCGGGCCGCGCGGCTTCGGGCCCGTGCCGGTCGTAGCCGGAGATCGAGCAGTAGATCAGCCGCTCGTTTTGCTCTTTCAATTGTTCGTAGCCGAGGCCGAGTTTTTCCGCGCCACCGAACTTGAAGTTCTGGATCACGACATCGCATTGCTGCGCGAGCTCACGCGCGATCCGCTGCCCTTCTTCCGTTTGCAGATCGAGACACACCGAGCGCTTGTTGCGGTTGACGCTGTTGAAGTACGCCGTTTCCGTGCTGCCGATGCGCACGCCAAAGTCGCGCGTGTCGTCGCCTCGCTTCGGGTGCTCGACCTTGATGATCTCCGCGCCCAGGTCGCCGAGCACCATCCCGCACCAGGGGCCGGCGAGCACGCGCGACAGATCGAGAACGCGAACGCCGGCGAGCGGCAAGGAGGAATTCAGATTCGACATGACCATTCCGCTATGACGAGAGTGATGACAGGGCGTGCGTTCATTGCATCTGCGCATCCGGCGCGCGACGCAAGGCGGCAAAATCCGCCGCGCGCTTGTCGAAGAAGGCGGCGATGCCTTCGGCGGCTTCGTCGTCGCCAAGCGACTCCGCCATGAAGTCGGCTTCGAGATCGAGTTGTGCCTCGAGCGAGTTGTCGCCTGCCTGACGGCACAGACGCTTGATCCGGCTGATCGCCCGTTCCGGGCCGGCCGCGAGCGATTGCGCGATCGCGAGTGCCTCGCTGAGCGCGCTGCCCTGCTCCGTCAGCCGGTTGGCAACGCCGAGCGCGTGCATCCGTTCGCCCGTTACGGGCCGGCCTGTCAGGCACAACTCGGTCATCAGCTGACGGGACACGACGCCGGAGAGAAACGCCGTCGCGCCGCCATCGGGCGACAGACCGACCTTGACGTACGCCACCGAGAACGACGCATTGCGCGCGGCGACCAGCAGATCGCAGGCAAGCGCAATCGATAGACCCGCGCCCGCTGCCGCTCCTTCGACGGCGGCGATCACCGGCTTGCTGCAATCGCGGATCGAGCGAATCATGTCGTGCAGGCTTTCGATACCCGCGCGCCGTTCGGATGGCGGCATCGCACGGCGTTGTGCGAGGCGGTTCAGATCGCCGCCCGCGCAGAACGCGTTGCCAACGCCCGTCAGCACGATCGCGCCCGTTCCGGCATCGCGCTGTGCCTGCTGGAGCGCGACGGGCAGCGCTTTGTACACTTCAGCCGTGAGCGCGTTGCGTGCCGCCGGGTTGTTGAAAGACAGCACCTGCACGGCGCCTTCGCGGCGCACAAGGATCGGTTCGTTCATCGCGTTCAGCTCCGGCCAAGGTTGATATAGCGTTCGAGGTGATGATCTTCGTCGCCCAGCTGGTGGTCGATCATCACGAGGCGCTTCGCATAGTGCGCAAGCGGCAGTTCCCACGTCATGCCGATGCCGCCGTGCATCTGGATGCTCTCTTCGGCAACCCGCGCGCCGATGCGGCCAATCGTGTATTTCGCCGCCGATAGCGCGCGTTCCCGCTCGACGCGCCCCGCGCCGAATGCGGCAGCGGCATTGATGACGGCAGAACGCGCCTGTTCGATTTCGAGCAGCAGATCGGCCATCCGATGCTGCAGCGCCTGGAAGCTGCCGATCGCGACACCGAACTGCTTGCGGGTGCGCAGATACTCCAGCGTGTGTTCCTTTGCGACGTCCATCGCGCCCAGCGCCTCCGCGCACAACGCCAGCACGCCGGCACCGATGCTGTATTCGAGGGTCGCGAAGCCCGCATCGCGTTCGCCGAGCAAGGCGGTATCGGGCAGGCACACTTCGTTGAGAACGAGTTCGGCCGCGCGGCCGCCGTCGCTCTTCCCGTAACCGCGCAGCATCACGCCTGCCGTCTCGCGCGGCACGACGAACAGCGAGATGCCCGCTTCCGCGTCGGCGGCGCCGCTCGTGCGTGCCGAGACGAGAAAGAAGTCCGCTTCGGCACCTTGCTGCACGACCGACTTCACGCCCGTCAGCACCCAGCCGCTCGAACTGCGTGATGCCCGCGCCGTGACCTTGCTCAGTTCATAGTGCGAGCCGGGTTCGTCGTGCGCGAGCGCTGCCACCGCATGGCCTTCGATCAGGCTCGGGATCAACGCGCGCTGGACGCCGCTACCCACATGCGCCAGCGCACGTCCCACGACCAGCGCGCCCAAGAACGGCTCGACCACGAGTCCGCGCCCAAGACATTCGAATACGACGGCAATATCGAAACCCTCGCCGCCAAGGCCGCCATCGGCCTCGTTGAAAAGCGCACCGACTACACCCAGTTCGGCAAAGCGCACCCACAGTTCACGGCTGAAACCGGAGTCGCTGCGCGCGAGCGCATCGCGCGTCGCGAAGGCATATTGCTCCGTCACGAAGCGGTTCAGCGTGTCCGCCAGCATGCGGCGGTCTTCGGTATGCTGGAAATTCATCGCGATCCTCTCAAAGGCCCAGGATCATCTTCGAGATGATGTTTTTCTGGATTTCGTTGGAGCCGCCGAAGATCGACAGCTTGCGGTTGTTGAAGTACTGCGCGGCGGCACTGGCGGCTTCCTCGGGACCGACGCGGGCGTCGTCGTGATGCTCGTGCAGCGCGCCTTCGATGAACGGTTGCGCATGCGGACCCATCGCGCGACGCAGCAGCGACGACAGCTCCTGGCGGATCTCCGTGCCGCGAATCTTCAGCATCGAGCTTTCCGCGCCCGGCATGCCGCCACCCGCAACAGCGGCGATCACGCGCAGGTTGGTCGTCTTCATGTTCTCGAGATCGATCTCGACGCGCGCGAGACGCGCTGCGAACAGGGGATCGTCGGCCAGCGGACGGCCGGTGCGCGTGACCTTCTGTGCCGCACGGCGCAAGCGCGCCAGTGCCGCCATAGAGAAACCGACGCCTGCGATATTGGTGCGCTCGTAGGTCAGCAGATACTTTGCGTAAGTCCAGCCCTTGTTCTCTTCGCCGACCAGATTGGCAGCAGGCACGCGCACATCGGTGAAGAACACTTCGTTGATCTCGTGTTCGCCTTCGAGCGTGATGATGGGACGCACCTCCACGCCGGGCGCATTCATGTCCACCAGCAGGAAGCTGATGCCCTCCTGCTTGCGCACGTCGGTGGCTGTACGCACGAGACAGAAGATCATGTTGGCGTGCTGGCCGAGAGTGGTCCACGTCTTCTGCCCATTGACGATGTAGTGCTCGCCTTCATCGTCGATCCCGCGCACGGCGCTCGTCTTGACAGACGCGAGATCGGAACCCGAGCCTGGCTCGGAATAGCCCTGACACCACCAGTCGGCGCCATCCAGAATGCGCGGCAGCCAATGAGCCTTCTGCGCTTCGCTGCCGTATTTGATCAGCACGGGGCCGAGCATGTTCACGCCGAACGGCACGATGCGCGGTGCGCCCGCCAGCGCGCACTCGTTCTCGAAGATGAACTTCTGCACGGCGTTCCAGCCTGGACCGCCATATTGCTGCGGCCAGTGATTCGCGAGCCAGCCCTGTTCGTTGAGAATCGCGTGCCATTCGGTCATGTCGCCGCGCGTGAGATGCAGACCGTTGCGGACCTTGCTCGACAGCCGCGCAGGCAGTTTTTCGTCGAGGAAACGCACGACGCGTTCGCGGAAGGCTTCCTCTTCGGGAGTGAAGTTCAGATCCATGATGCTGTCTCTCTTAGTAGATTTCGAAGAGTCCGGCGGCGCCCATGCCGCCCGCGATGCACATCGTGACGACTGCGTACTTCACGCCACGGCGCCGTCCTTCGATCAGTACGTGGCCCGCGAGGCGCGCGCCCGTCATGCCATACGGGTGACCGAGTGAAATCGCGCCGCCATCGACGTTCAGGCGCTCGCCGGGAATGCCCAGGCGCTGCTGGCAGTACACCGCCTGCGAGG
The DNA here is from genome assembly GCF_003121405.1 of Paraburkholderia sp. C35. Lineage (GTDB taxonomy): Bacteria > Pseudomonadota > Gammaproteobacteria > Burkholderiales > Burkholderiaceae > Paraburkholderia. The sequence goes on along the minus strand of NZ_QBUY01000008.1, from coordinate 22,841 downwards.
CGAAGGCTTCGTTGAGTTCCCACAGGCCGATGTCGTCGACCGTCAGGCCGTGGCGTGCGAGCAGCTTCGGCACGGCAAGCACAGGGCCGATGCCCATTTCATCCGGCTCGCAGCCCGCCACCGCGAGGCCCCGGAATGCGCCGAGCGGCGCGAGGTTCAGACGCTCGGCGGTTTTCGCTTCCATCATCACGCAGGCCGATGCGCCATCGGAGAACTGCGACGAGTTGCCTGCCGTGATGAATTTGTCCGCTCCCTTGACGGGCGCGAGCTTCGCGAGCGCTTCATGGGTGGTGCCGGGGCGATTGCAGGTATCGGCGGAAACCGTTACCTCGCGCTGGCTGACGGCACCCGTTTCCTTGTCGGTGACGGCCATCGTGGTCGTGACGGGCACGATCTCGTCGGCGTAGCGGCCTTCCGCCTGGGCTTCTGCCGTACGGCGCTGGCTTTCCACCGAGAACACGTCTTGCGCTTCGCGGCTGATGCCGTAGCGCTGCGCGACGATGTCAGCCGTATCGATCATCGTCATATAGAGCGACGGCTTGTGTTCGGTGATCCACGGGTCGAGCGCGGTCACGCCGTCTTCCCGCGTGCGGATCGACGAGATGCTTTCGACGCCGCCCGCGATCATCGCCGGTGCGCCATCGACCACGATGCGCCCGGCCGCCATCGCAATGGCTTGCAGGCCTGACGCGCAAAAGCGCGTGACCGTCGTACCCGCGATCGACAGCGGCAGGCGCGCGCGGACCACCGTCTGGCGCGCAATGTTGCGGCCCGTGTTGCCTTCCGGATAGCCACAGCCGAGGATCGCGTCCTCGATCAATTCCGGATCGATGCCCGCACGCGTGACGGCTGCGCGCACGGCGAACGACGCGAGCGTGGGGCCGGGCGTGATGTTGAATTCGCCGCGGTGCGCTTTGGTGAGCGGCGTGCGCGCGGTGGAGACGATGACGGCTTCTCGCATGGTCTGAGCCTGTAAAAAAGATGAAGAACTGGATGGATCAGGCGGCGTGATTGAGGCTGGCCAGTGTGGCGCCGCGCTCGACGAGATCGACGATCAGCGGCGACGGCTGCCAGAACACGGGATCTTCCTGCGCGAACTCGCGGATATCGGCGAGCACTGTCGCGAGGCCCACGCTGTCGGCGTATTGCATCGGGCCGCCGCGATGACGCGGAAATCCGTAGCCGTAAAGGAAGGTGACGTCCACGTCGAGCGGACGCAGCGCGATGCGCTGATGCACGACGTTGGCCCCTTCGTTGATCATGGCCGCCATGTAGCGCCGCATGATTTCCTCGTTGGAGAACGCGCGCGGTGTGACGCCGGCACGCTCGCGCTCGCTATCGATAATGGCTTCGACATCGGGATCCGGCGTACCTGTGCGCGCGCCATCGGTATAGCGGTAGTAGCCGCGCCCCGTCTTCTGGCCGAACCAGCCGCGCTCGCAGATGCGGTCGGCAATCTGCACGTAGCGCTGCTGCGGGTCGCGAGTCGCGGCGCGGCGCTTGCGCGTCGCCCAGCCAATGTCGCCGCCCGCAAGGTCCGCGACCTGGAACGGTCCCATCGGAAAACCGAACTCGCGCACCGCGCGGTCGATCTGATACGGCGACGCGCCGTCTTCCATCATGTGATCGGCGGCTGCGCGGTAGATCGCCAGCACGCGATTGCCGATGAAACCGTCGCACACGCCCGCGCGTACCGGTACCTTGCGCAGCTTCTTCGCCAGTTCGAACGCAGTGGCGACCACGTCGGCGCTGACTTGCGCCGGCACCACGACCTCGAGCAGCTTCATGATGTTGGCGGGCGAGAAGAAATGCAGGCCTACCACGTCGCCAGGACGCGAGATGCTGGCAGCCAGCGCGTCGATGTCGAGATACGAGGTGTTGGTCGCGAGCACCGCACCAGACTTGCAGACGCGATCGAGTTCGGCGAACACGGCTTGTTTGATCGACATGTCTTCGAAGACAGCTTCGATCACGAGGTCGGCAGTGGCGAGCGCATCGTAGGACGTGCTGCCGCTCCAGCGCGCCAGCACAGCGGCTTTCGCGTCGGCTGTCATGCGGCCTTTGGCGATCAACCCGTCGTAGACCTTTTCGATGTTGGCGCGGCCGCGTGCGAGCGAGCTGTCATCGCGTTCGATCATCGTCACGGGCAGGCCCGCATCGAGCAGCGCGACCGCGATGCCCGCGCCCATCGTGCCGCCGCCGATCACGCCGACGCTCGCAAGAACGCGCGGTTTCGCGTGACGCGTTTCGGGTGCTTTCAGCACCTCGCGTTCGGCAAAGAACGCGTGAATCAGACCGGCTCGCTGCGGGCTGTCGAGGCACTGCAGGAACAACTGACGCTCGTGATTCAGGCCGTCGTCGAAAGGCATTTCGAGCGCGGCCTGCACGGCATCGACGATTTTCAGCGGCGAAAACAGGCCGCGCGATTTCTTCGTGACGTCGACACGGGCGGCTTCGATGGCGGCCCGGCTGGCTGTGCGATCTGCCAGCCCGCTTGCGTCGCGTGTGCGGCGTGTCGGCGCCTTTGCATCGAGCAAGGCCTGCACATACGCGAGGCCCTCATGCAGCACGTCATCCGTCTCGCCGATCCGGTCGACAAGGCCAAGCGCGAGGGCTTCCTGCGCGCCAACGTGACGGCCGCTCAACATCAGATCGAGCGCGGCCTGCGCACCGACCAGACGCGGCGCACGCTGCGTGCCGCCTGCGCCCGGCAGCAGGCCAAGTGTCACTTCGGGCAATCCGAGTCTGGCGTTGGCGAGCGCGATCCGGTAGTGAGCCGCGAGTGCGATCTCGAGACCACCGCCGAGCGCCGCGCCATGGATCGCCGCGACGACCGGCTTGCGGCACGCTTCGATGCGGTTGCACACCACGGGCAGCGACGGTGGCAAGGGCGGCTTGCCAAACTCCTTGATATCCGCGCCGCCGATGAAGTTGCGGCCCGCGCCGATCAGCACAACGGCATCGACGGCGGCATCATGTTCGGCGGCTTCGATGACGTCGCTCAGCGCACAGCGCACGGCGACACCCAGCGCGTTGACGGGTGGATTGTCGACAGTCACGACAAGAATGCGATTGCGCAGCTCGCGCCTGACGGCGAGCGTCGGCGAAACGGAAGTCATATCCCGCGTCTCCATGTTTTCGTGTTGGTTGATTGTTAAATGCGCGGCGCACATTGACAATCCAACTGGCAGTTGACGAACTGTTAACTGAAAGTTGACACTGGAGGCGAGGCAATGCCGTGGACCAGACCTGTTTCTACCGCTAGTAAAACGCGCTGACTAGCTCCAGGTTTGTGAGAGCGAGAGGATTTCGGCGCGCAGATAATCGATCAGCGCCTGCGTCGCCGGGGACGGAAAACGGTTGGGCAGCGTCACGATATACAAGGTGTTCTGCAAGCCTGCCACGCGAAACTCCGGCAGCACGCGCAGCAGTTTGCAACTCGTCGGCGCGTGCGGCACATAGGCGGGCAACAGTCCGATGCCCATGCCCTGACACACTGCTTCCGTCAGGAACGGATAATCGGACGACTGCAGCGCAGGCTGCATCGTGATCACGTGAACGTCTGTTTCGTCTTCGCGATGCGTGAGCGTCATCGTGACCCGGCGGCCTGGATACGGCGACGCGACCAGCGTCTGCTTTTCGAGGTCGCCGGGGCAGTCGATGGGACCATGCTTCTCGATGTACTCCGCCGACGCCACCAGGTTCCAGTCGATCGAACAGATATTGCGCGCCACGTAATCGAGCGGCGGCGTCGCCGTGATGCGAATCGCGACGTCGACTTCGGAGGCGATCAGATCTTCGATCCGGTTATTGAAGGTGACGGGGAGCGTGATGCCCGGAAGCGCGCGTGCGCACTCCAGCAGCTTGCCGCCGAGAAACATGCGGCCAAAGCCCGTCGGCACGCTGATCCGAACGCGGCCGCTCAAGGTCTGCCCGAGACAGTCGATCGACGCGCGTGCCGTGCTCAGGTCTTCCAGCATGCGCTGGCCGCAGTCGTACAGCGTGTGCCCTGCCTGCGTCAGTTCGAAGCTGCGTGTCGAGCGGCGCAGCAGTTGCGCGCCCGTTTCGCGTTCGAGCAGCTTGAGCCGCTGACTGATGTTCGCACGCGTCATGCCGAGCTTGCGCGCCGCGGCGCTGAGACTGCGTGATTCGACAATCTCGACAAACAGGCCGATCAGGTTCAGGTCCATGATTTGATAGCGCGTGTAATTACCTGGCGAGCGGATGCGCTCGCTTTCCCATATCGGGCACAGCCCAATAGTGTAAGTCACTGCCTGGCGAGATAGGCATGCACGCGACGTTTCGCCGATTATTGGCTGTTATTGCAACGCCATTTGCTTCAAAAGGTATATTCAGTTGACGATTGTTATTCGTACGTTTAAGTTTTTACTTTGCAATTAGAAATCAAGAAAGTGGCTTCAGCTCATTACGAAGAAAGACGACCTGTTTCGGTCACCGTCGCCGATGTGACGCACACGGGTTCCTATCGGGTGATAGAAGGAACGGTCATCGTTTACGCCGGTGCGGAGATTCGTTCCGCGCAGTGCGGCATGGACCGGCCGGAAACCGTCGCGCGCTGGGTATTGCTCGACATGTGCCGCAAGACAGAAGCGAAGAAACGCAAGAGCGTCGGTGCGGGCAATCTATTACGCCCTGCCTGACGCGTAACTGCCTGCGTTTCAGTGAAACGGCCTTCCATGCACTCACGGTCGCCGCTTTGAAGGCAACGCGATGCTCAGGTGACGAGGCTCGCTTCTGCGGGGACGGCGGCCGCGAGCAGCATGTAGTCGCGATTCGCAGGCAGGTGCGATTCACCGGCACGCGGGCGGAACACGGCATCGCCGGGACGGATGCGCTCGCCCGTCAACACACAAAAAGATGCTCTACGTGCCACGCCTTTCCGCCACAGTTGTTCGCCGTAGTGCCCGGATTGCGGATCGCTCCAGCACACGGTCAGCGTGAGTGAGGTCGGCTGTTCGACAATAAAGATGCGGGCGGGCGTGGCAGCGCGCCCGCGTCGTCGAGGCGTTTCTTTTCTGGCGCGCCGGTCATCGATGGGTTCCAGGCGGCGTGCTTCACGTGTCGCTTCAGGCGTCAATAATGCAATCAATGCACGGCGGACAATATCATTCTCAATCTGACAAGTCATAGCGATCACCTTGATTCACGATTAATCGATCGTAAGTGGCATGCCCCACGAAACCTCATCGAACTGCGCCACGCAAACGGCACATAGAAGCCGGCACCCGCTGCGTAGCGCAATCCGCCACTCCGCCTAACGCAACGACTGGAAACTCGCTCTCACCTCTTGCGTAAACGCTTGCGGTTGCTCCCAGGCTGCGAAATGCCCGCCCTTCGGCAGCCGGTTGTAGTGAATCAGCTTCGGATACGCGCCCTCGGCCCAACTGCGCGGCGCCGCATACAGTTCGTCCGGAAACACGCTCACGGCAACGGGAATCGTGACGTGCTTGGGTGCAAAGAAATTGAGCCTGTTTTCCCAGTACAGACGGGCCGACGAGATCCCCGTGCCGGTCAGCCAGTAGAGCGTGACGTTGTCGAGCACGTCGTCGCGCGACAATCCTTCCGGCTGTCCGTCGAACACGCGCGAGATCAACGCGAGACTGGCTGCATCGTGATCGAGCATCCATGAGGCAAGCCCGATCGGCGAATCTTCGATCCCGTACAAAGTCTGCGGACGGCCCGCCATCTCCTGCGCATAGCCGAGTCCATGCTTGTAGAAGAAGTCGAGCTGGTCGAACGCGTGCTTCTCGTCGGGAGACAGACCGGCGGGCGCGGCGTCGCCAAACTTGAGCGCGCTGGCAATGTTGTCCGGCACGGTTGCCGGCATATTCGTGTGGATGCCGAGCAGTCCCGGCGGCGTGAGCAGCGCCATTTGCTCCGTAACCGCGTTGCCCCAATCGCCGCCTTGCGCAACATAGCGTTGATATCCGAGGCGCTGCATCAGCACCACCCAGGCGCGCGCGATACGCGCAGGGTCCCAGCCCGTCGAGGTCGGCTTGCCCGAGAAACCGTAGCCGGGAAGCGAGGGAATCACGACATCGAACGCATCGGCTGCCGTTCCGCCATGCGCGGTTGGGTTGGTCAGCGGATCGATGATCTTCATCTGCTCGATAATCGAGCCGGGCCAGCCATGCGTCACGATGATGGGCAACGCATTCTGATGCTTCGAGCGAACGTGGATGAAATGAATATCCAGCCCGTCGATCTCGGTGACGAATTGCGGCAAGGCATTCAGCCGCGCCTCGATCTTGCGCCAGTTGTAATCCGTCGACCAGTATTGCGCGAGCTTGCGCATGGTCGCGAGCGGCACACCTTGCGTGGCATCCGTGACCGTCTCACGCTCGGGCCATCGGGTCGCCTTGATACGTCGGCGCAGATCGACGAGTTGCGACTCCGGCACGTGAGCCCGCAGCGGACGGATTGCGGTTTTGTCGCCATCTGTTGCCTGTGCAACGTCGGCTATGGTCTGACTGGTCTCTGCAAATGCAATCCCGCTCAACGAGGCGGCCGCGATACTCGCCGCTGCCGCGCCGACAAAACGTCGACGCGTCAGGGGCTGAAGCGCGATATCGTCTGGCATACAAACTCCTGTTGTTGATATGGCCATCTCTGGCGCAGCGACACGATTGCGAACGCTGTCGCGCACAGGCCTTTACCTAGGCACTCGACCGTCGAGTCCTGTTCCGAAACAAAGTTACGCGAAAGGCCGCGCGCGCTCTATTGTTCAAAGGTATCGGCGACACCTTGGTATAGGTGAGCGCGGCGCGCAGTCGTGCGATGCCGGGTCGACGCGCGACCGGTCTGAGGACAACGAGTGAACGTGGCTGCGGCCCGCCCTGCTGAACGCAAGGGCAGGCAGTGAGAACGCGCCGGATTTTCAGCGTGGTGGGATCACTGGGCCGTTATGCGGCCTCTTCCAGCGCCGCATCGTGCGTGCGGCCCAACTGCAGTTTCTGCGCCGCATTGATCAGGTCCGCGAGCGTGATGGCATTCATCTTCTGCATGACCTGCCTGCGATGCGCCTTCACCGTGATTTCGCTGATGCCGAGTTCGAACCCCACCTGCTTGTTCAGCAAGCCCGACACGACCAGCGCCATGACCTCGCGTTCGCGGCGACTCAGTGACGCATAGCGGCCCTCGATCACGCTCATCCTCGCGGCTTCCCCCAGCGCCGCGCGGCTGCGCGCGATGGCCGCGCGAACGGCACGCAGCAGGATCTCGTCATCGAATGGTTTGGTGAGGAACTCGACCGCGCCCGCTTTCATGGCCTGCACTGTCATCGGCACATCGCCATAGCCGGTGATGAAGATGATCGGCATCTCCTTACGCTGGGACGCGATGTGGCGCTGCAACTCGAGTCCGCCGATATCCGGCAGACGGACGTCCAGCACGAGGCAATTCGGCACCACCGCGCGAGGCCGTTTGAGAAAGTCACGCGCGGAAGCATAGGTTTCGGCCCGCAGACCAGCGTAGTGAATCAGCGCCTGCAGCGATTCACGCACCGACACATCGTCGTCGACGATAAAGACGACGGGTTCGGCAAGCGTGGTCGATGCGGCTTCGGGTTCACGTTCGGTTTCACTGGCCAGTATCACGGCGACCTCCTGTTACGGCACCGCTGAGCGCGGCGCGAATCGTCTCCAGCAAGACGATGTCGCTGAATGGTTTGCACAGACATGCGACTGCGCCCTGTTCCAGCACCTGCGCATGCAGCACGTCGTCGGCATGCGCGCTGATGAAAACGACCGGCACGTCGTCGCCGCGCCGCAGCAGTTCCTGCTGCAAATCGCAGCCGGACATGCCCGGCATGTCGATGTCAGTGACGAGACACCGTGCGTCGTCGATATGACGGGCAGCCAGAAACGCTTCCGCCGATGCAAACGACCTGACCGCAAAGCCGAATTCACGCAGCAATTCGTGCAGCGACTCGCGCACGGATTCATCGTCATCGACCACGGCGACAAGCGGGACTTCCGTCATGTTGAGATCCTCATCGCCATTCACTCACACCCGGCGCAGGCGTCCTGCAACTGCACGGCGGCACGGTTCTGCTCCATCACAGATGCAGCACGGCATGGGAGCGAGAAGGCAAAGGTGGCACCGGATCCCTCGTTCGAGGTCGCCCAGATCCGGCCGCCATGACGTTCGACGATATGGCGGCTCACGGACAGGCCAATGCCCATTCCTTCGCGCTTGCTCGTGTAAAACGCGTCGAAGAGCCGGGCCGCGTCTTGGGGATCGAATCCTGTTCCTGTGTCGATCACGCTCACGCACAGGTGGCCAGCGCCGTCGCGGTCGATCCTGACGAGGATGCGTCGCGGACGCTCGCCCACGCCCTGCATCGCCTCGACCGCGTTGAGCAGCAGATTCAGCACGACCTGCTGCAACTGAATCCTGTCGCCCGTCACAGGAGGCAGATCGCCGGCTATCTTCAGATGCAGGACGATCCGCTTCCTGCGTATCTCGCTGCGCAGCAACTCGATCACTTCATGGACGGCTTCGCCCAGATCCACGGCATCCGTCAGCGCGACGTCCTTCCTGAACATCGCGCGCAGGCGGGTCACCACCTCCGAAGCGCGCTGCCCGTCGCGGATCGTGCGTTGCGCCGTTTCGAGCGCAGCGTCGATATTGGGCGGCTGCGCACCCAGCAGGCGCACCAGCAGGCGGGCGTTGGTCAGGATGCCCGCCAGCGGCTGATTGATCTCATGGGCAATCGATGCAGACAGCGCACCCAGCCCGTTGACGCGGCTGACGTGCGCGAGTTCTGCGCGCAAGCCGTACACCGCGTCTTCCGATTGCCTGCGTTCCGTTACGTCCTGCACCGCGCCGATGTAGTCGAGATGACCGTGTGCACCGAAGGTCGCATGCGCCTGCATGCGCACGTACCGGATCGAACCATCAGGCAGGAGCAGACGGTAATCGCACTCCATGTCTTCGGCATCGTGGGCGTGCTCCAGCGCGTTGTCGACGATGTGGCGATCGTCTGGGTGAACGCGCGCCACAATGAGATCCATCGTGATCTTTGTCCCCGGCTCGATTTCGTAGATCCGGTAAATCTGCTCGGAACAGCTGATACCGCCCGTCGAAGGACGCCAGCAGAAACTTCCGCTCAAGCTGATCTGCTCGACTTTGGCCATCAGGGCCGCACTTTTCCACAGCTGCTCGGCAGCCTGCCTGCGTGCCGTGATGTCGCGCGTCACGCCCAGTTGCACAATCGATCCATCGCTGTGCTGTAATGGCGCGGCGTGCGTTTCCATGTGGCGGCGCTCGCCGTTCAACGTGACGATGTCGAACTCCAGAAAGCCTGTCTTGCCCGAGCATATCTCGCGATTGAACTCGACATAGCGGTCGCGATGTTCTGCCGCGACGAAATCGTAGAAGCACGCTCCGATCAGTGCAGCGGGATCGCCGGTTCCCGCCAGCGTGCTTCCTGCGGAGTTGACCCGCAGCAGCGTGCCGTCGCGCGTGATCACTTTCACGCACTCTGGCGTCGTCTCGACGATCGCACGAAAGCACGCCTCGCTTCTCCCCAACGACCGATCGATTCTTGCGCGCTCCATCGCTACGCTCACGATGTGCGCGAACTCCGCCATCACATCACGCTGAAATGGATCGGGTTGTCCCGGTACTGGCGAATACAGCGCGAGATTCCCCAGCACGTCGTGGGTGCGCGACAGGATCGGTGTCACCCAGCAGGCGCGCCGGCCTGCGGCGACGCTTCGTTCGCGCCACGCCTGCGGCCAGCGGGTATCCGACGCGATATCCGGCACGATGATGGGCGCGCTCCGGGAGCTTGCCCGATCATAGGATCTCAATTCCGCGCAGACGAGATCAACATTAGCTTCCGTGTCGCCATGCATGAGACTCGGTGCGCCCACTCGCAGCGATCTCATGGTGTCGGGATCGGTCAGCGAGATTCCGCAGCGGCACCCGCTCACCAGTTTCTCTACCAGTTGCCGCATTTCATTCAGTACTGCGGGCAATGGCAAGCCCACGGCAATCATTTCTAGCAGGCGCTGTCCACCTAGCAAGCGTGCGTCCACAGACTGGCGGCCTTCGATGTCGATTTGCATGACAATCCAGAAAACGGTTCGCCTTTTTGTCTCGCGGCGAAATGCGATGAATGCGTGACTATCGACACAAGCAAAAACGCCTTGAAATACCGGCAAATCTGCAATCATCAGACAGTCGTGTTCGTCTGCTGCGCACGCCCGTATTAAGCTTAGCTATCCCAATCCTATGAGAAATACGGGTAACGACGTGCATATGCACACAGTATAACCATCAAGATTCAATACTTGCTTGCGGGATGCCAGCATGTCGCCAATACCATCGTGCAATAGCACCCTTCTGTGAATTCAACGTAACCTTGTTTCAGGGACGACGACAGTCCCATTCACGAGCCAATCCTACTTTCAAGGCACATTCAATGAATAGCACCGCCCTGGTCTGCACCGCTCTACTGGGATTGAACTTATTCCTTCTCGGGCTGGCCATCTCGATCGAGCGCACCCGAAACGGCATCCTCAGCGGCTATGCGCCCGAGCCGGACCGCCTGCTCACCAAACTGGTCCGTGCTCACGGCAATACAGCTGAATATGCGCCGTTTCTGGCCGTGCTCTTTCTCTACATTGGCATGCGCAACCCAACTGACTGGCAGGTCTGGTGCATGGCCGGCGCGACAGCATGCCGGCTGCTGCTGGTGGTCGCCCTCGTTGCGTGGCCGACCATGTCGAAGCCCAATCCCGCCCGCGCCATCGCCGCGATGGGAACGTACGCGTTCGGCATCGCGCTCTGTATTGGGTTGCTGCAGGGGCATTGATCACGATTGGCGCTACGCGCTTCGAATGGGCGTGGCGTCATCGAGTTCGCCGAGCAGACGCGCGAGATCCAGCTCCGCTTCACGCGTCTGGAAGCCACGCGCGACCGCATCAGCCATCCGGCGCTGCGCAGCCTCGCTCCGCACGTTTTGCCCAAAGAGTTCGGAGTCGCGCCGGAAATCGTCGAGCGGCGCGAGTGAAATAGCGTTCACGCGCTCCTTGACGATAGCGTGCCCAGCCGCAGGAAAGCGCGCGATGCGGCGTGCAAGCGACTCAACGTGCGCATCGAGTTCTGCGGCAGGAAGCGCGCGATTGATCCATCCATAGCGTTCGGCGATATCCGCGTCATAGTCCGACGCACTCAACATCACTTCCAGCGCCCTGCCTCGCCCCATCAGGCGAGTCAGGAACTGCGCCGCGCCGCCGCCGGGAATCAGTCCGAACGCAGCCTCCATCTGGCTGAATACGGCCGTCTCGCGTGCCGCGAAGCGCATGTCGCAGGCCAGCACGAATTCGCTTCCCGCGCCCCGCACGCGCCCTTCGATCTGCGCAATGGAGACAAGACGGCTAGCGCTCAGGTGACGAAACAGCAGCGCAATCGATGGTTCGCCTGTCAATTTCGCGGCTTCGTCGCGGTACTCCTTCACCTTGTTCACATCGACGTGGGAGATGAAGTAGTCGGGGTCGGCGCTGCGGAACACCAGCACCTTGACCGTGTCGTCGGCTTCCGCTGCGCGGATCAGCGCGACCAGATCATGCACGAGTGCCGGGCCAAGCAGATTCATGGGCGGCGCGGCGATTTCGACGAACAGAACCGCGCCGTCGCGGTTCACTTTGAGCGTATCGAGCAACATGGGCGACGTCCTCGGGGTAACTACCGGCAGCTCCGGAAAGCGACAATCTATGCCTCTGCCGGGCTCACCGGTAGCCGGTAGAATTGGGAACCCTCCTTTCTTTGGTGGAAGGCACATGAATCGACTCGAGGCGATGGTGATCCTGCTGGCGGCGATCGACACGGGCAGCCTCTCCGCCGCAAGCCGGAAACTCAACATTCCGCTGGCTACCGTGAGCCGTCGCGTATCGGAACTGGAGGCGCACCTGAACGTGCGGCTGGTCGTGCGCGGCACCCGCAGTTTGACTCTCACGGAGGCCGGACGCGGCTATGTGGCCTCGTGCCGGCGCGTGCTCGAAGACATCGCGGAAATCGAGCGTACGACTTCCGGCGAATACCACGCACCACAAGGCGAACTGGTCGTCAGCATGCCGCCCGTGCTGGGCGCATGCATGTTATGCCTGTCATCGTCGAGTTTCTGCGTGCGTTTCCGCGTATCCGTATGCGCGTGCAAATGACGGACCGCCTGGTCAATCTGCTGGAAGAGCGCGTCGATCTGGTGCTGCGCGTTGGCGAGCAGCCAGACAGCAGGCTAAACAGCACGCGCATCGGCCTGCTCGGGCAAATGGTGTGCGCCAGCCCCGCCTACCTCGCGGCGCACGGCACGCCCACGAAACCGGATCATCTGCTGTCGCACGACTGCATCGCGTATGAAGCCTATGCCGTGGGCAGCAACTGGGCGTTTCAGTCGAAAGCACGAACCATCGAAGTCGAAGTGCCGTCGAGGCTGTTCGTCAATTCAGTGGAGGCTGCAGTCGTCGCTGCCGTGGAAGGGGCTGGCATCGCACGCCTGGCGTCATACCAGATCGAGGCGTTGCTCGAATCCGGCAAGCTCGTGCGGCTGCTGGAAGCCTTCGATCCGAAACCTATGCCAATCCATCTGATGTATGCGGGTCAGGGACAGATTCCGCTCAAGCTGCGAGCTTTCATCGATTTCGCTGTGCCTGTATTGCGAAAGAGGCTGGGTCTTGCGGCTGAAACTGAATCGCGAAAGGCAAATCCGGCGCGCAAACGCGCGAAGCATTCGGCTGCATCGGCTCGTTAGACAGGCCGTCAGTGAATACCTCTCATCTGTCTTGTCATGCAACCGTTGGAACGCATGGATGCCCAGACCTCCAGCTTCGGTCATACGTCCGTGCCGCTATCGGGCAACGCCCAACCAGACTGCGGCCAATGCCCGGCATTGACCGCAGTCCATCCATTAGATGGCTTGCAGCGCGCGTCAACCCTCGCTCGGATCAAAAGCCGAAGCCCGGTTCTCGCGTTTCCATTTCTTCTCGGCTTCCGTATCGGGCCGCGGCGGGCGAATGCCGTCGATCAACCACAGCTCGCGCGGCGTTTCCCCCACATGCAATTCATAGTGATAGCCGCGTTCCTGAACGAACGGCGCAATCGCGGCATTGGCCTTGCGTAGCCAGGACTCCGTCCATTCGACATCTTTGGAGATGTGCCGCGCGAATTGATCCAGCCGGATTCTGACGAAGTCCTCTCGCGATTCGCCTCCCATGAAGAACGAGTCTTTCGGTTGCTCATGAAACAGCACGCCGACATAGAAGCGCGGGATGATGTAAATGTCGGCGATCCGATTCGACATCTCCAGTTTGTCTTCCGGCGTGTAGGCGCCGACAGGATGATAGATATTCCACAAAGGCATCGTTGTCTCCATACATCGATAGATGCCGCGTTGCTTATGTCGGAACATTCGGGTCTTTTGCGTGACGCGAAGAATCCGACATCAGCGAGGCGGCGATATAGGTAGACCAAGCATAGGCTACCGGTTAAAAACCATGCATTGCAGCTACACGGTGGCCTGTTTGCGAGGCGCAATGCCGAGAATGCTGCGTGCCTCGTCAGGCGTCGCCACCTCGGCGCCGATGCTCCTGACGATACTAACCGCGCGCTTGACTAGCGACGCATTGCCCGGCGCGAGTTCGCCTTTCGCCAGATACAGGTTGTCTTCGAGTCCGACGCGGACATTGCCACCCAGAATCACGCTCTGCGCCACGATCGGAAACTGGGCACGCGAAATACCGAATGCCGACCAGCGCGCGTTATCCGGCAGATAGCGCTTCATCTCCAGCAGGCTCTCGGTGTCGGCCGATGCGCCCCAGGGCACGCCGAGGCACAACTGAAAAACAGGCGACTGCAGGATTCCGTATGTTTCGATCAGATGCCGTGCGAGACGGATATGCCCCAGATCGAATGCTTCGATTTCAATCTTCACGCCAGCCTGTTCGATCAGTTTCGCCATCTTCACCAGATGATCCGGCACGTTCACGAAGGCGCGATTGCCGAAGTTCATCGTCGCGACATCGAGTGTGCAGATTTCCGGGCGCAATTCGAGTACATGTTGCACGCGAGCCTCGGGTGTCATCATCGTGCTGAGTTCGCTGCCGCGGTTCGGGTCTTCATCGCTCGGAACGAAACGCGCGCCTGGCCCTGTGGTCAGATTGATCAATATCGGGCATCCACTCGCACGGATGCGCGATACGACTTCCGCGTAATGCGCCACGTCCGTGCTCGGCGCACCGGTCCGGGGATGGCGGACGTGAATGTGCGCGATGCTCGCGCCGGCTTCACAGGCCGCTATCGCTTCGTTGGCAATCTGCTCGGGCGTGATGGGCACGGCGGGATTGATCCGGAATGTGTCGTCGCTGCCAGTCAGCGCACAGCTGATGATCGTCTTGCTTGTCATGGTGTGGGTTCGAATGAAAGATGAATAAAGTGTCGCCGTGGAGCGCCCCATGTCGTCAGGCAGCGCGCGCGGGACCGAACGGCGCAGCGCCGACGGGCGCGACCCTGATGAGCTTCTTGTTGACGAATTCGTCGCAGCCGAGTTGCGACAGCTCGCGGCCGAAACCCGAGCGCTTGACGCCGCCAAAAGGCAGTTCCGGCGCAGTGCCGAAAGGCTGGTTGATAAACACCATGCCGCTTTCGATCTGCGCCGCCACCCGCTCGCCATGTTCCGTGTCGGCAGTGAACACCGACGCGCCGAGTCCATACGGTGTGCCATTCGCAAGCGCGATTGCGGCGGCCTCATCCTCGACGATGTAAAACGCGGCGACGGGACCGAACAGCTCTTCCGCAAAGATGGGATTGGTCGGCGCGATCCCGGCGAGAACAGTCGGCTGCAGGTAGAAGCCCGGACGCTCGACACGCTTGCCGCCACACACGACCCGCGCGCCGTGCGACACCGCGCGATCGATCTGTGCCAGCAGCAGCGTCAACGCGCGCTCTGACGAAAGCGGTGCAACGGATGTCGATGGATCAGCGGGATCGCCTGTCTTGAGGGCAGTCATCTGTCTGGCGAAGCCTTCGAGAAAGGCCTCGCCGCGCGTCTTGCCGACCACGATGATGCGCTTGGAACCTACGCAGCACTGCCCCGCGTTCAGCATGCGGCCCGCGACAGCGCTCTGGATCGCCCAGTCGAGCGGCGCATCTTCGAGCACGATGAAGGGATCGCTGCCGCCCAGTTCGAGCACGACCTTCTTCAGATTGCGCCCCGCGCGTTCGGCGACGGCGGCGCCGGCGCGCTCGCTGCCCGTCAACGTCACGCCCTGCACACGCGGATCGTCGATGACGCGGCCTGCCTGTTCGATTGAAATGAACAGATTCGTGTAGACGCCTTCGGGCGCGCCTGCCTCTTCAAAAAGCCGCGCAAAAGCCAGTGCGGATTGCGGCACGCTTTCCGCATGCTTGAGCAGCAGCACGTTGCCCACCATCAGTTGCGGGCCGGCGACGCGCGCGATCTGGTAGTACGGGAAGTTCCACGGCTCGATGCCGAACAGCACGCCGATCGGCTCGATATGCACGGCCGAGCCAGGCGCTTCAGCAAGCGCTCGCGGCTGCAGATACGCTTGTGCATGCTTTGCGTAGTAGTCGAGTATGTTGGCCGCCGACTCCACCTCCTTACGCGCCTCGCCGCTGCGTTTGCCCATTTCCAGCGTCAGATAACCGGCATATTCATCGACCTTGTCCCGCAACAGCGCGGCAGCGCGCGACACGATGCGCGCCCGCTCGTCAACCGGGCGACGGCGCCAGTCGGTTTCATACGCACGCTGCGCCGCGGCGAGTTTTTCTTCGAGCAATGTGTCCGATATGTCATCGAAGGTGGCGAGCAGTTCGCCCGAAGCAGGATTGATAGTGGTGTACGGCATGAAGTTCTCCGCAGAAAAATTGAGTCATTGCATCGATTTATGTTAGCACCGTTAACACTCGTTCTGCCCAGCACTTTCGGCCCAGGAATTACCCTCATTGAAGTTTATGTTAACGCCGTTACCATTGTCCTGTACTTCATCGACTGAGGAAGCGAAATGGCAAAGGGATACTGGGTGGCTGCGTATCGCGCAGTCCACGATGCAAGCAGGCTGGCAGCGTACGGCGTGCTCGCGACAGACGTGGTGAAAGCAGCAGGCGGGAAGTTTCTGGTGCGCGGCGGCGAGGTCGTGGCGTTCCAGGCGGGCCTCAAGGAACGCACGGTCGTGGTCGAATTTCCGAGCTTCGAACTGGCGCTCGCCACCTTCCAGAGCGACGCCTATCAGAAAGCGCTGGACGTACTCGGCGATGGCGCCGAACGGGACGCACGCGTCGTGGCCGGTCTCGACGACTGAATGCGTCGCGCGCCGTCGCGGCCTTATTTTTTATCCAAATGTTAATGTTATTAACATAAATACCGAAGAAATGGAGCAAGCATGGACGAACCCATTGTTCTGAGAGAACTCAAAGGTCATGTCACGGTTCTCACGATGAACCGTCGCCCGCATAACCTGATGGGGCCGACGCTGTACCGCGCCCTGCTCGATGAGTTCGACGCGGCCGTGAAACGCGGCTCGCGCGCCATCCTGCTGCGCAGCGGCCTGCGCCACTTTTCGGCGGGCGCAGAAGTGTCGCTCTTTCCTGATCGCATTGCGAAGCAAGGCAAGGCGCTGATGGATCCGCTGGACGTATTGCGCGGCTTCGAGACGCTGCCTATCCCGATCGTCGTCGCGGTGAACGGCACCTGTCTCGGTGGCGGCTTCGAAGTGGCGCTGGCCTGCGATTACAGCGTGGTTGCGGAATCGGCCAAGATCGGCTCCGTCGAAGTCGCGCTCGGTCTGCATCCGCTGCTCGGCGGCATCCAGCGTCAGGTGATGCGCGCCGGCCCGGCACGTGCCAAAGAACTGGCGATGCTCGGCCGCCGTTACGATGCGGCCACGCTCGAACGCTGGGGCCTCATCAATCTGGTCGTGCCCGACGACAAACTCGATGAAGTCGCCTTGTCGATTGCACAGGAACTGGCGGCGGGCCCGACCGTCGCGCATGCAGCCACCAAGCAACTCGTACGGGTCGCCGTCAACGAGGGCATCGCTGCCGCCGATGAGGCGATGTTCGAGGTGCAAAAGCCGATCTGGGCATCGCACGATATCAGGCGTGGACTGGAGGCCTTCAATGCGGCCGGCCCCGGCACGGCCATTTTCGAAGGAAACTGACATGGCCGGACCACTCGAAGGACTCAAGGTCGTCGATTTTTCGCGCGTGCTCGCCGGTCCGCTGTGTGCACGGACCCTTGCCGATCTCGGCGCCGATGTGATCAAGATCGAGCCGCCGCGGCCGGACGTGTCGCGTGCGGCGTTCCCGAATCGCGATGGCATGTCGGGCTACTACGCGCAGCAGAACAGCGGCAAGCGCAACGTCAGCATCGATCTGAACGTGCCGCACGCACGCGAACTCGTGCTGCGCCTGTGCGACGAGGCCGACATCATCGTCGAGAATTTTCGGGCGGGCACGCTCAAGGGGTTCGGACTCGACTACGACACGCTCGCGAAGCGCAATCCCAGGCTGGTCTATGTATCGATCACGGGCTACGGCCAGCACGGCCCGTGGGCTTCACGCATGGCGTACGCGCCGACGGTGCAGGCCGAAGCCGGGTTCACGCACAACACGCTGCGCCATTTCGAAAGCGCAGGCGATGACCGCCGATGGACCGATCCCCTCTCGCACGCGGACGTCTACGCCGGTCTGCAGGCGACGATCGCCGTGCTCGCCGCTGTGCGCAAACGGGAAGTGACGGGGCGCGGCCAGTATATCGATGTCGCGATGGCGGCCGTGATGCTGTCCATCAACGAGCGTGCGCACCTCGATCTCGCGGGTATCGATACGGGTGCGGAACCCGGCATTCTCGGTGCCGCCGACGGTCCACATTTCGTCGGCCCTGGTGGCGAGGAGTTCGTGGCGGCGCAGAGTATTGTCGGCAGCAATACCTTCACGAACTATTTGCGCGCGATGCGCCGGATCGACCTCGCGCAAGATCCGCGCTTTTGCACCGCTGAACGCCGCTTGCAGAACTACAAGGCCCTGCACGCACTGATCCAGACATGGATGCTGTCGTTCCGCGATCTCAAGACGCTCGATGCGCAACTCGACGAATCCAAGATCGCAATCGGCCAGATTCGCACGCTTAAGGAACTGGCGGAAACGGACTGGGCAAAGCAATGGGGTGCCGTGCAGGAAGTCCCGGATCGTAGCGGCGGTTCGTATCTGCTGCACGGCTATCCGTGGCATTTCTCCGACGACGATCTCGGCATGCGCAGCGCGCCCGCGTTCAGGGGTGAACACAACGAGCAGGTGTTCCGCGAAGCAGGTCTGGACGATGCCGAGATCCGGCATGCGATCGACGTGGGCATTCTCCTGGGCGGCCCGCCGCCGTCGGCCGTGAAGATCGACACCGTGGATCTTGCGGAAGCGCAGTCCATCTAGGCACGACCACCTGTCGCGCTGCCGGCCGTCGTGAGCAAACGCAACCGACAAGCGCGACAGGTAGCGCCCTGCACACAAGCCGCCACCGTTTTCACAACAGGCGATGTGCGCACTTATCTCACGCAACACATCGGAGGAGCGAATGGAAGGGGTGAAGCAAGCGGGTATAGACGGTTCATCGCCAGATAGCGCCCTCCTGCGCAAGGCTTATGCTTCTGCGCAATGGAGAATATTGCCGATCCTGTTCGGCTTATGGATGCTGGCGTGGGTCGGGCGCTCGAATGTCGCCTTCGCGAAGCTGCAGATGATCACTGATCTGCGGTTCAGCGAAACGGTATATGGATTGGGTGCGGGTCTTTTCTTCATCGGCTATGTGCTGTTCGGCATTCCGACAACCATGCTGCAGAAGAAGTTCGGTGCGCGCGCGGTGCTTGCCGGTATCGCGGGCGGCTGGGGTTTGACGAGCGTAGCGATGACGGTCGTCGACAACGCACCGACGTTCTACGCGCTGCGATTTCTGCTCGGCGTATTCGAAGCGGGTTTTTATCCCGGTGTGGTGCTGTACTTCAATGCGTGGTTCGCGGGAAAACGGCGCACCCGCAATTTCAGCATCTTCCATTCAGGCTCGCTGTTCTCGACGGTCACGATCGGCCTGATGGGAGGATTCGCACTCGAACATCTGAACGGACTGTTCGGGCTTCAGGGCTGGCGCTGGATGTTCTTCACTCAGGCACTCCCCACCGTCGCGCTGGCGTGCGTTGCGTTCGCGCTCCTTCCCGATCTGCCACGCAGCGCAAAATGGCTGTCGCCTCGGCAACGCCAGCTTATCGAAGACGATCTCCGTGACCACGCCGAAACGACTGACGACATTGGCAACGACGAGCGCTCACTACTCCTGAACCCGGCTGTCTGGATCCTGAGTGCCGCTTACTTCTGCCTGCTTGCCGCAACGGCGGCGCTATTTTTCTTCTCTCCTACGATCCTTCGTGAGGCCGGTTTCGGCGGATACCGGGAGATTGGCAGCGCAGTGGCGGGCGCCTGCATGCTCGGGGCAATCGGCAATGTGCTCATCTGCAGCATTGGCGGCGCACCGCACCGCCGACGGCTGTTCTGCGCGCTCGCCTCGTTCTTCACGGCGGTCAGCCTGTCGGGGCTTGTATTGGTCTGGCACAGCAGCACGATCGCGACATTCCTGCTGCTCGTGCTCGGCTTCGCTGGAACAGGCGCGGGCATTACGCTGTTCTGGCAGATGTCCGTCGGCCTGCTCAGCGGCAAATCGCTGGTGGTTGGCGTGCCGTTGATCAGCTCGGTCGCCAACGTCGCGGGATTCGTCACGCCGCTTCTGATCGGCTACGTTCGCGATGCCACGGGAACCTATGCGAGCGGATTCGTCATGGTGGCCTGCGTGCAGGCGCTCGGCGTGATCGTGCTTCTGTTCGGCGTGCAACGCGTTATCAGCAGGCGCTCGCGCGTTGACGATCTGCCCGCTCAACGGGCCACGTAATCCGCAATATTGCGTGCCTCTCCGAGCGGAATTTATAATCGTTTCCTTGATTTGCTCCTTGAACAAAGATCACGTGAGTCCGAAGCCATCTATCGCGAAGAACGCGGATTACCATCACGGCAATCTGCGCAACGCGCTTATCGAAGCGGGGCGCAGCGCGCTCATGGAGGTCTCGGCACAAGACCTGAGCCTGCGATCTCTCGCGCGTATGGTGGGGGTGTCGGAAGCGGCGCCGTCGCGGCATTTTGCGGGTATCGACGAACTGCTGGCCACGATCGCGGCAAGCGGCTACCGTGATCTCGCTGCACTGCGGGTTGCCATCCGCGACAGCGACGATACGGCGCTCACCAAAGCGTATCGGATGATGCGGGTCTATATCGAGTTCGCGCAGCGCCACAACGGGCTGTTCAGCCTGATGATCGGGCCACGCATCGTGGCCCATCAGGCGTACCCGGAACTCATCGAGGAAAGTAACCGCTCTTTCGGTCTGTTCTCCGACACCATCGAAGCGCTGGCCATCGAAAGTGGCTGGAGCCAGGCCGATCTGAAGCTGGTGACGCATGCGGCGTGGAGCATGGAGCACGGCCTCGCCACGCTGCTGCTGGCGAACCGCGCGCCGCGCGCCGACACCAAAGTGGCTATCCCCAGGTTGATTGAATTCGTCGTGATGACGGCACTCAGCGCCATCACGGCGGGCCCGGAGCATCTGCAGCAAGTCATCCAGCAATGCGGCCTCGTCGAGAAGCCTGCGGGTGCGCGCACGGCGCGAAAGACGGCTAAGGCGTAATCATGCGGTACTCACTGGCTTGAATACGGGCTCAGGCCATAATATCCCGCACCCGCTGCGAAGCGGCCTGCATGCGCTGGTACTTCTGCTCTTCCAGCCAGCGCAGCGATGCCTGCACGACTTCGGGTGGGACATCGCTGAATGACGTGCTGCGGATCAGTGTCTCGCTGGCGGCGATGTCGTTGAAGCGCCCCAACTCGTCCTGCACGGACGTCAATGCCTTGATGGTGCGGCCCTGCCCGCCCTTGATAACAGGCTGAAAGAACTCGAGCAGATAACGGAGTCTTTTCCCCGCCTTGCGCACATCGTGAAGATTTTCTTCGTGCGTGATCTCGTCGCGAGCGGCCAGTTTGCTGCGCTTTTGAAGCGAGCGCTGCGCCAGCCTGACGCGCTTTTCGGCAAAGGCGCGAACAGGACGGTCACGGCACTCGGACTGCAAGATGGTCTGCGCGCGAAGCAGCACCTCGTTGAGGAACGTTTCGACATGGTCGGCTTGAATCATTGTCCGGCTATGCAATACCGCTTGCGCACGTTTCTCACGTGCCGCCATGACGAGGGGATCGATCGATGCACCCGATTCCTGCGCGGCCTTCAGCAGATCGCCCGCAATGTCCCAGTCGCGCGTGACGCCCGCCATGGCCGCGAGGCGCTTGAATTCTTCCGTGGCCTGTGCGGTTGCCTCCGCGCCGAGATAAGGGGAATACGCCCAGAACAGGGCACGCAATTTCCGGAAGGCGACGCGAAGTTGATGAAAACCTTCGACATCGCTGCTGGTGGAGAGTGCTTTCGCGCGTTGCACGGCCTCGGCGACAACAGGCGTTGCCAGCGAAGAAAACGTGCTGGCGATCGAACTCGTTTTTGAAAGCGATGGACCCGTCGCTTTTCGGTCAACCTTGAATAGCGCGTTGAGCCTCGGCAAAGGCCAGTCACCATCCATATCCATTTGAGCCTCAAATCGGACGAAAAAGTTCTGCCGAGACCTTATCACATCAATTCGCGCGTACAGCAAATATTGTGACGCCTTGATGAAATATTGTATGGCCTGTGGCGAGTGAGTCGGCTTTCGATTATGTCTTTGCCACTCATGCATATTTATGTACTAGGATACCGGGCTAAGTCAGTATCGCCGCATGTACTGGCGCAACGAGTGTCCCCTAATAATCTGGAATACAAGCGGGAGTCCGGTTTGAAGAAACGCGCCACCGTGATCTGTCGTAGAGGCAAGCGAATTCTTCTGGTCGCACGTAATCAATCGAAGTGGGCATTACCGGGCGGAATCCTCAAGCAGGGGGAGCACAGCGCGGTCGCCGCGCTTCGTGAACTCAAGGAGGAAACGCGGCTGGCCGGGAAATCGGCCAAACATCTCTTCGATTTCCGCGGCAAGCAGAAGCACCATCACGTGTTCGCCTGCGAAATCCCGAATCGCGCCAAAGCGCGTCCCAGCAATGAAATCGCGAAGTGCCGCTGGGTTCACCTCGACGACATCGCGCGCCTCATGACCAGCCGACCGACGAACAATATCGTCAAGCTCATGAGTCAGCGGCGCAGGAAATAAGCCGGAAATAAGCCGGATTGTGCGGCCGGCGCCGCGTGGTCATCGCGCCCGGTCGTGCTTCGCAACCGAAACCACTGCCACGCTCAGGCTTCGACGTCCGCGAGACTGAAGACTTCCGTCTTGTCGGTGTACGAGAAAATCTCGGCATAGCGACCCCAGTCGATCACGGCATCGAGCACGTCCTGCGCAACCTCGTCGACGATAAAGTCTTCCAGCTCCTGTTCGAAGCGCACGCGCGGCGCACGGTGTCCCCGACGTTCGTCGAGCACTTCCTTGATGCGTGCAGCCAGCGGCACCTGGCGCAGCAGATGTTTCGCAAACAGCGCCTTGCGCTCCTGGGTTCCCAGATCGGCAAACTCGCGGCCGGCCGGTGTGAGGATCACATCGCCTTCACGCATGTCGGCGAAAGCGAGATGCTGCAGCACTTCGGCGATCGGGAACAGATCGTCCACTTCCAGATGCAGCGAGCGCGCGATTTCCGGCATGTCCGCGCGTCCGTTGTACGGCGCCGCTGCCAGCATTTCGAG